>CAZUSH010000005.1:0-109337 GCA_964622705.1 uncultured Geobacter sp. | reverse complement strand
CCCGGGTCACCAGCGACGACAGCACCTACAACAACGGCAACCTCTGCATCAACGGCCGCTTCGGCTACAGCGCCTTCAACGCTGCCGAGCGCCTGACCCAACCGCTGGTGAAAGGGGTTGACGGCCAACAGAAACCCACCACCTGGGAGGCTGCCCTGTCCACCGCTGTTTCTGCCACTAAGGAGATCATCGCCAAGTACGGTGCCGCTGCCGTGGCCGGTATCGGCTCACCCCGCGTTACCAATGAAGAAAATTTCCTGTTTGCCAAGCTGATCAAGGAAGCGATCGGTTCCGCCAACCTTGATTCCGAGGCCCGCCTCGGCTACGCCCAGGCCCAGGAACTGCAGGCCAAGCTGATCGGCATGACCGGCGCCACCAAACCGATGGATGCCCTGGAGCAGGCCGGCTGCATCATCGTGCTGGGCTCCGACCTGAAGGCCGAGTCGGCCGGGTTCGGCTACCGCGCCATCAAGGCCGCCACCAAGTGCGACGCCAAGCTGGTGATCGCCTCGGCTCGCCCCACCTCGCTGGACAAGTTCAGCAACAGCGCCCTGCGCTACAAGGCCGGTTCCGAAGGATTCGTAGCCCTGGGTCTGGCCAAGGCCGCCATCAGCCAGGGCAAGGCCGCTGCTGCCACGGGCCTGGATACCTTTACGCAGGCCATTGCCACCACCAGCTTTGACCAGATTCAGGCCGCCACCGGCCTGGATGAGGCCGCCTTTACTGATGCGGTCTCCTTTATCCAGGGCCAGGTTGCCGTGCTGTACGGCCATGAATTCATCCGGAGCACCGATGCGGCTGCCGCCGTGACCGGCGCGCTGAACCTGGCAATCCTGACCGCTGCCGATGTCTATCCGATCGACGAGAAGAACAACACTCAGGGCATGCTTGATATGGGCGTTGCGCCGGGTAACGGCGGCAAGGACCTGTTCGGCATGCTGGACGGCATTGAAAAAGGCGAGATCCGCTGCCTGTACGTGATGGGCAGTGACCTGCTGCAACTTCCCAACCGCGCCAAGGTTGCTGCAGCCCTGCAGAAACTGGAATGCCTGGTGGTACTGGACCTGTTCCCCACCGCAACAGCACAGCTGGCCAACATCGTATTGCCGGCTGCTGCAGCGCCGGAAAAGGCCGGTTCCTTCACCACCACCGACAACCGCACCCAGAGCTTTGCTGCAGCAGCCACACCACCGGGTGAGGCCCGTCCCGACTATGTTATCCTGGGTGACCTGTATGCCCGGCTGGCTGGCGGCGCCATCCCCTCCCTGGCTGCCCTGCAACAGGAGATCAAACCGCTTGCCAAGCAGAAACTGGCTGCCCCGGCACTGGCCTTTGTTGCGCCGCAGGCCCACGCCCCCGGCTCCATGACCCTGTTGGTCGCCCCATTCCTGCGTCACAATGGCAGCTACACCTCCTGGTCGGCCAACAACTTGGTGGTGGCACCCGAGGCGCTGGTGCTGATTAGCACAGCCGACGCAAACCGCCTGTCAGTCAAGGACGGCGACCAGTTGGCCCTTTCCGCCAACAGCGCCTCTGTTACCCTGACCGTGCAGGTAAAGGATGCGGTGCCTGCTGGCCTGGTAGTTGCTGGTGGGCACTTTCCTGCTGCCGGTGTCTCAGCCCTGCAGGTCAAAGCAGCCGCCAGCCTGACCGTGACTGTAGCAAAAGCCTAACTCTTCAGTCATACGTAGAGTTGCCCAAAACAAAGGGGCGTCACATCTGTGACGCCCCTTTTCTGTTTAGCTCGCCCGAACAGCGTGGTAATTCTCAGCAAAATGGAACATAAAACAGCCGATGCTGTCTGAAGTCTTTGGCTGCGTTTATCGGCTGCAGCGAACTAGGCCTATGAACCGCAGAATTCAGGTGGTGGAGTGCGCCACGGAGACGTCACTGTTGCATCCAGGCTCAAGGGACCAGACCCAGCCGCGTACCTCACTCCCCTGCCGTGCCCATGGCCCATTGCAGGTTAACCCTGGCCGCAAGATAATCGCGGTTGGCCCGGGCCAGGTTGCCCTGGGCCCGCAGCAGATTGGTCTGGGCATCATCCACCTCAAGCCGGGTCTTGACCCCGTACTCAAACCCTTTTTCCGCCATCTGCAGCAGCCGCTGCGCCTGTTTGACCGTACCGGACAAGGCGGTGATGGTCTCAGTCGCTTCAGTCAAGCGGTACAGGGCAGTGCGCAGCTCCAGGGTGATGTTGTCCCGCAGCTGCTGTTCCTGCAATTGGCTGGTACGCAGATCGCTTCTGGCCTGCTGGGTGCGGCCCCGGCTGCGCAGACCGTCAAAGAACGGGAAGGTCAGGTAGATGCCGGCGTTCCAGGCCGGGCCGTCCGAACGGCGGGTGGGGCCGGGGTCGGATAGTTCCAGTTGATGCCAGCCCGCACTGCCCTTCAGATCCAGCCTGGGTTTGTCATCGGCATCGGCAATCGTGACCAGTTCCTGATTGATGCCGATCCTCAGCTTCTGATCAGCCAGCTCAGGCCGTTTATCCAAGGCGATCTGCAGGGAGGCCTCATAGCCCGGGGTTTGTTCCGGTTGCGTGTCGAGCCTGCCGATTATCTCCAGCTCAGGCTGATCCGGTCCCAGTAAAAAACGCAAGCGCTCACGGCTGATGCGGATGCTGTTGATCGTGCTGATCAGCTCGGGCCGGGCATTCTGCACCCCCACCTCGGCGGCCAGCAGATCATAATCCGTGGCAACACCGGTCTCAAACTTACGCTTGGCCTCGGTGTGATGACGCTCTTTCTGAGCCAGGTTTTCCTGGGCCAGGCGGAACAACTCCTTGGCCAGCAGCACGTCGTAAAAGGCGATGGATACATCCCGGAAGGCGGCCTGACGAAACAGCCGCAACTGCTGGTCAGCGGTCTTGAGCCCCACCTCGGCAGCCCTAAGGGCGGCGTTGATCTTGCCCCAGGTGTAAAGCGGCTGGGACAGGGTCAGGTCTACGGTGCGGCTGTTCTGCATCTGGGCCGAGCCGTAGAGTGCCTTGGTGCTGTCATCCTTGCTATAGCCAAAACCGGCCTGCAGGCCCAGTTGCGGCAAGGCCGCGGCACGTTCTTCAACATAGCGGCCCTGAACATAGGCGGCGTATTCCTTGGCCTTCAGGATATCCAGGTTCTTCTCAGCGGCAATCTTGAGACAATCCTCCAGGGTCAGCACTTGGGGGGCTGCCAGGGCGGATGTTGCTGAAAGACACCAGATAAGCGCACCGCAGAGGACGCAGAGGTACGCAGAGGACAACAAAAAGCACTTAACAGGTATGGATAAGATGTAAGCCTCTGATTTTTTGGTGTATCTGTTTATTGTTTTTCCTCTCATCTTTTCCTCTGCGCCCTCTGTGGTAAAATTTCAGGCAGTTAACTCGGCTCGCAGCCAGCCCCGCACGCTGTTGATCAGCCAGATCTCTTCGGCCTGCACCAGGTCCTGCGGGTACAGCACCTGTTCTGCAATGGCTGCCTTTTTCAGTAGCTCCTGGCGCAGCACCCCCGGCAGCAGACCACAGGAAAGCGGCGGCGTAACCAGCCGGCCATCCAGCTTCAGCACCAGATTGGTGAAGCTGCCTTCGGTCAGCTGCCCCCGGTTATTGCAGAGCAACACTTCATCAGCCTCGGGATGTTCCTGCCGGGCCTGGTTGTAGCGTTGCCGTTGCTCGGTCTTGAGATGCAGCAGCAGGTCGTCCGGATCCACCGGCGCGGTTGCCAGGGCAACCTTCAGCGGCTGTTCCAGGGGTTGCAGGGGCGCTGACTCGACCTGCAGGCTGCCATCCTGCGCCAGCAGCAAGCGGGTCTTGTGCTGACCGGTTGTGCCGGCACCATGTTCCAGTAGTGTCTGCCTGATCTGCTGTTGGTCGCAGCTGTAGCCCAAGCGCTGGGCTGACCAGCAGAGCCGGTCAAGGTGCTGCTCAAGCCGGGGATGGCAGCCTTGTTCCAGCAGCAGTGATTCCAGTAATCGGGGTGCAGGAGGTCGGGCAAGAAACGCGGCCTTGTGCAGGCATTCCGCATATTCGGCAGCGGGCCGGGCATCCCAGGTAATGCCGCTGCCCACCCCCATGCTGATCCTGCCACTTTGTTGGTTGAACAGCAGGGTGCGGATGGCAACACTGAAGGCCATCTCACCCCCTGGGGCCAGGTAACCGATGGTACCGCAGTAGATGCCCCGCGGTTGCCCCTCGATTGCAGCAATCAGCTCCATACTGCGGCGCTTGGGTGCGCCGGTGACTGAGCCGCAGGGAAACAACGCCCTGAACAGCTCCCGTAGACCGACATGCTCCTTCAACCTGGCTGTGATGGTGGAGGTCATCTGATGCACGGTGGGGTAGGTCTCCAGCTCAAACAGCGCCGTGGCCTGCACCGTACCGGTCTGAGCCACCTGTCCCAGGTCATTGCGCAGCAGATCAACAATCATCAGGTTCTCAGCCTGCTCCTTGGCGTTCAGCCGGAGCTGCTCTGCCAGCGCCTGATCCTCTGCCGGAAACCTGCCCCGCGGGGCAGTGCCTTTCATCGGCCGGGTGGTGATCCGGCCATCCTGCACCGCAAAAAACAGCTCCGGCGAGGCAGAGATGATGGCATGACTACCGATATCCAGATAACCGCCAAAGGCCGGCTGCTGGGCCTTTAACAGGCCGGCATAGAGCTGCAGCGGGTCACCCTGCCACGCCCCTTCCAGCTGAAAGGTATGGTTGATCTGGTAGGTCTCACCCTGCTCAATCGCACCATGCACCCGGCTGATGGCGATCTCAAAGTCGGTCTGGCTGCTTTCCGGCGTCAGCTGTGGTGCAGGGCAGGTGTTGGCTGGCAGGCCAGCTCCGGCCTTGACCTGAACCCGCTGCTGAAACAGGGCAAACCAGACCAGCGGCAGACCGGGTTGCTGTGCAAGGCTGGGTAGGTACGGATTCAGTGCATGGGCTGCCTCATAGGCCACAAAGCCCACGGCGTACAGCCCCTGTCGGGTGGCTGCCTCGGCCTGTTCCAGCACGCTGACCACCTGATCAGGAGTCTCGGCAACCAGGGTGCCAACATGACCGCCAAAGCGCCAGGAGGCACTGAAACGGTCAGGGCTGCAGGAGTCCAGCAGTATGGTGGGGGAGATACATGACATCAGTGTAATGGCACCTCAAAAACTATGATAACGGCACTGGAACAAAACAGACTGCATTCACCGCAGAGGGCACAGAGGTACGCAGAGAACGGCAAAGGAGAAAAGTCTATTGGATCAAAACAACAAGGTTTAAAAGTCGATGGTTTTGCTTTTAACCTTCTGCCTACTTTCAGCTTTTCCTCTGTGTTCCTCTGCGTCCTCTGTGGTGAAACCATATATGCCCGCGTCATCCGCGTTCTGTTGTTTTTCCCTGCCACTTGCGCTTCAGCCAACCGCTGAAATCGTCCAGATAGGTGTACATCACCGGCACCACAATCAAGGTGAGGAGCGACGAGGTGATCAGCCCCCCCACCACGGCGCGGGCCATGGGGGCGCGGCCTTCACCACCGGCACCCACGCCGAAAAACAGCGGTAGCATGCCGAAGATCATGGCCAGGGTGGTCATCACGATCGGCCGCAGCCGGGTACGGCCTGCCTCGATCACCGCAGCAGTACGCTCCAGACCATCCCGGGTACGCAAGACCTTGGCGTAATCCACCAGCAGGATGGCATTTTTGGTGACCAGCCCCATCAGCATGATCAGGCCGATCAGGGACATGATGTTGATGGTGTCGCCCGTAATCCGCAGCATGGCAGCCATGCCGACAATCGAGAGCGGTAGGGAAAACATGATGGCCAGCGGTTCAAAGAACGACTCGAACTGGGCTGCCAGGATCAGGTAGACAAACAGCACGGCCAGGATCAGCGACTCGCCCATGTAGCCGAACGACTCAGCCATGTCCTCGGCTTCACCGGAAAAGCCGATGCTGTAGCCCGGCTGCATCTTGACCCGTTTGGCCACCGCTTCCACCTGCTTGACGGCCGTACCGATCGGCAGGTTGTCCAGGTTGGCCGAGACCGTGACCAGACGGGAGAGGTCACGGCGGTTGATCTCGGTTGGTGAGGCAGCCACATATTCAGTGGTAATGCTGGCTAGCGGCACCAGCCTGGTGTTGCCGTTGGCATCGGAAACCGAAATCTTCAGGTCCCGCACCTGGGCCGGGTGTTCCCGCAACTGCTTGGGCAGACGCACCCGCAGATCCACGGCATCGCCATCCTCATCCTCGTAGGAGGAGACCGCCTCTCCCCCCACCAGCCGGGAGAGCGCATCCACGATCTGGCTGGTGGAAACCCCGGCAGACTGGGCCTTTTCACGGTCCACTCGCAAGCGGTACTCAGGGGTGTCATACTCCAGGGTGGCAGCCAGATCCACAATGCCCGGAACGCTGAACAGCTCCTGTTTGAGCTGGGCCGCATACTGCTTGAGCAGGTTGGTATCATCCCCCTTGATATTGACGTTGAGCGGCTTGGCCGAGGAACCGATTGCCCCCACCTCTTCAATCGAGAAGGTCAGGCCGGCAATGCTGCGGAACCGTTCCCGCACCAGCCGTTGCAGTTCAAACTGCCCCCGTTTGCGGTCAGACTTTTCCTTGAGTTTGACGTACAGCACCCCTTCCCGCACCGTGCCGTTGTCACCGGCACCGATGGTAGCGTAGGTATGGCTGATCTCTCTGATATCCTTCAGCTTGTCCAGCATCTGGCGCAGGCGGCCTTCGCTCTCGGCAATGCTGGCATCCGGCGCAGACTGGAACGAAACCTGGAACTCGCTCTTATCCTCCTGCACCATAAAGGATGACTCCAGGGTTGCCATCACCACCAGGCCCAGCACAAAGGCGACTCCGGCGGCAATCACCACCTTGAGGCGATGCTGCAACGCCCAGGCGATCATGCTGCGGTAGCGGTCGGCGCTGCGGTCAAACCAGTCGTTGAAGCGCTCCAGCCAGCGGGCCAGCCCCGTGCGTTTGCCCCGCAGATGGATCGCGGGGTCATGCCAGCGGGAGGAAAGCATCGGGTCCAGGGTAAAGGAGACAAACAGCGAGACCAGCACGGCAAAGGAGACCGTGATGCCGAACGGGAAGAAGAAACGCCCCACGATCCCCCGCATGTAGGCCACCGGCACAAACACCGCCAGGATCGACAGGGTGGTGGCAAAGACCGCCAGCCCGATCTCGGCCGTGCCGAAGCGGGAGGCCTCCATGTGGTCCTTGCCCAGCTCCAGGTGGCGCACGATGTTCTCCCGCACCACGATCGCATCGTCGATCAAAAGGCCAATGGCCAGGGACAGTGCCATCAGGGTCATCACGTTGAGGGTCATGCCCATGGCGTTCATCACGATAAAGGAGGAGATGACCGAGATCGGCAGGGTCACGCCGGTGATCACGGTGGAGCGCCAGGAGTTGATGAACATGAACACGATCAGCACCGTCAGGATGCCGCCCACCAGCAGGGTCTCCTCCACATCAGCCAATGACTGGCGGGTCATGATCGAGCCGTCCCGCACCAGGGAGATGGTCACCCCAGGGGGCAGTTCCGCCTTGACCTTGTCCATCACCTTCTTGACATTATCCACCACCTGCACCTGATTGGCGCCGGACTGTTTGTAGATATCCAGGCCAATGGCCGGCTGTCCGTTCACCAGGGCCAGCTTGCGGCGTTCCTCGGAACCGTCCGTGACCGTTGCCACCTCACCCAGGCTGATCGGCCGCCCGTTGCGGGAGGCGATGGTCATGCTGCGGTATTCATCGGCCAGCTCCGGTTTGCCCTCCACCCGCAGCGGATACTCTGCCGTGTTTTTGGTGATCCTGCCCAGCGGGGTGTTGACGTTTTCGCTCTTCAGGCCATTAACCAGGTCATTGACCCCCAACCCCAGGGAGTCCAGCCGCACCGGATCAACCTCAACCTGTACCTCCCGCTTGGCGCCGCCCACCAGCTCCACCTTGCCCACCCCGGCCACGCTCTCAAACCGTTTGCGCACCTTCTTGTCCACCAGGGTGGTCAGGTCGCGCTGGGACAAGTTTGTAGACTGGATCGCCACGGCGGCCGAGGGCATGGCGTTAAAATCCAGCTTCTGGATGATCGGTTCCTCGGCCTCTTTGGGCAACTGCCCCCGGATCGAGCTGACCTTGGCCCGGGCCTCCTGGGCCACGTCGTTCAGCCGTTCTTCCAGGCGAAACTCCACCACCACCGTGGAAACCGATTCGCGGGAGTAGGAGTAGACGTGCTTGACCCCGGCAATCTGGTTGACCGCCTCCTCCACCCGCTTGGAGACCTCGCGCTCCACGGTCTCGGGCGAGGCGCCGGGGTACTTGGTCACAATCGAGATGACCGGCATCTCCACATTGGGGAACATCTCCACCGAGAGCCGCTTGTAGGAAAAGAAGCCCAGCGCCACCAGGGCCAGCATCATCACCGTGGCAAAGATCGGCCGTTTTATGGACAGGTCGGAGAGAATCACTGGGCTGCTCCTGCTGCCTGCACCGCTATCCTATCGCCATCACGCAGGGTAAAACCGCCCCGGCTGACATACTGTTCACCAGATTTCAGGCCCTCTCTGATCTCAACCAGATCGCCGTTGACCATACCGGTCGTGACGCTACGCTTACGGACAGTTTGCCCCTCTGCCACAAACAGGGTGGCGGTCTGCTGGCTGGTGTCATACCGGGCCAGCACAGCACGCGGCACCTGCAGCACACTGCTGCGTTTGCCGGTCACAATCCTGCCTTTGGCAAACAGCCCACCCTTCAGCAGCTCCGGCTGGTTACGCACCTCAGCCACCACCTTGAGCGAGCGATCACTTGGGTTCAGCTCCGGGTTGATGAACATCACCGTGCCGCTGAAGGTCCTGCCCGGCAGGGCATCCACGGTAAACTCAAGCGGCTGGCCTACCTTGACCCTGGCAGAGTCTGCCGAGGGCACGGTTACGGTCAGGTTCAGGATCCGGTTATCCACCACCCTGAAGATCGGCTTGCCTGCGGCAGCATCACTGGCCAGATCACCCACATTGACATCCCGCAGGGCCACCACGCCATCCAGCGGTGCTGTCACCAGGCCCTTGCCAAGCCGGGCCCTGCTCTGACGCAGTTCTTCCTCAGCCACCCTGATCTGGGCCTTGGCAGCATCAACCCGTGCCCGTGCAGCCGCGGTCTCGGTGCGGCTGTCATCTACGGCCTGCTGGGTTGCCAGCCCTGCCTCCTTAAGCTTTAGAGCACGGGCCTCTTCCCGCTCAGCCCTGGCCAGGGTAACCAGGGACTGGGCCAACTGGGCCCTGGCTGCCGCCACCGCAGCCTCGGCCCGCTTGGTGAGCGCCTCGGTCTCGGCCACATCGATCCGGGCCAGGGGCTGGCCTTTGTGGACCCGCACCCATTGCGTCACAAAGACCTCCTTGATCAATCCCGGGATCTGGGTCTTGACATCCGCACTGTATTTCGGCTCCAGATTGCCGGTCACCTCAACCCCTTCGGTCAATTCAGCCGTTGCAGCGGATGTCAGCTCCACAGCAATGGGCGGCTTGACCGCCACCTCCTGCTTTTTTGAACAACCGGCCAGTAGGGCCACAAGTACCAGCATGATACTGATCTGTTTCATCTTCCAATCCCTTCGAACAAAAGCCTCAAGAGCCGCAACAGACCGGCGCGATTAACCCGCACCGGCATGGTTTGGTTGAACTGTTCCTCCATGGTGGTGTTCAACAGTGCCACAATGGCCCAGGCCGTATCAGCCGGATTGACTGCGCGGAACTCGCCTGAGCTGATGCCTTCCTGTACCAGCTGTTCCATGTGCATCAGCATGGTGCTGAAGGAGGCCTCAAAATCAATGTGCGGCGCCCCCTGGGACGGACCGTAGTAGATGGCGTAAATCAGTCGCGCCACCGGCAACCGTTCAACAAAAATATCCAGCAGCGCCGTGCAATAGCCGCAGATGCGCTGCTTGACCGTACCGGGTGCCTGGCGAGCCTGTTCGGCCACCTGCTGAAACAGCTCCAACCCATCGCCCATCAAGGCCAGGTAGAGCCCTTCCTTGTTCTTGAAGTAGTAATACAGCACCGGCTTGGTGACACCGGCAGCCTCCACCAGCTCCCGCACCGAGGTGGCTGCCTAACCCTTGCTGGAAAAGAGCTGCAGGGCTGCATCCAGCAGGCGTTGCCGGGCATTGGGCGGATGTTCAACGGTTTGAGGGGTTGTCATGGGCACCTTCTGCAGAGGAGTTTACCGATCGGTATATAGCGACCATGCCGGTAACCTGTCAAGCAAAACCTACCGATCGGTAAATTAGCTTCAACGAACCGATGAGCCGCAGTATCCCCACACCACGACATCTACGATCATATATATTTAGCTATCAAATGGAAGAGCAGCGTGCTATATCTATGATCGTATATGACGCAGGAGGAAGTATGAAGATAGCCACAGCCAAAGAAATCGGGCAGATCATCAGACAGAAGCGCAAGGACGACGGACTCACGCTGGAAGATGCAGCGGCGCTCTGCGGTGTCAGCTATGCGTTTCTTTCTGCCCTTGAAAACGGCAAGGAAACCGTCCGGCTCGACAAGGTCCTGCATGTTGCGGCCAGCCTTGGTATCGAATTCGAAGCCCACCCACGCGGGTGGAGTTCCACCGGTAGCGCAGCATGACCGGCGGACTTTCGGTACGCATTGATGGGGTGCTGGTAGGGCGGCTGTGGCTTAATGCCGACAAGCGTTTCTGCTTTCAGTACGCTACAGAATGGCTGGAAAACTCCCGCATTCCACTCTCTCTGGCCTTGCCGCTTCGTCCTGAACCGTACCTGGCCGACGCGTCCCATCCATTTTTCACCAACCTGCTCCCTGAAGAACGCATCCGGGTCGCCATTGCCCGTAACCTTGGTATCTCTCCGAATAACGACTACGGCCTGCTGGAACGTCTTGGTGGAGATTGCGCTGGTGCGGTTTCACTCTATCCCGCCACCATCCAGCCGGAGACCGCCACCGGCAGCTACCAGGCATTGTCCGGGGATGAGCTGGCCGCCATTATTGCGGATCTGCCCAGAAGACCACTCTTGGCTGGTGAAAGCGGCATCCGGCTGTCACTGGCCGGAGCCCAGAACAAATTACCGGTACGCTTTGATGGCAACCGATTTTACCTCTGCCACGGTACTGCCGCCAGTACCCACATCATCAAGCCCGCCATTGAAGGGCTGGATAACAGCGCGGTTAATGAAGCCTACTGTATGGCCCTTGCACGTAACATCGGACTGGATGTGCCTGGTTCGTTCCTGTTTCAAACCGGCGAAACATCCTTCTTCGTAGTGGAACGTTACGACCGTATCATTGCCGATACCAGCGTGGTCCGCCTGCATCAAGAGGATTTCTGCCAAGCCTTGGGCATACTGCCGCAATACAAGTATGAAGCCGAAGGCGGGCCGAGCCTGGCAATCTGCTGTGACCTGCTGCGCCGCACCAGCATTCGGCCTGGTCGAGATCTGCAAGCGCTGATTGATTGGGTGATCTATGCTGTCCTAACCGGCAATTGCGATGCCCATGCCAAGAACATCTCTCTGTTGTTGCTGGATGATGGCCCCCGTCTGGCGCCCTTCTATGACCTGATCTCCACCCGTATCTATGCCCATTATGGCCTGACCACCAGACTGGCTATGAAAATAGGCGGTGAGGCTGAGCCGCCAGCACTGCGTGTGCAGCACTGGCAGCGCTTTGCCGAAGAGATCGGCGTTAAACCCAAGCTGGTGCTGAAGCGGATCAATGACATGACCGCACGGGTCGAGGCACAACGGCTGCAACTCTTCCAAGGAGAGTTTTCACCCTATCGCTGTGATGCCTTATACCGGCTGATACAGTTGATTGGTGAGCAGACGGAGAGGACGAGGAAGTGGGTGGGGTAAATGCACTTACTGGTACTATTCCGATCATGGTGGAACAGGGAGAAAACAGATGCGTCACAACGTAATGAAACCACTTAACGAAGAGCTTGCCGGGATCGATGCCGCCCTGCGCCGGGCTGCCAAGGCAGCGCAGACCCTGGCTCGCAAGACCAAGACACCCTGCTACATCTGGAAAGACGGCCAGATCGTGGATATCACCGCTGTTCGCCGCAACCGTAAAACCGCTTCAGACGAGGCTTCACTGTCCAGCACAAAGAAGTAGCAGCGTACAACATCAAGATAAAAAAATGACGGCCTGCCGCAGATGCGGCAGGCCGTCTTCCGTTCAACGCAACGTAGCACACTTATTCCGATTCTAGATCAAGGATGCTATCAAGGCGGCGAGGACATTGGCGACGCAGGCGTACACGCAGTACGTCGAGGAGACAATGACGAGCCAACGAAGAGAGCGACTTGAAAGGGAATTGGAATCACTTCCAGGTCAGCGTTTCCCCCACCTTCATCTGATGCATCAAAAACTCCAGACCATAGCGGCGCAAGGCCTTTTTGAACTCTTCCGGTGTGCCGGTCAAGGCCGGGAAGGTGCCGAAGTGCATCGGGATGGCCTGCTTGGGCCGAATCATCTCCACGGCCTGGGCCGCCCGGACCGGGCCCATGGTAAATTTATCCCCAATGCAGACCAGCATCAGGTCAACCTGGCCTTTTAAGAGCGCCATATCGCTGAACAGGTCGGTGTCGCCGGTATGGTAGATGCGGGGACCGTGCTTGACACTGATCAGGAAACCACCAGCATGGCCGGCATAGACCGGGCCTTTCTCGGTATCCATGCTGTCACCATGCACGGCCGGTACAAACAGCACCGTAACCTCGCCATCCAACAGGCTGATGGTGCCGCCAAAGCTGCCGGTTTCAAGCCGCTCGGCCTGCTTGGCCGGGAAGCCTTTGTAGGCCACCATGGCCTTTTGCAGATCAAAGGTGGCCACCAGCCTGGCACCGGTCTTTTGGGCAATCTCAACCGCATCGCCAATATGGTCGCCATGACCGTGGGTCAGGAAGATCAGATCAACCTTGGTCAGCCCGGCCAGATCTTTCTCGGCATTGGGGTTGGAGGGGTTGCTGATCCAGGGATCCACCAGCAGCACCTTGCCGTTGGGAGTGACCACCTTGAAGGCAGCATGGCCGTACCAGGTCAGTTGAGCCGGTGCAGCCAGGGCCGCATTGGCGGTAAGCGCCAGAAGCGCAAGCAGCAGGCTTAACAGCAGCAGACGTTTCATAGCGAAACCTCCTTACATTCGGTTAGAGCTGGGATGTGCAGTGGGGGCAACGGGTGGCCTCGTCATGCACGGCTGATTTGCAGTATGGGCACTCGCGTGCAGGAGGCGCCGGAGCAGGCTCGTCAGCCCTGCGCACCTTGTTGGCAGCCTTGATGATCATGAAGATCACCAGGGCCATGATCAAGAAATCCAGGGTGGTGTTGAGAAACAGGCCGTAGTTGATGGTGGGAACCCCGGCGGCCTTAGCTGCAGCCACGGTGGGGTAATCGCCCCCATTCAGGCTGATAAACAGGTTGCTGAAATTGACCTTGCCCAGAAACAGGCCAACCACCGGCATGATCAGGTCATTGACCGCCGAGTTGACGATCTTGCCAAAGGCGGCGCCGATAATGACACCAACCGCCAGATCCAGCACATTGCCCTTCATAATGAAGGTCTTGAATTCCTGCAGCATGGTTTCCCTCCTGTAGTCCTTCCTTAGTGCGGCGCAACGACAACGACCGTTGCACTATCTGCCAGCGCCACCGTATCACCCGGATACAGCTTGCGACCGCGGCGTTCCTCCACCTGGCCGTTGACCGTTACCAGCCCGTCCTGAATCACCTGTTTGGCCTCACCGCCGCTCATGACCAGGTTGGCCAGCTTCAGCAGGCTATCCAGCTTGATGTAGGCGCTGTCAATTTCGATCTGTTCAGACATGGCATCCCTTTGCACAAAGTAAATATGAATTTTAACAGCATACCATAGGACGCCTTCTGTTGCAGCCATGCTTCACCAGGCCCATAGGCAAGACAAGGCGACTTTCCTTGACAACCGCCTGACAAACCTTATCTTTAAGGTATATTATCCCCGCGCTCCATTGTTACGAGAGGAATTGCCATGGCATATGCAGCCTCATCAGATCCCTTTGTCCGTCGCCTGCGTCTGTTGACCCTGGCCGTGATTGCGATCATGCTGGTCTGGCACCTGCTTTCCTGGCTGGACCGGGGCTTTCAGAAGGGCGAGACCCAGCCGCGCCCGGTTACGGCCCGCGGCGACCTGGCCGCTGACGAGAAATCAACCATCGAACTGTTCGAACGATCGCGGGATTCGGTTGTCTATATCTCCACCTCGGAACAGGTGATGGATTTTTGGAGCCGCAACATCTTCACCATTCCCCGCGGCACCGGCTCCGGCTTTATCTGGGATAACCAGGGGCATGTGGTGACCAACTATCACGTGATTGCCGGTGCCTCCGAGGCCCGTATCAGGCTTTCAAATGGCAAGGAGTACCGCGCCGTGCTGGTGGGTGCCAGCCCTTTGCATGACCTGGCCGTGCTGCGGATCAGTGGCGGCTTTATTGGCCATTCCCTGCCGGTGGGCAGTTCCGCCAACCTGAAGGTGGGTCAGAAGGTCTTTGCCATCGGCAACCCCTTCGGCCTGGACTGGACCCTGACCACCGGGATCGTCTCGGCCCTGGACCGTTCCCTCAAGGAAGAGACCGGCACTGTGATCGAACACCTGATCCAGACCGATGCTGCCATCAACCCCGGCAACTCGGGCGGACCGCTGCTGGATTCGGCCGGACGGCTGATCGGCATCAACACCGCCATCTACAGCCCGTCAGGTGCCTCGGCCGGGGTCGGCTTTGCGGTACCGGTGGATACGGTCAACCGGGTGGTACCGCAACTGATCGGCAAAGGCAGTTACGCCCGTCCGTCACTGGGCATCCAGACCGACCAGGATGTCAACGAGGCGGTTACGGCACAGCTGGGGGTCAAGGGGGTGCTGGTGCTGAAGGTCTCCCGCGGTTCAGCCGCAGCCCAGGCCGGGCTGAAAGGAAGCATCCTGAACCGTGATGGCTCGCTGACACCGGGCGACATCATCACTGCGGTGCAGGGCAAGCAGGTTGACAGTACAGCCAGGCTGCTGGCCCGGCTGGATGACTTCAGGATCGGTGACACCGTGACCCTCACGATAGTGCGCGATGGCCGGCAACAACAACGCAGCATCCGCCTGCAGGCGGAATAATCCGCAGAAAATGGCACAGAAAACTGTAGCACCACGAAAAACAACACATAGGATAGCCACACGATGAGTGCGACACACTATAGCATCACCTGCCCGGCCTGCGGCACCAGCAACCGCATTCCGGCAGACAAGCAAGGGCTGCAGGGGCGCTGCGGCAACTGCAAGGCCAGCTTGCCGCCGCTGTATCACCAGCCGCAGCAACTGGACGAGCGCAGCTTCGACAGCTTCATCCGCACCTATCCCGGACCGGTGCTGGCCGAGTTCTGGGCCCCCTGGTGACCGCACTGCGTCTCCTTCGCACCGGCGGTGCGAACCGTGGCAGAGCAATTGGCCGGCAAGGCAGCGGTGGTACAGGTGAACACCCAGGAGAATCCCGGGCTGGCAGCCAGATTTGGTGTGCGCGGCATACCGGTGACGCTGCTTTTAAAGGGCGGCAGGGTAGTGGCCCAGCTACCCGGCGCCCAGACCGCCGCACACCTTGTGGCCTGGTTCAGGCAGCACTCATGACACCTTTGGACAGCCCCTTGCAAGGAACAAGCTATGCGTAACCCCGTCATCCTGTTTGATCTGGACGGCACCCTGATAGATTCGTTGCCGGATCTGACCGATGCCCTCAACCATATGCTGGCCCATTTCAGACGCCCCCCCATGTCGCCGGCCGAAGTGCGCCATCTTGTGGGTAAGGGTGTTCGCAACCTGGTTGCACGGGCCCTGGCAAGCGCATCCGACCAGGAGATCAACCGCGGCATCGAGCTGTTTACCACCTACAACAGCACCCATATTGCCGACAAGAGCAGGCTCTACCCCGGTATGCGGGAAGTGCTGACTGAGCTATCTGCGGCCGGCATCCCCCTGGCGGTCATCTCCAACAAGCAGGAGGCGCTCTGTCGCCTGATTCTGGAGGCGCTTGGCATTGCCGAGCTGTTTGCCTGCATCTGCGGCGGCGATACCGTGGCCGAGCTGAAGCCTTCACCGTTGCCGTTGCAGCATGTGCTGGCGCTTCTTGGCAAGGAGCGCCACGAGGCGATCATGGTGGGGGACAGCAGCAACGATATTCAGGCCGGACAGCGGGCAGGCATCAGCACCATCGGCTGCAGTTGGGGCTATGGCGCTGCGGAGGAGTTGCGCGGGGCAGATCAACTGGCAGCATCACCCCGTGCGCTGGCAGCGCTGCTGCTGAAGCACCCCACGCCAACAAGCCCCTGTCCATGAGCGCTACAGCAACATAGTGAACAGCTGCTTAACACGAACGCTTAACCTGTTTAACCCAACGCCTACCTGATTCACGCTGCTTGCCCGCTAGACCTGACCTTCTCTATCTCATCAACAAGCCCTGCGAAATCAACCGGTTTCGAGACATAGCCGTCAAAGCCGGAGCGCAGCAGGTGTTCCTTCTGTCCGTGCAAGGCATGGGCGGTCATGGCGATGACCGGTGTATGCCCGCTGTTTCCTGTCTCGTGCTGACGAATTACCTTGAGTGCCTCTTCACCGTCCATCACCGGCATCTGGATATCCATCAGGATGATATCGAATGTTTCCGTGCGCCACTGTTCCAGCGCCTCGACACCGTTAGCGGCGGTCCTGACCGTATGCCCAATGCGCTGCAGCAGGCTCTGCATCATGACGCGGTTGGTCAGGCTGTCCTCCACCAGCAGGATATGCAGCGGTATCACGCTCAGCTGACGGTTTGGCACTGTTTGCGCGGAGGCTGCATGCTCCTGCAGCGGCTGTTTGCTAAGCATGAACGGCAGGGTAACGCGGAAGGCGCTCCCTTTACCCTCTGTGCTCTCAACGTTGATGACGCCTCCCATCAAACGCGCAATGCGCTGACAGATGGAAAGCCCCAGGCCGGTACCGCCAAACCGTCGCGTCACCGAGGCGTCTGCCTGAACAAACGGTTCAAAGATCCGCTCCAGCGCCTCGGGCCTGATGCCGATGCCGCTGTCCCGCACGCAGAAACAGAGCCAGACCTGCTGGTTTTGCTGTTTCTGCAGGGCCGTCTCCAGCACTATGCCGCCTGCCTCGGTAAACTTGACCGCATTCCCCAGCAGATTCCGCAGGATCTGTTTAAGCCGGAGGTGATCGCCCAGCAGGGTATCAGGGACATCTTCTGCGATCTCCACCCGGAAGGAAAGGCTCTTGGCCCTGATGCGCGTCTCGATCGGGACCGTCATATCAGTGATGCAGCCCCTGAGACTGAAAGGCATCTGTTCCAGCTCCAGCTTGCCGGCCTCGATCTTGGTGATATCCAGCACATCGTTGATCACTTCAACCAGGTTATGGGCATCGGCTTCGATGCAATTCAGCAAGTCTTGCTGATCTGAATCCAGGTTCGTAAAACGAAGGAGCTGCGTATTACCAACCACGCCGTTCATCGGGGTGCGAATCTCATGGGACATGTTGGCCAGGAATTCGGTCTTGGCCGTATTGGCCGCTTCAGCGGCAAGCTTGGCCTTGCGCAGCTCTGCCTCAGCCTCTTTGCGATCGGTGATGTCGACTTCAATACCATCCCATATGATCTGCCCGGCTCTGGTGACGCGGGGCGAGACCGCATATTCAAACCAACGCAGCCTGCCGCTGGGCAGCCGGCTTTGCACCTCCACATGCAGGCTACGGATGTTTTTGATAGCTTCCTGTTCAAGTGCCCCAAGCATGGCGTGGTATTCCGGCAATATCTGCCGGTAGATGGTGCCAGCATCGGCAAGGACCTGTTCTACCGAGACCTCATTGATCCGCTCCACGGCACGGCTGATATAGACAAACTGCCTGTTGCCCTCCTGATCGCCGGTTATCTGGTAGACAACGGCGTTCTGCAGGTTATCGGCCAGGTTACGGAATTTTTCTTCACTGTCCCGCAATGCCTGTTCCCGCTGCTCAAGCTCATCAGCCATCTCATCGAAATTTTGCGCCAGCTTACCAAGCTCACCGCCGCCGATGGCCGGTGCCACCGGGCTGTCCTTGTGCCCCTTGCTGAAGCGCTGCACGGCATCCCGTAAAATCTGGATTCGATCAACGATATATCTGCCGCCAAAGGAATTGGCCGTCACAAAGGCAGCCAGCAGAATCAGCCCGAAGACCATCAGGCTTATCAGGATGGTCCGGTATGCCGGCGCAAGCGCGGTCGCTTGCGGAATACCGGCGCGCACATACATGTAGGGTTCGGCATCTCCCTTGAGCCGCAACTTCCGGTACGAAATGAAGCGTTTGTCACCAAACGAGGCCTGCCCCAGATAGGCATGTTCCTCAGGCCCGGCAACCATCTCGCGGAAGGGCTGTTCCGGATATTTCGAACCGGCGCCCTTCACATCCGGGTGGTGTGCCCTGACCAGAATGGTGCCGTTGTGGTCAACAAGCAGAAAATTTGAGCCCGGGGGATAGGTTTGGGTGTCCAGAATGCTGGTTTGCGCATCAAGCGAGATGCCGACAGCAATAACGCCGATGATCCTGTTTGCTGCATCACGGCAGGGATAGGCAAAGTTGAAAACCGGCTTGTCAGCAATGGCCCTGCTGACAATGTATTCGCCAGCCGAGAATTTTCCCGAGGCCAGGGCTTGTTTGAAATAACGGCGGTCTGAAAGGTCGGCGGAGATAACGAAAGGCTTTGCAGTTGCCCAGACCATGCCGTTCGGGCGAATGGCGAATATGTTGGTATAACGGGGGTTCAGCGCAACAAGTTTGCGGAAGAGCGTCTCTGTCCGTGTCCGGTCATACTGTTTGATTTCCGGCAGCTGCGAGAGCGTTACCAGCAACTGTTCTGCACCAGTTGCAATGTTGCGCTGTTCTGAGGCAACCCGTTCGGCAATCAGGCTGGAAAGTGTGAACGCCTCAGTGACCGCCGCCTGTTTCAGTTTCAAGCCTGACACGATGATGATGGCTGCTGTCGGCAACGCGATGATGAGGGTAATCAGCACGATCTGACTGCGAACCGATAGCGACGTGAAACGTTTTGGCATGGGACTCCACTCTCCACATGTGTGCGCTACGTCAATGGCCTGTCCTAATGAGGTTACGGTTAGTTCTAAAAAGATCGCGCCTTCGGCACAAGCCGATTTTTACAGCCTTCTATCCAGGCGGCGGTACTGGATCGTCTCCGAGCTCAATTGGCCTTGGCATCTGTGTGTTCGAACCGTGACAGAACATTGCGAACATGCCCTCTTCCATGACCCGCACGGAAATTGTTCTACTGCCCTATCGCGTCAGCACCACCAACTCGTCACTGTCCTTGCCCAGCATCACCGGCTGCTGATCATTACCGGTGAGACGGCGCGCCATGTACGGCACCTGGTCGTTTAACCAGCCCTTCATCTCACCCACAGTTATTCTACCATCTTTGTTGGCATCTGCTTCTCCTTGTATTCCCTTTAGGAAGTAATAGGTAAAGAGCGAATGTCTTTTCTCCGGGTACCAGCTGGCAACCTGGTCCATGCTGGCACTTGTCAGCAGCAAATCGGCTGCAACCGTTGCCTTGGGTTCTGATTTCAGGCGGGCCGTCAGACCACTCACCCCTTTCTGCAGTTGGCCACCAGCAGAACTGCCGGAGAAGCAGGCATCAAGTACCACCATTTTCGAGGCAGCAGGGATTCTGGCTAGGTTCTCGTAGAAGGTTGAAAGTTTGTAACCACTGGTACTGATATATTGCGGGTTGGCATCCACCGGCACGAAATAGCCTTCACCGGTCTGTTGATCTGGAGCACCATGACCGACATAGTAGATGAATACCCTGCTCTTGCCAGGCTTGACCCATTTGAAGAGCTTACCCTGATAGTTGCTTTCCGTACCAAAGATTTCATTGAGTTTCGTCAGGGTGGCATTTTCAGTATAGATGATATTGGCAGGGTCATACCCGAAGGCCTTGATGAGATATGCTTTCATGGCCTGCGCATCCTGAATGGCAAAATCCACATTGGGTGTGCCGCTTGAAGAATAGTTCCCATTGCCGATGATGACGGCAATATCATACCTACCGGTATTTTTTCCGCGGGGTATTTCTGTCAGCAGTTCATCTTTTTCAGACCCTTGCGTGGCAGCTGCAGCCTGCTGAGCAGGAGTAACCTGCGCAAAAGCAGGATCAAGGCGGGCCATGGACGGCATTGGTGCCGGTTCGCCTTGCAGGGGGTAGGACTGAGCAAGCCCAGCCATCTGCTCCAGCCCTGTAATGTCGTTTGCAAGCTTTGCTGCCAGCGTAATCCGCATGGCGTCTATGGCAAAGGCAAAGGACTGATAGCCGTCAAACCTTGGATACAGCACATCTCGCGCAGAAATATCCTTGGAGACCTGCGCAACCTTCAGGGTATCGCGGAAGTTGATTGTGTAATGCACGGTTCCGCTTGCAGTGGGGCCTTTGCCAAAGGTTCCCATGTTGTTCACAACCTCAAGCCCTGTAACATCGCCACTGATAGTTATGTCCTGAGGTGATGTGTTGGAGCCTGAGACGGTTTTGCAGAGTTTTGACTTCTTGAGATTGGCAATCAGATCGTTTTTAAGGGCCTCACCAAAGTGAGTACAGTCAAAAGAGGCATCCAGGTTGTGCCGCACACCGACATTGCTGAACGTTGCACTGTTAAAGCCCGTAACAGTGCAGCTTAAATTCATCCTCAAGGCCGTTTTATCTACAGGGGGGGGAGCAATGAGATTCCTGACGCTGTCGTCTGGTGTGTAGACCGATGACATACAACCGCACACCAGCACCAGTTGAAAACAAATGAATAGCCCCAATAACACACATTTCATGGTCTGACTTAAGTTCATGTTATCACTCGTTCTGTAGTTTATGGTGCCGCCCCTGACTTGTCAGGGAGATATGCTTCTGCATCCGTACCCCTGCCGTCCCCAGACAGAGTCAGTGCTCATAGTTTTCTATCCGGGCTGCGGTACTGGATCAGCTCGACCAGATATAGATTCACGGATAGCCTCTGATCCGGCAAGTTTGACGGTGGCGCAGGCGATCACGAGGGTACGGGGACCTTAGCATTTAATGCCCAGCAGAGCAGACGCACCCATGGCCGCCCCATCGGGCAACAGCGGAGAACGAAGGCTTGCGCAAACCATGGATATAACCTATTAACATTACGCATTTTTGTTCTGGCTATTCCAAAAATCCACAATATTTCCTTCCCTCGGCAGTCAACACCGCAAAAGTTCTGCCGTGCTTATTCAGAAACAACAGGCCTTAATGCGAAATCTTCCCCTGCATAAGTCTGGCAACGTCACCCGCTACCTGCCGCATGGTTTTACCACCAGTCAAGAGGCTTATTTGACGGGTGGCATCAAGGGGATCAATTCTGTTTTTGGCAAAATCATCCATGACATGGGTCACTTCTTCCCACAGCACGCGGGTCTGCGCCTTGGCAGCATTTGAGAGCTGATTTCCGGCCAGCGCCGTATCCAGCACGGGCAAAACCTTGGTCTTGAGATCCTTTGACAGGCTGGCGTAAGCCTTCTGCAGCTTGACAAACTCGGGATCGCTGCCGGCCAACGCGTTCTCAACCTTGTTATAGATCGTCTGACCGGCCCGTTTGCAGGTGTCACGGCTGGCAGTGCCGACTTTGGCGCTATCAAGGAATTCCAGCGGGAACGACTCGTTGTGCAGGCTGGTGGTGACATTCTGGTCGGCCAGCTTGGCGCTGCGGCCGTTATTCAGCTTACGGTAGTTTTTCTCATAGGCCTTCTGGGCATCCTCCATGAACCCTTCAAGGCTTGTAGGCCTGCCCTCGCGTTTGAGGAAGGCCTCCAACTCTCCCTTCAGCCCCAGGTCACGGTCCCCGTTAATTCCTTTACTGGTGGCGTTGCGGAATTCAGTGAACCAGTTCTTTTCAACGTTGTAGCCCTGCGATTGCAACTCGCGCACCATGGCATCGTCAACCTTTGTGTAGATCCCCTTGACCGACTCCTGGAAGCCGGCATGGGTTGCTTCCACCTCGCGCAACGCTTGGGCCGCCTCGGCCTCGGCCTTTACAGCTGCCTTCAGCGCATCAGGATTGCCGGCAGTTATCCTGACCTGTTTTGTCGCCGCCCGCAGCGCCTCTTCAGCCTGATTCAACTCGCTCTTCATGATCCGCTTGGCAAGGGTGCTGGAATTGGCCGCCGACACGGCATCGGTGGCAGCGGACTCCAGCTTGGTCAGATCTTCGGCGGCCATGCCTGCCTTGCGCGCCTGATCCAGCGCTGTCCGGGTTTCCTTCACCCGCGTAACCAGGGCCTGGTTGAGTTTCATCTCCTCCTGAAACTTTGCCGCAGAAAACAGCTCTTCAGTGCTTGCTGCAGCAGCGGGATTCAGGAATTTTCCAAGGACATATTCGCCCCCTTTGACAGCCCCCACCATGGTTGCCATCAGGGCGGCATCCTTGGCCACCTTCTTAATCGCCTCAACCGGTCCTTTCTCAACGCCGGTGCTCACCCCCTCATAGGCGATCGAGATCACCGCGCCCGGCCCCACAGGAGTGAACAGGGTTCCCACAAATATGGCCCGGTCGGCATTTTTCTTCAGCGATTCAACATACTCAAGGTTTCGCGCAGTGCGCTGGGCTGTAGCGGCAGTTGTGGCCTGGTCCTGCTCAAGCCCGGCCTGGTTTTTGAGACAGGCCTCCCTGGTCATGGCGTGAATCTGCTCCAGGGCCTGACGGGCAGTGGTCATGCCGTTTTTGTCAAATATACCGGTTGAGATCTGCGTCAGGATCAGCTCATGGGCACGTTTGGCTACTTCGGGAGAGTATTTGCCCAGCACTGCTGCCATTCGCAAGGCAGATGCCTGCATCTGATGGGCGCGCTCGGCCTGGTCGGCAATTGCCCTGGCCTGCTGTGCGGCAACCGCCTCGACATGTTGCTCCCAAGGGCCGCGGGTGTGGACCACCTTGCCGGTCTTGATCGACTCGATCATATCCTTGGCATCATGGATGTCTTGTTCCAAGTGCAACATACTGAAACGGAGCCGGTCTGACACGGCAGGATCCTGCGTTTTGGCCAGATCCTGCTTGTACCCGTTCAGGGCCTTCTGGGCATAGGCGATGTTCGTGAGATGCTCAGCTAATGCCGCCTTTTGCTGGGCATCCAGTGAGTCCGATAGCAGCAGATCGGCTAATAAGGGGTCAAGGCCGGCAGCGCTGCCGTTGTTTGCCTCCCAACGGTACAGGTAGATCACGCCGCCGGGCGGGGCAATGGTCTGTATGGCCAGTTGATAGCCGGTGTTTGCAGTTCTGACGCGGGCCTTGACGGTCGCCTGGGCCGCCAGCTTGGTCTTGCCCGGATTGCGGTCAAGCCCGGCTTCCGCCGTAACCGACGAAGGAGGACTGTTGTCGAGGTAAGCGTAGGAGAAGCGGGTTGGATCTTCATTGACCGAGCGTTGGACAATGTCGGCTCGAACCCAGGATCTGGCCCGATCATAACAGGCATAGGGTTTATCCTTGTAGTCGGCTGGTACAAATTCGGTGCCGGCATCCTTGATGGAGACTGTCATCGAGACCTCATCACCTTCGAACTGGTTCTTACGGGGGCCGTTAATAACCGCCGGTGGTTTGCCCCAACTATAGGCCCACTTGTTGTGAAGCTCTTCATCACCGCGATGCCGTCCGGTGTAACCATGATCGATATAGGTATAGTTCAGCGTGGCGCCTCCCTCGTTAAGGCTCGCCTCCTGCTGGTTGCTCCAGGTTCGGACCACCTGGGTCTTGTCCAGCAGCCACCTGCCAAGATAGTCCGTGTTATCAGGGCTGAAATTGAGGTTCTTGAGTGCTGCCAGGGCATCTTGATATTCGGCCGCGCCGCTGGTCTTGTCCGGTCCGAGCACCGGTTCCTGTTCTGCTGACTGTCGAATGCCATCCAATTTTGCGGCGACCTGCTGCATGAGCATGGTCTGGAGTGAGGCTATTTTCAGCGCTTCTTGCTGTCCGTCCCGATCACCAAGCTGTTCGGCAAGCCGGGCCTCATGCAGAGCGGCATCGTGCTCGCGCAATGAGCGTAACAGCAATTCCCGCTGCACAATGGTATCGATCAGGTGTTGGTTCAGTTTGCGGTGGTGCGCGGCTGTTTTGGCCTGGGGATGGGTATAGGCCGCTGCATACTGTGCATTGAATGCCTTCTCCTGGTCTGCCGTCAGCGGCCCGGTCAGCAGGCGCATCAGCCCTTTGGTGGCAAGGACCTCGCCCCCCAGTCTTCCGCCGGCCAGGGCATCCGGATTAATCAGACCGGCCAGGTCGATTTCAGGTGGAACAGCAGAAAGGGGAGCCGCGGGAGGTGGTATTACCGGCGCGGCTGCAGGTTTCTTTTGCTCTGCTTGCGCCACCCCGGTCTGTTCCGGTTCGGCACCACCCTGAGCAGCTGAGCCTACGACCAAACTGCTTCCTCTATACTCTATTTCTGAGCTGGTTGACCATGTTGCCGGGGAAGAATCGACAACCTCATACCTTCCGGGCGGAAGAGTGATGTTTGGCTGTATAACCCAGTAATGATGCGGTGGTTTTTCGTTCTGCGCAGGCCAGTTTGTGCCGGGCGCGTTCCTCAGCATACGGCTTGTGCCAACGGCCTGCCAGGTACCTACGAGCTGATTGGAGTCAAGGCTTCTGAGCCCAATGGAACCAGGAGTAGCACCAAGACCGTAGTTCCAGTGTTCCGTGAGAATCTTTGTAATCCTCATTGAGGATTGCAAGTTAAAGATGGTCTTTTGGGTGGGCTTGTTAAAGACAGAACCGGGGCATTCAAGCCTGAGCAGGACCGATTCTGCTGCAGATGATACGGAGGGGGGCGCGGAAGGAAGGGAAGCGCAGCAAATGCCGCTGAACAGTGTCAGTACAAGGAGAACGCAGAAGTCAATAACATGCAGTACAGACTTGGTTTGTCTCATGGTCTATTTCCTCCTGCCAGCGTGTTCTTAAACCGTTAGGGCTACTCCTCCCGATAAGCAGACGATCTGAGTGAAATGGGGTTTCAACAGCATAGCATGCCTATCTCACTACTTCAAACAGCCTTGCGATCCAAACTGCGGTACTGGATTGCCTCGGCCAGATGGGGTTCGTGAATTGCCTCTGAACCGGCCAGATCAGCTATGGTGCGGGCCACCTTGAGGATGCGGGAGTAGCTGCGGGCAGAGAAGCCCAACTTTTCACCAGCCAGTTCCAGCATGCGGTGCCCGGCGGCATCCAGCTCACAGTATTTTTTGATCAGACGGGCGTTCATCTGGGCGTTGCAATGCACCTTGCTCCCCTGGAAGCGCTGCTGCTGGATCTGACGCGCCTCCAGCACCCTGGCCGCAATGGCAGCGGATGATTCGGTCTCGCGGTTGTCGGACAGGTCGCGATAGGCCACGGCCGGTACCTCGACATGCAGGTCGATCCGATCCAGCAGCGGACCGGAGATGCGTGAGCGATAGCGTTTGATGGCAATGGGTGTACAGGAACAGCTATGGCCGGGATCGCCCAGGTAGCCGCAGGGGCAGGGGTTCATGGCCGCCACCAGCATGAAACGGGAGGGATAGGTCAGGGATTGAAGCGAACGAGAGATGGAGACCTTGCCGTCTTCCAACGGCTGACGCAACACCTCCAGTGCATTTTTCTTAAACTCCGGCAGTTCGTCCAGAAAAAGCAGGCCATGGTGGGCCAAACTGACCTCACCCGGCTTGGGAGAGGTTCCCCCGCCGATCAGCCCGACGTCTGAGATTGTGTGGTGAGGTGATCTGAACGGCCTCGTGGTCACCAACGGTTGCCCTGTCTTCAGCAGACCACTGACGCTGAAGATGGCGGTGGTTTCAATCGCCTCGTCAAACCCCAGTGACGGCAGAACCGTCGGGATTCTGCGGGCCAGCATGGTCTTGCCCGAGCCGGGCGGACCGATCATCAGCAGATTATGCCCCCCAGCAGCAGCCACCTCGATGGCCCGCTTGGCATGGTCCTGCCCCCGCACCTCACTGAAATCTTCGCCGTAGTCGTCATGCTGCTGAAACAGTTGGGGCAGGTCGATGCGTTTGGGGGTAATCTCGCCCTCGCCGCGCAGGAACTGGACCACATCGGCCAATGTGGCGGCAGGCAGGACCGCAATCCCCTCCACCACGGCCGCCTCGGCGGCATTTTCGGGCGGCAGGATCAGACCGGCAAGCCCGGCCTGGCGGGCAGCCACCGCCACCGGCAGGGCGCCACGGACCGGCTTGAGTGAGCCGTCCAGGGAAAGTTCTCCCAAAAGGATATAGCGGCCAAGCCGTTCAGCAGTGATGATCCCGGTGGCTGCCAGGATACCGATCGAGATCGGCAGGTCAAAGGCCGAACCTTCTTTTTTCAGGTCTGCCGGCGCCAGATTTGCCGTGATCTTCTTGGGTGGAAAGTCGTAGCCGCTGTTTTTGAGCGCTGCCTTGACCCGGTCCTTGCTCTCCTTGACCGCGCCGTCCGGCAACCCCACCGTGGCAAACTGCGGCAGGCCCTGGGCGATATCCACCTCCACATCCACCAGGATGGCGTCGATACCGACAACAGCGGCGCTCAGGACCTTGGCCAGCATCACTGATCCTTTAACATGATGAAGCCGATCTGACGGCCGGTTTCGCCGTTATCCCGGCGATAAGAAAAGTACAGCTCCTTCAGACAGCAGACACACTGACCGGCAGTCTGGATGTTTCCCGGAAGCAGGCCGGCCTCCTCCATCTGCATCCGGTTGGCCAGCGCCATGTCCAGCCGCCACCTACCCGCGCCGTCCGTTTCCGCCACGGCCTCCCAAAGGGCGGCCTGCATCTTGAAGCCCTCCTTGACCGGTTGATCAACCTGATAACAGCAGGGACCGATGCAGGGGCCGATGGCGGCCTGAATCTCCGTGGGGCGACAGCCGAACACGCTCTGCATCCCCTGCACAACCTGGCCGACAATATTGGCGGCAGACCCCTGCCAGCCGGCATGCACGGCGGCAATCACCTTTTTGACCGGATCATACAGCAGGATCGGCACGCAGTCGGCCACGGTCACGCCGATCATGACGCCGGGCTGGTTGGTGATGATGGCATCGGCTTCGATGCCGTGAAAATGGGAAAAGTCCTCATTGGGTGCATCAATCACCAGGATATCGCTGCCGTGGTTCTGCCGAACCGTCACCAGCCGTTCCAGCGGCACGCCAAAGGTGCGCGCCAGCAGACTGCGGTTCCCTTCCAGGTTATGGGGGGCGTCATCGGTATTGATCCCCAGGTTCAACGAATTATACGGCGGCCGTGAGACCCCTTCGTGGCGGGTGGTAAAGGCCTGCAGCGTGGCCGGATTACTCGATTCAAAACGGGGCGACAGATGGTGAATGCGCCCGGTACGTGTCAGTTCCATGGTTTTTCCTTTGCCTTTCAGGAATCAATTCGGTTAAATGTGCGGCGGCGATGCCACCAGACATAGCAAGCCACCAGCACGGCGCAGGCCAGCAACACCCACACCAGGGCGCGGTGGGACCAAGCCATGACCAGGGCCTGGTTTTGGCCGATCACGTAACCGATCCAGGTCAGGATGCTGCACCAGAGCCCGGCTCCCAGCAGGGTGTAGAGGGAGAAGCGCACATGGCACATGCCGGCCACACCGGCCGGGATGGGTATCAGGTGTCTGACCACCGGCAGCAGGCGGCCGATAAAGGTTGATATTTCACCGTGTTGCAGGAAAAATGCTTCTACCCGCTTGAATTTATCGGGTGGAATCAGGACATAGCGGCCATACTTGAGAATCAGCGGGCGCCCGAGGTAATGGGCGACAAAGTAGTTGATATAGGCGCCGACCAGGCTGCCCAGGGTGCCGGACATGATGGTAGGCAGCCAGGCCATACGTCCCTGATGGATCAGGTAGCCGGCAGGCGGCATGACCAGTTCGCTGGGCACCGGGATGATGGAACTTTCCATGGCCATCAGCAGGAAGATGCCGGGGTAGCCCATGGTGCCGATGGTTTCAAGCAGCCAGTGGACAAGTGTTTGGACCATGTTTCTCTTTCTCTCCTGAAATGGCTTTCCTTATACCCCAAATTACCGGGTGATACAACCGCCCGGGCACAAGGAGCTGTGGAAATGAAGATCAGACGGTTTGTTCTGGGTATACTGATACTCTGCCCCTTGCTGATTTCCGGCTGTGCCAGCTACCGCAATGCGACCCGCAAGGAATACTGTGAACGGGCCATCAGGGACTACAACAAGATGATTCGCTGGCAGGAGATTGAAAGCGCGGCCCTGCTTTTCATCGAGTCCGACAATCGTGCCTCTTTTGACACGACCGCCGAGGATCTGCACAAAAGGAATGTCACGATTGCCGACTACCGCATCCTTGCCCAGCAATGCATGCCGGAACAGAAAAAGGCAGAGGCAACGGTCGAATTCGGCTATTTTGCCCTGCCCGACAACCGCCTCAAGACTCTTACCGACCACCAGACCTGGATTTTTCGGGAACAAAACGATGCCCGGCCGGACCTGCCCGAGGGCTGGAAGCTGACCTCGCCCCTGCCGGAATTCAGGTAGGCCGCCTTGGAAACACTTGCGGCACAGATTGCCGAGTTTCTGGAGTTTCTCACAACCCAGCGCAACGCCTCCAGCCACACGGTCAGCGCTTACCGCAGCGACCTGCATGATTTCCATGCCTTTGTCTGCCGGGAACGGGGCAGCGACAGCCCCGCCGCGGTCCAGATAGACCATCTCCTGCTCAGACTCTACCTAGCGCAGCTGAGTGCCACGAAAGGGCACCGTCCCGGCTACGCAAAAACCAGCATCGGCCGCAAATTAGCTGCCATCCGTGCCCTCTTCACCTGGCTGGTCAAAAACGGCAGGCTGGCGCTCAACCCTGCCGAACTGGTAGCAACCCCCAAGCGTGAGCAGCGCCTGCCGTTCCACCTCAACATCGACCAGACCCTCACGCTGGTCGAGGCCCCGGAGCGACGCGAAGCCGGCCACAACCATTGCACCCGCGACAAGGCCATTATGGAGCTGCTTTATTCCAGCGGTCTGCGGGTATCTGAACTGACCGGTCTGAACATCGGCGACCTCGACCGCAGCAGTGGCATGGTCAGGGTCCTGGGCAAGGGCAACAAGGAACGGATCGTACCGGTTGGTTCGGCAGCGTTGCAGGCGGTCGATGCCTACCTGGCGGAGCGCGGCTGCCCCCCGGAGACCGCCCCGCTTTTTCTGGGTGCCCGTGGCGCCCGTATCAATCGTCGCTGCGTTGCCGAGCTGATCAAACAATGGTCAAGAGAGATCACCAGTTTCCGCCCGGTAACCCCCCACACCCTGCGCCATACCTTTGCAACCCACCTGCTCGAACAAGGGGCCGACCTGCGCTCCATCCAGGAGTTGTTGGGGCACGCCTCCCTTTCCACTACCCAGAAATACACTCATATCGGCCTTGACCGCCTGCTTGAGGTCTACGACAAGGCCCATCCCCGGGCGCACAAACAAAACGGGGGAGACGGCTAGGCCGCTCCCCCGGCAGATCTCTCGGCATGTCCAGTCTCAGGCCAGCACAATCGTAACCTTGTCGCCTTCGACCGCATTCAGTTTGCGCTCAATCCCGGGGCCGACCACCAAGGCGCCATCGTAGAGCATTTCCACGTCGTTGATGATCATGACCGGAAAGACTCCGCCGTTGCCGGAAGCGGTTGTGATCTTGATCTTCTTGCTGGTCTTGCCGAAAAAATCGCTCATATGCTTGGCCGTCACCTGGCTGACCGCCACCATGCCCAACTGGTCGAAGCTGCTGCTGATATCCCCTTTGTTGAGGTGGGCTATCCGCAGCACCATCCCCTCCCCGCCATCCGCTGTCGGCGCCGTTACGGCAGGTGCCGACACACTGCCTTCCTTGGGCACCAACTGCTCCAGCTTACGCAGGGCCAGGTTCAGGGTGATATTCACCATCGACATGTTGACGTTCTTGGCGCACAGCACACTGATGAAGGCACCACTCAGGGGACGCACGATCAGGCGTCCCTCGCCAAAACGCAGATCCAGTCCAATCATGGTCTGGGGGACCTGCAGGGCGTGCAGGGTATCAAGCACCATGCCTGCTGCCGTAGCCAACTGTTTCTCATCGAGAATCAGCGGGCAGACCGCCGCCAGAATCTTGCCCTGATCATTATAGAGGCTGCAGCCAATGACGCCGTCAATCGCGGTTATCTGTTGCAGGATCGTCTGCATCGCTCTCCTACCTCCCCGGCATCAGGGCAGCCCGAACCTCTGCCTCAACGGCGTCAAGCCGGCTGTTGGCAAGCACGGCAATACCAAGATAGTGCTGCTTGGAGTCGTACATCAACAGGTCGAAATGCTGGGTCTGTACGGCAGCAGACTTTAGCTCGCCCATCCCGAGAAACTCTCCGAGCTTGTTACCGTTCTGCGCCAGAAACAGTGTCTTGGCTGCCAACGCCTCGGCCTCCATGCTCTCGTCCTGCACCGGGTGGCCCTGCTTGTCCAGCAGGGTGGCGTAGGTTACTGCTTCAATCTGTACCACCCGCGCCGCAGCTGCGCTCATGGTGCGCTGGGCCGCGCCCGATTCCGGCTCACGCGGGGCCTTGCGGCGCTCGCTGCTTTCGATCACATCGGCAAAGGACTCCTCCGCCACGGCCCGGTTGTTCTCCTCGTCCAGACGACGATGGGCCTCAAGCAGCAGAAAGTTGAGGCTACAATGGATGGTGCAGACATTGGTGGTCATTTCAGGAGCCAGGCTGAAGTTGCCACCCGGCCACTTCAGGATCTCGTAAATGGCATCCTCACCGCTGAATTCAGCCTGTTCCGCGTGGATAATCTCGCCATCCACAAAATAGATGGCGCCGCGCCGCTCCCGGTATTCGACCGTAATGCAGCCGGTGTACCGATTATGCCCTTTGATCTGGATGACGTCGGCAAGCGAAAGCCCGGCAATTTCCCCATGGAAACCGCTGACTACTCCTTCTGGCATACCTGAACTCCCGTGTGGAATGGGCCTTGGACCACAGGCGTGGTGTCACGAAACGGAAATTTAACGCACTTTATCAGTGAAGTGCAAGGACGAAATGGCCCAATGATTTCAAACAATAAAAAAACCCCGCCGGATAACCGGCGGGGTTGGGATTTCACCAAAATATAAACTTTGTTCTATTCGCAGAGGTCGATCTTGACATCCCAGTTCTTAACCTTCATGGTGCCGTTCTGAGCCAGGTTGAGGTGCATCTTGAAGGCGCGATCCCACAGTTGCGGCTCGTGGCCAACACCCTTGGCGATACACTCCTTCTCAGCAATGTTCAGGTACTCGGTCAGCTGATCCTTGTAATCCGGGTGGGCACACTTCTCAATGATGCGGCGGGCGCGATCCTTGGGAGCCATACCGCGAACGTCAGCCAGCCCCTGCTCGGTGATCACGCAGTCAAGGTCATGCTCGGTGTGGTCAATGTGTGAGCAGTGCGGCACCACGCAGGAGATACCGGTTGGGTCAGTCTTGCTCGGACGGCTGGAAGGGGTGTGCATCATCTTCAGGTAGCCGTTACGCAGGAAGTCGCCGGAACCACCAATACCGTTGATCATGCGGGTACCGCCCACCAGGGTGGAGTTGGCGTGTGCATAGATATCAATCTCAACCGGGGTATTCATGGCGATACAACCCAGGCGACGGATCGGCTCAGGTGCGTTGGAGATGGAGAGCGGACGCAGGGTGCACTTGCCGAAATACTTGTCCCAGTTAGCAAAGAAACGGGGGAAGCCGGGGCTTTCGGACAGGGACAGGGAGCAGGCGGATGCAGCGTCGCACTTGCCGGAATCCATCAGGTCAAGGATGGTGTCCTGCAGAACTTCGGTAAACACGGTCAGACCAGTGAAAGGACCTTTTGCCAGACCACCGATAACGGCGTTGGCAATGGAACCCACGCCGGACTGGATCGGCAGCAGGTTCTTGGGCAGACGGCCTGCCTTTACTTCGAAAGTAAAGAAGTCGATGATGTGTTGGGCAATCGCCTCAGAGGTGTCGTCCTGCTCGGCAAAGGCACGGCCCTTATCACGCAGTTTGGACTCAACCACGGCAATGATCTTGGAAGGATCGCAAGGATAGTAGGTGGTACCAACGCGATCAGCGGTTTTCTGGATATTAATAACCTGACGATTTGGCGGGTTGTCGCAAACGATGATGTCGTGGATACCTTCAAAGGAAGGCTCACCGGTGTTTACCTCAACGATAACTTTATCGCACATCATCAGGATTTCGCCGATAACACCGCAGGAGGTGGTAGGTACCAGGCCGCCGTCTTCGGTGATGGCGGAAACTTCGATGATGGCCAGATCCAGACGACCGGTCTCGGAATCTTTGGTGTAGAAGCCATAGCCCAGATCCTGAGCAAACAGGGAAAGGTGCTTGTCACCCATCCGGATACGACCGGCGTTGATACCGGCGGCAATGTCTTTACCGGTCTGGTACGGCCAGCGGCGGTCAATCATGTCATTCTGAGCCCAGCGGTTCTCGGTCTCTGCACCAACGGAGGCACCGATGAACAGGTTGAACTTCAGCTTGCCTTGCAGGTTGTTCTTTTCAACATGCTCAGCCAGGGCGATAGGTACCACTTTAGGATAACCAGCCGGAGTAAAGCCTGACCAGCCAAGGTTCATGCCGTCTTTGAAAAACTCAATGCACTGCTCGGGGGTCTTGACTTTGTCCAACAGTGATTTACAGCGAACGCGGTCTTGCAAGGTTCCGTACTCTGACATCTTACTACCTCCTGTTTTGTTTTTGTGTCTACACAGCTGCTACGCACAACACCATCAGCGACATAAGAGCTGCTATATTCAATAAACTCAGCAAGTTGAATCAACAAAACGATTCTGTATACAAAGTAGAACCGGATTCTACTTAAGCGACTGGTTGTAGTCAAGGTAATTATTCAGCTTTTTGCATGGCCGCCGCTTCCGCATAGACCACCTCCAACAAACAAAGCCCCTGAGGCGGCGCCGTCACGCCGCCCCGGGTGCGGTCAGGCTCAGCCAGCAGGCGCTTCACCTGCTCCGGCGCGAAACGCCCTCGTCCCACATCAACCAATGTTCCACTCATGATCCGAACCATGTGCTTTAAAAAGCCGCCACCGGTTACATCGATTGTGATCAACGGTGGGGTATGGGTGATCAGCACCCGGTCGATCCGGCGTCGGCTGGTAACGGCGGTGCAGTTCTGACCGCGAAAGGCCGCGAAGTCGTGTTCGCCGATAAAATAGCCTGCCGCCGCACGCATGGCATCCAGATCGAGCGGACCGCGCACGTGCCAGCTGGTGCGCCGGTGCAGCGGTGCGCGCAGCGGGGCATGGTAAATGGTATAGCGATAGGTCTTGGCCTTGGCGCCACCGATCACCCGAAAGTCGTTCGGCACCTCTACGGCTGACTGGATGGCAATATCCTCGGGCAGGTGGCAGTTGACCCCATCCACAAAGGCCTTGAGCGGGATCAGGCTTTCCGTCCGGAAGGTTGCCGGCATGGCCAGGGCATGCACCCCGGCATCGGTTCGGCCGGCAGCCTGTACCCGCACCCGCTCTCCCAGGATCTTTGCCAGGGCCAGTTCCACGGTCTCCTGAATGGACGGTCCGTTGGCCTGTTCCTGCCAACCGCAGTAGTTGGTTCCGTCGTATTGGACAATCAGTTTGATGGTTCGCATAACGTCTATTTGCCACAGAGAGCGCAGAGATCACAGAGAAAAAAACGGGATAAGCAAAACCCCCGGCCAGAAGAGGCGCGGGGGTTTGATGCAACACAAGAAACGAGGATTTTTTCGTTCTGGGTCTGCCAATCGAGGAATGACGCGGAGGCGTACTTTGGTGGTACGCCGCACAAGGCATTCCGAAGATTGGCGGGGCCAGGGCGGAAAAAGACCGTTTCTACTTCTCCAGCAGGATGCGCAGCATCCGCCGCAACGGCTCCGCCGCGCCCCACAAAAGCTGGTCGCCGCAGGTAAAGGCCTGTACATACTCAGGTCCCATCTTCATCTTGCGGACCCGGCCGACCGGTACAGTCAGGGTGCCGGAGACCGCAGCCGGGGTCAGGCCGGCCAGGGAATCTGCCTTGGTGTTGGGAATCAGCTTGACCCACTGGTTGTCGTTGGCGATCAACTGTTCGATCTCGGCCAGCGGCACGTCCTTGGTCAGCTTCATGGTGATGGCCTGGCTGTGGCAGCGCATGGCGCCGACCCGCACGCAGATACCATCCACCGGGATCGGGCTGCTGGTGCCCAGGATCTTGTTGGTCTCGGCAAAGCCCTTCCACTCCTCACGGCTCTGGCCGTCCTCCACCTCACGATCGATCCAGGGCAGCACGTTGCCGGCCAGGGGAAAACCGAACTCCTTGGTGGGCATGGAGCCGTCACGCAGGGCAGCAGTGACCTTTTTATCGATCTCCAGGATGGCGGAGCCGGCATCCTTCAGCTCCTCGGCCACGACGTTGTTCAGGGTACCCATCTGGGCCAGCAGCTCCCGCATGTTGGGGGCGCCGGCGCCGGAGGCTGCCTGATAGGTCATGGAGGACATCCACTCAATCAGGCCGGCCTTGAACAGGCCGCCCAGGCCCATCAGCATCAGACTGACGGTACAGTTGCCGCCGACATAGTCCTTGATTCCCTTGGCCAGGGCATCATCGATCACGTTGCGGTTGATCGGGTCGAGGATGATGACGGCATTGTCTTCCATCCGCAGGGTGGAGGCCGCATCGATCCAGTAGCCGTTCCAGCCCTGCTTGCGCAGCTCGGGGTGGACCGCCTTGGTGTAGTCGCCCCCCTGGCAGGTGATGATCACATCTAGTTTTTTCAGCTCCTCGAGGTCATCGGCCTTCTTGAGGGTGCCGCCCCCCATCGGGGCCGGCTGACCGGCCTGGGAGGTGGTGAAAAAGACCGGCTCAAAACCAAGGCTAAAGTCATTTTCTTCCTGCATGCGCTGCATCAGGACCGAGCCGACCATGCCGCGCCATCCAACGATACCTACTTTCATGGCTGTCACTCCTTCAAAATAAAAATGATCGTCAAATCAATCTAAACGCTACATCAAAAGTAATGACAGATTTGAGATGATGCCCCGGCACCGGCGAGGCGGCCCCGGGAACGTATTTTGCTGTACGTTGAGGAGGCCGTCGCTACCGACAACAACGGCAGCGCTCAAATAGGGCATTACGCCAGGGCGGCAATGATGGCGTCGCCCATCTCCTTGGTATTGACCAGCTGCTCACCCGGCTTGTTCTGGAAGATGTCGCGGGTACGGTAGCCCTGGTTCAGCACGGTCTCCACGGCGGTGTCAATGGCATCGGCCGCTTCCACCATGCCGAAGGAAAACTTGAGCATCATGGCGGCGGACAGGATCTGGGCGATCGGGTTGGCAATCCCCTGGCCGGCGATATCCGGGGCAGAACCGCCGGAGGGCTCGTACATACCGAAGGTGCCTTCAGCCAGAGAGGCCGAGGGGAGCATCCCCAGCGAGCCGGTCAGCATGGCGGCCTCGTCGGACAGGATGTCGCCGAACATGTTCTCGCACAGGATCACGTCAAACTGTTTGGGCCAGCGCACCAGCTGCATGGCGGCATTGTCCACGTACATGTGGGACAGCTCCACATCCGGGTACTGCTTGGCAATATCAATCACCACGTCACGCCAGAGCACCGAAGAGGAGAGCACGTTGGCCTTGTCAATGGAGCAGACCTTCTTGCCCCGCTTCCGGGCGGCCTGGAAGGCCACATGGGTAATCCGCTCGATCTCGGGCACGCTGTACTTCATGGTGTCGATACCGATCCGGTTGCGGCCTTCCCCCTCAATCCCCTTGGGTTGCGAGAAGTAGATGCCGCCGGTCAGCTCCCTGATCACCAACACGTTGAAACCGCCGCTGATGACCTCTTCCTTGAGCGACGAGGCGCCGGTCAGGGACGGGAAGATGATGGCCGGGCGCAGGTTAGCGTACAGTCCAAAGATCTTGCGCAGCGGCAGCAGAGCCCCACGCTCCGGCTGTTCATCCGGGGGGAGCGACTCCCACTTGGGACCGCCCACCGAACCGAACAGGATCGCATCGGAGGCCTTACAGATATCAATGGTGGTCTGGGGCAAGGCCTTGCCTTCGTTGTCGATCCCGGCGCCGCCGACATTGGCGAAGGTACCCTCAAAGGTTACGCCGTATTTCTGGCCGATCACGTCCAGCACCCTGGTTGCCTCAGCCATTACCTCGGGCCCGATGCCGTCACCCGGCAGGACCGCAATCTTAAATGTCTTCGCCATGTTCCACCCCTCTGTCAAAAAAGTGCGCTAGCTTACTGTATACACAAGAGCTTTGTCAATCTATCAGGAAAAAGGGGCGATCTCCCGGAGACCGCCCCTTCAGTTCTCCCAAACAAGCAGACTCCGCCTAGAGACCGGCCTTCTGTTTCAGGATGGCCGCCTTGTCGGTCTTCTCCCAAGAGAACTCCGGCAGCTCACGGCCGAAGTGGCCATAGGCGGCGGTCTTGCGGTAGATCGGACGCAGCAGGTCCAGCTGTTCGATGATGGCGCGGGGCCGCATGTCAAAGACCTCCCGTACCAGTTCGGACAAACGGTGCTCGGAGATCACACCGGTACCAAAGGCGTTGACCATGATCGAGACCGGCTCGGCCACGCCGATGGCGTAAGCCACCTGAACCTCGCAGCGCTCGCACAGCCCAGCCGCCACCAGGTTCTTGGCCACATAGCGTCCCATGTAGGCAGCGGAACGGTCCACCTTGGAGGGGTCCTTGCCGGAGAAGGCGCCCCCACCGTGACGGCCCATACCGCCGTAGGTGTCCACGATGATCTTGCGACCGGTCAGACCGCAGTCGCCCATCGGTCCCCCCACCACGAAACGGCCGGTGGGGTTGATGAAGAAGCGGGTCTGGTCGTCCATCAGGTGGGCCGGGATCACCTTTTTGATGACCTCATCCATCACCCCTTCCACGATGGTTTCGTGGGTGACCTCGGGGGTATGCTGGGTGGAGATGACCACGGTGTTGACCCGTACCGGCTTGCCGTTGTCATACTCGACCGACACCTGGGATTTCGCGTCAGGACGCAGGAACTTCAACAAGCCGGACTTGCGCACGTCGGCCAGGCGCTTAACCAGCTGGTGGGAGAGCTGGATCGGCATCGGCATCAGCTCCGGGGTCTCGTTGCAGGCATAGCCGAACATCAGCCCCTGGTCACCGGCCCCCTGTTCCTTGAACATCCCTTCGCCTTCGGTCACCCCCTGGGAGATGTCGGGAGACTGGCGGTCCAGCGAGACCAACACGGAGCAGGTCTCATAGTCAAAGCCGGTCTCAGAACCGCAGTAACCGATCTCCTTGATGGTGTTGCGGACGATCTCGGCATAGTTGACCACGGCGGTGGTGGTGATTTCGCCGGCGATTACCGCCATGCCGGTGGTTACCATGGTTTCGCAGGCCACACGGGCCTTGGGGTCCTGGGCCAGGATCGCATCCAGGATACTGTCTGAGATCTGGTCGGCCATTTTGTCAGGATGCCCTTCGGATACAGACTCAGAGGTAAAGATGAACTTTTCAGCCATGTACGTATACTCCTTGTATAAGATTAGGTTAGACACAAACAGCCTGAACGGCTTTATTCTTCCTCGTTATCAGAATGTCGCTTGCTGCGCGAACGGATATACAGCTGTCCTCCCAGGTCAAACAGGACCAACCCGGTCACCAGCACCAGCAGCGGTGCATTGTGGCGGAAATAGGCCAGGCAGTTGAAAAACATGTACAGCGCCACCACGCCGGTCAATAATTTTCGGATGCCGTTGCTGCCGGACTCGGCCGCCTCCGGATCGCCGCCGCTGGCACGATAGAGGGTGGGGGCCAGGTGGTAGCCCACCGAAACATCCACCAGCACCAGCAGGATATTGAGTGCAAAGAGCGGCAGCACCAGCGCTTCCAGTATCATCAACAGTCTCCGTCAGCGGTGATGTAGTCGGGCGGCAGGTCACAGCCAACCGGCAACTGGAACGGCACCGGGTAGCGGATGCCGGCCTTGTGGGTAGCAGCCAGCCCGGCAGAGGTCCGTTCAAGCCAGGAGAACGGGATGCCGACGCAGAGTTCGTGATCCTGGGTCATGGCAAACCTGCGGTCCCCCAGGCAGGGGATCTCCACGGTCGGCTCATTGGTCAGGGCCACCTGGGCCACGGCACGGGAGCAGACCCCGGCATCGCCGGAACTCTTCATGACAAATTCACCACCGTCCTGATACAGAAAGGCCTGCACAAAGCGCATGGCCTGGGCCGAGTTGGCGTACACCACCACCAGATCGGGCACCAGCCCCTCAACCGGACGGCTCAGCGGGTAGGTCACCAGCCCAACGACATCCGGGGCCAGACGCGGCATGGCCTGCTGCATGGCGGCAGCGCCAACCTGGTCCTGCTGGTAGATCCCCTGGTTGACCGAACCGTTCAAGACCCGCTCGGGTGGACTGATCAGACCCGCACAGGCAGCCCCCAGCACACAATGGGCCGTGGTCTTGTCCGCATAGGTGGACCAGCCGTACATCCTGCTGTAGGCGATCTGCTGGCACACGCTCAGACGCTGCCCGCTAACCCGGATCTTTTTCCCTGCCAACAGGGCGGCATCACGAATCAGGCTCACCCCTACCGGCTGGGTAACCGGGTTGACGGTCTCTTTCACCGTTGCCAGAAACGGCGCGATCTGCTCCATGATCCCCTCCTTTGCATGCGCAAGCACGGCCTGTTGAACGGCCTATTTTTTTTGACGCGCCCGGTCCCGACGTGAGCCGGGCTTGGTATTGGCGGTGCTCCGGTTGGCTGGCTTGCCCTGTTGTTTCTGGGGATTGGCAACGCTGACCGTGATCGTCATACCTTCCACCAAGGCGCCGTCCAGACAGTCAATGGCCTCTTTGAGCTGTTCCTCGGCGGCCATGCGGACATAGCCGCAGCCCTTGGACTTGCCGCTGACCGGGTCGGTGATGATGTGCACCGAGGTGACCGTACCGGCCACGCTGAACAGCTTGCGCAGGTCATCCGTGGTGGTCTCGTACGGCAGATGTCCTACATAGAGCTCTTTTGCCATTACACTCTTCCTCGTGTTTCCGGGGCAGTTGCCCGCTCCCACTCCTGCAGATGCTGCATGGCCTCATCAGCACTTGTGCCGCACATCTCGCGGCTAGGCTGCAGGCTGCCGCAGACAGCAGGGCGTTCAGGTCTGCCAAAGATACGGCATCGGTTGTCCAACGTCAACTGCACACAGCGCACACCGGCCGGCTTACCCTGCGGCATGCCCGGAATGGCCGAGCTGATCGAGGGGGCAATGCAACAGGCAGCGCAACCGGCTCGGCATTCCACCGTGCTATTTCTCCAACGGCAGCCCGTCCTGACGCCAGCCGGGCATATCGCCATCCAGATAGGCTATCCTGCTGTAGCCCCGTTTGGCCAGCATGGAGCCAACCATCTCGGCCCGCGCTCCGGATTCGCAGTACAACACCAAGGGCGTCTGCTTGTCCTTGGGGAGCGAACCGGTCATTCTGAACAACACCTTCCAGATTGGCAGCAACAGGGCACCGGGGATATGCCCCATGCGGAACTCCATGGCGCTGCGCACATCCACCACCGTAGGTGGTGTCTTTGATTTGAGCTGTTTCTGTAACTCTTTGGGTTGCATTGAATCTATCCAATACCTCTGAAATATGACCTTTTCGTAAGGTCAAGGCGGGCAAGGATTCGGGCGGAGGCATAGAGCAACTATGCCGCACAACCGAATCCGAGGCCCAACGCCGAGATTACGGAAAAAGCGCATTTCCTAATAGCGATAATGCTCTGCCTTGTACGGTCCTTCCACCGGCACCCCGATGTAGTCGGCCTGCTGCTGGGTCAGGGTGCTCAACTGTACATTCAGTTTCTTGAGTTGCAGGCGGGCCACCTTCTCATCCAGATGCTTGGGCAGGGTGTAGACCCCCACCGGGTACTTGCCCGGATTGCAGAAGATCTCGATCTGGGCGATGGTCTGGTTGGCAAAGGAGGAGGACATGACGTAGCTGGGGTGGCCGGTGGCGCAGCCCAGGTTGACCAGCCGCCCCTTGGCCAGCAGGATGATCCGGTTGCCGCTGGGCAGGATGATGTGGTCCACCTGGGGCTTGATCTCCTCCCACTGATACTTTTCAAGGGATGCCACGTCGATCTCGTTGTCAAAGTGGCCGATGTTGCAGACAATGGCCTGATCCTTCATCTTGACCAGATGGTCGTGGGTAATGACGTGGAAGTTGCCGGTACAGGTCACGAAGATGTCGGCCTTGTCGGCGGCGTACTCCATGGTCACCACGCGGTAGCCTTCCATGGCGGCCTGCAGGGCACAGATCGGGTCGATCTCGGTCACCCAGACCTGGGCCGAGAGAGCCCGCAGAGCCTGGGCCGAGCCCTTGCCCACATCACCGTAGCCGCACACCACGGCGATCTTACCGGCCACCATCACGTCGGTGGCGCGCTTGATGCCGTCCACCAGCGATTCGCGGCAGCCGTACAGGTTGTCGAACTTGGACTTGGTGACCGAGTCGTTGACGTTGATGGCCGGGAAGGCCAGCTCACCCTTCTCATGCATCTGGTAGAGACGGTGCACGCCGGTGGTGGTCTCCTCGGTCACACCCTTTATCTGAGCCAGGCGAACCGAGTACCAGGTCGGGTCAACCGCCAGTTTGGCCTTGATGGCGGCAAACAGGATAGTTTCCTCCTCGGAGCCGGGGTTGTTCAGTACGCTCAGATCCTTCTCTGCCTTGGTGCCCAGGTGCAGCAGCAGGGTGGCATCGCCGCCGTCATCCAGGATCATGTTGGAGAACCCGCCATCGGGCCACTCAAAGATCTTATGGGTATAGTCCCAGTAATCGGTCAGGGATTCACCCTTGACGGCAAACACCGGCACGCCGGCCTTGGCGATGGCGGCAGCGGCGTGGTCCTGGGTGGAGAAGATATTGCACGATGCCCAGCGCACCTCGGCACCAAGGGCGGTCAGGGTCTCGATCAGCACGGCGGTCTGGATCGTCATGTGCAGCGAGCCGGTGATACGGGCCCCTTTCAGCGGCTGACTGGCGGCGTATTCTTCACGGATCGCCATCAGGCCCGGCATCTCGGTCTCGGCAATCCTGATCTCTTTACGGCCCCATTCGGCCAGGCCAAGGTCAGCAACGATGCAATCAGTTCCCATGCTTATTCTCCTTTGGTTGTGGTGTGCGCCTGTAACAGCAATACGGTTTCCTGCCCCGGCAGCGGCTCAACCTGGGTCACGGCAACCTGAGCAAAACCGGCCTGTTGCAACCAGTTTTTCAATTCTTCCTCTTCAAATCCCAGCCATTGGTCTGCCAACTGCTCCCGGGCCAGTTCCCGCTCATGGCGGGCCAGATCAGCCAGCAGTAACGAGCCGCCTGCAGCCAGTACCCGCCTGATCTCGGCCAGCACCGCCGGTGGATCGGCAGCATGGTGCAGCACCATGTCCAGCACCGCACAATTGGTTGAGCGATCCGGCAGCGGCAGGTGGCTCATCTCCCCCAGGCGCAGATCAATACCGGCAATGCCGGCCTGAGTCAGGCGACGACGGGCCTCATCCAGCATGGCAGGAGAGTGATCTACCCCTATGACACCATCCTGTGCCTTGGCAGCCAAGGCGGGCAGCAGGCCGCCGGTACCCAGCCCGATCTCGACGATCTGTTCACAGCAGGGCACCAAGGCCAGCAGCTTTTCACGATACTCCGGCATCGGCAGCAGGGTACGGGCCAGCTCATCCCACTGGCGGGCATGGTGGTCAAAAAATTCCTGGCTGCGGCGGCGGCGCTCTTCCAACACCGCTGCCACGGCTGCCAGATCCTGCTCCCGTTCCGGCAGTCCGGTCAGTTCGGCCTCCAGCAGCGGACGTACTGCCGTAAAAAAGGTAGAACGGTGCCCAATGCGGTAGTAGCTCCAGGTCCCCTGACGCTTGACCGACAAGATACCGGCCTCGCTCAGAATCTTCAGGTGCCGTGAAATACGGGATTGCCCCATGTCCAGAATAGCCGTCAGCTCCTGCACGGTAAACTCACCACGCAACAGGATTGCGGTCAGACGCAGGCGGCAGGGATCAGCCAAGGCTTTCAGGGTTTCGAGGAGCATAGATCAACTTTACCTAAAGTTTATATCAAGTTTTTTTGATATAACAATTCGCGCGGCTGCGGTCAACAAAAAACCCGCCGGAAATCCCGGCGGGTTCATCGACACGTCAAAACCGGCGCGACCGGTCAGGCTGCCTCTTGCAACTCTTCCTCCATCCCGAACAGTTCATCAAAGATCGCCTGCACGGTGGTGATCCGGTCGGCCTTCCAGGCATTGGTGCCACAGAACACCAGGCCGGTCTGCACATCGCCCCGCTGGGCACGGTCCAGGGCGGTGACGATACAGAAACGCTCGCCCGACTCCTTGTAGGAGCATTTCTTGAGGCAGCCCATCCGGCAGGGGGTGTGATGATCAAGGTCATACTGGCGGATGTTCGGGGTATTGGTCAGCACGGCCCGGCCCGGCAGGCCGGCCGGCGACATCAGCAGACCGATATCCTCTTTTTTGCAGTTCAGGTAGGCCTGCTTGAACTCCGGCGCTGCGTCGCACTCCTCGGTGCAGACAAAGCGGGAGGCCATCTGCACGCCATCGGCCCCTTCTGCCAGGGCATGCTCCAGATCGGCCCGATCCCAGACGCCGCCTGCAGCAATAATCGGTATCTCAACATGGTATTCATCACGGAAGAACTGCTTAACCCCCCGCACGGTAGCATACTGGTCGTACTCGCCGGTTCCGATGTTTTCCATCTTCTCGCCCAGGTGCCCGCCGGCGGTATCCGGGTCTTCAACCACCACGGCATCAGGCAGGCGATGATAGCGCTTTTCCCAGGTGCGGGCGATCAGCTGGGCGGCCCGTACTGATGACGCGATCGGCACCAGGGCCACGTCAGGCGCATGGGCTGTCAACTCGGGCAGCGACAGCGGCAGTCCGGCGCCGCAGACGATCACCTGGGCTCCGGCCTCAATGGCCGCCTTGACCAGCGGCTCGAAGTCCGATAAGGCCACCATCACGTTGACGCCGATGATGCCGTCCGGTGCAATGGCGCGGGCCTTTCTGATCTCCGTCTGAAAGGCCTGCAGTTCGGCCTGGAAATAGTTGGTGCCGGTGTAATGCTCACTGTTCAGGGCGATCCCTGCTGCTGCCACCAGACCGATACCGCCGGCCTTGGCCACATGGCCTGCCAGGTTGCCGCCGGAAATCCTCACCCCCATGCCGCCCTGAATGAGCGGGAAACGGGCCGTATGCTTGCCGATTTTCAGGTGTTTGACCATACCAAAATCCTCCCCAGGCTGATGATATGGTTATACACCGGACCCCGTGCAGCGGGGTGTAATAGTTCTGTAAAAGCGTTGTTCTTGACCAATGCGGTCGGCCACTTCATAATGGCAACCATTCGAGCCTCATACAAAATCTGATGAGGAAGGCCGGATACAAGGCGTAGGTCGCGCAGCGACTGAGACATAACGAGTCGTTAGGCGAGGGAGCGAGCACCGCGTAACGCCATAGACGGCCTCCACAGTAGTTTTGCGAGAGGCTCATTCCTTTGCAAGGAGGCAATCGGATGGATACCAACTGGAAACTTGAAACACTTGCCATTCAGGGCGGTTACGAGCCAAAGGCCGGCGAGCCGCGGATCGTGCCGATCGTTCAGAGCACCACCTTCAAGTACGATAATGCCGACTACGTGGCCAAGCTGTTCGATCTTGAGGCGCCCGGATTCTTCTATACCCGCCTGGGCAACCCCACTGCCGATGCCTTTGAGCAGAAGATCAGCCAGATGGAGGGCGGTGTGGCAGCCCTGGCCACCTCTTCGGGACAAGCCGCCATCAGCCTGGCCATGCTGAACATCTGCCAGGCCGGCCAGCATATCGTCTCTGCCAGCACCCTGTACGGCGGCACCTACAACCTATTCTCCTCCACACTGCCCAAGCTGGGGATCGAGGTCACCTTTGTCAATCCCGATGCCTCGGCCGAGGAGATCGCCGCCGCCTTCAGGCCCACCACCAGGGCGCTCTACGCCGAGACCATCGGCAACCCCGGCATGAACGTGCTCGATTTTGCCAAGTTTTCGGCTGTTGCCAAGGCACAACAGGTGCCACTGGTGATCGACAACACCATGGCCACTCCCTATCTCTGCCGTCCCTTTGAGCTGGGGGCCAACATCGTGGTGCACTCGGCCACCAAGTACATCGACGGCCATGCCACCAGCGTGGGGGGCGTGATCATCGACGGCGGCACCTTCAACTGGGATAACGGCAAGTACCCCGAACTGGTGGAACCGGACCCCAGTTACCATGGCATGCAATACGTCAAGGCCTTTGGGCCGGCTGCCTACATCATCAAGGCACGGGTGCAACTGATGCGCGACCTGGGCGCCACAGTGGCCCCGATGAACGCCTTCCTGTTCTACCACGGCCTGCAGACCTTGCCGCTGCGGATGCAGCGTCACAGTGAAAATGCTCTGGCACTGGCCAAGCACCTTGAGGCGCACCCGGCCGTCTCCTGGGCCTGCTACCCGGGGCTGGCCAGCCACCCCAGTCATGCCCGGGCCCAGCAGTATCTGGCCAAGGGCTGCAGTGGTGTATTGACCTTCGGCATCAAGGGAGGGGCGGCGGCGGGCAAGAAGTTCATGGAGGCCTGCAAGCTGATCGCCCTGGTGGTGCATGTGGGGGATGCCCGTTCCTGCGTGCTGCACCCGGCCAGCACCACCCACCGCCAGCTGACCGAAGAGCAGCAGCGCTCGTCAGGGGTCAGCCCGGACCTGATCCGGCTGTCGGTGGGGATCGAGCACATCGATGACCTGATTGCGGATGTGAACCAGGCCCTGGAAGCAAGTCAAATCTAATCAGAACACGGGGCACAGCCGGCTGTGCCCCGCCCGTATCGACAGGAATCCCATGTTGCAGCTCGCTTTTGGCACCATCACCATGCGGCCCTATGTGTTCGCCTTTTTCGCCGCCTTTTTGCTGGCCTGCGTTCCCCATGTGGGCTGGAAAAAGACCCTGACCTTCACCGGGGCCGGCTATGCCATCGCCTTTGTCTCGGCGAAGCTCTCCATCACCACCGGCTTCCCGTACGGCTGGTACTACTATATCGACACCACCAGCCACAAGGAGTTGTGGGTCTGGGGGGTTCCGTTCTTTGACTCGCTCTCCTACGTATTCCTGACCTACTGCAGCTATACCACAGCCCTGTTCATCCTCTCGCCCCTGGCCACCCGGACCATGGACCTGATCACCCTGGAGACCCGCGCCATCCGGCACTCCTGGGCCGCCTTGGTGTTGGGCGCATTTTTGCAGACCTTTCTGGATATCATCGTGGATCCGGTGGCACTGCAGGGCAGACGCTGGTTTCTGGGGCAGATCTACGGCTACAACGAGGTAGGAACGCACTTCGGCGTGCCGTTTTCCAACTACGCCGGTTGGCTTTTGACCAGCTTTGCCCTGGTGGCGGCCTTTCAGCTGGTTGATCGCAGGCAAGAGACCGAGACCCCACGGGGCATCGTCAAGCTGCCGTTCCGTTCCCTGCTGGGGCCAGTACTGTACCTTTCCGTACTGTTGTTCAACTGGGGCGTAACACTCTGGATCGGCGAGAAACTGATGGCCATGACCGGCATCTTCATCTTTACCCTGCCGATCCTGCTGGTGGTGGTTTTAGCGCTGGTACGGGTCAACCGTTACCGCGAAGAGGAGTTGCGGGAACATCTGAAGGACTACCCCTGGTCGCCCCTGGGAAGGTGGTAACTATTTACTTCTGAACGCCCCCTGTGTACTCAGAGACTCCTGCCAACGGGAGGCTGATGGTTACTTCGGCGCCATCGGACCGGTTAGCGACGGCAATATGACCGCCCATATGCCTCTCAATAATCATTTTGGCCATATAGAGGCCCATTCCCACCCCTTGCGCCTTAAATTTACGCGTGAAGTAAGGATCGAAGATCTTATCCATAGCCTCAGGCGGGATGCCACCGCCGTTATCGGCAACCTTGAGCACGGCACGCTCTCCCTCCTGTAAACAGCTGATTTCTATCAACGGCTGAGACGGCTGCTGCAGCAAGAGCGCTTCCTTGGCATTCTGCACGAGACTCAACAGCACCTGCAAAAACTCTTTGCGGTAGCCGTGAATGACCAGATCGCACGATGTAGCCAGCGAGACGACAATGCCGCAGGCCTCAAGATCGGCCTGGACCAGCCCAAGCGACTCGGCGATGGCCTGCCTCAACTCAAACGACTGCCGCTCGTGGTCAGGTTGATAAAATCCGCAGAAGGTGTCGATCGTGTGCGACAGATACCCCAGCATCTTCAGGCATTCCTCCGTAAATTCGTCGCAGGCGGCCTGAGTCAGGCATTTATCGGTAAATTCAGCCTGCAGATTCTGAATAATCAAGGCGACATTATTTAGGGGCTGGCGCCACTGATGGGCAATATTGCTGAGCATTTCACCCATGGCGGCCAGACGGGCCTGGTGGGCCAGAATATGATCCTTGGCCCGGTTTTTTTCCACCTCAAGGGCAACGCGCTGCTCCAGTTCATTATTCAGACGCCGGAGTTCTTCTTCAGCCTGTTTACGCAAGGCCAGCGCATCTTCCAACTCACTGACTTTTTCCTCCAGCTTGGTGGCCACCACCTGGCTGTACTCGCGCAGAAATTGTTCATCTTTGCGTTGCTCCACCGGATGGGCCGGCGTCTTCCGGCGCGATTCCCAATCTCGCATGATGGCACAGGTACGTTCCCACAGCTCAGTTGGCTCCACCGGCTTGTTAATAAATGCCTCAGCGCCGAGCGAAAGGGCCAACGTCTGTTCCTTCTCGCCGGTGTAGGTGGATGAGTAAAAGATGAACGGGATGGATTGCAGCGCCGGCTCCGCTTTAAGGGCCCTGAGCAATTGGAAACCATCCATGCGCGGCATCAGGGCATCTGAGATGATAACCTCCGGTGTGTGGCAACCTGCCAGTTCCAGCCCCTCCACCCCATCCTGGGCCTCGATCACCGTGCAACCGTAGTGCTCAAGCGTCAACCGTAACAGCTTTCTGGCGCTTGCGTTGTCTTCAACAATCAGAACCTTCATGGCGAGTCCCCCGTTCCGTCCGCGTTCGGCGACACGATACCCAACAGGGCATGGATCTTGTCCATGATAGTCAACGGATCGATCGGCTTTTCAAAATAACCGGTGCAACCGGCAGACAATACCTGATCCATATCGCCGGCCATGGCGTAGGAGGTGATGGCAATAATCGGGATACTGCCGTTGGCCCCGCTTTTGCGGATGCGCCGAGTGGCCTCCAGGCCGTCGATATCGGGCAGGTTGATATCCATGATGATGAAGGTGGGGTGCTCGCTGACAGCCAGTTCCACCCCCTTTTCACCGGTATCGGCAGCTAGCACCTCGTAACCGCAGCGACGCAGGGCATAGCTGATCAAGCGCAGATTATCGCTGTTATCCTCTACAACCAGTACCTTTTTCATTGAGCCGCTCCGGAATCGTCAGGGTAAAGGTGCTTCCTGCACCGTGTGTGCTGGTACAGGTGATGGTCCCGTCCAGTACATCCTCAATCAATTTCTTGGTCAGATACAGACCGAGCCCGGTCCCCGGCGCCAAGGTTTTCAGGGGGGACTCCAAGCGTACAAACGGCCTGAAAAGTCGCTCGATATCGGCTTCTGCAATGCCGATACCGGTGTCGACGACCGAGATGGCAACGCACCCCGGTCTTTCCGGACGGGCGGCCTCAATGCTCGACGCAAGGGTTATGCAGCCCCGCTCTGTGAACTTGACGGCATTGCTCAAAAAATTCAGCACACTCTGCAAAAGCCTGCGCCGATCGGTGCGCAGGGCATGGTGCTGCAACTGCAGTTCAAGCCTCAAGCCTTTCTCGCGAACATCGTTTTCAACGTATTGTACCGCTTCCTTCAACAGGTCGTACAGATCAAATTCCTCAAGGCGTACTTCGATTCTGCCCGCCTCAATCTTGGAGACATCGATCACATCGTTGATCAGGTTGAGCAGATGCCTCCCGGAACGCAGTATGGTGGCCAGATTCTCCTTTTGTTCCTGGTTGATCGGGCCGAGCCATTCATCCTTCAGGATACTGGAGAAGCCGATGATCGAGTTAAGCGGGGTACGCAGTTCATGGCTCATGGAGGCGATGAACAAGGATTTCAGTTGATCCAGTTCCTGCAACTTGGCGTTGGCCTGTTCCAACTCTTCAGTTTTCTGGTTCAGGTCATCCACGATGTTCATCAGGGCCTGTTGGTTTTCCTGCAATTCGCGGCTGCGCTCCATTAACTCCATTGTGCGCTGCTGCACCAGCTCTTCCTGATGAAGCTGCTGCTGTTTCAGTTGTGCGGCCAGCTGCATCTCTTCCGTGATATTGCGTGAAACAACCGAAGCCCTTAGAATCTCACCGTCTGCATCCCTGATCGGCGATACGGTCAACGACACCGAGATCCGCTCCCCCCCCTTGCGTATTCTCTCGGTCACTAAATGCTCGACTCGTTCCCCGCTCCGAATCGTTGCCATGATGTCGTTCAGCTCACCGTACCGCTCCGGCGGGACCAACATGATGACCGAGCGCCCCAGCGCCTCCTCGGCTGTATAGCCGTAGAGCAGCTCCGCCCCTTTGTTCCAGGCAAGGATGGTCTGCTGCAGGTCCTTGGCGATGATGGCATCGTCCGATGACTCGACGATTGAACTCAACACGTGTTCCGCCTCCTCGTTTTTCTTACGGTCGCTGATATCAAAGACGGTCGAACGGCTCATCAGACAACTGCCGTCCCGATTGAGCACCACGCTGGCGCTCAACAGCACCGACAAGATCGTACCGTTCTTGCGCACCAGCTCCAACTCCAGATCCTTGACCCGTCCCTCCTGTTTAAGACGCGGGAACGTATCTGCAAAAACCTGCGTGCTGCGCGGCGTCAGCAGGTCGGCAAAGCGCATCCTGCCAACGACTTCATCCCGTTGATACCCCAGCCACTGCAGCTCGGTGGCATTGATGCGGACAAAGCGACCGTCGTCATCCAGAGAGTGATAGCCACAGGGGGCATGATCATACAGATCCCGCATCTCGTCGGCAGTAAGGCGCAGCTCATCTTCTACCCGTTTACGTTCCAGAAAAAGCGGCGCTATCAGCGCAAGGCCTATGGCCATGGCACATGACAAAGCCAACCCGATCAGTTCGTTCAACAGGTCCGGCGTATAAGGCTGCTCCCCGACCAGCAGACGATAGAGCGGTATTATCCGTCGTACCGACATCAGCAGCAGTGCCGTAACGATCAGGCACCAGGCAACCCGCCTGCCGGTAATGCCGATCAGGCGGATCGCCATGATTGCCGCAGCAGCCTGAATGGCGATCGAAAGCAGCAAAAGCAGCATGAGGGGAGACAATGAAAAGGTCATAACCCAAGGTGCTCCTTACGGTTTGCGGTATTATGCATCGTTACTGTAGTTGACACCCGTTGCCCGTTGCTCAAGCGCCTTAATCTGCTCTTTCAACTCCACCATCCGCAACTCTCTTCCAACGAACAGCCTGTTCAGGCGTTCAAGCTCCGCATACTTCTCCTGCAGTTCGGCAGTCCGCTCGCTGACCCGTTGTTCCAGTTCGGCCGAGAGGGTTCGCAGTCGTTCCTCCACCAGCTTCTGCTCGGTGATGTCCTGTACGGTTCCCACAAAACGAACCGGCGTTTCACGCTCGTAGCATGTCTCACCTTGTTCGTGGACATATTTTACCTTACCTCCGGCCAAGAGCAATCTATGATCGATCGAATAAAAGGTCCGGGTCCTGACGGCAGTGTGGTAGGCGGCATCGACCGTTTCGCGGTCATCAGGATGGACCAGCTGGAGAAACGCCTCATAGGAGGCCTCAAACGCTGCCGGATCGACCTCGCAGATGCGATACACCTCATCAGACCAAGAGAAACGCCAGCAGGTGAGATCAAGCTCCCAGTTTCCCATCTGCGCAATACGCTGGGCTTCGCTCAGACGCGCTGCCGTTTTACGCAGGGTATCTTCAGCCAGCTTCCGTTCGGAGATATCCTCTTTTAGCGCCAGATAGGCAGTAATCGTTCCGTTTTCATCCAAAATGGGTGCGATGGAGGCCGACTCCCAGTACAATTCTCCGCTTTTCCGTTTATTGCAGAACTCGCCGGACCATGTCCCGCCCGCGCTGATGCTTCGCCACAAGGCCGCGTATTCGTCCGCGCTCGTCATGCCCGACTTGAGGATGCGGGGATTTCGCCCCAACACCTCTTCAGGGGTATAACCGGTTATCCGGCTGAACGCCGGGTTAACGAAGGTGATCCGTCCTTCGAGATCGGTGATCACAATGGAAACCGGGCTCTGCTCCACAGCCTGGGACAGCCTGCCGATCGCACGATTACGTACCAGCAAGGTCTCCTGATAGTCCCGGATGGCATTCCGCATGGCGGCAAAACTGTCTACCAGTGTTCCCACTTCGTCATTGCCGGTCTTTACCAGGGGCAGCTCGAAATCACCCTGTGCAATCTTCGCGGCCGCGTAGGCAAGACGGTTGACCGGTCGTCTCACCACGCGTTCCACCACATAGCCGATACTGAGAAGATACCCGCAGAGCACCATCAGCAAAGCGGTGACGAGCTGCCGATACCGCGTCTGCATCGGTGTGACGGCCGAAGAAAGGTTGATGGTCAGCGAGAGTTTTCCCAAGTCGTTGCCGAGGAACTGTATGCGATGTTCAAGCGTGCGCAGGTTGTCGTCATCGGCTACAGGCGGTGTTTCCTGCAGGGGATAGAGCAATCTGCCGTCGGCATCGACCAGGCGGATGGCGACCCAATCCCTGTTTTGGCTGTGCAGGGAGTCAAGGTTTGCATAGAGCGTGTCCAGTTGATGCGCCAGTAATAGCGGCACCAGCCCTTCTGCAACGCTGCTCAGATGTTGCGCGGTCGCATGCAATTCCTCTTGTTCCAAGTTGTGCAGAGACTTCGGAAACCAGTATCCGTACAGGAACAGGAAGAGTAGGGCGCTGAGCAGCGCCAATGGCAGAAAGATCTTACCGCGCAGGTTCATCGGTTCGCCCCTGATTTCCACAGGTCGACCCAGTAGGCATCCAGCCCCCAGGCGCGCATCCGCTCATAGTCGGCCCGGGAAACCGGCATGAGCCCTTTGGTGGGGATATTCGCCAACAGCGCCCTTCCTTCCGGGGTCGCGTCCATCGCCAGCAGGGCCTGCCGCAGTTTCTCCCGGTCAGCTGGCCGGATGCGCCGATTGGCCGCGACGGGATGCGGCGTCATCTCCCGTGTCGTATAGATGACCCGCAGGGCATTGCGGATGGCCGGCGCCTGTTCGCTCAGACTCTTTTCAACCCCGCCACCGGCTGCCGTCAGCCCTTGCACAACATGCAGGTAGACCGAACTATGCGTCTTGACATACAGCGGCTTCACCTTGATCCGCTGCACCCGTGCGAGGTCCGCCCGCATCAGCAAAGAGGCGCCCAGGGCGTTGGGCGAGGGAAAGGCGACCTCCTTTCCCTCCAGCTCCTTGAGGCTCCGTAGCGGTGAATCCCGGCGGACCACGAGAATGCCGCGCAACGGCACGGTATCGGCAACCAGCGGTAGATAACGGGGAGCCTTCAGAATATGGTAGGGGTTCATATACACAAAATCAAATCCACCGCTCATAAACTCCTTTTCAAAGCTTTCAATGCTCAACGTTGTAACCAGCTTAAATTTGAAGCCGGTACGTCTGGTCAGTTCGGCAATGATCGGTTGCCAGATGGCGTAGAGTTTGCGCTGTTCAAACTGGGGCACCACCCCAAAGGTGTAGACCGGGGCAGGTTCTTCAACAGCCAGGGCGGTTGCACAGAGCATACGGGATAGCGACAAAGAACACAGCAGCAGGCAGACGAAAATGATTTTATGCAATATGGATCGCACGGTTCCTCTCCTTGTGCCTGCCGGCTGTATAATCCGGCGCAATCAGGATGATTTCTCAAGCTGTTCAATCTTCTTTTTCAGTTCGACCATCTTCAGCTCTCTGCCGACAAACGCCCTGAGCATCTTTTCCTGTTCCAGGTTTTTCGCCTCAAGCGCGGCGGTACGTTCTGTTACGCGTTGTTCCAGGTCCTGATTAAGTTTTCGGATTTCCTCTTCCGAACGCTTGCGTTCGGTGATATTGCGCACCAAGGCCAGATTGAACCCCCGGCCGTCGTACTCCAGGTAGTTGGCGTTGATCTCAACCGGAATGAGCGTACCCTCCTTGGTTCTGTGCCGCCCCTCAAAGGTGAGGGAGCGGTGTTGCCTCAGTTCCGCCCAATGCGCCGGCCAGAGTTCCCGTGGAAAATCAGGGTCCACATCGGCCACACCAAGACCGAGCAATTCGTCGCGACTGTAGCCGAGCAGACGGCACGCCTCTTCGTTGACGTAGTGAAAGTACGCCTGTTCGTCGATCAGAAAGGTCGCCTCGCGTACGTTATCGAGAGCAAAACTAAGGAGAACACTTCGCTGTTCAGCCTCTTTACGAGCCTTGCGACTTCGCAGCATGCACATGCCAAATGCCAGGTCGTTCGCCAGTTCCTCCAGAAGCCGGGTTTCATCCGGCGTGAAGGCATTTACTTCCGTCGAATAGATGCACAGCACGCCAAAGACCGCCGCCCGATCATCCTTGAGCGGCAAGGCAATGCAGGAGTGATATCCCCGCTGCAGGACTTTTTCCCGCCAGGGGAGCATACGCGGGTCGGCACTGAAGTCCTGCGAGCAATCCACCCTGCCCGTTCTGACCGCCACGCCGGCAGGGCCATATCCCCGTTCGGTGTCGGCCCAACTGACATGTGCCGTTGCAAGCGCGTCCCCCTCCACACCGGCCCAGGCAATCGGCCGTACGGTCCGGTTCGCATCGTTTTCGGGATAGCCCACCCAGGCCATGGGGTAGCCGGCCTCGTCGCAGACAATCCGGCAGATCTCAGCCAGCAGGCCGGCCTCGTCCACCGCCTTCATCAACACCTGATTGCAGGTGCTGACGGCACGCAACTCGCGGTTCAGGCGCTGCAGGGCATCCTCGGCCCGGATACGCTCCCGCACCTCCTCTGCAAGGGTCTCATTCATGCTTTCAAGCGCAGCGGTCCGTTCTCTGATCCGGTCTTCCAGGGTTTCCTGATGCTCGCGCAACCGCTGTCCGGCCTGTTGCAGGTCCCGGAAAACAAGTTCAAACGGCTCCTTGAAGCCGGTATCGATCAGAGCCAGGTAGGCCAGGGCAAAGGCGGCCAGCTTCAGAAGGTGCCCCGCCATGTTGGCGGGACCATAGACACTGATGTAGGAGGTAAAGGCCAATTCGGAACCGATGGTACAGAGGATCCCGGCAACCAGGAGCACGAACACCCTGCTGTTGAACGACGTCCGCACACTAACGAAAAGTGCGAGCGCAGCGACAAGGACGGCGCTGATGACGTATTCTGCTGCAATCTTGAAGGGAGTGAGTCCCTTGCCCTCGATGAAGCAGTCGGGAAACACCCCGGCAAAGACCAGTGCCGTAGCGGTTGCCGTTGCAACAAGGGCAAGCATGAAGAAATGCCGTTCATCAAGATTGCGCCGGGCATAGAGCGGTGCGATGCAGAGCAGGATCGCCTGCAGGGTACGAGCGGCGATCCAGAGCTGGGTGGGCAGGTTGGCATCATAGCCCGGGAAAACGCCCATACCCTTATAGGCCAGGGTATGCAAAAGGTCAATCAGGGCTATCAGGCCGTAGCCGATGCCGATTACCTTGAGGCAACCGGTGCTCAGAAAACGGCGGGCGCTCCAGGTGAAGGCAAACAGGGCAAAGGCGACGGCAACCGTCGCAACTTCGACCAGGCTGTGAAACAAAAGATAGTTATACAGGCTGCTCGCGTAGATTCCGAACAGGATACCGACTGTCGTTGCAGCGTACAAGGCGCGGTTGAGATGTCCGTCGCTCGGGGTAAATCCGGTTGCCGCCGTAGGGGCATGATCCGTGATCATCAAATATTACCTCTCGTTTTCCAGCTCTCTGATCCGCTCTTTCAGCTCGATCATCTTCAGCTCTCGACCGACGAAGATCTTGTTCATGCGGGATAGTTCGACGTTTTTTGCCTCCAGTTCGGCAGTACGCTGCTGTACCCGCTGCTCCAGTTGCTCGTTCAATTTTTCCAGTTCTTCCTGAGCCTGTTGCCGTTTTTCGCTCTCTTTTTTCAACAGGATCGCCTTTTGCTGCAGCGCCTCTTGCGCCCTCTGCCGCTTGGCCATCTCCTGTCCAAGTCCGGCGGTTTGAAGCTGAAGCGCTTCCTCGGTCTGTTTGTGTCCGGTGATTTCAAGTTCCAGTTGCACGGTCCGTTCCCTGATCCGTTCTTCCAGGGTTTCCTGGTACTCGCGCAGTTCCTGTTCCGTTGGCTTTTACGTTCTGAAGACAACTTCAAAAGGTTCCTTGAGACCGGTGACGAGTATCGCCCGGTACATCAGATAGAACGCCACCAGCTTGGCGATGTGGCCGAGCTTGTTGGCAACGTCATACATGCTGACGAGCTCGACGAGTCCGTGGAACAAAAGAAAGCTATACTGGCCGCTGATGTAGATACCGAGCACCAGGGCCGTGATGGTGAGCATCGAGAAAATCGTTTCGGATGGTTTGTCGTGCGCACTCAAGTCGGCATCTCCTGTTCCCGGGGTGTGATCGGCAAGGTGATGGTAAAGGTTGTCCCCTTCCCGGCTTCGCTCTGCAGATCAATCTTGCCGCCATGTTTGTTGACGACAATGTCATAGGCAATGGCCAGCCCAAGGCCGGTTCCCTTGCCCACTTCCTTGGTGGTAAAGAAGGGATCAAAGATATGTCTGCGCACCTCTTCAGGAATGCCGCAGCCGGTGTCACTGATGGAAACATGGACGCTGTTGTCTTCGCTCCAGGTGCGTATGCGTATCTCGCCCAGGCTTTCGATCGCCTGGGCCGCGTTTATCAGCAGGTTCATGAATACCTGGTTGATCTGTCCCGGATTGCAACAGACGGGCGGCAAGGTGCCATAGTCCTTGGTTACCGTCGCCTTGTACTTCAGTTCGTTCCAGACGATGGCCAGGGTGCTCTCCAGCCCTTCGTTCAGGTCGGCATGTACCTGCTTGGCATCAACCCTGGAAAAATTCTTCAAATCCTGTACGATCCGCCGCACCCGCTCGGCGCCGTCACGGGATTCGTTGATCAGCTCCGGCAGATCCTGGAGGATCCGGTCGATCTTCAACGCCTTACGCTGCTGGGCCAGCGTCTCGCCCAGTTCCGGCGCAGCAGCGGCAATCGCCTGTTCGCCGTCCTCCAGATAGGCGGCAAGCTTCTCCGTATAGCGGCCAAGACTGGAAAGATTGCTGCTGATGAATCCCATCGGATTATTTATCTCATGGGCTACTCCGGCGGCCAATTGGCCGATGGAGGCCATCTTGTCCTGCTGCAGCAGCCGTGTCTGGGTGATTTTCAACTCATCGTAGGCCTTTTGCAGTTCGTTGTTTTTATCGGAGAGCTCACTGGTCCGCTGCCTGACACGCAGCTCAAGCTCGTTATTCAATTGCTGCAATTCTTCCTGGGCGCGCTGCCGCTGCGCCATCTCCTGCTCAAGTTCAACGGTCTGGATATGCAGTGCATCTTCCGCCTCCTTGCGGGCATTGCGGGTGCGCAGGCTCCTGATGCCGAAGGCGAGATCCCCCGCCAGCTCTTCCATGAGCCGGATTTCGTCAGAGGTAAAGGCATCGGGTTCCGTGGAATAGATGACCAGCACGCCGAAGACGCTGTTTTCAACGCTTTTCAACGGAAGCGCTATGCACGAGCGGTAGCCGCGCTGCAAGGCGCTCTCCCGCCAAGGGACGGCATGGGGATCGGTGGCAAAATCCTGGATACAGCAGCTCTTTCCGGTACGAATCGACGTTCCACCGGGACCTTGTCCCCGTTCCGTATCGGCCCAGGTGAGTTGGGCGTTTACAAGATAGCCGTCCTCGGCTCCGGCCCAAGCAGCCGGTTGCAAGGTCTTCGCCTCATCATGCACCGGATAGCCGGCCCATGCCATACGGTAGCCGGCCTCGTCGCAGACAATGCGGCAGACCTCGTTCAGAAGGGTCTGTTCATCCTCGGCCTTGATAAGCACTTGGTTGCAGTTGCTGATGGCCCTGAGCTCCCGGTTCAGGCGGGAGAGTTTTCTCTCGGCCTGCCGGTGTCCTTCAATCTCGATACCAAGCGCGCTGTTTGTCGACTCCAGCTCCCGGTTGATCACGCGGACCTGTTCTTCGGCGCGTCGGCGGCGCCGTACCGAGAGCACCAGCGAAACGGTGACGCCGAGCAGTAACACAAACGAGATACCGACCGCCCAGGCCGTTTCGCGTGAGATCCGCAGGATACGCTCCGGCGCAAACAGCACGACACTCCCCGGCGGCAGACGTGACGACGGGATGTCAAACCGGACCAGTTGCCGGTAGTCAAACAGCAACGCCTTACCGGCCCCGCGACGTACCGGAATCGACTCGGGACGTTCACCCCGCAGTACCCGCAACGCGATCTCCGCTGCCTGGCGTCCCTGCTCGACGCCGCTGATGACGCTCCCACCCGTTGCCCCGTGGCCGACCGTGAAGTCCCAGTTCGTGAAGACCGGGACCGGCGCAGCCGCCGAGACCAGCTCCACGACACGCTGGCTGCTGATCCCCTGGCCGTTGCGGGTGCGCATGTTGGTCATGATGACGATTGCCGCATCCGGCGGGAGTTTCCGCAAGGCATCAAGGGCTGCATCCACATCAGGATACTCCGGGAATTCGGTCCTGATCTCCGGCGGGAGCACCGTGAGTTCCTTGGTGATCGTGGCGCGGATGGCGTGATAGGTAATGTCGTCCGTCATGCCGGGGAAGACAATCCGTTTGGTCCGGGGCAGCAGTTGTTGCAGCACCTTGAGCGTCCCGGCGAGGTCGGTGTCCTCGGCCACGCCGGTAATCCCCTTCTCCCCTTGCAGCAGTCTGTCCGTATAGCCGTTTACCCCCATGAAGACGATCGGTACGCCGGGGAAGAGTTCGGCGCGATGGGCGCGGGCAAAATTGAACGCGGCGTTGTCCGAGGTCAGCACTACCTTGAAATGCCGGTTCGGGTACTTGGCCCGCAGGATGTCGAGCAGGCGGGGGTCTTGCAGCAATTCCGGGTAGTGCACCGCATCCAGGTACTCGATCTGCACGTCGTATGCGGCGGCAAGCGACCCGAAGACGGCGTCGATCCCCTCCTGTTGCGAACGGGTCCAGATGAAATCCTGACTGTAGGAATGAAGGACGAGGATGTTCTCCCGCTTTTGAACCTGGGCATGGGCAAGCGCCGGCGTTGGAAAATGCACCGGGAAGGCGGCGGCAAGCAGCAGGAACAGCAGTGTCCGACAGAAAATATGTCTGCAAGACGGCATGGTGGTTATCCCCTTTTAATCGCCCTTGGCCGGCCTGGTGACGTCCGCAGTGCACATGGCGCCCTCCAGCTCCCTGATCCGCTCCTTCAATTCCATCATCCGCAACTCCCGGCCGACAAAAAGTTTGTTCATCCGCTCAAGCTCGCTGTTTTTCTGCTCCAGCTCGGCGGTGCGCTCCTGCACCCGCTGTTCAAGCTGCTCGTTCAAGAGCCGAATCCTCTCTTCCGACTGTTTTTGTTCGGTGATATCCAGATTGATGCCGATCATGCGCAGCGGTTTACCCTCCTGATCCCGGAAGGTCTTGGCGGCTGCCTGGATAAGCCGGACAGCGCCGTCCGGTCGAACGATGCGAAACTCCGGGGCGTACTCCTTTTCGCCGCTCAGGGCGGCCTGGATGGCATGATCCGTCAACGCTGCGTCATCGGGATGGATGCAGCGGAACCAGGCCTCATACGCGCCGTTGAAATCTTCGCGTCGAAGCCCGTAGAGCCGGTACATGCTTTCATCCCAGAGCAGTCTGTTTCTGACCACATCCCAGTCCCAGATCCCGATGCCGGCGGCCTGGGTGGCAAGCTGGAGCCGTTCTTCACTTTCCCGGAGTGTTTCTTCAGCCTTCTTGCGTTCAGAGATGTCCGTTGATATACCGCAAAGTCCGTAGGTAGCGCCGTTGGTGTCCCGCACAGCCACCCTGATGCTGTGGTAGTGGCGGATCTCTTCATCCACCGGCAGTTGTTCTTCCAGGGTCAGTTGCCTATCGGACGTCATCACCCGCTGGTCATTTGTCATAAACTGGAGCGCAACCTCTTCGGGAAACAGCTCACGATCGGTCTTGCCCTTGACGTTGTCGTTGCTGGTCTGGAAGAGTCTGCACCAGGCCTGGTTGACGAACTGATAGCGTCCTGTCCGGTCCTTGACATAGATCAGGGCCGGCGAGTTGTCCAAAATTGCCTGCAGTTGCATGGCCAGTTCCTTGACGGCGGAGCCGAAGTAGCGGCTGAGCAGCAGAATCAGTACGACCGCTGCACAGGAGAGTAGCGTTGCAATCACCACCATCGTAACGATGCCGGCACGCTGTTCCTGCCTGACTTTGGCAACATCGATGATCAACCGTATTACGCCGTTGATTTCAGCGTCGATACCCCCGCCATAGGGAAGGAGGATAACCTTTTCCTTGTTGCCGTTTGCGTATCGTTCACCGGACACAGCCGTGTTTTGGGCCAAGGACTGCCTGAGCATGGCAAGGTCTTCGCCGGTCAGGGTCGCACCGTTGCGGGCCGGATTACTGTGGGCAATGATCCGGCCTTCCCGTGATATCAGTGAGACGGAACGGATTTCCGGACTCTTGGCCTTGATCTCTTCAACAAAGAGTCGAGCATGGTAGGTGCCGGAAAAACTGACCTTACTGACCGACTCAGCGATGATCCGCGCAAGTGCCCCGGACAGGCGATCCTCCTCCAGTGACTGCAGCCTGATGAACAGGTAACTTGAGGTTCCGGTGACCAGCAGCATCAGCACCAGCACCACGGCGCCAAAACTGAAGGCCAGTTTTCTGTCAACCTTATCGATGATCGGGCTTCGTGAGGCCACCATGACCTACCTCTCCACTCGTCCTAAAAGACGGATCATTACGGTTTGACAATACGCATGGCGCCACGCCACTGCTGCACAGAACTTTTCCAGGGTTTCGCAAAGGCGGCTGGAATCGGTCCCATCCAGCCGGGATAGCGCTTGAGCGTCTCCCTGGTAATCGGGAATACCGGTACCAGCGCATGGTAGGGTGTCTTTTCCTTGTTGAGCAGCGCATAGGCCGTCTTGAGCGCCTCGGCACCAAGGGGACCGCAGAACTGAGCCGCGTCGATCACCGTCAGTCGCCCCTCGCGAATATTTTTGACCGAGGCCGGATCGCCGTCGATGGTGGCCACCATGATCTCATGCCTGCCCGCCTTGGCCAGCTTGTCCACAACGGCCAGCCCACCGCCGTCATTCACGGTAAAGACCACATCAATCGAACCGCGCTCAGGAAAATCTTTCAACAGGGCGGTCCCGGCCTTTGCGCCGCCGACCGGCTCAACTGCCGAGTAGGACTTCAGCACCCGGTACTTTTGCCCCGCCTGCTCCAACGCCTCCAAGAAACCGTTAACCCGCTCTACCGTAGAGGAGACATGGGGATATTCCACCAGCACAATGCGGAGTTGTTTTTCTTTGGGAAAACGGGAGGCGATATACTCGCCGTCCAGATAACCGGCCTGGTAGTTGTCGGAGGTCCGGTAGGCCGCCAGGGTACCGCCGCTGATATACTGGTCGTAGGCCACCACCGGGATACCGGCCCGGTTGGCCATACGCAGCGGCTCGGCCAGGGCAGCGTTGTCAGTGGGCTGCACGACCAGCAGGTCCACCTTGTCGTGAATCAGCTCCCTCATTTGGCTGATCTGTCTTTCGATACCGCTGCCGCCATCCCCGGCGGTGCGCAGCAGCAGTTTGACGGTGGGCCTGCCTTTGGCAACGGCCTCGGTGTTGATCCTGCGGGCCTCGGCCTCCAACCCCTTGCTCATGGCCACTTGGCCCGGGATGTTGCCCGACCAGTACAACACCCCGACACGGAACTCCTTACCCCATGCCGATCCGGCCATACCTGCCGTTATAAGTCCGCCGATAGCCAGCAGTCTGATTATGCGCATCCGAGGTATCTCCTTTCAGGCTTCGTTGCCGTTTGTCCGGAGCTGTTCCTCCAGTTCCCTGATCCGTTCCTTCAGCTCCACCATCCGCAGCTCCCGACCGACAAACATCTTGTTCATCCGCTGCAGCTCATCGTTTTTTTCGGCCAGTTCGGCGGTACGTAACCATACCCGCTGCTCAAGCTCTTCGTTCAGTTGGCGGAGTTCTTCCTCTGCCTGTTTGCGTTCCGTGAGATCATAGCACAGACCGGCAAATCCAATGATCTGACGGTTTTCATCCCGCAATGCCGTTACAGAGAGCAACACCGGCACACGCGTCCCGTCCTTACGGATAAAGGTCCATTCATGTTCTTCCGGCTGGTTGCGCCGGGGACGGGTCGTAAACACCTCAAATCCGGGCTGAACCGTTTCGGACAGCTCTGTGGAGAGATGAAGCGCGTACTGCGCCAGCTCCCCTGCTTCATGCCAGCAGATCGGCGTCTGTCTGCCGACCAGTTCATCGGCCCGGTAGCCGAGTAACTGTTCAGCTGCCCGGTTAAAGCTGCTGACAACCCCTTCGGTAGTGGTGGCAATGATGCCGTAGGCCGCATTGTCCAGAATAGTGCTCTGAAAGATCGCAAGTTGACGCAAATTATCTTCCCGCACCTGAACAGCCTCCATCATGGCGTTGAAGCTCCGGCCGAGCCGTGCCACCTCATCGTTGCCGAAGACCGGGACACGTTGATGATAATCAGCCCTGATACGAACCTGTTCAACCGTCTCGGCCAGGGCGGAGATGGGCTGGACAATGACGCGTTGCAGGGCCGCACGCAACCCCAACGTAACGACCACCAGCAAGACAAGCATCCCTGCGGCAAAGAGCAGCAGCATGTTTCTCATCTGCCGGTTAAGCTCACCCAGGCTCATGACAAGGCGCAGATGGGCATCGTCATGCAACCTCTGTATCAGCTCCGCCGTGTCATGACTCAGGTGGATCCCGTCCGGTTTAAGCGGCTGGGCTTGCAAAGGGGTACCGGCACTGCTGTAGCGGGCTAACATCCGTCCATCCCGCAAAACGATTTCTGCTGTCAAAATCTGCGCATTGGCCCGCAGTGGCGTGAGAATCTCTTCAGCCCGCACGGAGTCCTGAAAGGCTATTGCCGTTTCAGCCCCGGCGGAAACGAGCTGCGCGTACGGTTCCATGATCTGGCGTGCACGTCCCTCCTGCGTGAGGTTCTCAAACAGCGCCAACGCCACGCCTGCTGCGGCAAAGGCAAAGAGCGCAGCGCACCAGAGTGCAAATGTCAGCCTGTTGTGTATGCTCATGCCGTGAAGCCGGATCATCTCAACCTCCGTACGATTCCGTTCTCCAGCACTTCACGGGAAACCTCAAGCATCTTGGTTTGAATCTTCAGCGAGGAGGAGCGGGCCTGATCAAGGTTGACGCTCATCTCCACCCGATCTGTGACCTTGAAGCGGATGATCCCCCCTTCTTGCAAAAAGTCAGGGGCAGCACTCACGGTCAGGACCGGTTGCTTCTTAAGCAGTTCCAGGACCGCACGGCGTTTTGCAGCGTCTTGATAGGCGATAAAGACGATCTGGCACGGCGGTAGTTCTTCCAGCGTCTCTGCCCGGAATACCTGAAACGAACGTCCCTGTTCCGTACGTCCTTCAAAGGTCTTTTCCAGTACCTGGCCAAATGGATCATCCCCGAGGATGCAGATACGCCAAGCCAGATGAGTATCTTTGAAGGCATGGTGCGGCCAGGTGACGTAGCGGGCAAAATTGCGTAAAATCGCCGCTTCAATCCTGATCGGGTCAGCTTTGGCAAACTCTTGACCGATTGCCGGACTTGCAAGGCAATACAGGTAAAACAGGACTAACAACATGGCTGGAGCGTAGCGCCGCAGCAGCGGGCCAATCTGCTGCCGGATACTCAGCGGCGCGGAAGCATGCCGCATGTCGCCGTCTTCTGCTGCGCAGCAGCCCGGCTTCACTGGCCTATGTACGGTAGCTCTTAACAGCATCTCAGAACCTGGCGGTAAGTGTCAGCAGGAATTCACGGGGACGGCTGCGTGAACTTTGCGATGGCCGGTACTGCTCGTCGGCTAGGTTTTTTCCCGTCAATTCCAGATTAAGTCTGTGGCCTCCCCACTTCCATGCGTAACCGGCCAGCGCATTGACCAGGACATAGGTTTGGTGTGCCGACTCCGGGGTATCGGGCAGCAGGGTCTGATCGCAGACAAAGTTGATGCCGCCACCCACGTAGGCCCCTGTGAGGGTACTCTCACTAAAGTTGTAGCGGGTCCAGAAGTTGACCAGATGGGGAGCGCTCATCTGTAATGGGGCGTTATGGAACCGTTTCACGTTTTTGTAGTTGGCCAATCCTGCGGCATCCAGGGTGGCAGGATTCTGGGCAAGGATAGCAGCGTCGTTTCCGCTGAATTCCGTTATTTTTGCATCCATGTAACTGTAGGAAAGATAGAGCTGCCAGTTGTCCGTTGCCGTGATCGTGACGTCAAGCTCAACGCCGCTGGAGCGCTGTTCGCCACTTTGTACGTTGTAGATAACCACGGAGCCGGACGAGTTTGTCACGGCAAGGTCGTTGACAATGTTCTGGTTGCGAATATCGAACCAGGTGAGCGTGCCGGAGACACGGCCGTCGAACAGATCCGCCTTGAGACCGGCGTCGTAGCCCCATCCCCTGGTCGGTTCGGCGGCCCTGGTGTTCCCGTCAATCGTATTGAGCAATTGTGTGCCGGGTACGAACGATTCGGCATAGGAGGCAAACAGTGAGAGCCCCGGTGTAACCTTGTAGAGCAAGCCGTATTGCGGAGTAAGCGCGTTTGCAGTGATCCTGGGTTGGGATTGGCCGGTCAGCTGATTCGTAAGGCGGCTTTCCGTTGCCGTCAGGCGCAGACCGGCAAGCACCAGCAAGCGGTCATTCAGGAAACTCCAGTTTATCCCGCCGTAAACCGACATGTCCGTCGCCGCGAGTGAGTTGTCAGACCTGTTCTCTGTCAGCGCAGAAAGCGGGATGGTTACCACTCGGTTCCAGGTAGAAGGATCTCGCAAATCCCAGAGCGGCAGCGGCGAGGCCGTGGGATTGCTGCCAAGAGCCGGGTCGTTGGGAGCCTGGCCGGCACGACTGTCAAAACGTCTATCGACATACTGTCCACCAAAGAGCAGGCGTAAATTGCTCCAGGTAAGGTTGTAGGCTCCAACGCCATCCAACTGAACCGTATCGTCCTGATTGTTGTATGTCTGACGCCTGAAGCGGCGTCCCTGCAGAAATGTGCTGTTGTTGGCCATACCAAGGTTGCCGGAGAAGAGCGCGTCGATCTCGTACTCCAGGTGCGAATAACCGGCCCGCAGGTTCCAGTGCGAGCCGGCCTTGAAGTCAATCCAACTGCTGAAGGCATGGGTCTCGCTTCTTCGAAAATCGGCATAGGACATGCTGTTCCAGGTATCCGGCAATCCCGGCACATCAACCCCGGACAGATTGGGATCGCTTGCTGTCGGCACAACACCGGCCTGGGTGTTGTAACCCGGCTTCTGCATCAACTGCGGTGTTTCCAGCTTCTGAAAGGTCTCATATTTGAGCGATACGCTCAGGCGGTCATTGGGTTGCCAGAGCAGCGAGGGCGCAACGTCCCAGGAATGTGCATCGTAGGGGTTCCAGTAATGACTATCCTGGTCATAGGAGCTCGCGAGCCGGTAGAAGAGAGTTTTGGTTGCCGGACCGGTCACGTCCCCTTCAAAACGATACTGGCCGTAAGAACCGTAGCGGGACTCGGCGGTTGCGGCAAAAACCGGTTGCGGATTCTTGGTAATCACATTGACAACACCACCGGGAGCAACTTGGCCGTAGAGGAACGAGGCAGGTCCCTTGACCACCTCCACCCGGGAGATGTTGGTGAAATCGAAGATCGAGGGGCCATGGAAGCCGTCGCGCAGGATCTGGACGTTACCGGGAGTGGAACTGACCGCAAAGCCGCGAATGGCCACGTTGGCATTGCCTTCGTTAAAGTCATTGCTGCGGTAGGTAACACCCGGTGAATACCGTGCCACATCAAAGATGTTCACCGGCTTCTGGTCCTTGATGAACTCTTCGGTAAAGGCCTGGATGGCAAAAGGCAGATCCCGTATCGGGGTGTCAAATCGAGACCCCGATACGGAGTTGGAAGCACGGTAGCCGCAGTCCAGATGGGCCGAAACGTCAAAGGGAGTCACCCGCACGTTCACCAGTTCGGCAATATCCATGTCGGCCAACTCGGCTGCCTGGCCGGGTGCCGGCGTAAGCATGAACAACAGCCCGAGCATACCCATTGTGTGGTGCCTGAAAATGAGTCTGTCAACGCTCATTTGGAACCTCCTGCAACGGCGGCTGGAGGCATGCCTGCGCCTGCCTCCAGCTCCCTGACCCGTTCCTTCAGCTCCACCATCCGCAGCTCCCGACCGACAAACATCTTGTTCATCCGCTGCAGCTCATCATGTTTTTCGGCCAGCTCGGCGGTGCGTAACCGAACCCGCTGCTCAAGCTCTTCGTTGAGCGTGTGCAGCGCTTCTTCGGCCATCTTCCGCTTCATGATGTCCCACATCCCCTTCAGCATCAACGAGATCTTGTAGTGGTCAGCATCGTCGTAGGGCTCGTGCTTGTTCGCTACAGCGGCAACCGCCGCAACCCGGCCATTGTCGATCAGCGGCACCCCCATGAAACGGGTCAGCGAGAGGTGCCCCGCCGGATAGCCCTTTTTCAGCGGATTGTCTGCCGCATAGTCGTTGACGGTGACGACACGGCGTTGTCTGACCGGTCCGGCCCAGAGTCCGGCATCGCTGAGCGGGAAGCGGAGCGGTTTATCGATGGGGCAGCTCTCCATGACCCGGGCAGACCACAAATGGGCCTCCATGAAGCTGTCGTCGTCACTGATAATCCCGACAAAACCGATCATGCTTTCGGTCAGGCTGACACACTTATCCACGACAAACGATATTATTTCAGGCACTTGCGCTGTAGGCATCTTTTGATAGACATCCAGTAGCGCCATCTGTTGCGCCAGATTCAGGCGAACCTCCTCCTCAGCCCGTTTGCGCTCAGTAACATCCACCAACGATACCAGCACCTTGGCAAGGCTCTGCTCATAGCCCGGGCAGACTGAGAAGTGCACGGTTACCTGCCGCGGCTCCCCTGCAAGGGTCTTGACCTCGGCATCCCGTACCATCCGGGTATCGCCGTTCCAGAGACAGATCAGTTCCTGCCGGAAGGCGTCAAAGGAGTCCGGGGTAAAGGTCTGGACCAATCCGGCAAGCAACGTCTCCTTGCTGTCGGCGCCATGTAACAGCACAGTACTGCGGTTGAGGTCGACAATACGCGCCTTTTCGGCACAGTGTGCCACCTCCTCGGGGTGCTGATCGAAGTAGGCCGCAATATCTTCAATGCCCCCGGCTCGAAGCATGTCGAAGAAGACCCGCACCTCGGAAAAGTCCTCTTCCCAGATTGAGACCGGCGAGTTTTCAAACACCAGGCGATAGCGTTCCTGGCTCTCTTGCAGGGTCCGGCAGATCAGCAGCGTGCTCATGCTGTCGGCCAGTCGTCTGCCGATTTCCTGAAAAAGCCGTTGTTCCCCTTCGGTCCAGGTGCGGGCGTAGGAGCACTGGTGGATGCCGAACAGCCAGACTGCGCCGCTTCTGGGGCGGATGGCTATGGCCATGAAGCTCTTGAAGCCGAGACGTTTAGCCGTGTCAGCAGGAAGCGGATAGGAGCTGCCCGGACCGAAACAGACCGGTCCGTCGGCATCCAGCATGATTTGAACTGTTTCGGCTACCTCCGGAGTTATCGGCATTTCCTGCCCCGGTTCCGACATCCCCGGATAACCGGGGCGGCAACGTTCCGCCGCTACGAGCCAAGACGGCGCAGCAGGGTCGCACGGGTGCTGCAGGAAGGCCCGGTCGCAGCCGAAGGCCGAAAGTACGGCATCAAGCACGGCATCCAGCATCTCTTCAAGGTCGGCGGTTCCTTGCAGCACACGGTTGATCCGATCCATGCTCTCAAAAAAGGGCAGGTTGCCCAGCCGCTGCTGCTCCGTCCGTTTACGCTCGGAGATGTCGATGAACGAAACGATGACGCGCCGAACGTCACCGGACGCATCAAATTCAGGTTCAGCACTGATCAGCACCCAGGCAAGCTGGTCCCGGTCAGGGCGCCGGATACCGGCGATCAGATTGCTGATCGCCTGCCGCGTTGCGATAACCTGTGCTGCCGGCAGCTGATCCACCGGCAGGAGTGAACCGTCCTCACGGAGAAAGTGCCACTGGGGATCGATCAGTTCTCTGCCGACGAGTTGGTCGGCGGAAAGTCCCAGCAGCTCCCCGGCCAACGGATTGCTGTCCAGAATCCTGCCCTGCCCGTCATGCAGGACGATTGCCGCCGGTACCTTTCGGATCAGCGAGCGGTAGCGTTCTTCACTGCTCCGCAGTTCGGCATCGCGTTCGTCCAGCTGGTCCAGCATGGCGTTGAACTCCCGCGCCATGACAGCGGCTTCATCCACTCCGTCCAGCAGCGTACGGGCCGTCCGCTCGCCTGATCCGATGCGGTCAATGGTCTTTTGCACGGCATAGAGCCGCCTGCTGATCCGTGTCCCCATGAACCAGGCGATGACGGAGCCAAGCAGGATGGCCGCTACGGCATAGCCTATACCGTTCCTGGTGATGGCAGCCAGTTCCTGCCCAACCTTTTTCTGGCCGATACCGACCCGCGCCCAGCCGACGTGCCGTCCTCCGATGAACGCCGGAGTCGCCACGTCCACCAGTGCCCCGCTGCGGGAGAAGACCTGCTGGCGGACCTCTCCGGAAAGATCCTGCAGGTAGAGTCCCCGCCTGGCGCTGTCCGTATCCGCCAGCACCAGCCCTTGCCGGTCGGTCAGCAGGGCAAAAACAAGATCAGGATAGCGCCGTTGCACCTCTACCAGTTCTTGCAACCCGGCAATATCGTCGGCAGCGATCCAGCCAGCCGCGGAAGTGGCCAGGGTCTGCGACAGGGATATCGCATGATCGGCCTGGTGCTCCAGCAGCATGGCACGCTGACGTTTGGTCAGGTCGGCGACGAACAGCGCCATCATGAACGCATGCACCAGCGCAACACCAATGATCAGCCGACCCCGCAGGGTCTTGGTCAGCAATCGATACAGGGTAGTGAGCATCAAGGCGCCTCCACCGGTCGCACGTTCCGTTCAAAACGGGCAACATAGGCGCGTACCAGCTCATAACGCGCATTATCGGCGGGCAGAAACCGCGCGGTTTCCATCCCAAGCAGAATCGCCTTGCCGCCGGGCGCCTGTTCCAGATTAAGCAGCAACTGTTGCACCTGTGCGACCAGCTGAGGCGGCATGTCATTGCGCGCCATGACCGAGTTATTGATCAGCGGCTCCGTTTCCCAAAGCATCTTCAGCTGTGCGGCCTCTGCGGGATGCTCCCGCTGAAAGGCGCGCCACGGCACCGGCCAGGTGGCGCCGGCAGCGGTCTTGCCCAGATAGACATTCATGATGGAGGATTCCTGGGAGCCTACGTAGCGGTTTTCAATCGCTTTCGTGACGTCGATACCGTGGGTATGCAGAAAATACTGCGGCATGATGCAGGCCGCCAGGGCCGAGGGGGAGGGATAACTGACCGCCTTCCCTTTCAGGTCGGCCGGGGTCTTGATGCCGCTATCACGGCGCACGATAAAGATGCCCGTAAAATCGCCTGGTTCCCCCGCCATGGCAATGACGTGGTACCCGGCCTTTTCAGCCTGCAGCGTCTGCCAGGGGTTGGGGAGGATGAAGGCGGGTTTCCGGGCCAGGTATTTCTGTTCAAAGCTGGCGTAATCCCGTGACGCCTCCAGGCTCAGGTGTGCGCCCTGCATGTTGCTGTTCAGGTAGTCAATCAGAGGCTGGTACGCCGCAATCAATTTGGCGGGATTATGCAGAGGATGGACCGCGAAACTGAAAACCGGCTTCCCGGCGCCGGGGAGCTTTGTTCCAACCCGGGGTCCTTGAATATCCGGCTCTCTGGTACAGCCGGACAGTAGACCCAGCAGGAACAGTACCGCTATCACCACCATGCTGTGGGCCATAACCGTTCTCCAGCTCCTGAGCGTAGCAGTTTGGGGACGGCTCCGTTCAGCCGGAACTCATTTGAACGCTGTCGTTGCCCGTTGCAATATGTCTGCAAGTGTAGCGCAGGTCAGGGACAATACAAGCGCCGTTATCACGGCATGGCAATAAGGAGGTTACAGCAGTGGCAGAAGCTGTTGCAGGGCCGCCCCAAGCGCCTTGCCGGCCTTGCCGCTGTTGGCAGCCAGACGCGCCAGTTGGGGAATGATGCGGGGTTTTTTCAGGCAGGTCAACAGGACCCGGGGAATGCTGATCTGGAACTGTTTGTCCGTCAGCTCGTCCAGGGTGAAATCAAGCTCCTCATCGGCCGTATCACTGATCGAGCGCAGCCCCAGAAAGGGCACGCCCGCCGCCGCCGTTACCTGGGCAACGGCAGCACTCTCCATCTCCAGCACCGGCACCGGCAGCTGCTCCGGCAGCTCAGCCGCCATAGCGGCCTTGGTCACGATCCGACTGGTGGTGACAAAGGTACCTTGCCAGGTCCGCAACCCCTTGCTCTGCAGTTCGGCCGACAGCCTGGCGGCACTCAACTCGCCGCCGGCCAGGGGAATCTGGTGCAGCCCCTGCTCGTCGGCGGCACAGAGCTGACGACTCACCACCAGGTCAGCGACCTTTTGCTCGGGACGCAGTGCCCCGCAGAATCCGGCCGAGATCACCAGGCTTGGCGCTGTTTCGGTAATCAATGCCCTGGTGGCGCGGGAAGCGGCAGCAGTCCCCATGCCGCCTTCCACCACGCAGACCGGGCGGCCCTGCAAGGTGCCGCCGTAGAACGGGATCCCCTCCACCAGTCGCCGCTTGGGCTTGTGCAGCACCTTGACCAGCGCCACCCGCTCTTCCGGCAGGGCAACAACGATACCGATTATTTTTGCACTGTTGTTCATCAGCGTCCTAGCAAGTACGACCGGATTTTTGCCGTACACATCAAAAATCTGGACAAAATCGTTCAAGTGTTGTAGATGTTAAGGCCCTTTTACGGAGAGGTGTCCGAGTGGCCGAAGGAGCACGACTGGAAATCGTGTATACCGCAAGGTATCCAGGGTTCAAATCCCTGCCTCTCCGCCAGTTACAACCAAAGCGGGTTGACCGGATCGGTCAACCCGCTTTTTGTTGGTCAGCCGCCGCCACCAGCAACAGATGCAACCGTCAGGCCCCCAGCACCTCGGCCGGCGCCAGCGGCAGACAAACCTGGAACTCCGCACCCGCACCCGTATTGCGCACCCGCATGGTGCCACCGTGATTCTGCACAATCCGGTTCACAATCGCCAATCCCAAACCGGTCCCATGCCGCTTGGTAGTAAAAAACGGGGTAAAGATCTTTTCCAACACATCCTCGGGGATGCCGCCGCCGCTATCGGTGATTGTCGTCAAGGCCGAAGGGCGGCCGGACTCGGTTGCAATCGTCAGGCCGACCTTTAATGCCCCCCCCTCTGCCATCGCCTCCTGGGCATTCATCAGCAGATTGATACAGACCTGCTTAAGTTGATTGGCATCCCCCAGCACCAGCCAGCCCCCTTGCGGCAGGTCGGCCTGCAGGATAATACCCCGCTCCCGCAATACCAATGAGTAGTCATCCAGGCATTCCTGCAGCACGGTCCGCAGATTGCAGGGCTGGTAGCAGATGGTCGGCTTGCGGGAGAAGGCCAGGATATCGCCCAACAGCCGTTCAAGCCGGTGCGACTCGTTGATGATCGTATCAAGGTAATGGCGTTGCGGGGTGTCTGCCGGCAGCATCCGCCCCAGGCGGGCGGCAAAACCGCCGATGGTGATCAGGGGGGTCTTGAGCTCGTGGGAGATGGAGGCGGCCATCTCGCCAATGGCAGCCAGATGGGCGCCATGCACCAGGCGCTGTCGGGCATCCCGCAGCTCCAGGTGCGTCTCCTCCAGATTTTTATACAGACGGGTATTTTCAATGGCCATGCCGGCTTGGTTTGCCAGCAGTTGCAGCACCTTCAGCTGTTCATCCGTAATGGGCTGGCCTTTAAACGGATTATCAACGATCACCACCCCGATCAGGTTGTTGCGGGTCACCAACGGGACCGCGGCAAAGGAGTGGATCTGGAAGCGGTTGATAAAGCCGCAGTCCTCGCAACTGAGGCAATCCACATCCTCAACCCGGTATGAGCGCCGGTCGTTCACCACATGGGCCACAATGCGACAGCCGTCCTGCAGATCAATCCGGGTGGCGCGGACCGTACCACAGAAATCGGTCTGCAGCTGCTGCTGTATGGTTTCTTGATCAAGATCCCAATGCCCGGAGAGCGGGTTGTCAGGATCACGATCAACCACCCGGAATCCCTGCACGCCGGTACGGCAGATCCCCAGCATACCCTGCAGGGTGTGGGTTTTCTGATTGTACAAAAACAGCATGGCACGGCAGAACAGCTGGTTTTCTTCACAGACCAGCGCGGAAAGGATCAGGTGGAGCAGCTTGTTGAGCTGCATGGTGGAGAGCAGGGTCGAGCTAAAGAGATAAAAGAGGGAAAGATCCCTTGCTATGTCAAGGGGATCACGACGTACAGCTGCTGATTGTTCAGGTGGGCTATCAGGCATGCCGTTATCCTGCGGACAAGCCGCGTCAGAAGGGGAACTGAAGAGGATTACAGCCGTTTTTCTTTCTCTTCAGCCTCAATCTTGCAGTCGATGCACTGGGTCGTCACCGGGCGGGCCTTCAGGCGGGCCTCGCTGATGTCGCCGCCGCAGTCCTCGCACACGCCATAGGTACCGTTTTCGATCCGTTCCAGGGCCTCGCGGATCTTGTTGCCCAGCTTGCGCTCACGGTCGCGGATACGCAGCTCAAAGGTGCGGTCCGATTCCTGGGTGGCGCGGTCGGTCGGGTCAGGGAAGTGGGAGGCGTCATCGGCCATTTCCTGGACGGTCTTATCGGCCTCGGACATGAGCGCCTTCATCTCGTCCAGGAGCAACTGCCGGAATTGTTCTAGTTTCTCGGCGTCCATGTATCTCCTCACATCAGCAATAATTGATGAATATTAATAGCCTTACAGCATCAAGTCCAGTAAAAAGTTCGTTACCGCAGGAATTGCAAAACATCCTGTACCGTGCCGATTCCCTGTAGTTCAAGAGAACCACCACTCAGGCGCCGCAGATTGCCGCTCGGCAACAGACATTGAGAAAAACCGAGCTTGCCTGCCTCGCTGATACGCGGTTCCGGCTGCGTAATGGCCCGCACCTCGCCGGCCAGTCCCACCTCGCCAAAGACCACCGTGCTGGGAGAGACCGGACGCTCCAGGTGGCTTGAGGCGATTGCCAGCAACATGGCAAGATCGGCGGCCGGTTCCGTCAAGCGGGCCCCGCCCGCGACGTTCAGAAAGATATCCTGCCCTCCCAGATGCAGACCGGCCTTCTTCTCCAGCACCGCCACCAGCAGCGCCAGTCGGTTGCTGTCAGCTCCGATGGTGGTTCGTCGCGGGGTGCCGTAGGCGCTGGGGGTCACCAGGGCCTGAATCTCAACCAGCAAGGTCCGGCTCCCCTCCAGTGAGGCGGTTACGACCGAACCGGCCGCATCCAGGGGGCGTTCCGACAGAAACAGCTCCGAAGGGTTGGTTACCTCTGCCAAGCCTCCGGACTTCATCTCAAACACACCGATCTCATTGGTGGAACCGAAACGGTTCTTGACCGCCCGCAGGATCCGGTAGGGATGGCCACGGTCCCCCTCAAAGTAGAGTACCGTATCCACCATATGCTCCAGTACCCGCGGACCGGCAATGGCGCCATCCTTGGTGACATGCCCCACAATAAAGATCGGGATATTGCTGCCTTTGGCCAGCAGCATCAGACGCCCGGCCGATTCCCGCACCTGACTGACACTGCCGGGGGCCGACTCCAGGGCCTGGCTCCAGACCGTCTGGATCGAGTCCACCACCACGGCACGGGGTCTCAAACGCTCAATCTGGAGCACGATCTCGTCCAGGCTGTTTTCAGCCAGCACCAGCAACTGCCGCCCGCTTACCCCCAACCGTTCTCCCCGCAGACGGGTCTGGGCGGCCGACTCCTCGCCCGAGACATACAAGACGGCCCCCTCTGCCGCCAGGTGGTGCATGGCCTGCAACAGCAGCGTCGACTTGCCGATACCGGGGTCACCGCCGATCAACACCAAGGAGCCGGGCACCAGACCACCGCCCAAAACCCGGTCAAACTCGCCGATACCGCAGGCCAGCCGGACCTCGGCCTGGGGCGGCACCTCACCGATCGGCAGCGCCTCGGCACGCCCTGTGGCCAGCGCCGTGCCACGTCCTGACTTCGCAACGGCCTGGCGCTCCTCGGCCATACTGTTCCATGCGCCGCAGTCCGGACACTTGCCCAGCCACTTGGGTGACTGGCACCCGCACTGACTGCAGGTAAAAACGGTTTTCTGACGCATCATATCCTCTTTCGCGGCACGATCACTGCATGCCTCACAGCCTGCAGGCACTCTAGCAGAGCAGCTAACCTACGACAACCACTGAAATCCGCCTTGTATACACTTGACCTGTTTGGTATACTTTGCGCCTTTCAAACCACTGCATGCTGTATTTCTAGGCAGAATACGAGGAGAACCAGACCCATGAGCGGCACTGTTACCATCAAACCCGGCATCCACTGGCTCGGCGCGCTGCATCCGGAACTGCGCGTATTCGACGATCTTTTTCCCACCGAACACGGCACCACCTATAACAGCTATCTGATTGAGGGCAACGACAAGATCGCCCTGATCGACACCGTCAAGATCAAGTTTGTTGACCAGTATCTGGACAAGGTCACGTCGCTGGTCGATCCGGCCAAGATCGACTACATCATCGTCAACCACGCTGAACCGGATCATTCCGGTTCGCTGGCCTACCTGCTGGACCACTGTCCCAATGCCACGGTGGTCTCGACCCAGGCAGCCAAAAACTTTGTCACCAACATGATCCACAAGCCGTTTCAATCCAAGATTGTCAAGGACGGCGACACCCTTGATCTGGGCGGGCGCACCCTGCGCTTTATCATGGCCCCCTTCCTGCACTGGCCCGACACCATGTTCACCCGACTCGAAGAAGACAGGATCATGTTCACCTGTGATGCCTTCGGGGCGCACTACTGCAACGTCCGCAGCATCTTCAACGATGAGATCGAGGACTTCACCTCGGCCCGCGAATTCTATTACGACTGCCTGATGCGTCCGTTCAAGGACAAGGTGCTGATGGCCATTGAAAAGATTCGCCACGAGGTGATCGACATGATCTGCCCCAGCCATGGCCCGATCATCCGCAAGGATCCCTGGCAGGTTATCCAGCAGTATGAAAACTGGAGCAAGCCCACCAGCTTCGGCAAAAAAGTGGTTCTGCTCTATATCTCGCCCCACGGCAACACCGAAAAGATGGCCAGGGCACTGGTTGAGGGGGCTGAACAGGACAGCATCGAAGTGGCCAGCCACCACATTGTCGGCCTGACCGATGGTGAATTGCGGGACCTGATGGAAAGCGCCGATGCCCTGGTCTTTGGGGTGCCCACCATCAACCGCGATGTGCCCAAACCGATGTGGGATGTGCTGGCCTACCTGAGCACCATCAAGCTGAAGACCAATCTGGCAGCGGTTTTCGGCAGCTACGGCTGGAGTGGCGAGGCCTGCAAGATGGTGGAAGAACGCCTGAAGGGGATGGGCTTCAAACTGGTGGCTGAACCGCTGCGGGCCGTTTTCAACCCCACAGCAGAGCTGCTGGACCAGTGCCGCGCACTGGGACAGGCCGTATCGGCAGAAGTGTTGAAAAAAGGGTAATCAACCTCAGCCCCCAACCAAACGGGCGGCCAATCGGCCGCCCGTTTTCTGTAACTACTCTCCCCAACGTCTAAACAGAGCATGGCTGATGCCCAGCTGGTCCAGCAGCTTGCCCACCACAAAATCAACCAGTTCAGCCACGGTTGCTGGTTTATGATAAAAGCCGGGCATGGCAGGGATGATGCGAGCCCCGCACTGCGACAGTTTGAGCAGGTTCTCCAGATGGATCGTCGAAAACGGCGTCTCCCGCGGCAGCAGCAGCAGGGGACGCTGTTCCTTCAACATCACGTCCGCTGCCCGTTCGACCAGGTTGCCGGAGATGCCGGCGGCAATCCGCCCCACCGTCCCCATGCTGCACGGCGCGATCACCATCGCTTCCGGCGCAGCCGAGCCACTGGCCTCCGGCGCCCAAAGGTCGGTCACGGCACGAATGGTCAGGCTGGCATCAGGCAGGCCCCAGCGCTGTTTCAGCGTCTCCGCATCATTCAGCTCCACACCGGTCTCATAGCGGCAGACCTCCAGACCACTCTCACTCGCCACCAAGGTGACCTGATGCTGGTCACGCAGCAGCTCTTCCAGCAGACGCAGGCCGTAGATACTGCCCGATGCTCCGGTTATGGCAAGCAGGATACGCATGGTCTACCTCCCCAGGAAAACATCCGCAGCCGTGGCAGCCAGGAAGGTCAGGCTGATGTAGCCGTTCATGGTGAAGAAGGCCGCATCCAGCTTGGTCAGGTCACCACCCCGCAGTAGCCAGTGTTCATACAGCAGCATGGCGGTCATGGCTCCGGTGCCGATCCAGAACCAGAGCCCCAGCCCCAGCAGGACAATCAGCCAGATCAGCAGACCAACCGTGATGATATGAAACAGGCGCGACAGCCAGAGAGAACCATTCACCCCCAGTGCCACCGGGATGGAGTGTAGGCCGACGGAGCGGTCATACTCCAGATCCTGCAGGGCGTAAAGGATATCAAAACCAGCCACCCAGAACAGTACCAGCAGTCCCAGCACCAGGGCCGGCAGCTCGATGGTCCCTTTCAGGGCTGCCCAGGCGCCGATCGGCGCGGCAGCCAGGCAAATTCCCAATACGATATGGGCCAGGGCCGTGAAGCGCTTGCAGTAGGAGTACAGCACCAGAAAGCCCAAGGCGATGGGGGAGAGCTTGAGGCACAACGGGTTCAGCATGGCCGCTGACCAGAGCAGCAGGGCAACTGAGGCTACAATCGCCCCAAACACCGCGCCTTTGGAAAGCAGCCCGGCCGGGATGGCGCGTCCGGCAGTGCGGGGATTTTTGGCATCAATCTCGGCATCGATCAGCCGGTTCATGGCCATGGCAGCGGTACGGGCCCCCGCCATGGCCAACACGATAAACAGCAGCTGCGAGGAACTGGGCAGGCCGCGGATCGCCAGCAGGGCAGCCGAAAGGGCAAAGGGCAGGGCAAAAATGGTATGGGCAAACTTGATCATCTCCATAAAGACGGAGATCTTGTGCAGTACGGCGGTCATGGCTCGGATGACTCCTTGTTTATGCGCTTCTCATCAACGGTACCGGTTGTAGCTGGAGGTTCAGCGGCGGGCGGCGCAGCCGGTTGGCCGGTACGGTACTCAAGCGGTTCGCTGCCGCTCACAAAAAATTCCAGACGCTGCCGGGGACCCTCCGGAGCGGCCAGCAGGCCGGTCTTGGGATCAATCACAACGCTGACGACGCTCTCCGGCTGCGGGAAATCAACGGCAGGCCGTGATTTGAGCGCCTGACGCATGAACTGCTCCCACAGTGGGGCCGCGACCGCACCGCCAGTAAAACCCTTACCGCCGGAACGGGGCTGGTCATGGCCGACCCAGATCCCCGCCACCAGCTGGGGGGTATAGCCGACAAACCAGGCATCGTGGTAATCGCTGGTGGTGCCGGTCTTGCCGGCTGCCGGGTAGCGCTGACTGAACTTCTTCAGCTGTTTGGCAGTGCCGCTGGTCAGGACATCCTTCAGCATCTGGGTGGTGATGAAGGCGGCTGCAGGCGACAAGACCTGGGCTGTCTGGGGAGGGTGTTCCGCCCAACTGCGGCGGTAACCGTCGTAGACCCGCAGGATGCTGCGCGGTTCGCTGCGGATACCGCCATTGGCAAACGGTGTATAGGCTGCAACCAACTCCTGAGGGGTCACCTCGGCAGTGCCGAGCGCCACTGAAAGATCAATGGGGGCAGGCAGGTGCAGGCCGTCACGCTCGGCCACTGCCGCGAAGGCGGGGATGCCGATGGAGGCGAGCAATTTGACCGCAATCACGTTATTGGAACTTGCCAGTGCCTGGCGCAGACTCATCTCGCCATGGCTCTTGCCGTCATAGTTCTGCGGCTGCCAGAACGTTCCGTTGCCCTTGGGATAGGCCACTGCGGCATCGCTCCAGATGCTGGCGGCCGTGACCCCCTGCTCCAGGGCAGCGGCATAGATCAACGGCTTGATGGCGGAACCAGGCTGGCGTCTGGCCTGCAGGGCCCGGTTAAAGCCTCCCTTGGCAAACTCGATCCCGCCAACCACGGCCAGCAGGTCGCCCGAGGCCGGTTCAAGCGCTACCAGGGCGCCCTGTAACTGCGGCGAGATCCTGGTCACGCCCTTGTGCATCAGCTGCTCGGCCTGCAGTTGCAGCGGCAGGTCCAGCGCCGCAGTCACCTCCAGCCCCCCCTGTTCAATCACACCGGCGCCGTACTGCTCAAGCAGTTTGGCGCGTACCAACGCCAGATACCAAGGGGCCCGGTTCGTCGGCAGCGGCGCCGTGGAATGAGCGAGCAGCTGCTTGAGCTGGCGGGACGAAATAAATCCCACCTCGGCCATCCGCTTCAGCACAACCGTTCTACGTTTGGCCACATCGGCCGGCTTGCCCAGCGGGTTATATCGCCCCGGATTTTTGGGTATGCCCGCCAAAAAGGAGCACTCGACATCACTCAGTTCTTCCGGCGCCTTGTCAAAGTAGACCCGCGCAGCCTGGGCAATCCCCCAGGCCCCGTTGCCGTAGTAGATCTCATTCAAGTACATCTCCAGGATCTGCTGTTTGGTGTACTTTTTCTCAAATTCGATCGCCATCATCCCTTCTTTGACCTTACGATCAAGGCTCTTCTCACCGGAGAGATACTTGTTCTTGATCAGTTGCTGGGTGATGGTGGACCCCCCTTCAGCAAGTCTGCCCTTGACCACATCCTTGACTACCGCGCGGGCAATCCCGCGCAGATCGATGCCGCCATGTTCATAAAAACGGGCATCCTCCACCGCGACCACGGCGCGCTGCAAAAAGACCGGGATGCGGTCGATGCCGGTCCAATAGCGCTGATCCGGCAACAAACGGCCCACAAAGCGGCCCTGGCGGTCATAGACCTTGATCGAGCGGTAGCCGGCGGGGAGGGGAGGATAGGTGGCAAAAGTCTCCTGGGCGTAAACAGGCCCAGACACGACAAGCAAAAGCAGCAACAGCCAGAGACAGGTTTCAATACGGGCAGACACGGGCGTTTCCAGTCAACAGTTATTATGCCAGGCCATAGTCGGCCCAGCGTCGTTCAATCAATGCCAGCGAAGCGGGATCACTCAACTGCTCCCCGGCAAAACGGCGGGTGGCGTCCACCGCCAGGCGACCGCCCGCCTCATCCCTGATCAGGTCGTCAAGCCAGTCGGCCTCATGCACCAGGTTCCAGGCCACCTGCAGCAGATCGTCGGGGGCTACGGCCGCATCCACCAGAATCAGCAGGCGGGCCTTGCGGAACCAGGGCAGCTGCCAAAGCGCCTGCACGGTCTCGCGGACTGCGCCGGGCGAGGAGTGTTCCACGGAGATGATGGCGCTCTGGCGAAAGACCCAGGGCAGCGGTACCCTGATCTCCACCACCCCCGGCACCAGCCGCGGCAACAGGGCAGCCAAAAGCCGCTCCCACCCCAGCATCATCCAGCAGTCTTCCTGGGGCGGCGGCCCTACCACCGTGGCCGGAATAACCGGCGCCTGACGCCGGGTAATGCGTGTTACCCGCATCCGCGCAGCCATACCGGCCGGGTCATACCTGCCGGTATGGTTACCGAAGGGCCCTTCGATAATCGTGCTGTCCGGCTCGACAAAGCCTTCAATCACCAGTTCGGCTTCGGCCGGGACCTGCAGCGGCCCATGGGAACATTGCAGCATCGGGATCGAGGCGCCGCGCAGCCAGCCGGCAACCGCCAACTCGCACAACCCTTCAGGTAATGGCCAGGCAGCGGCCAGGGTCAGTGCCGGCGGTCCACCCAGCACAACAGCCAACGGCATCGCTTTCCCCTGTCGGGCATACTGGCGGTAGTGCTGTTCGGCACCGGAACCCCCTCGCCAGCGGATCGCCAGGGTGTGGGCATCGTGGATCTGGCAGCGGTAGATACCGCAGTTGTTGTCAGCACCATCCGGCGCAGTGGTGATTACCTGACCCAGGGTGATATAGCGGCCGGTTCCGGCCGCACTGCCGTCATCCGGCCAGTTCTGCAGAAACGGCAGGCGCAGCAGATCGGCTGCCGGCTCAAGCATTTCATTGCAGGGACCACTAGCCACGGTTACCGGCCTGCAGCAGGCCAGGTCGGGATGGTCCGCCAGCAGCGCACCTAGCCCTGACAGCCCCTGCAGCGGCAGCCCATCCAGCATGCGCTTGCAGAACCCGGTCAGGTCATGCAGATGATCAAGTCCCAGAGCCAGACGCATTCGCCGCCGCGAACCGAACAGATTGGTTGCAACCGGAAAGGGGAAGGTTCCGGGATGACGGAACAGCAGGCCGGTGCCGCCATGGGGCATGGCGCTGACGCGGCGCGTGATGGCGGCGAGTTCGAGCTGTGTGCTGACCTCTGCCTCAACCTGCTGCAGTTCGTCATGCCGCTCTAGCAGCGCTATGAAATCGTGCAACGATGAAAGCATCTGCAGGCTTGCTACTTCTGCACGGCAGCGTGCGCCTTCAGGTGTTTGACCAGGGCCTGCAGTTCCGGCGAGCCAGCGGCCAAGGGCGTGCCGTGCAGGGTCTTGACAATACACTGATTGACCGTCCCGGCCAGTTCCTTTTCATCGGCTGAGGCAGCCTCTTCAAGCCCCTTGCCGTCCGGATGGCAGCTCTGGCAGCTCTTGCCGTTGGTACCCAGCTTTGTGCTGTTGAACAGCTGTATCCCCAGTGAGCCGACCGCATCGGCAGACACCCCAGCCACCCAGACCAGGACAACAACGAGGGACAACAGCGCGACGGTGTGAGCTTTCGTGCCCATACAGACCTCCCGATATGAACGGTTTCAGCTTGTTTCTGTCTCGTGACCACGTTTTCGCTGCAACGCCTGCAGATAGAGCGCTTCGTACTTACGGGCGGCCTCATCCCAGGTAAAGCGCTTTGCCATGCCGTTTCTGCGTAATGCTGCCAGTCCTTGCGGATTATGAAAAAAGGTCCAGGTGGCCCAGCCCACGGTATCAAACAGTGCCCCTGCGGTGTGACTCCAGAACTTGAAGCCATCACCGCTCAGTTCGGCTTCATTGAAGTTTTCCACACTGTCGTCCAGGCCGCCGGTTGCCCGTACGATCGGCGGCGTGCCATAGGCCAGGGAATACATCTGGTTCAGGCCGCACGGTTCAAAGGCCGACGGCATCAGGAAAAAATCAGAACCGGCCTCAACCAGGTGGGCCAGCTCATTATTGTAGCCGATATAACAGCCAATCCGGTCGGGGTGGCGGTGGGCCATGCCGCCAAAGAAGAAATGGGCCCATGGCTCGCCATTACCCACAATCACGATCTGAATATCCAGGCCCAGCATGGCATGGATCGCCTCAGCCAAAAGGTCGGTGCCTTTTTGCGGCACCATCCTTGAGACGACACCAAACAACGGTACATCATCCCGTTCGGGCAGTTTGAAATAACGCTGCAGCGCCAACTTGCAGGCAGCCTTTCCCGACAGGTCAGCAGCTGTGTACGGTGCTGGAATATAGCGATCTGTTACCGGATTCCACTCCCCGTAATCCACCCCGTTCAGGATACCGTACAGGTCATTGCGGCGTTCACTAACCACCCCTTCCAGCCCCCAGCCATAAGCCGGCGTCTGGATTTCACGGGCATACCCTGCACTCACCGTATTCAACAGGGTGGCGTGGTAAATCCCCCCCTTGAGCAGGTTGACCTGATCGTCTTTTTCCAGACCTAAAAAGGTAAAGTGCTCCCAGCCGATATCCAGCACCTCCATCAGACCGGGGTAAAACGTGCCCTGGTACTGCATGTTGTGAATGGTCAGGATTGAAGCCGCATCGCCTACCAACGGGTCAGTGCGGTATGTGGTATTGAGCAGGATCGGCACAGCGGCCGTATGCCAGTCATGGGCATGCAGGATATCAGGTTGCCAGCCCAGCATCTTGGGCAGTTCCAGGGCAGCACGGGAAAGAAAGATATAGCGGTTGTCATTATCCATGAAGCCGACATTATCCACGCCATAGATGCCGTCCCGGCCATACAACCCTTCATGTTCAAGGAAGTAAACCGGCACTTCACTTTTGGGCAGCCGCCCTTCCTGCACACCGCAGTACATCTCGCCGATGATCCCCATCGGCACCACCAGACTGCCTGCCATCAATTTCAGGCCGTATCGCTCTGGGTCAATACTGTAGTAGCGCGGCATGACTACCCGCACATCATGCCCCAAGGCATGCAGGTAGCGCGGCAGGTCACCAACCACCTCACCAAGACCTCCGGTTTTGGCAAAGGGCGCCGCCTCAGACGCAGCAAACAGAATCTTCAGTTTTTTCACGCAGCAAGCTCCTGCTCAATGGTTGCGATAAGCCGCTGGAACTGCTGTTCAAGCTCGGGCAGCAGGCGCAGGGCTTCTTCCAGGTCTCCGGCGCGGGCTGCTTTTTCCAGTGCTGCGGCCGCTGCCAGGACATACCGCCCTCCCACCGAGCCAGACTCCCCTTTCAAACCATGGGCAACCCCCACCAGCCCATCAAGCCGGGCTTCGTCGAGCAGCGTCCGGATCTGCTCCAGTTTGAGCGGTGCGCTTTCCAGGTAAATCCGGAACACATCCAGCAGCACATCGCCACAGCCCAGTGACAGGTAGTTTTTGTGAAGATATTCACGGTCAAGCGGTTCCCCAGGACATGTGTCAACATGCCCGATCCCTGCCTGGCTGACACTGTCACCCATAGGTGCCACCTCCAGATTTTGCCTTGTTTGTGCTGCTACGATTGGGAAAATGCGGCTGACATGCGCGAACATGTCTGTGGGGCAAGTTTAGACCAACTACATTGAAATGCAAGAAAAACAGACAGTGGATAGGTAGCCGTTGCTGCCGGTTTTCCGGCAGCAACGAGCAGTGTGCGGGCTTACTGTACCCCTTTTTGTTTCAGATCCCGGGCCAGGGCCTTATCGGTATTCATGATATGCTTGGTCAGCCAGTCCCGCAAAAAGTTCATGATCTCGCTGGAGAGATTGGCATCGCCCTTGTCGAACTTGGCCTTGAAATCGGAAACAGTCTTGACCAGATCCTTGTGCTGCTGCTTGTGATCCGCCACTGCCGGATACTTGTGCTGATCCATCAGGCGCTCTTCAGTACCGAAATGCGTGACCGTATAGCTCACCAGGGCAGCGAGGGTCTTGCCCAGCACATCCTTGCCCTTGCCCGCCACAACCGCATCGGACAGCTCATTTGCTAATTCAACCAGTTTCTTGTGTTGGGTGTCGATCTCCTTGACTCCCACTTCCAGCATCGGTCCCCAGAGCAACAGAGGCATAGACAGTTCTCCTTATTCTTTTGTTCACGGCAAAGGACAGGCTACTTGAGGCTGCAAGGCGCCTTATAGCCGAAGCGGATGCCACCCCAGTGCCTGCCGTTTATGAAGATCGGCACCGAAAGGTCGTTCAGGATCTCACCGGTATCGCGGCGATAGGTCTGCAAAAGCACGCCGTCGGTATTTTTTGCCCCACGCATACCGGTATGATCGGTAAACTTGCGTTTCGTGCGGTTATTGACCTTATCCTGCTCCAGGTCGCCGGTTAATGGTTTACTGAAACGCAGGTTATGGCAGGGCACGTAGGCGTTGTCATCAAAGCAGATGGCATAGGCCAGTTGGCTGTCACGGTTGACGATTGACTCCTGCAGCGGTGAGACTACGCGGTCAAAGAAGCCGTCAAAGCGGGTTGTGTATTTGGGCGGATCGGTCTTTTTCGGATAGGGCTGGTAGTTGCGGTCAAACAGGTCGGCCTCGGAGAGTGTTCCGTTCTTCAGCGCTTCGGCAATGGCGGCTTGGACACCGTCATGCAGTTCACGGGCGTACGCCTTGACCTGATCATGGTAGTTGCCCACCGAGAAGCGCCCCACCGTGCCGTAAATCTCTTCCACGGTCTCGGCAAAGCGGCTGAAGGTCTCCAGATTCAGCTTCATCATATGGTTGGTGCCGTGGGCGGCATCGGAGATATGATGGATCTTGCCCGAGATCTCAGCCGTCACCGTGGTCTGTTCAGACGTGGCCGCGGCGATCAACTCGCTCATCATGCGGGAGCTGGAGGCACAGTTCTTGATCTCCTCAAGGTGCCTGCGGGCCTCTTCGGCACGCTTCAGGGCGGTCTGCACCAGGGCGCTCTCCTTGCGGATATTGGCGGCAGCCTGCTCGCTCTCCTGCTGAATATTGCCCACCACCCGCTCAATCTCCTTGGTGGACTTGGTGGTCTTCTCAGCCAAAGAGCGCACTTCATCGGCAACCACGGCAAACCCGCGGCCGGCCTCACCGGCCCGGGCCGCCTCAATGGCAGCATTCAGGGCCAGCAGGTTGGTCTGGTCGGCAATATCCTCGATCAGTGACAGCATGTCACCGATGCTGGCAGACGAACGCTCCAGCTCGGCAATCCCCGCCAGGGTCGATTCAACGCTTTCCGTCACGCTGGTCATGCAGTGCCAGGTCTCCTGCACCACCTCCAGACCGGTGCTGGCGGCGTTGTCAACGGTTGCTGCCAGGGAGACGGACTGGGTGGTGTTTTCCGCCACATTCTGGATGGTACTGCTCATCTCCTCGGCTGCCGTGGCCACCGTGTCGGCGCTTTCCATCTGCTCCTGCACCTCTTTGGCAATCCGCTCGGTTGCATTGGAAAGCTCACAGGTGTTGCCCCCCAGCACGCAGGCCTGCTGGTAAAGCGAGGCAATGATTTGGCGGACTGTCTGGGTCAGATGGTTGACCTCGGCAGCCAGATGGCCGATCTCATCGTCTGAACGGACCGGCAAGACCCGGGTCAGGTCACCCTCTCCCTTGGCAATATCCTCCACCTGTACCGACAGCTCACGAATCGGCCGCACCACCAGGCGTGAAATCAACAGATACAGCACCCCGATGATTACAAAGAAGAAAAAGACACCTACGCCGGTCAGTACCAGGGCCAGTTTCTTGGCCTTGGCAACCCCGTCTTCCACCGAGGTGGTCAGCTGCAGGCCGCCCAGAAACTTGCCGACACTGCTGCTATGGCAGGCATTGCAGCGTTCTTCATGCTGCAACGGTGTTGCCAGCACCAGGGCCGACTTGCCGTCGATGCTGATGTTTTGTTCCTTTTGTACCCCGGCCTCAACCGCCTGCTTCACCAGCTCGCTGGTTTCGGAGCCCTCATACTGTTTGCCATCAGGGTGAAACAGTTGGATCTTGAGGGCCTGACCGTTCTTAACAGCCTGATCAACATAGCTGTTAAAGGCCTGAAAATCACCCTTCATCTTCAGTTCAATCAGGTCATGCACAATACTGGCGGCAGACTGGCGTGCAGCAGCACGTTGCAGGTCAAGCATCGAGCTATAGGAGAGGTACAGGCTTAATCCACCGAGACAGGCAAAGCCAACGGACAGCGTGACGGCAATGGCGATCAGGACTTTGGCGGTCAGACGGACTTTCATGGGGTTACCTCCATAAGCGCCGGGAAGCGGCACGAAAATGAGGGCATCTTAGAGCAAAGCTGCTGAAAAAGGCAAGTAGATCTACTAACATTGTTCTAAAATAATGTGAGACGTTTAATCCGGGGATTCAAAACTGCAGTTATCAAAAATACTTTTAGCCATATCAGCCAGTTAAAAGCGATTCCAGCTGCAGCAACTCCGCAACGGTCTTGGTCAAAAGGACCGGACAGCCCCGCTGAGCCGGCAGCCGCAGATCGATATCAAAGCGGTCTCCCACAAATAGCACCGCCTCAGGCGGCACTGCCAGTTCTCTCAGGATCTGTTCCAGCACCGTCGGATCCGGTTTGGGACGCCAGGTGTCGTTAATGGTGACGATCCGCTGGAAGCAGTCCCCAAGCCCGAGCTGGGCCAGGATCTTGTCGGTCAGTATCCGGTTGTTGTTGGTCAAGAGCCAGGAGCAGTAGCGCCCCTTCAAACGGTCCAGCAACTGCCTGACACGCTGGTCGGGCTGAAGAAACTGCTGCGGCTCCAGCTCCAGGGCAAAGCGGCGGTGCATCTCCGGCACCGTGCCCCCCAGCGCCTCGATCGCCACGGCCAGGGTCTGCTGGGTGCCCCGCTCGGTTGACAACCGCTCGCGGAGCTGCTGCAACTGCTGCCCGGCCGCTTGGGGTGTTGTTCCCAGCAGTTCGCCGGCATAGCGGGAAACCGAGGCCCAGATGGCCTGTTCAAACGGCTCGGACACATACAGGGTACCGTCCAGATCAAAGACGATCGCCTTGACCACCGCAGGTTTCACAGGGTGATGCCCCGTTGACACCCCAGCCGGGGTTCAGCCACCCCCTTGGCCTGCACCAGCACCCGGAAGGTGTCCCCCATGCCCCCTTCCGGCATGATCAGGCGCTTGATGGTCAGACGCAGGCGCAGCTTGTCCTTTTCCTGCAAGTCCGAGGCCTCGCTCGCCTCCAACTCCTCCACGATCCCGGCGGACAACAGGAAGCGGGACTGTTCACCGAACCAGACCGTCTGCAACCCCAGCTCCTCACCCCGCTCCATCAGGGCGCTGAAGTTGATATGGCTGGTGATGTCCTGCTCGCCCACCCGTTGATACGGATTATCCTCCACCGTGTGCTGGTAGTAGCAGAGCAGGGTACCCAGTTTGCGGTGGGGGGCGTACAGTTCGGCCTTGGGCCAGCCATAGTCGATGGTCAGGATAAAACCCTGCTGCAGGGCAGCGCTGGCCTGTTCAAACCACTGCAGTCCCGCCAGGGAGACCTCCGTTTCCTGGCCCGGATGCAGCGGAATGCCGTAGTGCCGCAGGTATTCTTCCAGGGCCGGCGTCGAGGGTGCATCTGCCAGATCCTGGAACTGATCGCCATCTAGGGTCACATAGATTTCCTTCAGCCCCTCCGGAGTCATCAGCACCCGGTGTACCGGCATGGCGTCCAGCAGCTCGTTGGAATAGAGCACCCCGCTGAAGCTGAAGCCGGGAAGTTCTGCCGGAGTCAGCCAGGACAGCTTGTCGCGGTGCGCCGCCAACAGGGTCGCCTGGGCCTCGGCCAGACTCGGCTCCTGTTCCACCAGTACCAGCGCGACCGCGCCATAACAGTCCGGCTGGCGCTCCGCCAGAAAGTCCATGATATCGCAGGCCAGCCGGCCATGCCCGGCTCCGGCCTCCACCAGGGTAAACACGGCCGGACAGTCCATCGAACGCCACATGGCCGCAATCTCACGGGCGATCACCCGCCCAAAGCAGGCATGCACCGTGATGCTGGTGTAAAAATCACCGGCAGTCCCCACCTTGCGGCCGGGCGAGGTGTAGTACCCCAGCCCCGGCTCATACAGGCAGGCAGCCATATACTCGGCAAAGGTGATCCGGCCGACAGCCCGGACCCGATCAACAAGAAGCGTATGCAGGTTTGTATCATTCATGGTTCGCGATTATGCAGAGTCCCAATACGACGGTCAAGCACAAGTACCCGCATGACCTACTCTTTACCTTTCTTGCGATAAAGCTCTCGCAGCCCTTTGATATGGCGTTTCAACTCCTTGCGCAGCTCGGGCGGTTCGAGCAGTTCGGCATGCCTGCCGTAGGAAAGTATCCAGGAGAGGATCTCCAACGAACCGGAGGCCTCAAAGGAGAGCAGCACCGAGCCATCCGCACCGGTCACCATTCGTTGCCCCTGGCGCCAGACCCGGTCTCGCACCATGTGAGCCAGTTCTGCATCAAACCTGACCTTGATCTGCATCGGCTGGTCGGTCACCAGCCCGAAGGCATCCCCGAAGCTTTCTTCCGGCACAAACCCATCCGGGATCTCAAACCGTTGCCGCGTAACCGTCAGGCCGGCGATCCGCTCAACCGCAAAGAGCCGCATGGCGCCGCGATTGTGGGCATGGGCCAGCAGATAGAGCCCTCCCTTGGCCAGCACCAGGGTATAGGGATCGATCTCATACTGGGCTGTCTCCTTGCCGCTGCGGTTATAGGACAGCTTGACGCGGTACTGGTATAACAAGGCGCGGCGCAACTCCGACAGCAGCTCGGAGGAACCGGTATAGGTCCGAACCCCTTGGAAGCGGGGCAGCGAGACCCTGGTGATCCGCTCCAGATGGGCAACGGAACGTGGCGGCAGGGCGGCATGGATCTTGGCGAAGATGGCGTCGATCTCGGCTCCGAACGGCTCCGGCGGCAACAGACCGGCACAAGCCTTGAGCAGGTGCAACGACACCAGCTCATCCAGGGTAAAGGTGATCGGCGGCACCTGACGGGAAGAGGTCAGAAAACGATAGACCTTGCGCCCCCCCACCCGTTGATCGGTCAAGGGATATCCGGCCTGCTGGATGGCGGCCAGGTCACGGTGGATCGTGCGCCGGTCCACGCCGGTCTCTTCCACCAGTTCGTCCAGGGTAATCCCCCCGCGGGTCTCGACCAGACGGATCACCGTGTGCAGACGGGCTGCCTGGGTGTACTGTCCGGCCGGTTTTCCTATCTTGCTGCTGGCCATTTACCCCCCCTGTTTGAAAAGCTGTTGTTGCTGCCAAACTTCGGGTATACTGCTGAATATTCGGCAAAAGGGTACGTGATGCGGTGCAGTTTGACAACGGCTTTCTGACATATCTGGTCACACACGCCCCCTGGCTGCAGCAGCCCGGCTACCCGGCCCTGTTCCTGCTGAGCTTTCTGGCGGCAACCCTCTTGCCGCTGGGGTCGGAATGGCTGTTGGTACTGATGCTGTTCAAGGGATATGACCCTGCAAGCAGCGTCATGGCCGCAACCAGCGGCAATACCCTGGGAGCCTGCACCACCTGGTTGGTGGGCAGGTATGGCAGCGGCTGGCTGCTGACCCGTCTGTTCAGAATCAGCGAGCAGCAACGTCTGCGCGCCGAGACCTGGTATCAGCGTTACGGCAGCCTCTCTCTGCTGCTCTCCTGGCTGCCGGTGGTGGGAGACCCCTTGTGTCTGGTGGGCGGCCTGCTCAAGATCAGGCTGACACCGTTTATCCTGCTGGCCGGCAGCGGCAAATTGGCCCGCTATGCCGCCGTGGCCTGGCTGACCGTGCGCATGACACGCTAGCGCCTCTCAAAGGAGGGTCCTGAGCATGAAAATCTTCATCGCCGGTGCCACCGGTTTTGTGGGTGGGCACCTGACCAAAATGTTGTTGCAGCGCGGCCATGAACTGGTGCTGCTCACCCACAGCCGCTCGCGCGCACCCGAACCCGGCCTGCAGTTCGTCAGCGGAGACGTCACCGCAGCAGCATCGTACGGCGCCGCCATCAAGGGTTGTGATGCCGTTATCAATCTGGTGGGAATCATCCGCGAATTTCCGGCCAGGGGCATCACCTTTGAACATCTGCATGTCGAGGCCACCGCTGCCATGGTGCAGGCGACCCAACAGGCCGGGGTGCTGCGCTACCTGCAGATGTCGGCCTTGGGAACCAGACTTGATGCGGTCTCCGGCTATCACCGCACCAAGTGGCGGGCAGAGGAGCTGGTGCGGGGCAGTGGGCTGGCCTGGACCATCTTCCGGCCATCCCTGATCTTCGGCCCCAAGGATGCCTTTGTGAACATGCTGGCCGACAATCTACGCCTGACACCGGTCATGCCGACCATGGGCGACGGCCAGTATCGGCTGCAGCCGATCCATGGCGACGATGTGGCACATTGTTATGCCGATGCCCTGGAGCAACCGGAGACCGCCGGCAAGGTCTATGAACTGTGCGGCCCGGACCGTTTAAGCTACCGCGAACTGCTGGATACCATCGCAGCAGCCATGGGCAGACGGCCACCATTCAAACCGGCCTTGCCGCTGACAATCATGCGGCCGGTCATCAAGGCGTTACAGGGGATCAGCGCCTTTCCGATCACCACTGACCAGCTGCAGATGCTGCTGGAGGAAAATATTTGCGACGGCTGCTGGCAAAAGACCTTTGACTTTACGCCCATCCGCTTTCAAGACGGTATCAAGGAGTATCTAACGAAATGATAAAAGCGATGTTTGCCTTGGTTTTATGCCTGCTGCTCTGCCTGCCGCTGCACAGCCATGCCAACGTCCCGCTTGAGCGGGAGGAGTTGAGCGACGACCAGTTGCTGGAGGTGCTGTTGCAGGGGGGGCAGACTACCGATCCTCAGGCCGGTGTTGCCACCTATTACGCCTCCCGTTTTGCTGGTCGCCGCACCACCTCCGGCCAACCGTACCACCCGGACAAGCTGACGGCTGCCCACGCTGATCTGCCGTTGGGAACCCTGGCCACGGTGCTGAACCCGGCCAACGGCCAGAAGGTCACCGTGGAAATCAACGACCGTTGTCGCAAACGCTCGTTCCAGCTGATCGACCTGTCCCGTCAGGCAGCCCAGCAGATCGGCCTGTGGGGCAAGGGGGCCATCAAGGTTCTGATCACCCCATTGCAGAAAAAAGACCCGCTCCAGGAACTGCTGGTAGCAGAAAGAGAATAGCCGATGCCGAAACTGTTTATTGCCGGTTGCGGCTATACCGGCAGCCTGGTGGCAGATCAGGCACTGCGCGCCGGCTGGGATGTCGCGGTACACCTGCGTGATGAGGCAAAGGCCGCGCCATTGACGCAGGCAGGGGCAAGCACCTGCCTCTGCAGTATGGACCAACTGGACGAGATCCCGCGTCTGCCGGTCAGTGACCGCTTGCTGCTATACAGCGTTCCACCGCAGGGAGGAGGCAGTATCGACCTGCGCGCCCGCAACTTTTGCGCTGCGCTGGAGCGTGATCAGACCATCCCGTCCCGGATCGCATATCTGAGCGCCACCAGCGTCTATGGCGATACCGGCGGTCAGCTCGTCACGGAAACGAGCCCGACTGTTCCCTCGTCTGCCATGGGCAAGCGCCGCCTGGATGCCGAGCAGCTTTTTCAGTCCTTTGGCGAAAGACACGCCATTGCGGTGGTCATCCTGCGGGTGTCGGCCATCTACGGCAAGGGCAGACTGCCCCTGATGCAGATCAACCAGGGACAGCCGCTTTTGCGCGAGGATCTGGCCAAGCCGTCCAACCGTATTCATGTCGAAGATCTGGCCCAGGCCTGTCTGGCTGCGCTCACACGGGGCAACGGCATCTACAACATCAGTGACGGCCACCCCGCCAGCATGACCGCCTACTTCAACGCCTGCGCCGATGCCCTGCAAAAACCACGGCAGCCCCAGATCGACCTGGCTGAGGCGCAAAAGGTCATGCCGCCACTGCTGTTTACCTATTTCATGGAGTCACGGGTGGTGGACAACCAACGGATGCTACGTGATCTGGGCATTACCCTGCGCTATCCCGAGATGCTGTCCGGCATTGCTGCCTCACTGTGACTACGCCGCTTTACAGCCGGAAAATTTCTGGTAGATAGAGCTTGAACAGCTGTATCTGTTCGCGCATCACGCACAAGGAGGCTTGGCATGAAAAGAGTGCTGGCAGTAGCGTTGTTCTTTGCGTTATCCGGTTCGGCCTACGCAGGTTTTTTGGACGAGGTTGACAAACTGGTGACCGGCGGGCAACAGATTCAGGAGCAGGTTGCCCCCGCCCAGGACCAGGCACCGCCTGCACCACGCCATGAGGCACCCGCAGCAGGCGAAGATCGCCACTACATTCAGGCGGATGACTTCTTTATCAGTGAGCAGCCGCTGGGTGAAAATGCCTGGATCTGGGTCACCCTGGCCAAGATGACCACCCCGCCTTCGCAGCAGAGCAAACGGGAGGCCGAGTTTTTCAGGATCAAGGATGGCAACTCGCTCTGGACAAAGTATTTCTGGCGTACCCGGCCGGCACGGCCCGACGAAATCAAGCTGGGGACGCTGATGATCATGTTCAATGACAACAATCAGCATGATGTTTATCGCGCCCCCGAAGACAAATCTTCCAGCCGCCAAGGGGCCTGGTTCCTGGCGCGGGTGACTGATGTCAGCGACCTCTACAAGGGGTATGCGACCGTTTCGGGCGGCTACAAGGTGTCGCCACAGAACATGCGGGTATTGGTTGGCAACCGATAGCCTGCTGCTGCAGCTCTTCGCGACCCTGCTGGACTGCTACGGCAACCGCCATTGGTGGCCCGGTGAGACCCCCTTTGAGGTCTGCGTCGGCGCGATCCTGACCCAGAATACCAACTGGGGCAACGTGGAAAAGGCCATTGCCAACCTGAAGGCAGCTGACTGCCTGAGCATCACGGGGATAGCCGCATGCCCCCCCCATGAACTGGCAGCCCTGATCCGGCCGGCAGGCTATTTCAACATCAAGGCTGACCGACTGCAGTCGTTTGTACGCTTTCTGAATGTGTCCCACCAGGGTAGCCTGGAACAGCTCTTTGAGATCCCCTGGCAAAAAGCACGGTACGAGTTGCTGGCGGTACGCGGGATAGGCCCGGAAACCGCCGACTCGATCCTGCTCTACGCCGGGGGCAAACCGAGCTTTGTGGTCGATGCCTACACCCGCCGGATCTTCAGCCGACTGGGACTGGTCCCGGAGCAGATCAGCTACGACGGGTTGCAGCAGCTGTTCATGCAGCACCTTCCGCTGGATGTCGACCTGTTCAATGAATATCACGCCCTGCTGGTCGAGCTGGGCAAACAGGTCTGTCGTCCGCACCCCCGCTGCCCGGCATGTTGCCTGCAAAAACAGTGTAGTTTCGGCAATATTAAACTTGAGCAATCTGCCAGCGAATAAAGGTTATTGCACCTAAGTACGCGCTGTTACCACATAATAGCTTGCCGATTTTACACTAAGGCGCTATAGTATAGTTACGCAAAAGATTGCGAGACCCCACTGGGGTTTCATCGCCCTCGTTGCCGCCCCTCCTGGTGACGGGGGCTTTTTTTGTCCTGTTTATTGACGCCCCAGCGCAAGTGTGATTTAATTGCGCCGTGGAAACCGATGCTTACATCGCTTTAGGCACAAATCTCGGAGACCGGGAACTGAATCTGCTGCGGGCCGTTGCCGAACTGGGCAAGCTGCCCGGATCACGGGTAACCGGCTTATCGCGCTTTTATGAAACATCGCCGGTCAACATGCCTAGCGGAACCCCGGCGTTTTACAACGGGGTGACCAGGCTTGCCACTACCCTGCCGGCAACGGAACTGTTCAGCCACCTGCAACGGATCGAACAGGACTGTTTTGGCCGCACCCCTGCACCAGAACCACAATCGAGGCGGATGGACCTCGACCTGCTACTCTACGGCACGCTGGAACTACAGTCGGCAACCCTGACCCTGCCGCACCCCCGCATGCTGCAACGCCGCTTTGTACTGGCCCCTCTGGCAGACATTGCCGGCGAGCTGTGCCCGCCGGGCAGCAGCCGCACGGTCAGCGAACTGTTGACCAGCCTCACTTCCAACGAGCAGGTCACCGCTCTGGAGTAATGTACCCATGATTCGCCTGGTTATCTGGCTTTTACTGTTGTATATCGGTTTTCGCATCCTGAAAGGTCTTGCCGCGCCCAAAGGCACTGGCAATGCTCCCCAGCGCGACCCCAGCGAGGAGACCGTGCAGGACCCCATATGCAAGGTCTATCTTGCCAAAGAGGATGCCATTGTCGGTACGCTGGACGGGCAACGTCACTACTTCTGCTCGATGGGCTGCCTGGAAAAGTTTCGCGAACAGCTCGATCATACACCCCAATCCTGAACCGGAGGTTCTCCATGAAGTTTTTTATCGACACAGCCGATGTAACCGAAATTCGCGAGGCACATGCCCTTGGCCTGGTTGACGGCGTCACCACCAACCCCTCGCTGATCGCCAAATCCGGCCGCAAATTCAAGGATGTCATCAAGGAGATCACCGCCATTGTCGATGGCCCCATCTCCGCCGAGGTCATTGCACTTGATGCGGAAGGGATGGTCAAAGAGGCCAAGGACCTGGCCAAGATCCACAAGAATATCGTCATCAAACTGCCGATGACACCGGAAGGCCTGAAGGCCACCAAGCAACTCTCCGCCAAGGGGATCAAGACCAACGTCACCCTGATCTTCACCCCGATGCAGGCGCTTTTGGCCGCCAAGGCCGGCGCAACCTACGTTTCTCCCTTTGTGGGCCGCCTGGATGACATCTCCCAGGATGGCATGGGCATTATCGAAGAAATCCGCACCATCTTCGACAACTACGGCTACACCTCCGAGATCATCGTTGCCAGCATCCGCAACCCGATCCATGTCCTGAACTCAGCCCTGATCGGCGCCGACGTTGCCACGATCCCGTACAGTGTCATGGTGCAGTTGTCCAAGCACCCCCTGACCGATGCCGGCATCAAGAAGTTTCTGGAAGACTGGGAAAAGGTTCCCAAATAGCCGGCTCTGCTCGCTCAGACACCGGGAGGTGCCATGGCCAAACAACTTGGCGACATACTGGTTGAAACCGAACTGATTAGCAGAAAAACACTGGAAAAGGCCCTGGAACGTCAACAGGGCACCGGTAAGCGCCTGGGCCAGGTCCTGGAAGAGATGGGAGTTGTCTCCGAAGCGGAGCTGATGGAGGCGCTGGTGCGACAGCACAGCCCGTTTGCCGATGTCGGGCAGAAAAAGCATCTGGGCGACATCCTGGTCCAGGCAAAACTGATCAGCGAAAGGACCCTGGAGCGGGCGCTTGAACGCCAAAAAGCAGAAAACAAGCGCCTGGGCCAGGTATTGGAGGAGATGGGCGTCATCACCGAGCATGAACTGGTGGATGCCCTTGGCCACCAGTTCGGCTTCAAAACCATCCAGGATTTCTGCAGCCGCAGCTACCCGCCGGAACTACTCAACCTGCTGCCCACCGAATTTGTCATGAAGCGTCTGGTGTTTCCGCTCAAACAGCGTGACGCCATGCTGGCCGTGGCCATTACCGATCCGTTCGACAGCGAGACCAGCGAGATGATTTCCCGCATCACCGGCCTGCAGATCGTGCCGGTAATCGCCACCCGCAAGGAGATCCTGGAGGCCATAGCCCGCCACTACCTGCATGCCCCGCTGAATCCCGATGCCGGGGATACCATTTTAGTGGTTGAGGACTCCCCCACGGTGGCCACGGTGGTGCAATCGGCCCTGGTCAAGGAGGGATTCCATGTGCTTTTGGCCCATGACGGTCTGGAAGCCTTGAAAATGACCCTGACCCATCGACCACAGCTGGTGATCACCGACGCCCAGATTCCCCGCATGGATGGCCATAGCCTGTTGCGAGCCATCAAGGCCAACCCGATTACCGCGCCGATACCGGTTATCATGCTGACCGGCCGCGCCTCCACCGATGAGGAACAAAAGGCGCTGGAAGCGGGCTTCTTCGACTTTATCCCCAAACCGGTCCAACCACTGCGGGTCGTGTCCCGAGTCAAGCGGGCCCTGTCACTCTCCCAGCAGATGCGCCATTAACGCCGTTTGCGGCCGGAGCCGGGGTGCTTGAACTCCCAAGGAGGCTGGGGATTGGCGTCCCGCCACAGACCGCGGTGCTGACGGCGGGCCTGCTCTTCCAGCCGGGGGTAGCTGACCGCATACTCGCCGTTTAGGTAGCGCCGGTAAGCCCAGGCCTGCCCCTCGGCCAGCATCTCGGCATTGATGTCGCGGCCCCCTAACCGTACCACTGCCACGGCCCGGCCATACTGATCACGATCCATCAGCTCGGCTGTGATCTCCCTGCCCAAGACCTTGTACATCAGCACCCGCTTTGATTGACTGCTGTAGGGTTGGCCCGGCGCATCCGGTTTGCGTGTTTCCGGCGCATCAATGCCGTAGAGACGGACCTTCAGCCTGCCAACACCGGAGCCCACCAACACCAGGGTATCACCGTCATAGACGGTCTTGACCATGCCGCGCACGATCTCGGCAGCAGCCACGTCTCTGCCGCATAAAAGCAGGATCAGCAGGCACAAAAGTCCCCAGCCCCTCATAACGCGCATCATGCCAAGCCCCGTTCATAGTTGAAAAGGGTCGTGTTCGGCAGGGTTCGGTCTGCCTGAAATGCTGCCAGAATCTCGCCCCGCTCAGTCGGTGCAGTTTCAGAAAGGTCGAGCAAAAAGGAACGGCATCCCATCTTTCGCAGCTCGGTCAGGCGTCCCAACAATGAAAACGGCGTTACGGCGCTGATCTCGGTCAGGCCGTCCCTGCCCCTGAGGCGATACTGCTCACCACGGTCCGATTGCAACGGGGCTCCACCCGTAACCTCTTTGATCCTAACCCTGGTGGCCATGACCTCCACCGGACCATACACCGTCACGGTCAAGCGCTGACCAGTTTGCAGCAAGGCAGCCAGGTTATCCCGATCATCCTCAAGGTACAGGGTTGCACGCCGTACCCCCAGGCCCTGCCAGATTGCCAGGGCCTGACTGTTCAGGGTAAAGAGCCGGTATCCGGCGCTGAGACGCAGGTCCTTGAACGGCTGCAGCAGCTTGAACTGTCCGGGATTTGTCACCTCAAAGCCGCGGAACCCGGCCTGATGCAGCGCAGCAACAGCATCGCCAATAAACGTCAGTTCCTGGTCAAACAGCATAAACGGCAGCTGCCAAACAATGCGCTCCGCATCGCCTTTCAAACGGTTCAGGTAGCGAGGCAGTTCATGAATCGCAGCACGCTGCAATGGTACCAGCACCTGTTCAGCCCCTTGTGACAGGGCCCAGCGTACCTCTGCCGGACCATCCACGCGGATCAGCAGCTCTTCGGAGCTTGCCCTGTCAGCTGCAGGCGCTTGTTGCAAGGACGCCAGAGCAGCTGTTTTGGCCCCGGCCAGCTGCTTGCGCTCCAGGGCAATCCCTTCCTGTTCAAGCAGGCGGTACAACTCGCGCCGAATCTCCTTCAGGCGGGCCGGCGGAATAAACAGCGCGGGCATGGCCGGCGCAAGCAGGGTGCCTAGTGTAAAAGGGGTATCGCCGGTCTCGCTGAAGCGGGCGCGCAACACGCCTTCCATATCGCTGTTTCTGGCAGGTTCCAATTCACCAAGCGGGAACTGGTATTCAAAACGGGCACTCCCCAGACCGGCAGTAATGGCAAGGTTCCAGCCATCTGCAGCTTGACTACAGCACACCAGCAGGTCAACGTTGAGTTTGTCCTGGCCCGCTGCCAGCAGCTTGCGGTTGGCAGCCTCGTCGCTCATACCGAAGGCATCGGCAGCCCCCACCTTAAACAAGGCATCACCGGGCCGGGCCTCAAAGGGACAGGCCACCTCAACCAGCGCGCCGGACTTGCACTCATGCACCTTTTTCCGCTGCACGAACAGCTCCCGCAGGGTCCAGGCCTGGCCCGCCTGATCACTTCTGGGCTGCAGGCGCAGACGATCACCAATCTGCAGGGGATCTCTGGTTTCAAACAGCACGCTGTTGCCGCGCACCTGCTTGACCTCGCCGGTAAAGCGCCCTGTACCGCCCCGCAGCCAGGGATTGGCGATATCTGCCGGCTGGGCCGAGGCCAGAAATCCCCTGGTGGGGGTACGGCCAAAGGAGTCCTTGAGCAGCTCCTTTGCTGTGGCCAGCGCAGTCTTGCGGCCGGCCTCGTCACTGTCCAGCACCAGACGGTAGGCCTTGACCACCTTGGCCACATAGTCGGCCGACTTCATGCGCCCTTCGATCTTGAGCGACGAAACACCCGCTGCCACCAGCTCCGGTACCAGCTCGATGGCCGAGAGATCGTTGGGCGAGAAAAAGTAGCCCTCCTTGCCGCGGTGACTGTAGAGCCGGCGGCAGGGCTGGGCGCAACGCCCCCGGTTACCGCTGTGCCCCCCCAGAAGCGAAGAGAAGTGACACTGGCCGGAGACGCAGAAACAGAGCGCGCCATGCACAAAGATCTCCAGTTCAAGGCTGCTTTGGGCGGCAATGGCGGCAATATCGGTCAACTGCAGCTCACGGGCCAGCACGGCCCGCTCAAATCCAAGTTCCCCCAGTAACTGCACGCCCGCCAGGTTGTGAATGGTCATCTGGGTGGAGGCGTGCAGTGGAATGGTGGGGAAAAAGTGACGCACCAATCGGGCCACCGCCATATCCTGCACAATCACCCCATCCACCCGCAGACGGGCCAGCTCGGCCAGGGTTTCCACCAGTTGGGGCAGTTCCTGCTCCTTTACCAAGGTGTTGAGCGTGATATAGATCTTGCGCCTGCGCTGGTGGGCATAGGCCAGCATCCTGGCCATCTGGCCCAGGGTAAAGTTCTTGGCCCGGGCCCGGGCGGAAAACTCCCGCAGCCCAGCATAGACCGCATCAGCGCCGGACTCCATGGCCGCAAAGAACGCCTCCAGCGAGCCACAGGGGGCCAAAAGTTCCGGAACCGCGCTGCGCGACCGGCCCTGCTCGGATGGTGCTTGGCGCAGCGGTCTATCTGTCTGCGTCGTCCCCTTCTTGCCACCTGCTGTCCCAGCCCCGGACGGCTTCATCGACTTAATATGATGTACTGAGCGTTTCAAGCTCGTTCCTTTCAAAGCGGTACTGCTGCCTGCAGAATTCACAGCAGACCTGGGCCTCGCCCTGTTCGGCAATCAGCCGCTCCAGCTCCTTTTTCCCCAATGATAAGAGCGCACGCTCAACCTTTTCCCGTGAACAGCCGCAACGGAAAAACAGCTCGGTGGTTTCCAGCGGGTGGTGGTCCACCCCGGCCAACAACAGTTCCAGCAATTCCTGCGGGCTTTTGCCTTCCTTCAGCAGGGTGCTGAGCGGCGGCAGGGTGGCGATGGTTGCCATGATTTGTTCCACTGCAGCCTCATCGGAGGGGGGCAACGATTGGATCAAAAATCCGCCGCTGACCGCCAGTTGGCCATCCTCAGCCAGACTGCCACCCAAGCCGACTGCCGAGGGGATCTGCTCGGAATCGGTCAGATAGTAGGCCAGATCCGCACCGATCTCACTGCTGGTCAGCTGCACCATGCCGCTGTACGGTTCTTTCAGCCCAAGGTCCTTGGTTACCGTCAAAAATCCGGCCCGTCCCAGCAAGGCCGGGATGCTGTCGGCCATGGCCTCCGGCGCCGCCACCGTGGCGCGCAAGGCGCCATCCCAGTCAGCTTCGGCAATCAGCTTCTGCAGCGGGCCGTTACCCTCAAACTTAATGGCCAGACGCTGCCCCTGCTTAAGAATGCTGCCCATCAGGGCCACCCCGGACAACGCCCTGCCCAGGGCCAGGGTGACCGCCGGAGAGGCCCCCTGCAGAAAGCTGATATCATTTGCAAGTTTAGTGGTAACGCAGGCCACGGCTCGAATCTTGCCTTTGGCCGCCATAGCTCGTGCAACATGATCGTGCATGGTTTGGGTAACATCCTTTCATCAAAACGTCTTTGACCAGAGCAGCATCAAACCGCTGCCCGAGGCGCCGTTACGCAGAATACCGAAATCCCGTGAAAACTCCAGATAGAGGCTACTGTCCCAGGGCATGCCGCTGGTAAGCCCCAGCGAAAAGGCCTCTCCACGGTCCTGCTCAAAACGGAAGCGCTCAGAGCGCTGATAGTCCCGGTTGATCCAGGCCAGGGTGCCCCGCAGGTGCAGATAGAGAAAGAACAGCAGTTCCCTGCGGTACTCAATGTTGCCGACCACGTAGTCGGCAACCGTAAACTGATTGAACAACGCCCCGGGATAGGGAGTACGCCAGAGATCGTCGCTCTCGTTCGGAAACGGACCGCCACCGATACGGAAACCGGAATAGCGATCAAGGTTCTTGTTGGGTGAAAAGCCGCCATACACGCTGCCAAGCAGGCGATTGCGCTCCGACAAGCCCGGCAACGGCAGGGCTGCCACACCATATCCCGACACCTTGGTGTAGCTCTGGGTGCCCTGCTTTGAAAAATGGTACGGCCCATAGTTTGAGTCACCCCAGTGTGAACGATAGGTCCACTCCAGGTCAGCCCCCACGGCATAGCCGCTATGGGGCAGCTCCATGATATTGCGACGGATGCCGTCATAACGGCAGCGCAGCCTGACACCGTTCTGCCAGCTGTCCGGCGGCAGATGCACGTCGACACCGGTGTCGGCGGTCCGCTTATTGTAGAGATAACCGACCGCATAGTACAGCTGCAGGCGCAGGTCATTATCACTCTGAAACGGCGCCATTGGCTGGCGGTAGCCCAGCCCCAGCCCGGCAGCAGCAGTGCCCCAGATGGCCGAGGTTGAGGCGACTGAGCTGCCGTTAACGATCTCTCGCTGTGGAAACGGGCTGGTAAAGTTTTCCAGATGGGCCAACAACTCAAGGTTTGTGCCGGTCTTCAGGGCGCCATCCCATTCATTGTCAAACACACTGAAAACCAGCCGCGAGCGGTACTGTTGCGTGTCCCTGCGCCAGTACAGGGCCGCAATCGGCAGGGCATCCGTACTGCCCAGGGTTGGGGCATACAGGGTCGTCCCCAGGGTAATGGCCAGGGTATTGGCCCGATCCCGTTGCGCCAGCTCCACCTTCTGGCCCAGCAGAGTGTCGGAAAATGCTTCTCCGGCCAACGGCGTGTGGTAAACCTCGTCCGGCGCAGGCTGATCAGCACGGCACGGCAAGACAGGACACAGCGCGGCTGCAATAAGCACACCGCAGAGCATGCTGCTTATGCCGCACCGATGCCCCATACCATCCCCCACAAAAAACCCCGCGGTTTCCCGCGGGGCTGTAGTGTAGCACTAACCAGAACGGTTAGAAAGGTGCAAAGGTTCTTCGTCACGCCAGCTCAGTTAATGGTCCTCAGTGTAACCTTGCCGGTCTGGCGCAGATTGATTCCAAATTTATCGACAGCAGGATCCACCGCAGCGTCCTGCACAAAGATCGTCAGTTCTGTGCCATTAGAGGTAAAGACCGGATCTACGGCACTGTTTGCAAACAGTATCGTACCATTGGGATTGAGAATACTGCGGCTATTTGCACTATTCAATCCTACACCAGTCGGCACATTGATCCAAGCGCCAGCTGTCCAGACCGTACTCGCGATGGCCCGATTTCCGGTAGCCGTCCGATACAAGTTGCCGGATATCTCAAGTTGGACCTGCCGGTTTGTTGCAATGGCGGTTGAACGCGCTGATCGTAATGCAGCTACAATAGCGTTTGCTGCCTGACGATACTGGGCATTGGCTTGCCAGGATAGATACGGAGGTACTGCCAACGCCATCATAACCGTGATCATGGCGATAACAACGAGAAGCTCTACCAGGGAGAAACCACCCTCATGCGACCATATCCGGGTCCTCATCGGCTTACTTCTGGCGCCAGAACAGGGTACGCACCACCCCGCCCTTGGTTACGTTACCCGGCTTCACATCTCCACTGCCGCCAACCATTAAATTGACCTTCCCCGTATTTGAAATAACGACAACAGGGCTGGAAGCAATACCAGCGCTAATTGTTTGCTTTCTATCAATACGTTGCAATACGACACCATTGCTTGTGGCTCGAGTATTATTAGTAACTATAGAGTCATTACTGGAGCTTCCGTAATTATAATTAAGAACAGCCTCGCCAGTAAGATAATTAAGTGCATATAAATTACTTAATCCCAAATTAGCTGAATTTGTGCAAGCATCTACGGTTGAGCTACTGCTAAGTGGAGTAAATGTAGTTACATAAAGAACCTTATTAAACACTATGGGAGATGACAATACTTTTTCACCTGCAGCTTCATTAAATCTAATAAACCAGCCGCTATTGGCCTTCAGCTGACTTAAGACAGAAGTAATGGCAGCTTTTGCGAGAGACGTTGAAGCATAAGTTGCCTGCAATTGGTTTGTTGTCACATCTACCAAATCATTCTCGGTCTTTACGGTTGTATCACTATCTTTTACTTTAATGGCATAAATCCTGTCAATAAGCGTCGAATTCAACGGATGTTCCCTATCACCAGTACCGAAAAAAACCATATCGTAGCCACTCTCAAGCGTCACAGCAGGCTTGTAAAATGCTTTTCTTCCAACATCTGTGGTACCGCCCAAGCCAGGATTTGAGCTAAAAACTTTACGACCTGACCACGTGGAGATGTTACTTGTACCGACATCAAAACGCCAGAGACTGCCACCAGTATCAACAGCATAAAGTCGATCAATGTATCCTCTTGCATTTGTATCTAAAGCTGCCACTTCAGAGGCAACAGAAAAGGTCATGGCCGTATTTGTTGTAGCTGTATTTGTGCTACCCCAAGTATAGGACCAGATTTTGTTTCCTGTTGCCATATCAAGCATAAAGATACCACGCCCCTTAGGAGAAGTCTGAGCGCTAGCCCCGGCACTGGTGATTGCCCCAGCACCTGTCGAGGCAGCAACAGGCACGCTTCCGGTTGTGCTATCTACAGCAGGAAAGCTCTGGGTTGCCCCATAGCGCAAATCCTCATTGGGGTTGTCATAACCACCACCAAAAACTGCGGCAACCTTGTACGTAGAACTACCAGTTTTCACTTTGACTATTTTGGGATCACTCCAAGCCTCAGCCAATTCACTAAAGGATGTTTGGCTATTATTGATACTCCATAAAAATTTCGGAACAGCTGGATCAGTAACATCAAGTACGTAATAATAACCTTTTGTTGGAACAGCTTCGGTGCCTCCGCCTCTTCGCATCCCAATCAACAACAAAACCTGGTCTCCTGATTCAATAACTCCATTTTTATTTTGGTCATAAACATAACTAAAAGCTGATGAGTCAACCAAATAAGCGTGTTTATCACTATGAACATACTGTAGATACTTTAAAAGATCTTTTGGAATAAAGGCCCATGCTTCACTACCATCACAGTCTTTAAACGCATGAAGCATACCATCATTTGTACCGACAAAAATCATGGTTTTGTTAACATCACAATTGGCTTCATTAGTTGTATCAAACGTATACTTATTGTAATTAACCACTAATGGCTTAGAGTGAAGTACATCACCCATAATCCACTCTCTCTTTTCAGTTGTATTGCTATTACTATTATCATCATAAGCGTCAAAACCGATGATAAAGTTAACCAACTTATCCCTATCTGAGTCACTTGTAAGGTCCAGATCGTCTTTAGTTATATTTGTTGTATTAAACGGATTCGCGCCAAGGGTAAGGTCTGCTTGTGTTGTATCTTTGTTAGTGTAAATATTTCTTGCATTTGACCTGGTGAGTAATTTTTCGCCAACCCCCCCGAGAGCAACTTTCCCGCCGTCCTGGGTAGTTCCCCAAAATGACGATGATGTAGACAAAAAAGCACCGTTAATAACATTGCTAGTACCCGTTCTATCATCTAAACCATCAGCCCCTGTTTTTTTTGTAGTGTTGTTGATCAAGTCAACGTAGTTTGCATAGTCTCCGTTCCTATCGGTCAGGTAGTTATTTGAATCAAGCCCATATTTTTTCAGATTGCCCTGCCACGGCATGCCATTCATTGGTTTAAAAAGACCGATGTAGACCCGCGTGGCACTGGCGGTTCGGTTCTCTGGGCTAACCGGCACAACCGGTGCCACAAACGAACTATCCTGAACCAAAATATTTGACACAATCTGGGTGATTGATTTTGTGAGCTCAGCCTGATTTCCAGCCAAGTAAGCAGCGCCATGGCCATGGCTACTGTCTGCTGCTCGCTTTAACAACTCTACAGCCGTTGTATCAGACGACAAATCAAAGCCAATAGTGTATGTTATAACTTTTTTTGTATCATATAGATATTTAGCTACATCATCTAAAGAATGTTCATAGCTAGTATACGTATTCCACCGATAGGTGTAAGTGACAGGCTCTTTACTGTCACCGTCACAATCTCCATTTGTGCAAAATGATTTTAAAACACTATTATCGTCTGCTGTAGAAGCACCATCAGTTACAAATATGACATAACTTTTCTGGCATTCAGATGCTATCGGCGATGTATACAAGCCATTGGTAAGGCCAATTGTGTTACTAAATGCTGAAGCACCGCCATTAAAATATCGATAAGCCTCATATAATGTTTCTGCCAATGGTGTTGCACCATCAGCAGGTAATGTATCAATTGTTTCTAGCAAGGCATCTCTGTTTTTCAAACTAGTAGTAAAGTCTTCATCCATGTTTTTTATGGTTGTGACATAGTCTTTACCTGAGACAGATGCTTTAATAAATTGACCTCCCTCATCGTCACTCCTATATCGCATCAACCCAAAATTTACGCCACTGGTCGTTTGAATTATATTTTTTACGACGTCCTTTGCTATATCAATCTTTTTTCTATCTTGCCCAGGGCCATTAAGCCAGTTCATATAATTGCCAAGATTATAGGTACCATTATTGTTAGTATTGCAACTGCCATTACTATTCAGTGCTTTACCCTTATAGGTACCCGCTGTTTTCAGCAAATTTTGTGGGTTTGCTGAACCACATGCTGTTGTCACTGAATCAACAGAATTAAGCAGTTTGGTATCATCAGAGTCATAATAAACTGCATTTGCACTACACGTTGTAGTTGTGTAATAGCTGCCCCACCACCCACCAGAAACTTTAATTTTGCAGACTTCAAGCTCTGGATAGGTTTTTGCCGGATTGTACGTTTCTTCTGCTGAACCAGCCACCAAATCTTGCATACTGCCGGAAGTATCCACAATAATGAGCACGTTTGGACTAGTTGCGGTTGCGGTCCCGCCATATATTGACGTGTCGCCAGGATAACGATCAGGCAGGGCATAGAGCAGTGTTGACCAGAACAGTGCTACAAACACAAGAATACTGGTAATGAGATAGCGATGCATGGCAGCTCTCCTGGGAATATTCATCTGGTTCAGGTTATTTCTCCTGCAACTTTTCGTAATTAATACGATTTCCAATTGCAAAAATGGCTGGTTCCGAGGTGACGCTATTACATGAACCGTCCGGGTTCAAATGGCCTTCCCACGTACCATTTGTATCCAGAGCGGTCCGCGCGGATTTGCAGATGACTTTTGTGCGATAATCGTCAAATGATTTGAGACGACGCCAGTATGGTGAATTTTTATCACGGTAGAAGAGCCGGCTTGGCAGGTATTGGCCTTCATAGACTTCTGAAGACTTATAGCTTACTATATCTGTTTTATCGCTGAGTGGAGCCGACTTTTCAGCGGCCTTTGCTGGAAGAAGCCACCAACTCAGGATACACAGAAAACTGCCAGCTAAAACAACAAGCTTGTTGGCATGAACCCTCATGACTATTCCCTTTCATTACCCTTAAGGCTGGTCAGTAATATGCGCTTTTCGCTTGAATCCTAGAAACGGCAGAATTTACATTTATCTCCGTATCGTTTGGGCCATACCCGGTTACTTCAAGATCATAGTTGTTGGCCACAAACGTATCATCAAACCCGGAACCGCGCGGTGGCGGTCCACTGCTAATGTTTTCTACAGTTACCTGTACAGCATTAACAGTTCCGGCTGGGACCACTGCATTTTTGGTAATCGACATACTACCAGCAGAATTATATGAAATAACACCACTCCATGAGTCTTGGACATTTGGAATGACACTGTAAATGGCATCGCTGATTTGCCCTTGCTCAAGCCCTCCGTCTGCAGCAAAGAATGCCTGCTGTTGATTGCGGTAATTACCGCTTATCCGCAGCTCCGAAGTAGTATTATTGAGTAGTGTAGCCCCCAGGATGCTGAAGAGCAGCAGCATGATGAGTACAATAATAAAGACAACGCCGCGCTCATTACGCAGCCCCGCACCAGGACGACTGACTACCAGATATAACGACTTGTTGCCGGAACGTTTCATGGCACTATCTCCTGTTCCGCAACTTGACCACTGCGGTCAATTGACGCGTCTTGGGAACATTGTCTGACAAAAGCCGCGTCTTTGCCGTTTCGCCAGAGAGGTTTACCAAGACCCCCTTCGCTACAGACAGATCCGTTGGTACATCAACAACCGTGTTGTCATCCAACAGGTACTGAAGTTGGAAATTGGTTATGTTCTGGGCAACAATCTGCCAGACAGGATTACCCGATCCATCCACCTCTGCATTCAGCCGGCGTGCCAGACATCGCTGATTTTGCGGGCAGTTAGGATCGGTTGTGGCAGTAGCTGGAGCAGCTGCATAGCTAACAACGGCGTACTGTATGGTGTTCGGCAAAGGCGCTGTGGCATCATTTCCGTTTACCCGGGCAATAACATCTCCCCGCTTAAACTCAATACCGGACATACTTGCGCCAGCACTGTCCTTGAGTGTCACCGTTGGTGCGGTGGTAGGCGGTGTGGGCGGGTTCGACGCAATCTTTTTCAGCCCGACCTGACGTTGCACCGTCGTTACAACGAAAATGGCATCGGTCCCGGTTGGCTGGGTATTCTGAAATAAGCGGACAATACGGACCTGATCGCCCACCTGCAGCACATCGCCATCGCCTGAACTGATCACCCGGGAGCTTGCGGTCACCGTCGTATCCATGGTGGTGGCTGGTGCCACCGCAAATGTGGCTGTGGTTCCGGCTGGGGTGATGTCTGCATCAATACGTGCATAGGCCCCAACGGCTGAGACCATATTAAAGGTGACTCCATCAGAGCTGTTGGGGCCGGTATTGTCGGCTACAGCCTGAATCGGGTAGAGACTGTTGCCATAATCGACCAACATGCCGGCCATCCGTGCATCGCGAGTAAAAGTATCCAGGGCTATGCGCAGATTCTGCTGCACCTCTACGGTTTCATCCTGAGTATAGGAGGTGCGCTGATTGGTCAGGAACAGCGAGTACACTGCTCCCATCACTACCCCCATAATGGCAACAACAATCAGGACCTCCACAAGCGTAAACCCCTGGCTGGTATGCCTGCAGTCACGCATCATCAGACTACCCTCTTCAAGCTGGTAAGACTAACCGTTCTCCCGCCACCGGTAACGGTAACGGCAATGAGCACTGTGGTCAGATCTGGCTGTATCAGGGTGATGGTGTAGCTGGCTGTATAGGTGCCCGCACTCGGTACCACCACACTCTTAGCCGCATTGTTAAAGCTTAGACGATCATACGCGGCGGTGACCGAATAGGAGGGTGCCGGAGGAGCAAAAGCGTTTTCCACCGGTGGGCTGTTGATGTCCCAAGATTGAATGTCGTCCATGACCTCTTGGGCCAGGCCCGTTGCAACACTCAGCTTGTTGGCAACAGAGTTGCTCCTGATGGCCACAATCTGCATCTGTACCATAGCCAGAATACCAACGGTTAACAAGGTAATGGCAACCAAGAGTTCAACCAGAGAAAAGCCTTTATTATCAGATGCCATCCTCATAGGTAGCAGCTCTCCTTACAAAATCTCTCTACAAACGGTATGTCCTGTTATTGGGCAGGTTGAATAACAACCTCATTCCCTTCATCGTCTTGTAGCGTTCCATAGCCACGACTGTCAAGCCTACCCCTGAGCACCTTTCCTTCGCAATTAGTGAACAGTTGTTCGCCATCATCCTTTTGCTGGCTGAAAAATTTATCAGCTCGACAGGTTTGGGTCGCGCTTTCAAATTGCTGGCGATTTATTTTTCGGTACTGACCGGCCTTGTGTTTGGGCTTTGTGTCATCCGCATAGAGTGATGCTGAGCTGAACGTAACGAGAGCCAAGATGATGGTGCTAGGCGCGATCGCAAGACGCCACATATGTATCACCTGCACTTTCTGCGTGCCGACTTGTCTGTCGGCGCTCAACTGTCCTGTGGCACACGTGTTCATGATTACGATTGTACGGATACAGTCCGCCAATTTATTGAAAGACTGTTTTGCCGGCTGCGTTGAAAGCCTTTAACTGTCTATCTCTGGGCAAGAGAACTCCCACTTCCGACAGCACCTCATGCAACTGTTTTCACCACAGCCTGAATGTACGCGCCGAGCACCGTCACGGTATATAAGAGAGTTTTACCGGAGAACTTCGAAAATCTTTAGGGTGGCAGCCAAGGATGCCCCGGGAGGAGCTGTGAAGGAGTGCAAAACGTGTGGATGACGGACTGCCGAACCATAGAGCAACCACACCAGAAAGAAAGAGAGCTTATCGCAAAGAGGTCAATCCCTCCCGAATGGCATATTTCGTTAATTCGGCAACACTGTAAAGATCAAGCTTTTTCATGATACTATGTCGATGAACTTCAACAGTCTTGATACTTATGTCGAAAGAAGACGCAATCTCCTTTGAATTTTTCCCATCTGCAATCATCTGAAGTAATTCTCGTTCACGTAGCGTAAGGCAGTCACTAGTGAGCGGCAGTCCACTTGGAATCCGCTGCAAGTAGTCTTTAATAATCATTTCTGTTATACGCGGCCCCAGATAGGTATCTCCGACAACTACGGTTCTTATCGCCGTTGCCAACTCTCCAAAGGCTGCGTCCTTTTGCACGTACCCACTTGCCCCGGACTCAAGCACCTCCACAATGAACCGCCGGTCTGACTCCATTGAAAGAATCAGTACCTGCATATCCGGGTATAACGCCTTAAGCTGGCGTGTCGCCTCAATTCCGTTCATTTCAGGCATTGAAATATCCATCAGGGCCACGTCGCACGGTATGCGCTTGGCCAGTGCAAGCGCTTCTATCCCGGTTCCTGCTTCACCGACTACCGAGATGTCGGATTCATTCTTCAGCAGGCTCCCCAACCCCTCTCTAAAGATCAAGTGGTCGTCAACAATAATCACTCTGATAGTCATTCGCTATCTCCTATGGTTCACTATCCAGCGGAGCAGTCACCAGCGCCCTGGTGCCGTGGCCAGGTACAGATTCAATACTCAAGGTGCCGTGTATATGCGACAATTTCTGAGAAATATTAAAAAGCCCAAACCCTCCAGATGAGCTGCGGGCAGTCGCATCTGACGAACTCATGAAACCAACGCCAGAGTCTTCTACCAGCAACTGTACTGCCCCCCCAGACCTCCTCACGGTTACCGCCACTGTCTCAACCTGGGCATGCTTCACCACATTCAGCAACAGTTCGCGCACAACTTGAAACAAGATTGACCTTTTTTCATATTTGATTGGTTTCGGCTGTTTATCATCATGCAACTCAATCGTGATGCCATATTTGTGATGAAATTCTTCTGCAAGCCATTTGATGGCAGCCTCCAGCCCAGCATTGGCGAGGATGGGCGGTCTGAGTTGCAGCGTTAATGAACGTATGTCTTTAAAGGCCTGAGCAATCAAGGCTCCAATAGCCTCAGCCTCGTCTCGCAACATATCTTTGGTTAAATGGTTTTGCAGCATTTCCAGCTTCATTTTACTGAGCAGCAGGGTAGGTCCAACCTGATCATGCAGCTCTTCTGCTATTCGCACCCGTTCCTGCTCTTCAGCAAGCGAGATCTTTACAGACATCTGCCCCAGTTTTTTATGTTGTTCAAGCAGCTCCTTTTCGAGCATTGTTCTGATAGTAATATCGTGCAAGATTGCAAAGAGACCAATTACCTGTCCTTTTTTGTCTGTTAGGGCACCCCGTGTTGCCAGAAATGTTGCTGAAGATCCATCTGCAAGCGGTAGAATATCCTCAGTTGACACGATATCCGATGCGCTGGAAATCCTGCTATCCGAGCACGCTAGCACCTCTGCTACACAACGAGGGAAGATATCTTCATCCTTCTGTCCCAGGACATCTTCAAGAGCCTTTCCCGCAAACTGGACGCCGGCGGCATTCATAAGCAGGTAACACCCTTCTTTGTCTTTGGCGTACACAATATCACTTGTACCGTTGATAATACCGTTTAGCAGCTCCTCATGCCGGTGGAGCGTATTTTCCCAGTGCATTTGTTCAGTAAGGTCCTGCATAACGCACTGACACATACCATCGGGTAAATATTTAATACGGACCACCACCGGCACGGAGGTGCCTGAACGGTGCAGCAGTGACAATCGCAGCGTATCTGTTCCGCCAGCATTCAACAGGTCTTCATTTAAGGGGCGCTGCTGCAAACTCGCCTGATCAAACAAGCTTTCAAAAGACACTCCCTTTAGTTCTTCCAGACTATAACCAGATATCTCCGTTGCCCTTTGGTTGGCGTTGAGAACGTGATGATGTCTGTCAAGCCTGAAGATAGCATCCACTGCCATTTCAACAAATACTCTGAGCTGCACATCAAGCAGATGTTCGTTGAGACTTACTACGGTGAGTTTTTTGCTCAGCCTCCAGAAAAGGTAGGCAACAACGCCACATACGCCGATTATTAGAATATCGATGGCCAGGATTATAGTTCGAGCAGCCTGATATGCCTGACGCGATTTCGCAAGCAGTAGGCAGCCAACCTGACGGCCTGAGATGTCTGTAAGCGGCAGTTCTCCTTGAACAGTGGCGCTATCAAGCTCAGAAATTCTGATTCCACCTGCATCGATCAATAAAGCCCGCAGGGTGTCCGATCGCTTGAACGTTTCCGCGCAACTTGTCCTTGTCAGTCCCAGCCGAAAACCTGCCTTTTTGCCAATTTTCTCAACCTCAGCTACGGTCAATAAACGGCCAAGGATCAAGGTTCCTCTTGAAGGACCCTGCGATTCAGTCGTCAGAATCGGAGTCGCAGCTATCAACATAAGACCTTCAGGCAGCTCGATAATGCCGCTTAGTTCCTTGTCCTTGCTAACACTGCCGACAAGCACTCCTTCGGGCGAGAGATAGCGTCGGATAGCGCCGGGCAACTCTTTGCGATGGCCAAGATGTGCTGTCTCAAACCGGCTGTAAATAACTTCACCATCAAGAGAAACAATGCAGAGGAGATTAAGCCGTACTTTGGCAAAATAGGTATTTCCGAGGCTGTGAACAAGATATGCTTGATTATGATCCCTGACAAATCGATAGGTATCATCCCAGGCAGCATAGTCATCAGCAGTTGTGAGGAGCTGGTCAAGCTCCGTCTTCAGAAGGCTCTGGGCCTGCAGCACATCCTCAATAACTTCGTCACGTTCAATTACAGAAAAATGCCGTTGAGAGATCAGCGAGATTGCGCCAAGCAACACAAGGCAAAGGAGAAGAACTCCCCATATCGTCGTATTTTTGCTGTAGATGGACTTCATACTGCTCTCTCACCTTTGCTGTTCAACGTTTTCCACAAAAAAACCCCGCGGTTACCCGCGGGGCTGTAGTGTAGCACTACTTGCAGAGTGAGACTACTTCTTCTCGCAC
>CAZUSH010000004.1:0-112253 GCA_964622705.1 uncultured Geobacter sp. | reverse complement strand
CCACTGAAATATTCTCACAAGCTTTCAGTGGTGCACTTGCAATTTGAATTCATCCTCCCCTTTCTTATCGGACTGGGTCAAATAGCGGAGGAAGATATCGATTCTGTTCTAAGTCTACCGGATGCAACCCTCAAAGCGGCTGTTGCCTTTCATTTTGTGGAGCATGACGAGAAAGAGCCTGCCTGGCTTTACGAAGTCATCAAACAACGCCCAGTGTTGGTGGCAGAAGCATTGGTTGAATTTTGGAAGCCCCAATTAACGGCTCATTGTCAGCACATTGACGGCCTCCATGAGTTAGCCCATAAGGCAGAGATGGCACATATAGCTAGTATGACGATATTACCGTTGTTGGCAAAATTTACTAACTGCCATCCGAAAACTCTGGAATATCTGCTGTGGACGGCATTACAACACGCGAATCCATCAGAATTGTTGGAGCTTGCTCGTATGGTGCTTGCCAAGCCAAACAGCGTACGTGGAGAGCAACGAGTTCAGTGGCTTAGTGCTGCCTTTCTCATTTCTCCTAATGAAGTCGTTACTGGCTTGCGTAAGTTTTTAGGCATCAACAAAGACAAAGTCTATCAGTTTCTAACATTCATCATCGGGGCGTTTAGGGCGTTCAACGGAGAACAAGCACTTCCAATAGATTATGGCACGTTGGGGATGATGATCGAAATCATTGCCAGCGCATTTCCGCCTTTTGACAGGTCGCAAAAAACAGACACTCGAGTCACTAATGCCGAAGAAGCCTCTCGGTATATCTATAACCTGATCGACAAATTGAAAGCTACACCAGACCAGACTTCCGGCGACACGCTGAAGCGACTCCTTTCACTGCATTCACTCAAACCATGGCGAGATGACTTATTGCAGGCATTGGCTGTCCAGAGGCAAAATTGCCGTGAAGCAGCCTTCCGCTATCCAACAACACAACAGGTGATAGACACGATCCATGGTGGCAAGCCTGCAAATATTCCTGACTTGAAGGAAATTGTCGTCAGCCATCTCAAAGCACTTCGGGATGAGTACCGAAATGGGCCTCTTGATGGTTACAAGGACTTCTGGAACCTTGATAGTTTTGGACGAGCGATCTCAGCAATTCCAGAGAATGACTGCCGAGATCGTTTACTTGGGAGGCTGAAACCACTACTACTGCAGCAAGATATCCAGGCCGAACCCGAAGGGCAGTTTGCTGAAGACAAGCGCGCTGATATCAAGGTAATGTTTTCTTCTTCCGTTCTACCGATAGAAATCAAAAGACACTATCACAAGGATATCTGGATCGCTGCGGCTGACCAGTTGCATACACGCTACAGCCGTGATCCCGGAGCAGGAGGCCATGGGATTTACTTGGTATTCTGGTTTGGCGCCGACTACAAGAAAGTTCCCACCCCCCCTGACAATGCACCATTACCCGCCAATGCCGCAGAGTTGGAAGGGATACTACGCCACTCCCTTCCGGAAGAAATGAAACATTACACCGAAGTGCTTGTGATTGACTGTTCAAGACCAAAAGCAAAAAAAGCAAAACCAGTACGCCCAAAGAGGTCCGCATGATTAACGAGAACCAACTGCAGCGATCCTTCGATAAAATCGTCGAGATGATTCAAGCCGCTCGACAACGTGCGTTACATACGGTCAATACGACGTTGATCGACCTATACTGGCAGATTGGGCGGCACATTTGTCTTTGTATCGCTGAAGATGGGTGGGGAAAGGGCACTGTAGAAGCCCTGTCGACCCACATTACCCAGCATTACCCCGGTCTACGGGGATTTTCGTCGCAAAACCTGTGGCGAATGCGTCAATTTTACGAGACATACCGAGAAGCCTCGGAACTCTCAACACTGTTGAGAGAACTGCCCTGGTCGGCTCATTTGCATATCCTTTCAAAAACTAAGCACCCGGAAGAACGGGAGTTCTATCTACGCATGGCAACCAGGAACGGATGGCATGTGCGGGAGGTTGCCAGGCAGATTGAAGGCGGATTATTCGAACGGAGTGTCCTTAACCCGCCAAAACTCTCAACAGCGTTGAGAGAACTGCACCCCGCCGCCGAAACGGTTTTCCGGGATACCTATCTGTTCGACTTTCTAGGGTTGCCCATCCCTCACTCCGAAAAGGATTTTCATCATGCCCTGGTACGCAATCTTCGCCGTTTCCTCACCGAATTGGGGCGTGATTTCTGCTATATCGGCTCTGAGTATCCGTTGCAGGTTGGCGGCAAAGATTTCGCGCTCGACTTGTTGTTTTTTCATCGAGGACTCAACTGCCTTGTTGCTATCGAACTGAAGGTAGGAGAATTTCAGCCGGAACATCTTGGCAAGCTGGAATTTTATCTGGAGGCACTGGACCGAGATGTAAAGAAACCCCATGAACAGCCGAGCATCGGTGTACTACTCTGTGCCGGCAAGGACAGTGAAGTTGTCGAATATGCGCTCAGCCGCAGCCTGTCTCCAACCCTCATAGCGGAATACCAGACGTACTTGCCGGACAAACGATTATTACGGTCCAAGCTGCATGAGTTTTACCAACTGCTTCAGCAACCAGAACACAGTAACGAATAAAAGTCCCTTGAAATGATTGGACTCACGCACAAAAGGATATTCCATGCCTGATAGAAACAACACCCTCTACCTGATTGATGGTTCCTCCTACCTCTACCGGGCCTATTTTGCCATCAAGCGGCTGTCATCCCCCAGCGGCTTCCCCACCAATGCCATCTATGGTTTCACCCAGATGTTGCTGAAGCTGCTCAAGGATTACCAGCCCCAGCACCTGGCCATGGTGTTTGATGTGGGGCGGGTGACCTTCCGCACTGAGCTGTACCCGGCCTACAAGGCCAACCGGGCCGAGATGCCGGATGATCTGCGCCAGCAAGTGGGTCCGATCCGCGATCTGGTGCGGGCCTTCAACATCCCGGTGGTGGAGCTGGAGGGGTACGAGGCGGATGACCTGATCGGCACCTTGGCAGCCCGCTGGGAGGCAACCGGCGGCAACGTGGTAGTGGTGACCGGCGACAAGGACCTGATGCAGATTGTGACCGAGCAGACCACGCTGCTGGACACCATGAAAAACGTGACCTCTGCCATTCCCCAGGTGCATGAGCGTTTTGGCGTGGGACCGGAAGGAGTAATCGACATCCTGGGGCTGGCTGGTGACAGCTCCGACAACATCCCTGGTGTGCCGGGCATTGGCGAGAAGACCGCCATCAAGCTGGTCCAGCAGTTTGGCTCCATGGACAGCCTGCTGGAGCGGGCTAGCGAGGTGCCGGGCAAGGTTGGTGAAAAACTGCGGGAGTTTGCGGAGCAGGCCCGGCTTTCCCGCAACCTGGCCACCATTATCAAGGATGTGCCCTATGAGCTGCACCCGGAGCAACTGCTGGCACGGGAGCCAGACACCGAGCGCCTGAATGAGCTGTTCAAGCTGTACGGCTTCCACACCCTGATCAAGGAGATGACCGCCCAGGCCACCCTGCAGACGGACCAGTACCACTGCATCCTGACACCCGAAGCACTGGAGACGCTGGCACAACGGCTGGAGTCAGCCCAGGCCTTTGCCTTTGATACCGAGACCACCGGCCTTGATCCACGCACGGCTGAACTGGTGGGGATCTCCATCTCACTACAGGCCCACGAGGCGTTCTACATTCCGGTGGGGCACCGCTATCTGGGGATGCCTGATCAGCTGCCACGGGAAACCGTGCTGAACCGCCTGCGTCCGGCCTTTGGCAACTCTGCCATCCGCAAGGTGGGCCAGAACCTGAAGTTTGACCTGCAGGTGCTGGCCACTGCCGGACTGGAGGTGGCTGGCAGCTGGTGCGACACCATGCTCTGTTCCTACCTGCTAAACCCCTCCCGCGGCGGCCACGGCCTGGATGCCCTGGCCCAGGAACACCTCAACCACAAGATGATCTCCTACGACGAAGTGACCGGTAGTGGCAAAAACCGGATCTGCTTCAGCGAGGTGGAGGTTGAGAAGGCCACCCGCTATGCGGCCGAGGATGCCGATGCCACCTGGCTGCTGCATGAGAAGCTGTTACCGATGCTGCAGGAACAGGGGCTGGAGAAACTGCTGTTTGAGCTGGAGATGCCGCTGATGGAGATCATGACCGCCATGGAGCAGCATGGTGTGCTGCTGGATCTGGGCTATCTGGCCGAGTTGGGCAACGGTTTTGGCCAGCGGATGCAGGAGCTGGAAAAGCGGATCATTGAACTGGCAGGCGGTCCGTTTAACCTCAACTCCCCCAAGCAGCTGGAAGAGGTGTTGTTTGAGCGGCTGGGCCTGCAGGCCGGCAAGAAGACCAAAGGCAAGACCGGCCGTTCCACCGATAATGAGGTGCTGACCGGACTGGCAGAGGAGCATGAGATTGCCCGGCTGCTGCTGGATTACCGCGGTCTGGCCAAGCTGAAATCCACCTATACCGATGCTTTGGCCAAGCTGACCGACAAGCAAGGCCGCGTTCATACCTCCTATAATCAGGCAGTGACCTCCACCGGCAGGTTGTCCTCCTCAGACCCGAACCTGCAGAATATCCCGATCCGCACGGACGAAGGCCGCCGTATCCGCGAGGCGTTTATCGCCCCGCCCGGCTGCGTGATCCTGGCGGCCGATTATTCCCAGATCGAACTGCGGGTGCTGGCCCACCTGTCCACTGACCCGGTCTTCTGCGATGCCTTTAACCGGGACGAGGATATCCACACCCGCACCGCCAGTGAGGTATTCGGCCTGTTCCCGGAGATGGTGACCAGCGAGATGCGGCGCCAGGCCAAGACCATCAACTTCGGCATCATCTACGGTCAGGGCGCCTTTTCTCTGGCCAAGCAGTTGGGGGTGGCCCGCAACGTGGCCGAGAAGTTCATCAGCGCCTACAAGGAGCGTCACAGTGGCGCGATTGCCTTTCTTGACTCCTGCATCGCCAGCGCAAAAGAGACAGGATACGTCACTACTATTTTAGGACGGAAACTGCCGATTGCCGATATCACCAGCAGCAACGGCAACCTGCGTTCCTTTGCAGAACGTAACGCCATCAACTACCCGATTCAGGGTTCGGCAGCCGATATCATCAAGCAGGCCATGCTGGGGGTGGACCGCGCCATCCATGCCGAAGGGCTGCAGAGCCGCCTGATCATGCAAGTGCACGACGAACTGGTCTTTGAGGTGCCTGAGGCTGAGCTTGAGCAGATGCAAGAGCTGGTAAATCGAGAGATGTCACAGGCGGTGCCGTTGCAGGTGCCGCTCAAGGTTGATATCAACCACGGCAAGAATTGGAGTCAGGCCCATTAACCAAAAACGCCAGCTGCTGAATCCAGGATTAATCTATGAAATCTGAGCAGTGCCATGCCATCGTGCTTTCAACGCTCAATTATGGCGAGAGCGACCGGGTTGTCTCGCTCTTCACCCTGGAGCATGGCCGTCTGCGCGGTTTTGCCAAGGGGGCCCGGGCCAGCCGCAAACGGTTCAGCGGCCTGCTGGAACCGACCAACCGGCTGGAGCTGCTGCTGGAGTTGAAGGACGATGGGCTCTGCCGGCTTGAACGACTCGAACAGGCGGTCTGCCACCACGAGCTGCGAGAACAGCTTGAATCCCTGGCCCTGGCACTGTATGCTTGTGAATTGGTCGATTGCCTGACCCCGGAGGGGCACCCGCTGCCCCGGCTGTTCAGACTGCTGACCGTACTGCTGGAACACCTGACCCAGCAGCGCGCCACACCGGTTGACCGCCGTTTCTTTGAGATCAACCTGCTCAATATCCTGGGCTACCGGCCGCTGCTTGATGCGGCTGGCCTGCAGCCGCTGCAGCTCTGCCTGAAAACCGGTTCATTCGGCAAAGTCAGCTTCAGCGCCAGTGAGCTTGACGCAGCAGCCCGGCTGCTGGATCGCGAAATCAGCAGTCACCTTGGGCGCGCCTTGAAAAGTCTGACATTCCTTGAACGTGTTATGTAAGGGGGGAATTACCCATGCAACGGATGCTACAACGGGAAACATATCGGGCTGTTCTGGCGGCACTCCTGCTGACGGTTCCGTTGCAGGCATGGGGGGCCGCTGATTTTGACCTGGACCTGAAAGAGCTGAAGCGGCCGGTTGCGCCAACCCCTGCAAAAAAGCACAAGGCAAAAACTGCCAGCAAGAAAAAGAGCGTACCCAGGCTGGCCAAGAACACCAGCAAACCACCGGCAGAAACAGTGCCGCTGGCAGCAGTTGCCGCAACCGCTACCGGGCCGGGCGTGGCGGCTGCCGACATCGCCCCTGCCGAGCTGGCCCTGACCGGCACTGATGCCTGTCAACTGGCAGAACGGCTGGCGGTTGCCCTGGGGCGCCCGGTTCCTGCCGCAGAACTGCTGCACGGGCTTAACCTGCAACCGGTCGCCGCCGTGCGCTACGCAGGCCTTGAAGCCCTGGTTATCTGCGGTCTGTCTCCGGCAGAGGCCTACACCTATGGCCGGCTCCTGGCCGAACATGAGGTTGAACTGATCGCCATTAGCCCGCAAGAGCGACCGGCCGTGGTTGCCAGGGCCATCACCGACGCCTTGGCGCTCAGCTATCAGGTGGAGGAGGATCGCAGCCCGGAAGGCGGGGCGGTGGTCTACCTGTTTCCGGCAAACCAGGAGCGGCAACGCCCGTTACGTTTGAGCATCCGCCCCTGACTGTTGTCACTGCCTGTTACCGCAGCCTGCCCCGCGCATTGCCGTACTGGAAAAAGGCGATCAGGTTGAACTCATCCTTGCCGTATGCCCGCGGCAGGTTCCCCATCGGGCCGATCAGCCGCAGGGTCCGAAAGACCTCGTCATCCAGAATCCGGCTACCGGAGCTGTCCAAGAGCTGCACCTTCACAATCTCACCCTGCCGGTTAAAGGTAATCTTGACCGGCGTCACGCCTTCGATCCCCTTCAGAGCCGCCTCCTGGGGATACCGCCAGACCCCGTAGACCGCCGTCTCAAAACGCCGCAGGAATGAACCGAACTGGATATCATCGGTATTGAGAAAACGGGTGGTGCCCTCGTCAATATCATCGGCGAACCGACGGCGGTAGTTTTCCTCCAGACGGGCCATCCGGCTGGCGCTGGGCATCAGGTTCGGCTGCTGGCGAACGCCTCCTCCACCACCATCGCCGCTCTGGGCCTGGGGTTTACGGCGCAGCAGTTCACCCACGGAGCCGCTCTGCGGTGCAGCGGGACGCGCAACCGCCCCCGGCGAGCCGCGTCGGCCCGGAGCCGGTGATGTTTGAGTACGGGCGCTGCGTTGTGACGGCGGCACAGGCCGGGCGGCCGGCTGGGGAATGCGGGGAGCCATCTCCTTGGCCACCCGGCGACGACGGTCGGAGGGACGCGGTTGAAGCGGCTCCTGGGCTGGCACCGGGCTTTTCAGCTCCGGCATATCCTGCAGGTCAATAAAGGTAGGTTCGGAAAGCTGGGGCTTTTGGTGGGGCCAGAAATACCATGCTGCAAATGCCCCCAGATGCACTATGACTGAAAGCAGCAACAGGTACAGGAAGCTCTTCTCAATAAATTGATCTGAAGCAACACCTCTGGCCAGGGGAGATCCCTCCTGAAAAGTAGAGAGGGGATGCACTCAACCGCATCCCCTCTCGCTGGTTTGTCTCTCCGCCCTGACGTCGGCCTCAAAGGTCCTCTGGCGAGTTCCTTTACTAGTGGGTCTCAATGTGCCGCTTTAGGCAATTCCCGCACGACTCTCGGGCAGCTCACCACGGCAGGGAACGATCCCCGGTTTTACAAGTATTCCGCCCGGGCGCTACAGGCTACAACGGGCAGAGCAGAGAGCAACTGGCTTTGGATTTATCCTAGACCCAGCCGTAGTTTTTTTCAAGCCCTTTATGCGCCGCAGGTCAGGCATTGCTGCAGTTTTTTCAGGTCGTCCATCAGCCGTTCAAAGCCGGCAAAGGTCAGTGATTGCGGGCCGTCGGACATGGCCTTTTCAGGCTCGGGATGCACCTCTACCAGCACCCCGTGGGCACCGGCGACCAGGGCGGCCTTGGACATCGGGATCACCAGACTGCGCTTGCCGGTGGCATGGGAGGGGTCGACCATGATCGGCAGGTGGCTGAGTTCCTTGACCAGCGGCACCATGGCAAGGTCAAGGGTATTGCGGGTGGCGGTTTCAAAGGTGCGGATGCCGCGCTCGCACAGGATGACCTGGTCGTTCCCTTCGGCCAGGATGTATTCGGCCGCAGCCAGGAATTCTTCGATGGTGGCGCTCATACCACGTTTGAGCAGGACCGGTTTGCGGATCTTGCCCAGTTCCCGCAGCAGATCGAAGTTCTGCATGTTGCGGGCACCAACCTGGAGCAGGTCGGCGTAGTCTGCCACCAGGGCGACGTTGTCGGGGCTCATGACTTCGGTGACGATCGGCAGCCCGGTGGCCTCACGGGCCTTGGCCAGCAGCTTGAGCCCTTCTTCCCGCAGTCCCTGGAAGGTATGGGGACCGGTGCGGGGCTTGAAGGCGCCACCCCGCAGCAGGTCGGCACCGGTCCGTTTGACCAGTTGGGCAGTCTTGATGATCTGTTCTTCCGATTCTACGGCACAGGGACCACCGACCACGACCGGGCGCTCGCCTTCCCCAATCTTTACCCCGGCCACATCGACGATGGTGTTGTCCGGGTGGAAATCACGGGAGACCAGTTTGTACGGCTTGGAGACATGGATGGTCTGCTGGACACCGGGCAGGTCCAGGATGGTGGCGTCATCGACATACCCCTTGTTACCCAGCACACCGATGGCGGTCCGCTCGCTGCCGGGGATCGGCGCGGCGGTGAAGCCCATCGCCTTGACCGTCTCGATTACCCTCGCTATATCAGACTCGACGGCACTGTGATGCATCACGATCAACATGACTGTTTTCCTTTCAGGGCTGGCGGTGTACCAGTTGCTGCAACCGATCCATCTGCAAGATGGTGACCTTGCGGCCTTCCAGCTCGATGATCCCCTCTTCCTTCAACTTGCGGAAGGTACGGGAGATGGTCTCACCGGCAGTGCCCAGCTGGGCTGCCAATTCGCCTTTTTTGATCCCCAGCTCAAGGTAGGTGATCCCGCCGTAGCTGGTGGACTTCTCGCTGGCCCGTTTCAGCAGAAAGGAGGCCAGACGGGAGGCCACATCGGCAAAGGTCAGCTCTTCAATCTGACGGGCAAAACGCCGCAGCGAAAGCGAAAGCGACACCACCAGATTCAGGGCGAACTGCGGCTTGTGCTCCATCAACTCCATAAAGCCCTGCTTGGGCAGAAAGATGGCCTCACCGGCCTCCACTGCCCGCGCCTCGGCCGGGTACCGCCCATCCCCGAAAAAGGCCGCTTCGGCAAAGGTCTCGCCGGGCCGGACAAAGTGCAGCACCTTTTCACGGCCGTCGGCCGAGACCCGGCACAGCTTCAGATGCCCATCGACCAGCAGGTAAAAGCCGGTGGCCTCATCCCCTTCACTGAACAGCGACTCGCCTTTGCTGAAGGCGCGCCTGACGGCTATGGCAGCCAATGCCTGCAGGTCGGCCTCGTTCAGGCCGGAGAACAGCAGCGATTGTTTGAGTTGCGCAACCAGTTCCATAGCTTACTTCGTAAACGCCGCTACCTTGTCAGCGACCTTGGCCGGGGTCAGGCCGAACTGCTCGGCCAGCACCTCCGCCGGTGCCGAGGCGCCGAACTGCTCCCAGCCGATGAACAGCCCTTCTTCACCCAGCAGCTTGCCGAATGATTCACCACGACCGGCCTCGATCGCCACCCGCTTGATCCCCTTGGGCAAGACCTCTGCACGGTACTCGGCAGGCTGGGCCATGAAGGTATTCACATCCGGCATGGAAACCACGCGGGCGGCAACCCCTCTGGCAGCCAGCAGCTTGGCTGCATCCAGGGCCAGACTGACCTCTGACCCGGAGGCCATCAGCACCACCGTTGGGTTGGCAACATCAGCCAGCACATAGCCGCCGGCCAGCGGCAGGCTCTTGTCGAAACCAGCCGGTTTCGGCAGCAGCGGTAGCTTCTGACGGGTCAGGATCAGGGCGGTCGGGCCGTTGTGGTACTTCATTGCGGCATACCAGGCCAGGGCGGTCTCATCGGCATCAGCCGGACGGATCACCTGCAGGCCGGGGATCATGCGCAAGCTGGCGGTATGCTCGATCGGCTGGTGGGTCGGGCCATCCTCACCCACGGCATAGGAGTCGTGGGTGAAGATGTAGACCACCTGCTGCTGCATCAGCGCTGACAGGCGCACGGCCGAACGGCAGTAGTCGGAGAAGACCAGGAAGGTGGCACCATAGGGGATGAAACAACCGTACAGGGCCAGACCGTTGCAGATCGCCCCCATGGCATGCTCACGGATACCGAAATGCAGGTTACGGCCGGCAAAGCTACCCGGCTGGACCGAGCCACCGCCCTTAATGTCGCTGTTGTTGGAGGGTGCCAGGTCGGCCGAACCGCCGACCAACGCCGGCAGCAGGGCGGCAGCCTTCTGCAGTACCGCGCCGGCGAGGGAACGGGTGGCACCGTCCTTGCCGGCCACGCTGGCAAGCAGCTCTTCTGCCAGGTTTTCCGGCATCTGCTTCTGCCAAGTGGCATCCCACAGGGCAGCCTTGTCCGGGTTGGCGCTGCGCCAGGCGGCAAACCCCTGCTGCCACGCATCGTAGCCGGCCTTCAGTTCCGCCACGCGCTTGGCACACTGCTCAGCCACATCTGCCGGAACCGTAAAGGCTGGCTCGTTCCAGCCCAGGTTGGCACGGGTGGCCTCAAGTTCATCCTTGCCCAGCGGCGAACCGTGGGAGCTTGAGGAGCCCTGCTTGTTAGGTGAACCATAGGCGATCTGGGTGGTGCAAATGATCAGCGACGGCTTGCCGGTTTCGGCAATACCGTTCTGGATGGCGGCACTGACCTGCTGATGGTCGTGGCCATCCACCTGCTGGATATGCCAGCCGGCGGCCTCGAAGCGCTTGGCCACATCCTCAGACCAGGCCAGGTTGGTCTTACCTTCGATGGTGATGCTGTTGCTGTCGTAGAGATAGATCAGGTTGCCCAGCTTGAGGTGGCCGGCCAGGGCAGCCGCCTCATAGGCGATCCCCTCCTGCAGGTCGCCGTCGCCGACAATGGCAAACACCCGGTGGCTGATCGGCGAAAACTCCGGGGTATTGAAGCGCTCGGCCGCCATCCTGGAAGCCAGCGCCATCCCCACCCCGTTGGCAACCCCCTGGCCCAAGGGACCTGTGGTCACTTCCACGCCGGGGGTGTGGCCGAACTCAGGGTGGCCGGGGGTCTTGCTGCCCCACTGGCGGAAGTTCTTCAACTCTTCCATGGGCAGGTTAAAACCAAAGAGATGCAGCAGCGAATAGAGCAGCATGGAACCATGGCCGGCTGACAGCACGAAGCGGTCACGGTTGGCCCAGCCGGTGTCGGCCGGATTAAACTGCAGAAAACCTCCCCAGAGGGCCACGGCCATGTCGGCGGCCCCCATCGGCAGCCCCGGGTGTCCGGAATTGGCTTTTTCAACGGCATCAGCTGCGAGCAGGCGGATAGTATTGGCGCAGCGCAGGGCCTGCTGGGAGGTAAACGGGGTCGACATCGGTACAGCTCCTTTCAGATTGGGTACTTAAAAATGAGTATAGCCGGATCTGGATGGCTTGAAGATGGTTCCGTCAGGCAGGATGGCCTGCACCTGCCCCGAGCCGGTTACTTTACCAACAACCGTGACCGGAATGCCAGCAGTTTTTGCCACAGCCAGGATAGCAGCGTGATGAGCAGGGGGGGCGGTAAAACAAAGCTCGTAGTCCTCCCCCCCGCACAGGGCCAGCGACCAGGGAAGGTCAGCCTGGTGGGCGACCGCGGAGCGGAACGCCGCGGACAGGGGCAGGTGATTGAGCGTCACCTCGGCGCCGCAGCCGGACTGCTCACAGATATGCCCCAGGTCCGCCAGCAGGCCGTCGCTGATATCGATCATGGCGTTGACCAGTTGCGCTTCAGCCAGCAACACCCCAAGCCTGCAGCGGGGAGCTGGATCAAGCTGCCGCAGGATCAGGGCGCCGTCAGCCAGGCCCAGCCGCTTGCCTTCCAGCAGTTGCTGCAAGCCCAGTGCGGCATCCCCCAGGGTGCCGCTGACCCAAATCTCATCGCCGGGCCGGGCGCCGCTCCGTTTCAGGATATGCGCGGGCTGTTGTTCCCCCATGATGGTGACGGAGATGGTCAGACCGCCTTTTGAGCCGCAGGTATCGCCACCTGCCAGCATGCAGCGGTGCTCGGCCGCCTGTTCGGCCAGGCCGTCCAGCAGCCCTTCCAGCGTTTCCAGTGCAAAACCGGCCGGGATGGCCAGGGAGAGAAAAAACCAGCGGGGAACCGCGCCCATGGCGGCGATATCGGAGAGGTTGACCGCCAGGGCCTTGCGCCCCAGCAAACGATCGGGACCAAAGGAGAGGTCAAAATGAACCCCCTCTGTCAGCAGGTCGGTGGAAACCACCACCTGGCTGCCAACAGAGGGGGAAAGCAGTGCGGCATCGTCGCCAATTCCCAGTTCCGGGGCAACTGGCTGGGGGAAACGGGCACGAATCAGGTCAATCAGACCGAATTCGCCCAGCGCTGCAAGATCTTTCACGCCGAGATCTCTTTGTGCGGCCTCACCACCACCTTGGGCGTCGCGGCCTTGGCCTTGCCCCGGGGGGCCGGGATCGGGAATTTCTCCAGGGCCAGCTTGAGTACCTCGTCGATCTCCTTGACCGGCACAATCTTGATCTTCTTCTGCATCTCTTTGGGGATATCCTCAAGATCCTTGCGGTTCTGCTCCGGGATAACCACCGTCTTCATGCCGGCCCGTACCGCCGCCAGGATCTTCTCCTTCAGGCCGCCGATCGGCAGGACCTTGCCACGCAGGGAGAACTCGCCGGTCATGGCCACATCCTTGCGGACCGGCACCTTGGTCAACACCGAGACCAGGGCGGTCACCATGGCGCAGCCGGCCGAAGGGCCATCCTTGGGCACCGCGCCGGCCGGCACATGCACATGGATCTCGTTTTCCTGGAACCATTCCGGCTTGATGTGGAACTCGTCACCATGGGAGCGGATATAGGCCAGGGCAGCCTGGACCGACTCCTTCATCACATCACCCAACTGACCGGTCAGGGCCATGCCCCCCTTGCCCGGCATGGTGGTGGCCTCGATATGCAGCACCTCGCCGCCCACCGAGGTCCAGGCCAGACCGTTGACCACGCCGACCTCGTTCTTGTCCATCTCGTCATCCCGCAGGAACTTGGCAGCCCCCAACAGGGTAGCCACCATGGCCGGAGTAATCTTGATCTGGCGTTTGTGTCCCTCGGCGATCTTACGGGCCACCTTGCGGCAGACATTGCCGATCTCCCGTTCCAGGTTCCGCAGGCCGGCCTCGCGGGTGTACTTGGCAATGATCTCCTTCAACGCCGTCTGCTCAAAGACGATATGCTTCTCCTTCAGCCCGTTATCCTTCATCTGGCGCGGCACCAGATAGCGGGTGGCGATCTCCAGCTTCTCCTCCTCGGTGTAACCGGGGATGTTGATCACCTCCATCCGGTCGAACAGGGCCGAGGGGATCGGGTCACTGTGGTTGGCCGTGGCCACGAACAGGACGTTGGAGAGATCGTACGGCAGGTTGACGTAATGATCGGAGAAGGCGTTGTTCTGTTGCGGGTCCAGCACCTCCAGCAGGGCGGCCGACGGATCACCCTTATAGTCGTAGCCCAGCTTGTCCAGCTCATCCAGCATAAAGACCGGATTCCTGGTGCCGGCCTGCTTCATCCCCTGGATGATCCGGCCGGGCAGCGCCCCCAGGTAGGTGCGGCGGTGACCGCGGATCTCGGCCTCATCCCGCACACCACCCAGTGAGATCCGCACGAACTTGCGGTTCAGTGCCCGTGCAATCGACTTGCCCAGCGAGGTCTTGCCCACCCCGGGAGGCCCCACAAAGCAGAGGATCGGTCCCTTCATCTGCTTGTTCAGCTTGCGCACGGCCAGAAACTCCAGGATGCGCTCCTTGACCTTGTCCAGGTAAGAGTGGTCCTCATCCAGGATCTTCTTGGCCCGCTTGATATCCAGCGCATCGCGGGTGGTCTTTGACCAGGGGATCTCGATCAGCCAGTCCAGATACGTACGGATCACGCCGGCCTCACCGGAGTCGCCGTGCATCCGCTCCAGCCGGCCAAGCTGTTTGAGCGCCTCTTTTTGGACGTTCTCCGGCATCTTGGCAGCCTCGATCGACTTACGCAGTTCTTCCAGCTCCTCCTTGCCGTCCGTATCGCCTAGCTCCTGCTGGATCGCCTTCATCTGCTCACGCAGGTAGTATTCCTTCTGGTTCTTGCCCATCTCCTCCCGGGCGGCATTCTGGATCTGGGCCTGCACCGACAGCATCTCATGCTCGCGGGCCAACAGTTCGTTCACCTTGGTCAGACGCCTGACCGGGTCCTCGATCTCAAGCAGCATCTGGGCCTCGGCCAACTTCAGCCCCAGGTTACTGGCGATCAGGTCAGCCATGCTGCCGGGATCGGTGATGTTTTCAAGGATCACCATCACTTCCGGCGAGATCTGTTTGCCCAGCTCGGCAATCTTGGCCAGCTGCTCTCGTACCGTCCGCATCAGGGCCTCGGTTTCAAGCGAATCCGCAGCCGCCGATTCCTGCATCCGTTCGATCCGGACGGTATGGTACTGGTTACCCTCGATGTATTCGACAATACGTGCCTTCACCAGTCCCTGCACCAGGATCTTGACCCGGCCGTCCGGCAGCTTCAGCATCCGCATGATCATGGCCACCGTACCGACCTTGTAGATCTTGTCCGGGGAGGGGTCCTCCTCAGCGATCTCATGCTGGGTGGCCAGCATGATCATCCGATCGCCGGCCAGGGCCTGGTCAACAGCCTTGATCGACATCTCCCGGCCGACGAACAGAGGAATGATCATAAATGGATAGACCACGACATCGCGAATCGGCAAAAGCGGCAGTTCTTCGGGTATCCGCAGTTCCTCTTCCGTCGCGATGGCCGGCTCGTTCGGTTGTTGTTCCTGTTCTGATTTACTCACGTTCGGACTCCTTAATCAAAATACGGCGTTCCCGCCCTTTGGGGCAGATGATACGTAAGACCCCGCGGCTGTATTCGGCACGGATGTTCGCGGGATCGACACTATCCGGCAGCCGCACCGTACGCCGTAACCGTCCAAAATGGCGTTCAAGACACAAATAACGGATCTTCCCCTCCGGTTGATCGGTCTGCTTTTCAGCCTGGATGACACAGATCATGCCGCGCTGGGTCAGGCTGATGCACTCGGGATTGACCCCGGGGAGATCGAATTCAAGCACCAGACTGCAATCCGTCTCGTAGACATCCATCGCCGCCGTCAAACTCCCCTCATCTTCGGCGGCAAGCCGGGGCTCAAGAGTCCGCAGCAGTGAACGCATCTCTTCCAGATGCCGGTTGTACTGCCCTGCAAACGACGGGTTTTTCGCGCCTGAACGTGGCATTGTTCTCACCTGTCTACAAGCCGATACGAAATGAGACCGGATTGGTGTGGTATGTTAGGCATGATGTAACCATTCCCTGGCGGAAAGTCAAGGAGGCTCCATGCATTCATCCCGGTAAAAACTATTGACAAGCAGTGCTGTTTTCAGGAAAGTCAGCACATTCTTTACCAAAAGGGAGATATTTACCGCCTATGGAACTAAAGACAAAGATATGGATGACCGGTTCGCTGGACTGGTTCGGTATTATCGATAACGAGGAGGTCTTTCTGGGACACCGTAACTTCCCCAATCCGCCGGAGGAAGGGGATCAGTGGACCAGCGAGGCCGGGGACATCTTCAAGATCATCGAGGGCGAGATCACCAAGATCGGCCATACCGAGCCGCCACGCAAGTACTGGTAACGCGCCGTGTACCTCTGTTGCCGCACCGACAGGCCCGCCGGTATCATCAAAGCGGGCCTGTTTTTTATTGCTTAAGCGGCGCCAGGTCGATGATGGTCACCTCGGGCGGCGCCAGAAATCTGATGGGCGGCCCCCAGGTCCCGGTACCGCGGCTGACATACAGGTGCCCGCCTCCGGCCAGCTGATTCATACCGGCCCGCACCGGAAAGCGCAGCCAGGTTAAAAGATTGAATGGAAAGATCTGGCCTTTGTGGACATGGCCGGACAGCTGCAGATCAAACAGCCCCGCGCTGCTTGGCCCTGTTTCCGGCCGGTGTTTGAGCAAGACCACATAGCGCCCCGCCGGAATCGCACGGAGCACGGCCTCCTCGTCCTGCGCAGCATGTGCCGCACGGCGCGCGCCGGCCGGGTCGTCAACCCCTGCCAGCGCCAGTTGTGGCCCCACCAGCGCCGTTTGTCCCTGCAACAGCCTGAAACCGGCCTGCTCCAGAAACCTGCGCGACATTGCCGCCCCGGCGTAATACTCATGGTTACCCAGCACCGCAAACATCCCCTGCGCAGGAGCAAGCGAGCGGAACATGGCGGAAACACCGTCAAGATGGCTGATATGTCCGTCAACCATATCGCCGGTGGCAACCACCAGATCCGGCTGCGCCTGCCTGATGGCCTCAACAACCCGGCGCACCTGGGACGGCCCGACGATCAGCCCGATATGCAGGTCTGATATCTGGACGATCCTGATGCCACGGCTCCCCTTGGGCAGTTTGTCCGTGGTCAGGGTCTGCCGTTCAGTCCTCAGATGCCGGGCCTCGAACAGGCCATAACTGCAGATCAGGATCGCCAGGCCGAACGACAGGCTAAAGAATAGTGTTGGCTGAGCAAACGGCAGACGTGGCAGTGCAACCAGATATTGCCCCAGCCAGCGGATCAGACGTGCCAGCTCAAGCATAAGCGCAACCGCCGTAAAGACGAACAGCACCCCCATCCAGCTGTAGCCCAGGTAAGCCGCGGCGGTTGCCGCCCCGGTCTGCCCGTCACGCTCAAGCAGCCGGGCTGCGAGAGGGGCCGCGATCATCAGGAGACACCAGGCAGCCGGCAGCAGCCACCAGCGCTGCAAGCCCGGAAACGCGGCCAAAAGGCGCAGCAGGAAATGGACATGGGCTGCACCATAGATGATGAAGAAATTCAGCAGAAACAGGGTCATGATTTTTATCTACCCGCCACTTTCCCCTTGTCTGAAACAGGTTGCTGAAAGATACTGCCTGCCATGGTGACTACCACAGAGCCGCAGCATACTCAACCAGTTCAAGCGGATGTTCCCCCGCCTCTTTGTGTTGAGGTCGCGGTGCCGCTCCCGCTGGACGGCACCTTCCACTACCGGGTTCCTCACGGGCTTGCGGACCGCCTCTGTCCGGGGATCAGGGTCTTTGTCCCCTTCGGCAAGCGTAAGCTAACCGCCTACCTGATCGGTTTCAGCCAGCCTCCGGCTGGCCAGCAGCTCAGGGATATCCTGGAAGTTCTGGATGAAGAACCGCTGTGGACGGAAAAGGAACTGACCTTTTTCCGCTGGATAGCCGACTATTACCTGCATCCCCTGGGCGAGGTGCTGCAAACAGCGCTGCCCAGCGCCATGAAACGACAAAATACCGCGCATGGCAGCGCAGGAAACGACACGAGCTGCAAGGGTATCAAACGGGAACGGTTTGCACGGGCTGAAACAACCGCCAGCCTGCCTGCACTACGTGGCAGAAGCAAGGAACTGCTGGCCTTTCTGCAGCAGTCGGCCACAGCGATTCCCGTGGCCGAGTTACGGGCCCGCTTTGGCGAATGCGGCCCCAACCTGAGAAAATTGGCTGGTCTGGGGTTGCTCACCGTTGAAGAGCGGGAGTCTTACCGCGATCCGTTTGCCGGGATAGCGGTAACCAGCGACCAGCCCAAGACACTGACCTCCCAGCAGTCCGCTGCGCTGCACACGATTCTGGCGGCCTGCGCGACCGGACGGTTTGCGCCTTTTTTGCTGCACGGCATCACCGGCAGCGGCAAGACCGAAATCTACCTGCAAGCCATTGCCCACCTGCTTGATCAGGGCAAGAACGCGCTGGTGCTGGTGCCGGAAATCTCGCTAACCCCCCAGCTGGTGCAGCGTTTCCGCGCCCGCTTCGGCAACGGTATTGCCGTCCTGCATAGCGCCCTTTCCGACGGGGAACGCTTCGATGAATGGCGGCGCATCCGGCGTCAGGAAGTACGCATTGTGATCGGCGCCCGTTCCGCCATCTTTGCTCCGCTTGCCCAGATCGGCATCATCGTGGTGGATGAGGAACATGAGGCCTCCTTCAAGCAGACGGACGGCCTGCGCTATAACGCCCGTGACCTGGCCCTGGTGCGGGGGCAACAGGAACAGGCCGTGGTAATACTCGGCTCGGCCACCCCGCTGATAACCAGCTATTACGCCGCTCAACAGGGCAGACTTGGGTACCTGGCGCTGACTGAGCGGGTCGGCGCGCGTCCTCTGCCGGAAACCCTGCTGGTGCCGGTTCAGCTCAGCAACGAGGCGCCGTTGGCCCCACCACTGATCGAGGCCCTGCAGGAAAATCTGCAGCGCGGCGAGCAGAGCCTGTTGTTTCTCAACCGTCGCGGCTTTGCCAGCTGGTTGGTCTGCCCGGCCTGCGGCAATGAACTGCAGTGCCCCAATTGCTCGGTTACCCTGACCTACCATCATCAGCGCCGCCGCAGCATCTGTCACTACTGTGACTATCAGGTACCGGCCCCCTGCATCTGTCCGGCCTGCGGGGAGCTGGAGCTGAAGGAGATGGGGGTCGGCACCGAACGGATCGAACACACGCTCAAAGAGCTGTTTCCGCTGGCACGTATTGCACGGATGGACAGTGATACGACCGCCGGCAAGGGCGGGCATGCCCGGATATTGGACAGGGTGCGGCGCAAGGAGGTCGATATCCTGATCGGCACCCAGATGATCGCCAAAGGTCACGACTTTCCGGGGGTAACGCTGGTGGGGGTATTGCAGGCGGAAGGCAGCCTCTACCTGCCCGACTTTCGTGCAGCCGAACGAACCTTTCAAGTCCTCTCACAGGTAATCGGCCGAGCCGGGCGAGGCGAGCTGCCGGGCAGGGTGCTGCTGCAGACGATGCACGGCGACCACTACAGCATCAGCCGGGCCGTTGCGCACGATTACGAACAGTTTTACCAAGAAGAACTCAGCTTCAGGGGAGAACTGCACTATCCCCCCTTCGGTCATCTGGCTGCCGTCAGGTTCTCCGCAACCAGCGAAGGCAGTCTGTTGGACGCCTCCCGCAAGGCCGCCGACCTTTTGCAGTCACTCAAAAAGCGACTGGGCCTGCGCAGCGAGATCCTGGGACCGGCGCCGGCGCTGCTCTATCGCCTGAGGGGACGCTTCAGGCACCAGATTCTCCTGAAAGACACCAACCGCACGGCGCTGCGCCGCTTGCTGCATGCCTATCGTACGGAGCGACACCATACGGCAACGGTTCGGGAGGCGCTTGATATTGATCCGGTGGATCTGCTCTGAAAAACAGACGGGGTAGAAGGGAGATCAGGCCAGGTAGGAGGAATAATACTGCTTGACCTTGGCCAGGTAGTCGCGGGTTTCACGGGGCAGGCGGTCGGGACGGCGGTCCACATTGCCCGGTCCCCAGTTGTAGGCGGCCAGCGTGGCATCGAGATCGCCGTTGTAGCGGTCAAGCAGCCCCTTGAGGAAGCGGGTGCCGGCCATGACGTTTTGTTCGGGGTCAAAGGCGTTACTGACACCAAGGCTGCGGGCGGTTGACGGCATCAGCTGCATCAGCCCCTGTGCGCCGACCGGCGAGACAGCCCGGGGATTGAAATTACTCTCGGCCTTGATCACCGCCTTGATCAGACCGGCATCGACCCCATACCGCTGGGCTGCCCGGGCGATAATCTGCTCAACGGGCGCACCGATCGGCAGCTCATCCCGCAGCGGGGCCTGCGCGCCCACCGCTTCCGCCGCCCTCGGTCCTATTTCCCGCTCGGGCAGAGGCTGACGCTGCACACTGTTTGACGCTGCCGTCTGGCCGGCCTCACCCGCAATACCATTGGCAAGGTAGGCCTGCATCTGCGTCAGCGCGGCCGCCAAGGGGGACGAATAGGTCGGCGGCATACTGTTTTCGCCCGGCTGATCGTTCAACAGTTCAAGCGAACTGCGCATGCTCTGCAACTGCAGCAGCTCTGCCGCCCGTTGGGCCGCCTCCGGCGAGACGTCGGACGGAAGCTGTCCCTGTTCGAGTGCCGCATCCAACCGCTCAGCAAACCTGGCCGCCGCTGTAGCGTCGAGCTGATTCGACGCCTGCTGCGGTTGGCTGCGCAGAAGGTTCTGCACCAGCGCCATGGTTTGGGTTGGGTTAATCGACATGCGTCAGCTCCGCTTCAGGAATACTGCAGATTCTTTTTCTTCAGCTTTTCAATCAGGGTTGTCCGTTTCAGGTTCAGCAATGCGGCAGCCTCCTTCTTGTTGCCGCCGCTGCGTTGCAGCGCCTGGATGATCAGACGGTTTTCAAAGGCCTCGACGGCGCTGTTCAGACAAATTCCTTCTGCCGGCAGCTCCTGCTCCTGCTGGACGGTAACGGCAGGTGTGACGGCCTTGGGCGTCACCCCCTGTGCCAGCAGGTATTTCTCCGGCAGATCATCCACCGTGATCATACCGCTTTCCTTCATGGTGACCATCCGTTCAACCAGGTTCTCAAGCTCACGCACGTTACCGGGCCAATCATAGGCACACAGCATCTCCAGCGCCTCGCGGGAAAACCCCTTGACCAGACGGCGACGGTCACGATTGAACTGGGCCTGGAAGTGGTTCACCAAGAGCGGGATGTCCTCACACCGCTCCCGCAGTGGCGGAATGGTAATAGGGATGACCGAGAGGCGGTAGTAGAGATCCTCCCTGAAATCCTTGCTGGCCACCTGGTCCTCCAGATTCTTGTTGGTGGCGGCAATGATCCGCACATCCACCTTCTGGGAGCGCGCCGACCCAACCGGCTCAAACTCCTTGTTCTGCAAGACCCGCAGCAGCTTGACCTGCAGGGCCGCCTTCATGTCACCGATTTCATCCAGAAAGAGCGTCCCCTTGTCCGCCATCTCAAAGCGCCCCACCCGGTTGGCATAGGCCCCGGTGAACGAGCCCTTGACATGCCCGAACAGTTCGCTTTCAAGCAGGTCATCCGGAATGGCGGCGCAGTTCACCGGTACAAAATTCCGACTGCTTCGGCTGGAAAGCTGATGTATCGCCTGTGCTGCAAGTTCCTTGCCTGTTCCGGACTCCCCCTGAATCAAGACCGTTGCATTCGACTCGGCCACCTTCTCGATCATTTCAAACAAGTTGAGCATCTGACGACTCTTGCCGATAATGGTGGAGCAGAGAAAATGGGGATATTCATCCGGGGGCAGCTCCGCTGCCGGGACCTTGAGGGCCTGATACTCAAGCGCACGCATGACCACGCTTTCAAGTTCATCAAGGTTAAGCGGCTTTGGCAAAAAGATGACCCGCTCGTCATGGGGCAGGGAACGGACGGCATCGGTTTGCCCGTAAACAATCACCACCAACCGGGGATCATGCTGCAGATACGTTGGCAACTGTTCACCCGAACGGAGCTGCAGGCTGGCCGCATCAGCAACCAGAATCCGCTGCATGCCGCTCGCAGCCGTGTCAAAAAAACCGCTCATTTCGTCAAAATTTGCGACATCATACCCTTTGTATGTCAGAAAAGCTGACACCAGATCACGGGAACGACGATCATCATCGAGCACACAGAATGAGCTTTTCAAAGCCATGGTAACCCCTTGAACAAGCAATATCGGCAAGTTTTACGATTTGCCTGCAACGGTGCTACTATACGTTGCAGCGGCGCCAAATGTCAATAAAATGACCTCACCTTTCCATGAGTCATTTCCAGCGCTTGATGCTATTTTTCAAAAAACGGATGCCGATTTGTCCGCATGCTTGCACAGGTGCGACTTGCATGATACATAATAGCGCGTAGTCGCCTAGCCAGCGAATGCGCGCCCCTATGGCTGCGCTTCAGGTGACACGCGCCGTCATATTATCTTAATTGATACGATTGCCTCGTATTACTACAAGGAGGGGGCCCATGTCCAATGCCCTGGTGCCGATGAAGACCGCTGAAGCACGTGCGGGTGATCATGGTGAACTGATCCAGCTGGTCAGCTTTAATCTGGATAATGAAGAGTACGGGGTTGATGTCCTGAAGGTACGCGAGATCATCAGGATGCCCAGCATTACGCGCGTGCCCAACACCCCCTCGTATGTCGAAGGTGTCATCAACCTGCGCGGCAAGGTTATACCGATCATCAATATGCGTCGTCGCTTCGGCCTGATCGAGATCGACTACGACAAACAGACCCGTATCATGGTCATGGACATTGAAGGCGAGCTGATGGGCTTTATCGTCGATTCGGTTTCCGAGGTCATCCGCATCTCCAGCAGTGAGATCCAACCATCTCCGGCGGTTGTTTCGAGCGGCATTGACCAGGAATGCATTGCCGGCGTCATTAACCAGGCCGAGCGGCTGCTGGTACTGCTGGATCTGCAGAAGATGTTTTCGCAGGATGAGCGCCGCCTCTTCAGCGCCATGTAAGCAGCCAGTACCATCAACGACCAAACCATTCACCGCAGACGAGGTGTTCAATGCCGATAGATTGTGAAGATCAGGAACTTCTTGAAGGATTTCTGGCAGAAACCACAGAACTTCTTGAAAAACTGGATGATGACCTGATTGCTCTGGAAAAGTCCTCCGACGATCCAGAGCTAATGAACCGGATATTCCGTTCAATCCACACAGTTAAAGGGGCATCCAGCTTTTTGGGGTTTGACCTGCTGGTCAGGGTCACCCACAAAACGGAGGATGTACTCAACCGGCTCAGGAAGGGCGAACTGCAACTGACCTCTGAAATCATGGATGTGGTGCTTGAGGCCACAGACCTGGTTAAGACCCTTGTTGCCGACATCAAGGGTGGAGAAATAGTTGACCGCGAGATCGACGAAACCATTAACAAGCTGATCCCCCTGCTTACCGAGCAGCCACCTCCGCAGCCCCAGCCGGCTGAGCCGCCTCCGGTGGTGGCCACCGAGCCCCCCCCTGCCCAAACCTCGGCCGAACAGCCTGCCGCAGCAGCACCGGCGCCGGAGCCCCAGCCGCAACCGGAACCGCCGCCAACGGCAGCCATGCCGCCCGCACCGCCCCGTCCCGCGCCGGAGCCGCCGAAAAAACCTGCTCCCCCCAAGGCAGGTGAAAAGGGGGGCGACGATCTTTCGGACAACACCACGGTCAGGGTTGATGTCAAGCGGCTCGACGACCTGATGAACCAGGTGGGCGAACTGGTGCTGGAGCGCAACCGCATGATCCAGCTGAACCAGGACCTGCAAGGCGGCACCTCCGACCAGGTCCTGTTTGGGGAGGAGTTCGGCAAACTCACCAAGCGGATGAACTTCGTCACCTCGGAACTGCAGATGCAGGTTCTGAAGATGCGGATGATTCCGGTTGAAAAGGTCTTCAAGAAATTTCCGAGGATCGTACGCTCGCTGGCCCGCGACCTGGGCAAGGAGGTCGACCTGCAGATCTTCGGCGAAGAGACCGAGCTCGACCGCTCCGTGGTTGACGAAATCGGCGACCCGCTGATTCACCTGATTCGCAACGCCATGGACCATGGCCTTGAAACACCGGATGAACGGGCTGAAGCCGGCAAACCACGCACCGGCACCCTGGTGCTCTCGGCTGTCCACGAGGGCAACTCCATCATTATCAGCATCAAGGATGACGGCCGTGGCATCGACACGGATCGGGTCGGCCGCAAGGCGATCGAGAAGGGGTTGATCACGGAAGAGCAACTGGCCGCCATGAGCCAGCGTGAGATGTTCGACCTGATCTTTCTGCCCGGTTTCTCCACCAAGGATAAGGCCTCCGACCTTTCCGGGCGGGGCGTCGGCATGGACGTGGTCAAAACCAACATCAAAAAACTCAACGGCCTGATTGAGATCAAGAGCGAAAAGGGACTGGGTTCCGAATTCATCCTGCGTCTGCCTTTGACCCTGGCCATCATCCAGTCGCTGCTGGTTGAGGTCGAGGGTGAAATCTACTCCATCCCGCTCGCCTCGGTGCTGGAAACGCTGCGGGTTGACCAGCGTGAATTCCACGTGATCGGCGGCCAGGAGGTGCTGAAGCTGCGGGACATGGTGCTGCCGCTGATTCGCCTTGAGCAGGTTTTCAGGGTACAGCGCCGCTATGAACAGGACAACTTCTGCTACGTGGTGGTGATCGGTGCGGCAGACAAGCGGGTGGGGCTGGTGGTAACCCGCCTGGTCGGCCAGCAGGAGGTTGCCATCAAGTCACTCGGCAACTATCTGGCCAGCGTCCCCGGTATCGCCGGCTCGACCATCCTCGGTGATGGCCGGGTCACTCTGATTGTCGATCCGGTCGGCATGATCGATGGCGGCGAAGGTGCGTCCGCAGGGCGCTAATCCCGCGGGAACCGAGACAGAGAAAGGGACACAACGTGGCCATATCGGATAAAGACTTTGAATTACTGCGTGACTTTATCTACAACCTGTGTGGGATGTATTTTCACACCACCAAAAAGTACTTTCTGGAAAGCCGTCTGACCAAACGGATGGAAGCCACCGGCACCAAAAGTGCCATGGACTATTACGCCCTGCTCAAGTCTCCACGCGGCAGCGAGGAGCTCCGGTTTCTGCTGGACGAAGTAACCACCAACGAAACCTATTTCTTCCGGTGTGTCCCCCAGCTCAACGCCATAGAGACCAAGTTTCTACCTGAAATCATCGAGGCAAAGAGCAAGATGGGTTTTCGGAAACTGCGCATCTGGTCAGCAGCCTCCTCGTCAGGCGAAGAGGCCTATACGCTGGCCATGATCCTGCAGGAAAAGCGCGCCACCATCCTGAAGGACTGGATTATTGAGATCATCGGCACCGATATCAACGAAACCGTGATCGCCCAGGCCAAGGAGGGGGTCTACAACGCCTATTCCGTCCGCAACGTGCCGGATATCTATAAAAAGAAATACTTCCGGGAGGAGGGCGGAAAATTCATCCTCTCGCCGGAACTCAAAAAGTTTGTCACCTTCAACAAGATGAACCTGTATGATGACACCAAGATGGTGTTCATGAAGAGCTTTGACTTCATCTTTTGCGCCAACGTCCTGATTTACTTTGACTTGGCCTCAAAGTCAAAGGTAGTGCAGCACTTCTACAACAACCTGCAACCGTACGGCTACTTCTTTGTCGGTCAATCGGAGTCGCTGCACGGTGTCAACGACAAGTTCAAGACCATCCATTTCCCGGGCGGTTTTGGTTACAAGAAATAGTGGGGGAGTCCATGGCAGATAACCAGGCAATGCTTGAAAAAGCCCGTCAGATGGTCGCTCAGATCGACGATCTTCCCACCATTCCGATTGTTGCAACCCAGGTACTGCAGCTGCTGGATGACCCCGACGTTAATGTTGACCAGGTGGCCGACCTGATGCTGAGCGATCAGATCATGACGGCCCGCGTCCTCAAGATGGTCAACTCACCGGTGTACCGCCCTTCCCGGGAAATCACCTCATTGAAGCGGGCACTGGTCTATCTGGGCATCAGGCATATCAAAGAGATCGCCCTGACCTCATCCTTCATCACCGCCTTTGAGGACAAAGGCGGGGTTATCGATCTCAGCACCTTCTGGGCCCACGCCTTTGGGGTCGGGATGGTCTCAAAGATCATCGCGGAGAAGATCCGCTATCAGGATGTCGAAAAGGCTTATCTATCCGGTGTTATTCACGATATCGGCGAGGTGGTTCTCAGCTACTACCAGCCCGAAACCTTTGCCAAGATCCTTGAAACGGTACGGCACAGCCCCACCCGTCTGGTTGATCAGGAGTTGGCGGTATTTCAAACCACCCACAATGAAATTGGTTTCTGTATCGCCGAAAAATGGAACTTCCCCGAGGCATACCGGGAGGTGATCCTACATCACCATACCCCGCGGGAGGCCACGGCCGATCCGGTGCTCTGCGCCATTGTCAACCTGGCCGACCTGTTCTGCTCCGTCAGGGATCTCTATTATGGGGATAACACCTGGGCAAGCTTTAACCTGGCAGAAGAAGACGGCTGGTCGATCCTGAAGGAACAGCATCCGGACCTGGGGCACCTCGATGTTGAACGATTCTGCTATGAGCTTGACGACGCCGTTCCGATGGTCCAGGAACTGGTGGCATCCATATTTACCAAGGAATAAGCAACGGAGGCATGATGCTTTCTTCTGTGTCGGGCGGAAAAACCCGTGTTCTGATTGTTGATGACTCTTCTTTTATGCGGATGGCCATTCGGGGGATCCTTATCAAGGAGCCGTCGATAGAGGTCGTCGGCACTGCCAGTGACGGCGTTGAAGGGGTTGAAAAGGCGATTACCCTTAAACCGGACCTGATCACCATGGATGTTGAGATGCCGCGCATGGACGGCATCTCGGCGCTCAAGCAGATCATGGCCAAGGCACCGACAAGGGTGCTGATGGTATCCACCCTGACCAACGAAGGGGCCAAGGCTACCTTTGAGGCCCTGGATGCCGGCGCCATTGACTACATCCCTAAAAACGTCACCGATTCATCCGAAGCGCAGAATATCTTCAGAGATGAGTTGCTAAAAAAGGTACGCGAGGCGACCCGCTCCCATGTCCTGCGCCCTGCAGCCGGTTTGGCAATGCCTCGGCCGTCCTCGCTGGTCACGCCCGCCCCTCGCGCTGCGGTCAAGAACTCCAAGATATTCTCCAAGAAGATCACCCATGTCGGTATCGGCGCATCCACCGGCGGACCGGTGGCGCTGCAGGAGGTCATCTCGCGCATCCCGATGAACTTCCCCTACGGTATTGTGGTCGCCATCCACATGCCCAAGGCCTTTACCGGCCCCTATGCCGAGCGCCTGAACGCCAAATGCTCCATTACCGTCAAGGAAGCGCACGATGGCGAGGTGGTCAGACCGGGCACCATCCTGATCGCCCCCGGAGGCATGCATACCCAGGTCGTCCGCGGCGCAGGCGGCCTGGTGGTGAAGACCGCCCCAACCACCGCCTACCCCCAGTACGTCTACATCCCGTCGGTTGACCTGTTGATCAGCTCCATGGCCGAGGCCACGGCCGGCTCCATGCTGGGAGTGGTGCTCACCGGCATGGGCAACGACGGCTTCAAGGGGATGCAGCAACTCAAACAAAAGGGGGGGGTCACTATCGTGCAGGATGAGGCCACCTCGACCATCTATGGCATGCCCAAGGCCTGCGTTGACGGCGGTGTGGCTGACGAGGTGCTGCCGCTGGGCCAGATCGGCTATGAGATCGGGAAGTTTATGGGGTAAATGCCTGCAGGTTCTTGGCAGGAAAGAACAGAAAAGCGACCGGCTTTATGCCGGTCGCTTTTCATTTAACGTTGGGCGTATACCACCAGCCCCTTATGGGTGACATCAACACGGCAGTTGGAGAATCCCAGCCGCTTCAAACGCCGCAGGATGAAAAACGCTGCCACCCGATGCGCCTTGGGCAACAAAAGCGGGAAGTGATCTAAGGGCAGTGCCGTGATGGCCTGCCAGGTGGCTTTGAAGGAATAGTTCTGCATTTTTTCGCCGCTTCACCTCAAACAGAAACGAGGATTTTTTGTCATGGGTCTGGCAAACAAGTGATGGCGCGGAGGCGTGCAGATCAGTACGCCGCACACGGCGTCATGCCGTTTGACGGGGCCAGGGCGGAAAAAGACCGTTTCAGCTATGTTCTGATGTAGCGTGAAACTCCAGTTCCGGCCAGTTCTCTATGGTATTATCCAGCCGCCACTGACTACCGGCCATGTAGGTCAGTTTCCCCTCACCGTCGATATACAGGTTCATCTTCTCTTTCTTTTCAAACTCTTCAACCTGCTTCTTCTCGCCGGTTACCCAGCGGGCCGTGGCATAGGCCACCGGTTCGTAGGCGATCTTGACGCCGTACTCAAACTCAAGCCGGTGCAGCACCACCTCAAACTGCAGCACCCCAACCGCTCCAACCACCCATTCGGCGCCAAAGAGCGGTTTGAAGACCTGGGTGGTGCCTTCCTCTGCCAGTTGCACCAGCCCCTTTTCCAGGGCCTTTGATTTCATCGGATTCAAAAGGCGCACCTTGCGGAAGTGTTCCGGCGCAAAACTGGGGATGCCGGTAAACTTCATGTCCTCACCCAGGGTAAAGGTATCGCCGATCTTGATGGTGCCGTGGTTGTGAATGCCGATGATGTCACCGGGAAAGGCCTCCTCGACATTGCTGCGATCCTGGGCCATGAAAATGGTGGCGTTGCTGATCTGGAAATCCCGGCCCAAACGCAGATGACGCACCTTCATGCCCCGCTCGAACCGGCCGGAACAGATACGGAAAAAGGCGATCCGGTCACGGTGAGCCGGGTCCATGTTCGCCTGGATCTTGAAGACAAAACCGGAAAACGTCTCTTCATAGGGCGAAACCAGCCGTGTGGTGGTGGCGCGGGGACGGGGATGCGGCGCATGCTGCACAAAGGTATCCAGCAGCTGCTGGACCCCGAAGGTATTGATGGCGCTACCGAAAAAGACCGGGGTCTGGCGTCCGGCCAGATACTCATCCAGATCAAAGGGATGGGCGGCTCCCTCCAGCAGCTCCACGTCATTGCGCAGTTCCTCGGCCTGGGTGTCCAGCAGTTCATCCAACAGCGGGTCATCCAGTCCTTTAACGGTCACCACCCGCCCCACGCCATGCTCTGCCTCCGGATCAAACAGCTGCACCTCTTTACTGTAGAGATGATAGGTACCGCGGAAACGCTTACCCATGCCGATCGGCCAGGTCATCGGCGCGGTCTGCATCCCCAGATTTTTCTCCACATCGTCCAACAGATCAAGCGGTTCCTGCCCTTCACGGTCCAGCTTGTTCATGAAGGTCATGATCGGGGTGTCCCGCAGGCGGCAGACATCCAGCAGTTTCTTGGTCTGGCTCTCCACCCCCTTGACCGAGTCGATCACCATCAGGGCCGAGTCCACCGCCGTCAGAACCCGGTAGGTATCTTCAGAAAAATCGTTGTGTCCCGGCGTATCCAGCAGGTTGATCTCATAGCCGTCGTAGGTGAACTTCATCACCGATGACGTCACTGAAATGCCCCGCTGTTTCTCCAGTTCCATCCAGTCCGAGGTGGCATGCTTGCCGGATTTGCGCGCCCGCACCTCACCGGCCTGCTGGATGGCACCACCAAACAGCAGCAGTTTCTCGGTAATGGTGGTCTTACCGGCGTCCGGGTGACTGATGATGGCAAAGGTGCGCCGTTTGTTGACTTCTGCCTGGTTATACATCGTATCCACGTTACAACTCCTTCGACAAACAAAAGGCGGACAAAACGTCCGCCTTGGAATCACACGATACTCTCAGCCCCTGAAAATCAGGCGATCAATACACCACTTGCCACCACCGGCCACCACCAGATACAGGGCCATGCCCAGCAGCGCCAGGGTGTATTCAATCCCGTTGCCTCGTCCCGGCACACAGGCGCTGTTCAGAAAAAATCCGTTGGCCCAATGTACCTTGTAAATGGCAACCGCCATGACCGAGGCGATCCCGGCCGCCGAGACACGGGTCAGAAAGCCGGTCAGCACCCCCAGCCCGCCACCGAACTCCGCAATAATTGCCAAAAGCGTGAAGATCGGTGGAATTCCCAGCTTCTGCTCAAAGCTGGCAAACGTGGCAGTCAAACCGCTGCCGCCGAACAGTCCCAAGAGTTTCTGGGAACCATGGGCCAAAAAGATCAGACCCAACGGGATTCTGATCAAGAGCGGTGCAACGGCATCAGACAGTTCAACGCCTCCTCTGGCCATTTGACACCTCCGCAGCATGGAAGTAAAAAAGGGGACCAATGGTCCCCTTGTCTCCGATATGGCGGGCGATACTGGATTCGAACCAGCGACCTTTGGCTTCGGAGTTTGAAAAATCCCCGTTTCACCCGCATTCAGCGTGCTCAACAAACACCAAGGAATCCTTTGACTTTCAATCAGTTAGGCTATAAACTGATTTCATCTCGTATCAATAAAAACCATTCAAATACGTCTTTCAAAGGATACCCAAAGGATACCAGGATTTGCTCCGCTACAAGCGGTATCATTTCTACCACAATTACTCTTCATCTGGAAGGTCGAATGTTATGGCAAATGAGAAAGCACGCTCATTGTCTGATGTAGCCATTCAAAAACTCAAGCAACCTGAGGCAAAAAAATGGGTCCGCGATGGCGGTGGACTCGCTCTCTGCCTATCCCCCTCCAAAGCCAGTCACTGGCGCCATTGGTACTTCATTTATACCAGCCCAGAATCAGGGAAAAAGTGCTACAAGCCACTTGGCAGCTACCCTGAGGTTTCTTTGGCTAGTGCCCGCACTACTACGGCACTGCTACGTGCCGACGTCATGAAGGGGCTGGACCCGATAGCTGAAGAACGCAGGGCAACCGAGGCAAAGGTCAGGGCCGATGAGGAGGCAAAGCTTCTTAAAGAGGCAGAAGAAAATAGCCTGACAGTTAAAGGTTTGTTTGACGACTACATGGCCAGAGAAGCCAGGCTCAAAAAGCGTCAGTCGTCCTGCATTGACAATGAGCGTATGTTTCGCGTCAATATCGAGCCATTCTGGGGGCATAAGAAGGCATCAGATATCAAGAAAAAGGACTGCATCGCACTTCTTGACTCATACGCGGACAGACCGGCCCTTTGCAATAATGTCATGAAGCTCGCCCGCAGGATGTATAATTTTGCCGTTGAGAAAGATCTTTTGGAGCATACCCCATTCACAGGCGTGAAAGTGCCGGTAAAGGTACTATCCAGGGAACGGGTACTCACAGAAAGCGAGATCAAAAAACTTTGGACATCAGAACTGCCTAAGGCAGCCATGTCTGATTCAGTGAGGAGAATCCTTAAAATACTGCTCCTGACAGGGCAGCGTGTCGGAGAGGTAAGCGGTATTCGGGAAAGTGAAGTGGATGGTAGATGGTGGACCCTTCCGCCTGAGCGCACTAAAAACGGGCAGACTCACCGGGTGTATCTAACGGATACCGTTATCAAGCTGCTTGGCACCCCGGTGTATGGTTTCTACTTCCCCTCTCCCGTTGTTAAGGAAGATGAGAACGGCGACCCGGTCTACAACCATGTTGACGAAAATGCTGTTGCGTATGCCATCAGAAAGAATCTGAAAAACTACCAGCCTCGTAGGCCTATAAAGGGCGATAAAATATCCATGGTTCAAATTCCAGAGGAAAAGAAGATGGATATTGCCCACTTCACCCCTCACGACTTGAGAAGAACCTTCTCAACCTGCCTTGCACAACTAGGCTTCAGTGACGAGGTGATTGATGCAGTTACTGGACATAAAAAACAGGGAATAATAAAGGTCTACAACCGCCACAAATACGATGAAGAAAAGCGTAAAGCGCTGGAAGCCTGGGAGTTGAAACTAAAAGAGATCGTGACTGTTACCTAAAACTATTACTTTGAATGTTCTTCAACATAACTCGATCATTTCACTCGGAATCAGTGCAATTCATCTCCTGGAACTGGTGACAACTTCTTTACTGAATCAAGAATGTTCAGGGCCTTTTCATGATTAGCCCGCTCTGCACGCTCCTGAAAAAAAGCCGCTGTCTTCAAAGCTGATACCTTTTCTGCCAGTGCCACTACGATAAACTGGTTAAGAGACACATTGTCCTCACGGGCCAGTTCTTTAGCATAACCAGCAAGTGAATCGGGGATACGATTCACGACAGCTATTGCCGTTCTGGCAGTTTTTTAGTATTGTTACCTAATCTTGCGTCTGCAACAATGACTTGTTGCCAGCTTCACTTTATCTGCAAAAATTACAGGTGCGCATATGAAAGCCACAGCACAAACTCTTGATCTTTCGCCTTTGCCTGCTGCTGCTCGGCGTGAGGTAGCTGACTTCTATCAGTTCGTCATGCTACGTTACGGTAGAGTTGCGAAGAAGCAGGCTACGGTAAAGAATAAACTCCCTGCGGAATTTTACAAACCTGTCAGTGTTTCTCAGTATCAGACGGTAGCACGGGACGACATCTATAGTGAAGTCTAAGATATTCATAGACTCCAACATCTGGATATACGCCTTTCTGGAAAGTGAAAAGGAACGTGCCAAACAGCAGCATATTCTATCGTTACTGGAGAATATACCATCTGTCAGCACTGTATTCGTATCTGTACAGGTAATCAATGAATTTCACTGGATACTTTCTCGAAAGTACGGGATAGATGATGTCACAATCAAGGCAAAAGTGACAAAGGGTATCGCCGCCGTTGCCAATATTGCACCCCTTGACTTTAAAGTGTATCAGGACGCGTACAGGATTCGTGGAAAGTACAATGTTTCGTTCTGGGACAGTCTGATTGTAGCTTCAGCACTTAATAATGGTTGCACTATTTTGTATTCCGAAGATATGCAGCATGGATTGATGATTGATTCTAAGTTGAAGGTTATAAATCCGTTTTCTTGATGCCTGAGTACGCTCGGTGTGACAGAAGAATCCCCTACATCACCCCTCTCCAACAGCGACGTTTTACCATCAGTAGCAGGCAGAGTTTTGCCTCATCGTTTTTCTTGAGCTTCCACACAATTAAGGATATCTCTAATAAATCGATTTAATCACCTGCCCCATACACACACATATTACAAGGTTGACCATGAAAGTAACTGAAAAGTCCCTCAAAGCCCGCTGTACGGAACTCAACTTCGGAATACTGAAAGATACCGGATTTGGCGTCAGGATAGAGCGTATCTCCTCTACTTACACTGTCAGCCTTGTCTATCGTGACAGTACCCAACCTGAAATACTTCTTCAGGATGCAACTGCTGCTGAAGCTGATGCCTGTATCTCCGGTGTTGCAACTACCACCTCTGTCTACAAGGCTACCCAAGGGACTCAAAAGCCTGAATTCGTATCTCAGGAACTGTTTCTCAAGCAGCATGGAGAACGATGCCCCAAGTGCGGTTCCCGTGACATCACCCAAGGCCATATCACGAAAGCCAAAGGGGAGCTGGAACAGTGGTGTAGCTGCAGTCGATGTGTTACCTCTTGGAATTCTTGCTATAATCTGGCAGGTTATACCCTTCCCGAAAAGTGCAGTGAACCGTAACGAAAGGAAATCCCTATGCCATCAACCCTTACAGAACTGACCGCAAGTATTGTCTCTGCCCATGCAGCAACCGTTGAAATGACTGCGGACGAACTTCTTGCAGAGATCCAAAAAGTCCATGCGATCCTCAAATCTTTGGAAGAAGGAGTAGTTGCAGCACCTGAACAGGCAGTTGAGACTGAAGCTGTACCGGTCATGTCACCCAAGAAGTCCATACAGAAAAACCAGATTGTATGTCTGATCTGCGGCAAAGGCGGTTTCAAAACCCTTTCACGTCACCTCAAGCAAGCCCATGACATGAAAGCTTCAACCTATCGCAAGCAGTTTGGTCTGCCTGCTGGTACTGCACTTGCTGCTAAATCTTATTCAGAATCCCGCCGTGAATCTGCTCTTAAAAACAATCTTGGTGAAAAGCTCGCCAAAGGTCGTGTGGCATATCAAGCAAAGCAGAAAACTGCAAATGAAGCTACCAAGGCCAAGCCAGCACCTAAGAAGGCTGCACCAGCCAAGAAGCCAACCGTGAAAAAGGAATCTCCGAAATGACTAAAGCAGACATCGTTGAAAAGATCCACACCACCACTGGCCTGTCCAAAAAAGACTCCACTGCCATGATGGAATCAGTCTTTGCCATCATGAAGGAATCACTGGAGGCAGGCGAGTCCATCAAGGTTTCAGGCTTCGGCAGCTTTGAGGTCAGACAGAAAGAAGCCCGTCGTGGCCGCAATCCCCAAACCGGTGAAGCCATCACCATTGAGGCACGTAAAGTGCTGACTTTCAAACCCAGTAGCGTGCTACGGGATGCCATTAACAAGTGACTCCCCGCCGCAAAGTTCTCTACAACAAACGACATCATGCAGACACTGTTTGGCCAAGGGCAATTGCATCTCAACATTCATAAGAGAACTGTAGGTACCCAACCTGATCAGCATACCCTCCAATTGCCTGATACAGCTAACACCGGTACCAGCCAGAAAATCTGCGACCTCACCCACCAGCTTTACTTGGTGTCGCAACGCCATCTTTTCCAGAATCAACCGTTTGGCTTCATAATCAGGCATTGTCAGCTCAACCTGCATTCCACCGGAAAATCTGGATTGAAGCGCATCAGCAAAACCCTCAAGCTTTGAAGGGTGCCGGTCTACGGCCAGCACAATACGAGACTGTCGAATAAAGAGCTTGTCGAACAAGTACAGCAACTCTTGCTGGCTTCGCTCCTTATTGGCCAATCGCTGCAGATCATCCAGCAACAGCAGATCCACAGAACCGAAGCTACCCCTGAAGCTATCCATCTGATTTGTTTTAAGACATTCTATAAGCTCATGTACAAAGGTATCTGCTGAGCAGTATCTGACTTGCATGTCAGGTTTATGCCCCACTGCCTGATGCCCTATTGCGTGCAGCAGGTGGCTTTTACCAAGTCCGTGGGAACCATAGATGATTAACGGGTTGAAGATTGCCCCAACAGCCATGGATAATGACTGGGCAGCTGAAACCGCAAACTGGTTACTGCTTTCGCAGGCAAACTGCTCAAAGGTTCTGCCAGGGTGTAAAAATGTGTCAATCATGTTCAGCTCCTGTGTCAAAATGGATTAAATCTTGTGGTTCGTCTTTGGCTCAATCGTAGCCAGTCTGTTCTTGGCCAACCGTAACTTTGGTTTCCCTGTGTCTGGCGTGTTACCGATTCCGGTGGCAATCACCGTTACCTTGATCTGGTCAGCCAGTTCCTCATCAACCACAACTCCTACAATGATAGTTGCATCACTGCTGATCTGCTCGGTCATCAGCCTGCAGATCTGATCAAACTCATCCATGGTCATGCTGCTGCTTCCGGCGATGTTCAGCAGCAGTCCCTTGGCCTCTCGGATATCCAGCCCCTCCAACAGCGGATTATGAATGGCCTTTGCAGCGGCTTCGGCTGCCCGATCCTGGCCATTTGATACGCCAACCCCCATCATAGCCATGCCGCGCGATCCCAGAATGGTTTTGAGGTCACTCAAATCAACATTGATATGACCATGCTTGCTAACGATCTCAACTATCCCCTGCACCGCCTGCCGCAGCAGATCATCTGCGGGTTTGAATGCCTCCAGCAGTGTGGCCCCTTTGCCGGATATACCGATCAAACGGTCGTTGGGTATCACAATCAGGCTGTCCACTAGGGGTAATAATGTCCTGATTCCTTGTTCAGCAATCTCCATACGGCGCTTGCCTTCGCGGGCGAATGGTTTGGTCACCACGGCAACCACCAGGGCACCAGCCTCCTTGACCAATTTGGCAATCTCCGGTGTGGCGCCAGTACCGGTGCCACTTCCCATGCCAGCAGCCAGAAACACCAGATCAGCACTTTGAAGGTTATTTAGTAACTCCTGACGACTCTCCAGCACCGCTGCTCTGGCTATCTCCAGATCGCCTCCAGTGCCAAAACCACGGGAATCCGAACCGATTCTGATCTGTACTGCAGCATGGGATTTTCTGAGCCGCGCTTGTGAGGTGCTGACGGCTATATATTCAACATCAGTAAGGTCGGCAGCCAGCATGGCATTGACTGCATTCAGGCCTGCCCCACCAATGCCGACGACCTTTATGGACGTGACTTCGTAACTTTGTTCCTGATTCTCCATGGTGCCTCCATTGGCTATACGGCTTGTCATTCACAGTTTTTTCATACTTTCTGCCCTCAGGCAGCTTAGGTAGGCAACAGCCTTCAGGCTTGCTGCTGCCTGATATTCAGCCTCCTCTTGGGACAAGGACGTGTCTTTAGCTATGATAGTTGCCACCATACACTTCCAACGCTCCACATGCAGTGGCCAGCAGTTGTCGGAAAACACACCAACATGCTTACGCAGAAGTTTTTTTTGCAAGGTCTGGTTGTCAGGCGTCAGCCTGATTATTGCATCCGCAAGGCTAGGTAAAACCCCCTGCGTGTGAAGATGTTCACCTTCTAACCATGCTTTAACCTCAAGTTTTAGATTTCCAGCATTAGCCGGATAGTTAAGAACCCCATTTGGATCGATATAAGGTTCTTCTGCTGTCTTACCGGACGAATTGGGGGCTGGCTTGATATCTTGGTGAACTGAGGCGTCTACCTGATTTGGCAACTCATGTTGGAGTTGTTTTGTCTCTTCTGTAGCAAGGCAAGGTTTTGCAGTGTGCTGCTGGGTTTCTGAACTGATATCTTCCATAGTTGTGTTCTCCAGACATCAAACAATACAAAGCTCACCGCATTGCGAGGACGGCGACTTTGATGGTATCAGCAGCTAAATGCTCATCCGGAATAGCTCCAAAAACAAAGGAGATGTCATTTGAGAAATAACCGTCCATCACTGAGACAGCCTGGGCATAGTAGTCAAACGGCATGGTAGGGGAGCCGTAGATGCAGGCTATGGCACCACGACAGTTGGCTGAATTAACCCCCTGCTGCTGCAGCCGTTCCAATGCTTGACTGCAGGCTCGTGATCCCCTGTCTGCACCAGTAGCCTCACTGCACGAGAACAGTCCAAGGTTGCCTGAACGGAGGATTGCCTTGATATCGCCATGGTCAATGCCAACAAAGCTGTCGGTGTTGGCAAGATCAGCAACCAAGGCCACTAAGTCACGTGCTGTTGTGGGGTTGGCAATCGTGCAGACAGGTAATGATGTGCAATCAGGTGAGCGTGTAGAATGAAGGTTATCCGCAGATGGGCCAATCACCACTGTCTGCAGGCCTGCTGCTGTGACTGCATCAATGCAGGTTGTCAGCTGTGAAGCTGATGATGGTTGGCTTGCATCTGCAAGCAGAAACAGGAGATCAGGCTGTTGGGTAGCCAGGGGCAACTGCGAGAAATCAACACTGCCGGTATGATGCCAGCTTGACGTCACCTCATGGCAGCAGATGTTGCGCACTGAATAGGCAAGCATCCTGCTGCAGAGTGCTCCAAACCGACCAACACCCAGTGCTGCGATCCGCATGTCCTGAGGTAAATCTCCACCAAGGTGGTGCAGAGATGCATACTGTGCTATCAGAAGCGGAGAGATACTATGCGGTAGCAGAGTAGCAGCAAGCGTCGTCCCCTGCAGCATGGTCGTGAGAAATGTTCGCCTGTCCATAGTTATGCTCCCTGACTTACATCATTTTAACGGTGGTCAGGGTAGCTCATGCAAGCGACAATGGCTGTCGCTTGAAAATGTTAGTGGTAGCAGTACATCATCCTGACAAACGGAGCTGCCATGAAAAAATCTACCATCCCCGGTCTCAGCAAGTCCCGCTATCTTAATGGCCTGCAGTGTCCCAAATATCTCTGGCTGGCAACCTGGCGCAAAGAGCTAAGAAATGAGTTTGATGAAACAACTGAAGAGATACTGGCCCAAGGTCATCAGGTAGGAGCCATTGCCCAAGAACTGTTTCCTGGTGGTGTGGAGATACCCTATGAAGGGCTGAGTATTGATGAGCAGTTGCAGCAAACACAGAAAGCGCTCAAGCAGAGCAAGGTCATCTATGAGGCCTCGTTTGAGTACAATGGTGTCTTTGTCAAGGCAGACATCCTGCGTAAGGTGCGCGGAGGCTGGGAGCTGTATGAGGTTAAAAGTTCAAGTAAGCTAAAAGACACCTATTACGACGACCTGGCAGTGCAGTACCATGTCATTACCAATGCCGGCATCAAGATAACTAAGGCGCATCTGGTACATATAAACACCTCATATCAGCGCAAGGGCAAGCTTGACCCTCAGCAGATATTTACCTTTGTTGATCTGACTGCAGATGTCCTGGAAATGCAACCAGCAGTTAAAAAGCAGATTGCAACCTTGAAGAAGATGCTGGCCGGAGCAGAGCCGATTGTTCAGATTAGCCCGCATTGTGAAGACCCGTATGAATGTGCGTTTAGCGAGTATTGCTGGCAGGATGTTCCAGATGAAGGATCGGTTTTTGACCTTGCCGGTAACGGTGCGGACTGCTTCAAGCTCTTCCATGAGGGGATCACAAAGCTCAAGAACATTCCGCTTGACCGCGTAAAGGGCAAGCAACGCCAGCAGGTAGAGGCAGCCAAAAAGAAGCAGACCATTGTCAACAAAGAGGGACTGCAGGAGTTTCTGGACAGTCTCTGGTATCCACTCTGTTATCTTGATTTTGAGACCTTCATGGAAGCGGTTCCCTCCTATGATGGGCAACGTCCCTACCAGCAAATGCCTTTTCAGTTCTCGCTGCATATTCAAAAAAAACCAGGTGGTAAGGTATACCATCATGAATATCTAGCGCCACCTGCTATAGACCCGCGTAAGGAGTTTCTGGATGAGCTGCTGAAGGTGCTGCCTGATGACGGGTGCATCATGGTGTACTACAAACCGTTTGAGCAGAGTCGGCTTAAGGAACTGGCAGAACTTTACCCGCGTAAGAAAAAGCAGATACAGCAATTGGTTGGCAATATGGTTGATCTGCTGGATCCGTTCAAGGCACGGCACCTCTATTCGTGGAAACAGCAGGGTTCACACTCGCTTAAGGCGGTGCTGCCAGCCTTTGTGAAGGACTTGAGTTATGATGATCTGGAGATTGGTAACGGTAGTGCAGCCATGCAGGCCTACCACACGATGTGTACCTTGGTTGACAGCCCCAAAAAGCTGGCTACACTCAGGAAACAGTTGCTGGCCTATTGCAAGCAGGATACTCTGGCGATGGTGAAGTTGCTGGAGGTTGTTCAAAAAACAAGGTAAGTAGACAGGCGAGTTGCTGATAAGGCTATCATTTCTTTTGTGTTGGCAAATTAAGCAAAAAAACAGCTTGTTTTCTTATAAACTTGCTAATTTCTTCAAAATTAGCTCTGTCGTCTTTGCATTTTTGAGGATAAATTGCAAAAGCCTCTACATTTCTAGAACGAGGAAGGAATATTTTTCTCAGTTCATCAAACTTGCTTAAGTCATTGCTACATTCCGTCCCAATCAATAAAATGTATTTAATATTTTTATTGTTAACTTCAATTTCAGCACCATTGCCTGCTGATATAGAAATGCCAGCTTTTCTGGATATAATAATAGCTAATAATGCAGCGGCTAATCCATTAAAGCCCCCAGTCGATGATTTAACTTCAATCAGCAAATGTCTATTGTTTTCACTATTTGATACTAGTAAGTCAAAAAACTTAGCTGGTATTGCCTTACCACTCTTCAATGAAATTTTAGGGCTCGAATAAACTTTAAGATCTAATGACTCAAAAGCACTTGATACAGATTTTTGATAGTTATTTGCAAGAAAATGTTTGTCACCTGCGGATTTTTTTTCCAATTTAGACTCGCTCAACGAGTCAAATAGTAGTTTTGCCGCTTTTTTATATTTATTTGTTTCAATAGACACGCTACTGATTTTATTTGCTTTAACCTTAACCATATTTATGTAATTACTGGCTTTGCTCATAAATTGTATCCGTCAGGCAATCGATTTGAACTCGATCTTATAATATTACTTACTTTTTATTGTCTAGTTTCCTAAAATGCTTAACTGCAGAATTGTATTTTTCTACAAGAAACTCTATCAATTCTTTTGTGTTAATATCATCAGATATTCTGTCTGTAAATTCTATTAGTGTATTTTGTACTGGTAACTCAAGCTTACCATCAAGTGCATCTAGAATGTTGATGAATGCATATTTGGGAAATGACACAAAATTATTCTCTATTTCTATAGCCTTAGCAATAACGGCTTCTTTTTTTTGTTTCTCTTTTGTTCTTTCTAAATTCTTAAAGATTTTCTCTAAATGTATGGCTCCTGCTTCATTTTGTAAGGTGCTCATTCTAGTTTGAGGTGTGGGTGTGTTAGGGGTATAAATCACAACATCTGATACAACATCACCAAGAACACGCTTCTTCCACTGCTTGTATGTCTCTCCTTCAACAGGGGCGGGGACATTATCCCTTGGTGGATTGCCTCTGAAATCTACGATCAGAGAGTATGTTTTTAAAATTCGGTAACAGTAGGTTTCCTTGGATGGCACTGAATCCTCGCTATCCCAGCCAAAAGGCTGATTTGATTGGGTCTATTCTAGATTGTTTGTAAAGCTTTTTGTCTGGAAACACCAGCAACTTTTGAACTAATAGTCAGTGTTGTACTGAAGCAGTGCCCCACTAACCTCCGCCACCACATAACCCACCGGCACCCGCTCCGTAAGCCATACTCCGCTTGCAGAACGGTAGAACCGAAATCCTTCTGCATGCATCCTGCCAGCAAAAATTCTGAGTACTACTGGCGTCCCGTGCCTTCTGCCATTTCCAGCGGCTGCTTCATAAGACTCAGTCAGATGTACCATCTGACGCCTGCCAGGTAAAATCCCTTGCGCTGCAATGCTGGTCAACAGGTGGCGAGCTGTGCCGTGAAACAAAATTTCTGGTGGCACGGCTGGCTGCAATCCCAGATCAATCTCCGGTAGGGAATGTCCGTGATTGGCTCTGATCCGCAAGCCATCACCACTGATGCAGAAACGCTGCTTATCACTTGTAGTAACAACCTGCCTGACAAGCGGGCCTGACAAGCGTACCCCTGCTTTTCTAGCCTTTTCAACCAACTCTGCAATAGAGGTCCAGCCACCACTATCCAGCGTGATGCCGATGGCATCCGGCCGGTGCCGCAGCACAAGGCTCAGGAATTTGCTGATTTTTCTCATGGCAAAAAGCCCCGTTTCATCCAACCAACGAATCAAGATACTCCAGAGCTGAGAGCGCGTCACTCAACAGCGAGACGTGCAGTGAAGTGATCTCTGGTTCACGGGGGTTAATGCGGATAACATTAGCCCCCTTCTTCTGTCCAATCCGCTCAGAAATAACCCGAATGGTTGGTATGGCCTCCCCGGCCCCCATCTCAATCACTGCAATGCGTCGGTTGGCATGTAACTTCAAAAACTGGTCAAATGCTGTTTTCTGTAGGTACATTCTATTCTGTAGCCATGAATAGTCGCCAAACATCAAAATATTGGGGCGACAGATCCTTCCGCAGTTTGGGCACAAGGGGAGCGGATCGTTTGCCTTCATGGTGGTCTCATCAATTACAAAGCGCCCAGCATTAGGCCAAATCTCGTTGGTACAGCGTGCCTGACACTGCAGCCAATGGATTGATCCATGCACTTCATACATCCTGTCTTCGCCATAGCCGGCTTTCTGAAACTGCCCATCAACATTCGATGTAACCACAAAATAATCCGCGCCATTTTGCTCTATCCACTTCCTGATGATCTGGAAGCCTGCATGGGGAATGGTCTCCCGGTAGAGGTTGGTGCGGTGTCCGTAGAACCCCCAGGCAAAGTGGGGATTGGAAAAGAAGTGCATTGCATTGGCACACTGGCCAAATGAAAGCCCCAAGCGGGCATATGCCGGATAGGCATTCCAGAAACCATGCTCTCCACGGAAATCAGGCAATCCGGAATCCACACCCATTCCGGCCCCGGCAGTAATGATAAAGACCTCTGCCTCTCGTATTATCGAAGCGGCGTGTTCATACCTAGAGACCATATATATCCTCCAGTGTGTTTGTGCCATGGCACATTGTTTCCAGGAGATTTAAGTCTACCACCTCTAAGCGACCCACGGTGTCGTTTGATGCTGGTAGCCTTGATTGCAATGTAAAGGGTTACAGCCGTCACGGATTGGAGGTTTATATGGACAGGCGCGGATTTTTAACGTCATTGGCAGTTGCACCGCTTGTAATCAGAAAGCTGACAACGCCACAGACTGCCGCACAGCAACCTTCCGGATACCCTGATATAGTGCAGGATTTCCTGGAAAGCCAGCTGGAGTTGGACTACAGGTGCTATGCACTGAAACGTGATCCAATACAGAAAGAAAACCTACGAACAGCCTTCAGCATAGTCGCCCCAAAGACAAATTCAGATCTAGCTTTTGTTGTCTGGTGTGGCGAGAAATACACACCAGTGGCTGATGCCGCATACAGATATCATAACAGCAGACAACCAGGCAGGTCAGGGCGTTGTGAACAGTATCCGTGCATATCACTCGATCATTTCCGCATCCCTGATACCGGCGGCATATTTGCCTTCAAAGAGGAGCTGGCTGCCCTACTTAGCGAACTTACGGATTTAAATTATAGAGAGGCAATGCAGGCGCTGTTTGCTGTCTACAGAGGTACTCAGGAGCAATTTCAGCGTAATAAAATCGATGCTGTTGATTTACAGGGGATGCTGAAGCCCTGGTATCGTGACAGCTATACACTGGAAGAGATCAAACGCCTGCATACCTTTATCAGCGACTGCTATGGCAACAGCGGTTACTACAGCATGGCTTTGATTACTGTGGAGCGAGCCCTGAACATGCTGTAGTAAGCGCCTTGACTCGCATGTGTGCTTATACCCCAAACCCGATCTTCCTTGGGCTGGCCCCCTTTGCCTCACACTCTTTCTTCAGGATTCCATAGAGTTTGACTGCTGTGACCGGCTCATCCCACAACTCAAACTGGCGACTTGCCACGGCAAAATCGCCAGGGGTAAGCTGATTCAGCTGCCAAACCTGCTCCTCCCAAGCCATAGCATCTGACCCGTTCCCGCCAAGTCGTACCAGCTCCTGCTTGAACAAGGCTACCCGTTGCTCTGGCTTGAGCGGATCAAACCGCACCTTGAAGGCAAACCTGCGCAGTGATGCCTGATCAAGCTTGCTCATCAGGTTGGTAGTACAGATGAAGATACCTTCAAACGCCTCCATCTGAGTCAGCAGTTCATTGACCTGGGTTACCTCCCAACTGCGCTGTGCATCCCGGCGGTCAGACAGGAAGCTGTCCGCCTCATCCAGCACCAGCACGGCATCCTGCTCCCGTGCCTCGGAAAACATGGCAGCAATGTTCTGCTCTGCAACACCAACCCAAGGACTGAGTATGTCTGATGCCCTCTTCATAATCAGCGGCTTTCCAATTTGGTCTGACATGTAGCGGGCCAGTTCACTCTTGCCGGTACCGGCAGCTCCGTAAAAGCAAAAGGTGCCCTTTGGTCTGCGCTTGATGCCCTCAATCAGTTTATCAATCTGCAGATCAGTATTGAGCCATTCCAGGCTGTAACCGGTTCGGACGACATTTCTGCTAGGTGTACGACGCTGGCCCAACAGGCTGGTGCTACGCTCCAGCACCTGTTCTGCCAGTTCACGGGCCTTGTCCTTATTTTTGGGGCTACCGGTTTTGGCAACTTTTGCTGCCCGCTCAAACTGTGCCGGAGTGATATCTTCATTGCCTGCAAGCCGTTCGATCCAGCCATGTGGTGGTTCAAGAGTGCCCAAATGGTACTGAGCCATTGACACCCTGACCTCCTGAGGTGGTGTGGGAAATGCTACTGAATAGTCAAAGCGCCGCAGATAGGCCTTGTCAATCTGCCCCACCTTGTTGCTGATCCAGATTGCTGGTACCGGGTTATTCTCCATGGTGCGGTTGATCCAGGCCTTGCCCAGACTGCTGCCACTGGTAGCACCTTCATCATCATCCCCAAACAGCATGGAGAAGAAGTTCATGCCGCTGCCAAAGACATCTTCAATCTCGTCAAACAGGATCATTGCCTTGTTGTTACGTGCCAGAAGCCGCTGGCAGAAAGCATACACCCGCAGCCGGTCTTCGCCTTTAATCGGGTCGCCATCCTTATCGGCATAGGTAACTTCAAACAGCTCAACCTCAAGCTGTTCAGCCAGCGCCTGCACAAACTGGTTTTTACCTACACCAGGTTTGCCATGCACCAGAATATTAACTCCGCGTACCTGGCTCTGGACTGCATTCTCCAGGTAGCTGCAGAGCAGTTCACGCTCACGCTTCAGGTGAGGAAAATTATCCAATGTAAGCTCTGCAGGAACAGCACGTTTCAGAAAATGTGACATAAGGCTGTCGGCACTTTTGTTCGGCTTCAGCATGACATCCTGCATGCCTGATAGCAGCTCCACCTTTTCCTCAAGATCACACAGTCTTTTGCTAAGCTTGATCAGGCCGGTACTGACCAACGGGCTATCTGGCTGGAGCGCCCGGTGGAATTCACCGTCTTTGATGCCGGTCAGATGTGCCAGGAGCTTACAGAGTGAGTCGGTAGTCGTCTTTTGCGACCTGGGACCAATGGCAGAACGAAACTCAGTAAAGATACTCAGGCCGGCGGCAAAGGTAAAAACAGCCTGATCTGCCTCGGTCAACTGTAACATCTCACTTAGCAGTTTGATGTTTCTGAAAAGCGGAAGTGAGTCTGCAAGCTTCTTTTTGGTAAGTTTCTGGCGCTGGCGGACAAGCAGCTTCATACAATGCCCGGCTGTCATGCGTTCGGGCTCTTCTTCATTATCAGTGTCAAGGCCTGTCATGGCGCAAAAGTCGGAATCCTCAAACATTTCCGGCCAGCGCTTGGGATGACTGGGGCGATGCCAACCAAAGTAGAGTGCAATATCGATCAGCCAGACCCCCAAAAGCGGGGTATATTTTGCATTTTCTCCGGGCCTTTTGCTGCATGTTGGGCTGTTTGCTGCTGAGTGAGAAAGGAATGATAGTGACATGGCTTCTGCCTCCCAACGATTATGTTGGGTACAGAATGCCATATTATGGCGACAGGTTATGTCGTTTTGAAAGCTCTCTGCTTTCCAGCTAATTTTTGCTGAAAGTTTATCGCAGATAATTTTCTATGTCGCAGTGAATTGTATCCTCTTATGATCGGATTGTTTTCTTCTAACCAGTCAAGATAGTTTAGAATTTCTTCCTCTCCACTATCGTCGTAAGCTTCTTTGATAGTAAAAGGGCATTTTTCAATCAGAGCAATTGGCTTCACTGTTCCGAGCGGTGTCCCGATATCCCAATGGTATTCGAGGAATAGGCATGGATTCGGACCGACTTTGTACCTTGAAATCAGAAAAGCGTTTTCGCTTTTCACCCAAACACCCACATAGGCATTCCTGGCGCATATCTTGTAACTGTACTGGTCTTGCAAAACCTCGATTCCAAGGTAGTCCGTGCTGTCTCGCATTTTTGATAAAAAAGCCAAAAACTCATCATTTTCTTCAAAATTCATTTCATCATCCGGCGCTTCGAATATGTACTCAAAAACCGCAACCACTTCACTTTATGTTGAAATCATTTGCTAACTTCTGAAATACGACCAGAATCAGTGTCAAGAACAGCTTTGTGGAATATCACTGGGATTCGCTTTCCACTCAATCTAAAAGCGTCATTCAAAATATCAATTATGCTGTTTAAGAATAGCGGGTGAAAATCAGGTGCAAGGAAACAGGCGTTAATAGCTGTTTTATCTCTTAATAGCTGTGGATTATAACAATCAGTGTCTTTGGGTCTATCAACAGCGATATTTCCTGTAATGATGTCACCAACTATAGCAACGTAAAATAGTAATTCTGATACAATTCCGAGGGCTTTATTCCCTTTCTTTTTTAGTTCAAATATCCAGAATGATGTATCGTCCCCGCCTACAGCAACTAAATCTATACAAGCCTTGCCTGATGGGAATAGAGAACATTCCTTGGATACCTTTTGTTTAAAAATACCGATTGGGAATTGTCTATAAACCTCTCCAGTCGTAAATGTTTTAGGAATACTGTTTTTGAACCTATCGGATTTACTGTGTTTGCTAAGGAACCATTCAAGCTGAGATTCGGACAGCTTATCCATATCTATCTTTGACATATCAGGCGGGATATCACGCAGCCCCCCACCAGTATTACATTTAAGCTCGTATTTAAAATATTCACTCGATGCAGCCAGCTTTCGGTCTTCATCGTTCAGTAAAAACCATTGCGTGCCAAAAAGTTCGAAAAACTGATTCAACCTGAACAAAAATCTTTGATAATGCTGCCATTCTACACGTTCTTCGTCTCCGGCATCTGCATGGCTTTTATCCAATTTGTAAAATGTAACCGAGTAGTTGCAGTGAAAAAATGGATCATATTTACCCAGAGCCACCATTGCTAAAATCCATGACTCAAAGGCATTATCATCAGTCTGCATATTTTTTTTGATTGCATCTTCGTTGAAACGTAGCGTAATTACATCGTTGGCTTTAGACCATGAAATCCCAGACGGCCATTTAAGTTGCGGCTTACTAGCAGTCTGTAAAGAAGGTGGGATTTTTGAATAGGCATCATTCAAATAACCAGCCATTTCTTTGGCCATTTCTTTCTTGTCGGTCAATGTCATATTATGTCCTCTATTTCCGCCAATGATTATCAAAAAACCTTGAACTGTCGGCCAAGCTCAATAACATTTGTTGCTTCGCGAAATATTTCTTCTAATGCCCAGTTTTCCCAAATATCACCAGACTCATCACAATAATTGACAGCATCACGTAGATCCAGCAGAGATGTTATGATTTGCTCCTTCTGCCAAATCTCTTTAATCTCTTCAATTGGTAAGCCTGAATAGTCACTCAGGTTCTGAATTATAGTAGGATGTTCTGATCAATCACTGCGATAGGTAAAAAACTCACGAATTATATCATCACAGTCTTTGCATACAGGTTTTTCCAACACCCTACAAGGAACGAATGATTTATAAGGTTTATTGCCACATAAAGGGCAATAATAATCTTCACGACTCATGTTTCTCTCTCAAATGATGCCAATCTTTAAAACTTGACGGGTTCAATTGTTCAGATAGTCACGATATTCTGATTTAAATCTTTCCAGTTCATCCTTATCATCAATTTCTTCCCACTCTGCCAAAATATCACTCAGATCGTAATGATTCCTGTCTGATACAAGCGATTCTGCCCCCAGAAGGCATCTCTTTGCAGATTCAATATCATTAAAGTCTTTACGCCACTTTTCAGAGAGCCATACCATGTCTTTGACAGATGGGTTAGAAACAGTTTCAGCACGGGTCAGGATGCTTTTCGCTCGTTCCCGGTCATTGAAATATATCCAATGCTGCGCAACAGTAATGTGGTTGAGAACTTCGTTTCTATCGGTATTTTCAATATTTTTTTCTGCGATCAACAGGCATCTACGTGCTTCATCGCTGCTCTTGATGTTATCCTTCCAGAAATCAACGCAGGCATTCCACGCCGTAAAGTCTTCGGCATGTTTTTCTGCTTCCCGCAAACATCGGATTGATTCTTTCCTGGACTTATCAACGACCATCCAGTCTTCGGCACATTTCAGCCAATCCCATGACCGCTCTGCCTGTTTCTCGGCTTCGCCAGGATTAATCCGCAGCCACCCATCTTCAGCAAGCTTGCGCAGCTCCCGGCGCTCGTGACCAAGTATTGCCTTCACTCCCTTTGCATGCCGTGGTTCGATCTTGTTGTGAAAGAACAGGTTATCGTCAAGTGATGCATATCCTTTTTCTATCTGCTCTTCCAGTTGTGCGACAATTGTGGTGAAAGGATCATCCTTGCTGAATAATGCAGTTAAGCCCGACATCAGACGGGGTATCAGTTTTCTGGATGCTCTTGCCTTAAAGCCCTCTTCAAGAAAATCGAGCATGGAGTCCAGCATTTCTGCATTATTGTTAGCAATGTCAGTGTCATCCGCCTTTGTATTGTTGTGAGCATCGGCTCTTTCAGAAGCTCTCCCTAATGCATCATCAATCAATTGGAAATCCTGGTTTGCAAGTTCGTTGATCGCTTTAATCTGTTCATCTGTGAACGAATTGTTTTGAATGCGATTTTTGAGTAATGACGCTATCTCAAGGATTCTTCTCACAACATACAGCGGCCAAGAAGACGCCAACACCGTCTCGACTGTATTTTCGTAACAGTGGGTTTGAATGACCGGGGCACATCCGTGCTCATCAATTATTGTAGTATCCAGTGCAAGGGCAACTGGTGCCCCCGCATAGCCGATATAGACCCTTGTAGAGCACCCCTGCGGATCGTCTTTGGAGACAGTTCGGTCATCGCTTTGAAGAAATTCATAGATTGATACAATTTTCAGATCCCCTTCCAGAAACTCAATCCGGCCTGAGCCGTGGGTTGTTAACCAGTAGCGGTAATCTGGAGGGACAATTTTGTTCTTTTTCTGCTCATATTGAGCGATTTGATCCTCATCCACTGGAACCAGCTTTGTGTAGGTAATCAGCGACTTGGCTTTTTCAAGATACTGCCAGGCAAGCTCAGTCTGCTTTTTCAATATATCTGAAAGCATAATATCCGGCATACTTCCTCCCTTTGTGTAACTTTTAAACATAGCATCACGATATCAAATCACCTTCGCAAATGGCTTTATAGATGAGCCATTACCTCACTGCCATCGGCAAAGAACTCATAATGTGTCAAATGCAAATTATCAAACTGAATATTCTCCTTTAGATGTAGGAGCAGTCCTTTATCGTCATCTACTACCCTGATTTCAGTAACTTGGTTGTTTGTTGCCGATTTGCCAATGACTGACAACTTCCAGGCATAGTATTCTGACATGACATAGCCATAGTTTTCCGGATAGTAGAAAACATCATTAACTGCTAAAGAGTGATTCTGAAGAATATCTTCTGTTAATGCAGAGAGGAAAGATTTCTTTCTACCTGTGATGATATTTATAGTAGCCCCTGAGTTCTTGTATTCTGATATGAGCTGATTGATTGTAGTGCTGATAATCGGGTTTTCATTGTATGCTTTAGTAACTAATGCAGCAAATTCATGAGGGGTGATGTTTGATGTGTTTATATTTTTCATTTCGTTGCATACGATAACACCGTCGAAATCGCACCATAGTTCTTTCATTCAATTCCCCTGTCCTGCAAAATTTTGTTGTTGATTTCTCACACCAAGACAACCTAGCAAAATTCATAATTGTTTTGAAGGTTTACTCAAGATATCCTCGGTTGCACTCTGCACATTGATAGTGAGCATCTGTCTCGATTTCTATTTGAGTCAGGTCAAGGCTGAAATAATCGGCTATTGATTTCCGATTTTCGTCACTTAAACACTTATCCACATATAACCTGAACTGTTGCCTCGATTGAAAATAGACCACCCGACCACGCGGATAGTAGTCGTAGGCGTGGCTCTTGAACCGACGATCCGTCTCTGTTTGCGGTTTCAATTCGCTCCAGTAATCATAATGTCCGCCATATTGCAAGGCATCACCGTATGGCTCGGCCTTGTCAAGCGGCACTGCCTCGCCAACAACGGTATTCCCAATGCACCAGAACATGCCAACCTTTGCTTCCGGTGTGAGTTTGTTTCTGCTTTTCTTCATATCTTCAGAGTCTCCCCATCATTCAAGATGGAAGCATTTTTAAAATATTTACCATAGTCCGAAGCTTTTTCAGTGTGTATTGGTGTGAGCTGCTTCGGCTTCAGCGCCGTTGCCAGCCGCTGCAGGTCCTCAACCGGAGCATGACCACTGGTGTGGGCGTAGACGAAGTTTATCGCCGGATCATCTCGGAAAGCGGAGATCCGATCACTGCCAAAATAATCGGCGTGGTTTCCGTCAAGGTAGCCCAACCACTGCGAGTAGATGACATTGACAGGTTCTATGTCATTCCTGAAGGCACAGATTTTACGAAAGGAAGACATTCTCCCGAAGAACAAATACGATGAAGGGGTTGCCAGCAACTCTTGCCATTTCAAACGGTGGCGGTAGAGACGGCGTCGGAAGTCCTTAAAGTACTCTGGGTTGGCTTTTAGTTTCTTATCAAGACCGTAATCGGCGTAGACACGTACCTCCGACCACTCCATTTTGGGGACATTTTCAGACACCTGCCGTACCTGCTCTAGGACCCAGGCTGTATATATGTCGATGACCAGAGTTTTACCGGCTTTCCGACAGGCATTGAAAGCGGAGACAATACGGTCGATATTCTGGGATGAGGAGATAATGAAGGAAATGTTTTTCTGGTTCCTGATGACCTCCAATATTTTCTGCTCAACGGCTGCCTCATCGGGGAACAGATCATTGCTGCGATGCATCATCGTTCCTTCGAGAAACATCAGATCAATATCGGTGATAGGGTGTTTCACTAGGTTCTCGAACAGTTTCCCCTTGCGACCGTGTGACCTAAAGTCACCGCTGTAGAAAATCCGCTTTCCCTCAGCCTCGATCAGAAAGGCATAGGCGTCGATAGCTGAGTGATCCATGAGGTAGGGTGTAATCGTGAACGTCCCAATGCGGAAAGGTTCCCAGGCCTTAAAATGACGAAACTGGTTTCCATGAGGCTCCTTGTTCAACATGACGCTGGTTGTATCAATGAGATTCCTGCCAAGTTCTCCGATGTAGACAGGAATTTCATGTGGGAGGCGGTCCATGAGTCCAAAGTGGTCCTGGTGGGGATGGCTGACGAGTACAGCATCAACCTTAAAGTCTGTAACATCTATCAGTGGACTGCTATTTGACAAAGGCAGGCCGACGTCGAGAAGAATGGTCGTCGCCCCAGATGTCACCTGAATACAAGTGCCACCGATTTCGTTGCTGCCGCGATGGATAGTCAGCTTCATATAGTATCGCTTTTGTTAATGTCGTACATCTGCGAGAACTCCGTCGCAAGCTTCACAAACTCCTGCCGCAAGGCCTTGGGTTCCATCACCTCAACCCGTGCACCAAAACCATTCAGCCACCAGCGCAGTTGCAGGGTATCTTCAACTGAGGCAGACAGCTCAAAGCGTCCATCGGACAATTCTTTTATCTTCTGGTCATCTGAGAGTGGTGACTCTTTGAGCCGCTGAACATCAACCGCGTGACTGAATCTGAGCTTCAGGCGAATGGTCTCTCCCACCGGAAAGGTCAGTAGCTCTTGCACCCACTCATCCAGATCAAAGTCCTCCGGCACAGTGACCGGCTTGTCCAGCAGGTCAATCGCCTGAAAACGGTGCAGCAGCAGCAGGATCGGTTCAACATGCTGGTTTATTGAGGCGATCAGGTAGGTCAAGCCATCAACAAAGGTCATGCCCAGTGGGTTAATCTCTTCGTACGTTTTTGACTTGCCAGAAACGGTTGTGTAAGTGGCCTTGAAGCGTCGCTCTTCCAACAGGGCAGTGTATGCCTTTTCAGCAATTTCTTCTGATACTGTGGGAGGAATTGTCGTCAAGCTGCGGGACATGACTCTGACCTTGCTTGGCCAGCCAGCCAGCTTTGTATCTACAGCACTTCTTAAGCGTTGCCCTGCGGTCTTCTGATAGGGGGTTAATGCTGAGAGCATGCCTTTCGGGAACATCTTACCCAGATATTGTCCCGCCAGTGTGAAGGTAAGCGCCGTAATCGGATCCATGTTCGGGAAGTCAAAGCTGGGTGCGTCTTCCTGCCATTTCCAGCCTGATGGCTTCCTACCGTCACTGACAACAGGGAAAAGCGTTTCAAGCTCAATCAGATCTCGCTGCACGGTCCTCAGGGTTGTTTCAATGGCATCCTCGGTCTTAAGACGGCTACATATCTCAATCGTTGAGATACCGGTTCCTCTTCTGGGAATCATGCGCAGGATCAGCCAATGGCGATAGAGAGTACTCATGGTCATTGCTCCATAATACGATAGATATGCGACAATCGCTGTCGTTTATCATAACAGGCTTTTGTCATGAGGCAATGAATATGCTGAAAGTAGCCTGTAACTGATGACAACCATAGTTTCTACTGCAAGCACAGCATGTACTTGGTTATGCGAAATTCCTTAGCTACTGGTTCACTGGATAGCTTCTTTCATTATTGGTAAGGCTTCAGGAAAGTACTGCTCTGCGAGCAAGAGAGGGGTGTTTCCATTGCAGTCTGGTATATTTGGATTAGCACCATGAGCAAGAAGCAGCTCAACTAATGGCAAATCATGTAAAGTTAAAACAGCTCGGAACAATGCGGTATGGCCCGGGTCATCATACGCGCAGGCATGTACATCAGCTCCTTTGGAAAGCAGTAGCTTGGCAGCTTGCAGCCGTTCTTTGCAGGCTCCGTACTTTGTTGTACGCGTTGGCCCGCAGGCTGTCACTAAGGGGGTCTGATCAAAATACCAAGAGCGGCCATCAACAGCAGCTCTGTGCTTTATGAGAAGCCTCATAATTCGGACTCGCAGATGCGTTACCGCTGTATCGAGGGGTCTGCTACCGTTTATACTGACGCCGTTTGGCTCAGCACCAGCATTCAACAATTGCTCGCAGGCGGCGTAGTGCCCTGACTCAGCCGCAAGTGTAAGTGCCAAAGTTAACATCCGCTTTGGGATAATATATTTAAGTGCTTGTTGAGCCTTAACAATACTGCCATGCCAGGCTGCATACAAAAGTGCATAATGATGCGGGTCTGGTTCGCCAAGGCTGATGGTTTTATGACCGCGAATTTGCCAGTACAGAACATGATCGGCAACGGTGTAGCCTAAGTTGTCAACCGCATCTGCATCTGCACCGTACTCTAGCAAGAGATTAACAATATTTGTACCAATGATACGAGGGATTCTGGCTACGTGCATTAATGCTGTACGTCCTTGAGTATCCCGCACATCAGGATCAATCCCATATTCAAGCAACTCTCTTAAAAAATCCGGTAGGACATCAGTCTCTAAATGATAGGCTGCCGAAATGAGAAGCTTGGCATCTCTATTACTGTTAGACCATTCCGGCCTAGCTCCGTATTGCATAAGTAGCCTGGCTGAGTGTGCTGTTGGGTCGCTAACCACAGCATTTCTGAGAAGACAGTCTCCAAAACTGTCGAGCAAATTTGGTTGAGCCCCTGCTTGCAACAACAATTCAGCAATCGGTAAACAGTCATCACATAAGTAGTGTTTAAGAACAGGATCTCCGTACTGGTCAGGCACATTTGGGTTTGCGCCAGCCTGCAGCAAAAGTGATATGCTTTCATACAGATCTTTGATCCGTGTTGGCACTATTGACATTGGGTCTTCAACTAAAAATGCATCGTCATCCTCTTGGTAACCATCAATAGCAGAAAGAGTCTCATTGGCTATTCGTGCTTTCACGTCGGCTGATGGAATGGTTTCAAGCATCAACTGTGCTGTTTCAGGGCAGCCAGCCTTTATTGCAAGTGCTACAGCATTAAGCCCATGCACATTTTTAATGGCTGGATCGGCACCTTTATCCAATAGAAGCCGAACCAATTCATGTTGATTATTCATTACAGCATGATGCAGCGCTGTATTCATTTTAAGGTCAGAAACCTGAAGAGCAAATTTTGATGTCAGCAGTTCTGAAACTGATGGTTGGTCACCTCGACTGATGGCGTCGAACAATAAATGGCGCAATTGATTATTTGGCAACATGCTCCCTCCACTCAACTGTTAAATGGAGCATACGCAAGCAAAACGACACTTGGCGTCGCTATGGATGCCATTCATGACAGAAGGTGCTGGCACACTCTCGTGAGCATGCCAGCTGGTGTGTTAAAACGATTCATCATCTTCCTGGGTGTCATTTCCAGAATCATCAAGCTCATCATCGTCTTCAGTATCTGGCAGGTACTGTTCAACCAGTCGTGCCGGTACGCTTCGGGCATGGGAGAGATCCTGCTGGCGAGCAATAAGCAGAAATGAGTCGCAGACAACCAGCAGCATCTCCATGTCACGCAGATGGCGATCAACCTGATTAAGGAGCGAAGGGGTCAGTTTGGGTACTCCGGCAATACTCCGTAACTCCGGCCAACCGAGCAATTTCGTTCGGTGTTGACCCTATGATCGGCCGAGCAACAGCTCATGCAGCTGGTCACTGGTTCTTTACCGGCTGATAGCACGCAAGAAGATACCAACCAATAGTATTGCAATCCTATTAATATGCGCTTAAAATAGTTTCCAAATCCTGTTTGGAGCCTTGAAATGCTTGATGACCTTATTCCCCTGAGCCAGACGTTTTTGAGAACCCGCAACCGCGATTTCAAAAGGTATTTTCTACGCGACAACCCACTGCCAAACCGGTTTTCGATCATCATCGGCCAGAGAGGTATCGGTAAAACAACGGTCATGATCCAGCATCTGCTGGAGCAATATAATGATGATCGTTCAGGCCGGAAAGCACTCTATATTCAGGCAGACCATTTTCTGGTAGCTCGCTCGTCTCTGTACGAAATAGCCGATGAATTCTGCAAAATGGGCGGTGAGCTGATCTGTTTTGATGAAATCCACAAGTATCCAGCATGGTCTATGGAGCTGAAAAGCATCTGCGATACCTTTCCTGGCCTGAAGATTTTGGCATCTGGCAGTTCTGCCCTTGAGATCGCAAAGGGAAGCCACGACCTTAGCAGGCGGGCCATTATATATCGGATGTACGGAATGTCATTCCGTGAATTCATCGCCATGAATACGGGTATTAACTTTGATGCGCTGCCCCTTGAAAAATTGCTGGTAAGCCATCAGGAGTCAGCTGATTCTATCGTTACAGAGCTTGAGAAGAATGGCCTGAAGGTACTTGCACTGTTCAGGGATTATATGGAGCACGGTTACTACCCCTATTTCAGGGAGTATGAGGATAAGAGCCTTTTCTTCATGACTCTTGAGCAGAATATCCATACCACCCTGGAATCAGACCTGCCTGCCATCCACCAGTCTCTTAATGGTTCCAGTATCCGTAAGATTGAAAAGTTGCTCTCGATAATTGCATCACTAGTACCGTTTACCCCGGACATGAAGCATCTGAAAAACCTGCTGGGAATTGGCGACGAACGGACTCTCAAAAGCTATCTGAAGTTTCTTGAGGATGCTGGTGTCATTCTGTCGGTATCCAAGAGCGGAAAAGGGCTGCGGGAGATGGAAAAGCCGGAGAAAATTTACCTGAACAACCCGAACCTCTATCATGCACTTTCCCGCACTCGTAATCCTGATGTTGGCGCAATGCGGGAAACGTTCTTTATGAGTATGCTCCGTGCCACACATTCTGTATCAGTTCCAGCAAAGGGTGATTTTCTGGTGGATGACTCCATCGTCTTCGAGGTGGGGGGTAAGAATAAGGATTCAGGTCAGATAAAGGAAATAGAGAATGCCTGGCTGGCTCTGGATAACATTGAGACGGGGCGTGGTCGGAGAATACCGCTCTGGCTGTTCGGCTTCATCTATTAAAGTGTGGGGTAGCCTTTAATAACTCGAAAGTTTATTAAAGGCTAACCACTTTTTGGGGAAAAGCTTCACAGAAAATTTCGCTCAGCATGTCATGGGATTTCCAGCGCAAATAACCTTGTTAAGTTCACTGGCAGACTCGCACTCGTCATTTAGCTATAGGCATCGGAGCCCACCCTGGTTATGAAAATATTTTCAATACCAAGCAGTTGCAATTTATCCTGAAGCTGTGTGGCAGCATCACGATTATCTCGATACTTGATGATGAGTTCCAGGTCGTCTAAGCCGCTTTTATCTCTGATTCTGCTCGGCGGAGAATTGGTATAGCAGTGCAGAATATTCTCCAGAAAGATCCGATCGTTTTTTGTACCTTGTATTTGAATTGTGCCGGTTGATGGCCACCAGTTCAAGACTCCACCCTCACTTGTCCGAAAAACATATTGCCCCGATCTCTTGCTCGTCCAAGCTCCTCGAGTATTTCTGAGCATTTCCTTTAGGTTCTGTATTGTGCCATTGAAACGGGTAGCCATTGGGAGCTCCTTTGTATGTATGATTATAATTGTAGAGGTTCCATCTAAGCACAGCAGGCGAACATGCTGTGCCTAGATGCGAAGCCGAGTATAGGTTCTAATCAATCTCTTGCCAGTTATCGCAGAATGAAAGCCAGTGTTGTAACTCTGGGCGTTTCTTCCATCGTTCTACAATCTGGGTTCTTCTTTTAATCAGGCGTTTCAGGAAAATCACTTGTGCTGGTTCCTTGGCGCTTGGCAGCCAACGCAGTGCAAATGCAGCAATATCGCCGGATGGTACGATTACACTGCAATCTTGAGTACGCGGGATAGGCCGCTTAACTGATGCAGCCCAGAGAATCTGCTGCCAAAGACTCAACCACAATAAAATCTTGCTGGCGCTCAAGGTGCCGTTATGCATGCGAACCTCCACGGTTCCATATGTGAATAGAGGTTCTAAATTTAATGTTGCATAGCGACTTTCAAGAGCCCGTCGTATTGATGTCATTTGTCTCCAGTTATTTATTGATTTCAGTTTCAGACACCTTGAAAGCGGAGCACAATAACTATTTGGAAACGAAACATGATAATAAGGAGCTCGGTAAGTCACTATACGAGAAGGAGCTACTAACGTTGCCAGTGCAGATTCAGCAAGCCGCACAAGCTTGACAAGCCTGCTGATTTCAGGAACTGGCCGCTGCCCCCATCCCAGATGAATGTGAGTTCCGGTTTTTGAATTTGTTGCTAAGCCATAGCGTTCTTTTACTTTCTCCAGCGCCTCGCAGACACGTGCCACCTCATGATACCCTTCAGCATCAGCTAAAATCCTGCTGGTTACCTCCCAAGTCACTGATGAGTCATGTTCGACATTCCATACTGCAGTATTCTTTCTTCTAAACTGGTTGTGACCGGCATAACCGTATAAAGGTTCAGCGGCAACATGTGAGGTAACAGTACGAAGTTCAGCAAGAATAGCCTTGGCAATAACGCCCCATTTGGGATTGGATGGTCCTAGCAAAGTGTTGTCTTTTAATACGAGTTCTAACTCAATACCGAATGTCTGGCCTCTTCTGAGCCAGAGCCCCTGCATGCATTTGGGTACTGAGTCATCTTGCGGAATCCAGTAGGGTAGACCAGATGGATCAAAGGCATGTTCTTTTTTTGCAGTAGGAGCACGTGGAGAAGATTTTGTGTTACCTGGGTTAGAACCGCTAAAAAATGTCTTGGTTGACACCAGCACCTCTGAATGCCGCTTTACATTGTCTGTAAACTCAACGAGATGAAAGCTGTCTTTGGTAGGTGTTTTACGTGTTCCACGCCCAATCATCTGAGCAAAAAGAATATCGCTTGTTGTTGGACGGCACAGAAAGATGGATTGAACAAATGGAAGATCAACCCCATGGGTCAACATCTCCACGGTAACCAGGACACGTTTGGCCCCCTGCTTAAAGTCCTGGATGAATGCATCTCGCTGATGGCGCTGAACCTGATTGTGAATAGGCGCAGCAGATATACCCAAATCAGAAAACTTTCTGACCAGTAGATCAGCATGTTGCACGTTACATGCAAAGACAAGTGTCTGCCGGTAGGTATCTAAGTGATCCCTGTAGTGCCGTGCTATTCTGGAATTGCGTCTATTGTTCTGACTAAGTCTTTCAAGAGACTTTGCATCAAAATCACCATTGTTGGTACGAGTTGGTGACCAGTTCACCCCTGTATTGACTGGTTCAGAGCAGATTGGCTTTGCAAGATATCCTTCAGCCACGAGGTCATGAAAGGATTTCTGATATACGATGTTGTACATGCCGTTATCACGTGGCGTTGCTGTCAGGCCAAGCACTGGAATCTCAAATTTAGACAAGTACCCCAATATGGTTCGACCAGCAGGACTATTTTGTCCCCAATGACATTCATCCCAGACAACAAGCGATATATGTTCAAGCAATCGGCTGAGTTTACTCACCTGCTTATGGAAAGTTTGCAGCGTAGTATAGGCAATTCCAGTTGAGGCTGATTTGGAAGAAAACTTTTTAAACGGCAAATCCCTGAGTGAACCTCCGATCCGATGAATCGCCACGTTATCATACCTTCTGAAAAAGTCGGAAACCGCCTGGTCAAGTAGCCACCAATCCTTTGTGATCCAGAGGACTGTTCCACCAGTAAATTGAAGCCACTCACTCACAAAATCATTTGCTACCCTCGTCTTTCCTGCACCAGTAGCAAGACTTAAACAGATAGGGCGTGAATAGCTTCCTAAGCCTTCGAAGATAGCTCTATGAGCATCTTGTTGGTACGGTCGTGCCAGATGTTTTTTGCGCTCAGGTAGTGCACCATTCAGACCGGCAAACTTCAAAATGGTACTAAGACAACTGCGTGCATGCACAACACCGCTGGGGTTAATTGCGCTTTTAAGAGCTTTTCCAAAAGCACGAAGACATGTGGTGATGCTTGCATTGCCGATATCATCAGCGCATGCTTCAGGATTATTCTGATACAACCAAAGTACCTCGCGTGAAATGTCATCTTTGGTCTTGGCAATATGCATGTCGTGTAATTTGGCAATATTCTGGAGTGACTGAATATCTGCAGATTCAATATATGATTTAAAGTTTGCATTCATGTCAGTACCACTCCTAGCTAACTGCAGACAAAGTTGCAGGTTGTTGGTACTGAGCAAATTGTTTTACGTGAAAAAGTTTTACCGTGTGATTTTTGAGCTTGAGCTCGAATTTAACAATTCCGCATCGGAATAAAATTCTGTCCAGAATGCTTCTGCTGATTCTTTTGCCTTTTCTGTATTTAAACCAAGGCTTGCTTTTATCTGCAGCTAAATATTTTATGATATGTCCAGAGCTCAGATACTTCTTTTTTGATGTCTTGAATATGGCAGCTACATCACCCAAAAGCTGATTGTATGATGCCAAGACAGGTGTTTTGTACTTCTTGCTAGAATGCTTAACTTTTTTCTTCTGCTTGTTCAGAAACTTCTTCTTCGATTCTTTCTTCATAGATGTCTCCTTTAGATATATTGGCAGGTGAAGCCTCATCTGCCTTCGACACCTATTTACAGTTTTTGATTTTCGAGATTTTTATGTACTGCTGGTTCGATTGAAGAGGACCTGTGACAGTCTTCGACAAATGGAATTACGCAACAAACGTAGGTATGTTTCAGGCAAAGCTGAATACTGCATACTGTCGTCACCTGAAGCATCCACACAGACACAGTTCAGCAAGGAACAAATAATTTGTGTACAAATTCAATTTGATGAATAAGAAAGTTTATTCAGAGTACTTAAAAAGCAGATGAACTTTGAGTCGGCAGGTAAACAGAGAAACAATGTTTCGGTAGGTAAATGTTCAACTAAAGATAAAACTAAAAGTATTGCTTGCGATTATGGGGATACATCACGCACATACTTCTTGTACGCTTTCCTTACATCTTTTCTGAAATACCCCTTGGCATTGCCGTCTGGATAGTACAAATCGTGACTGGTGATACCGTAGGGTTTTAACAGTCCGCCCAGTTGACGTGCAGTGATTTCTTTACCCTTGTTGTACGATGACCACTGTTTTGATGAATCGGAGCAGAGGTTGGCTATCAGGTCTCTGGTCTTCAGTTTATCACACTGCTGTTGTTTGAATACCTTCATAACCTGCTTAAGCAACCTTTGACCTGAAGAGGTGTTGCCATTTGACACGCTGGCAGATTTTAGGAACTTAACTGGTGCAGGATTCATGCTACCATTTGATATGGTAGATGCAGTGACCCTACTTTTGCTTGCATCTTTAGCGGACTGAGCAGCATACTTGAGCACACTGCTATAAGGTACAACTCGCAAGGGTTTTCTTGTTGGACTGGGTTTCATATCAGACTCCTTTAGTGGAATTGACCATCTGATATAAATTATTAAGAACAGAATTATGTTGCGGAACAGAGAAAAATTGAAAGCACCATAATCCTGAATAATCAAGTATTTTATGATGCTTCCTGGGGCAACAGTTTGAGTATTCTGAATCATGTAGAAACACTTGTACGGTTCAACATGCTCACCAAGAATAACAGTACCCCACCTGGATGCATAGGCGGGGTACTGGAACATAAAATCGCTGAGACTCTCGCCCTTATCATACCTACAAACAAAATACTCTTGCTTTAGTAATTTCAGCAAGTTACACAATTGCTGCTTATTGCAAATTAATCAATAAATAATAATATTTAGCTACTTCAGATCAAATGTTACTAGCTTGCTGATTAGCAGATGAATCAATTGCAACACTAAAACCACTCTTGTGAGATATTGCATTCAGTATATCTTCTAAAGTAGCTATATTTGTTAGTCTTGATGCTGTATTAACAAGACTATTAGCTAATCTGTTTGTTGATTTATCAAACTTTTCTTTGTTTGATATCTTCAAAGTTGCAATTCTCTTTGTTTTAAGTTTACTCCAATTAACTCTTTTTACATTTGATGCGATAAATTCTTTCCACTCTTTTTGCATCTTGTACTTTGATAAGCATCTGCTTTTTTTGCTAGCTGATGTTATGAAGTTTATACAGCTAACCAATGATCTTAAACATCTATTATGATATTTGCTTGTATTTTTCTTTTTATATACATCTAATAAATAAGTTATCTTTTCATGACTTTTGAATTTTATTTCTATGCGTATTACTTTATTTCCCCTTCTGTATATAGTTCCGTAGGCCATTTTGGATTTAGCAGATGCAAGTTGTATGCGCTCAAATCTATACCCCTCCTTAACTATTTTAGGAGGACTTAGTTTAACTAAGTCACCTACACAATAATATTCTGAATTTCTACACCAATATAAAATATTTTTTATATTTAATACTCTGCTAGTGTCAAAATAAGCTATATCAAGCTGCTTAAAGGTGTGTTTAAACCTCCTAATGAAAGACAGAAGTACGTCTAGGTTGAAGTGAGGAGAATTGTCAAAAAATGATCCATGTAATGTTATTCTGAGGTAATTCATATTGTTTGCATTTTTAGATATTCCTAAATTAACACTCTCTTTGTCTTTGAAGCTATAGGCCATTTTTGTATAACTACATGATTGCTTCATTGAGAAAGCACTGTGATCTATTTTTATGATATCAAATAGTTCTGAAATGTTTTTATCTGACATATTGTGTACTACAACTACTAGCCCATGTTCTTCAATTTTCATTTTAGTCTCCTTAATCCTTAGATGATTTATGTTGTTTGAATTGTTGGCTCTTGTTTTGCGCGTTCATCAATCCATCTATCAATATCTACTCGTCTGTATCCGATGCTAAATTCTGTTAACTGGATTTTAGGAACGAATTTATTTTCTTTTTCTAATCTCCATATTGTTGTTCTTGATAATCCTGTATAATTTTGTAACTCTTTGGGTCTAATAATTTCTCTATAATTTGCCTTAGTTTGCATTGTGAACCTTTCTGTGTGTCGTTGAAGACGCACGCAAAAATACACTGATACCAAAACTAGAATACCTAGTAGTGGAATAATGTTGTTTTTGCTTTTTTTATTGAGTGTTAATTAATTTCAGGATGGAACTATTAGATAAATTGAATTGAATGATGCATGCTTAAAATAAGCATCAAACAACAGATGATGTTTAGCAAGTAAAACAAGACTGTTTTACAAGAGGTATAGTGATGAGCTGATACTTTCACCTCCTTCTGTAGCTCAACTTTTTTTGACTATTAGATTTTACATGAAACGGTATGCAACAGTTATCAGTACAAGATATTTTATTGCTGATATGTTTTATTTACAGTTTTTGTTTTTCTGAACTTTACAAAGAATTAGATGGTGACTGATATCTAAAAATCATTCTTGATATCTGATGCGAAGTTTAACGCATCTGAAGTTGTGCATCACAACTTTCGTCGAATCTAATTTGCTATAATAACTTGTTCAATGTGCACAATGAGCAGTTCTATGCAAAAGTTTACTACGTTTGAGATGAACTTTAATTTCGGATGCTAATTTTATTGGTATGGTTGCATCCGTACTTTTTATAAAAACATTTATTTCGGAATAAATTACGATTTCATCTGCTCCGTTTGCCCACAATTCCTAACTTTTTTAAAAAATACGCCAAAACAATCATTGTCCATTAAAATCAGAGTATTACATAAATGCACTGCAGATAATGAAGGCTCAAGCAACCTATTTTAGACGCCAACATCTCTCCGCCCCCGTATTTTGGCAGGCTCAGAGGTTTTGATGCTCCTAAAGCCTTACCAATACTAGGTTTAGATCAATTGCTGGCTTTGTTGAGTTCTCCGGCCCCGTATTTTGGCAGGCTCAGAGGTTTTGATACTCATAAAGCCTCACCAATACTAAGTTCAGATCAATTATCGGTTCTGCCAAGTTCTCCGCCCCCGTACTTAAGCAGGCTCATGAGGTTTTGACTCCCCCTCAATACTCCTCCGGTAACAGCACCGTGGTCACCGACCTGTCCCATTCGGTAATAATCCAGATTTTCTGAACTTCCTCCTGCGTATATGACGAAAACAACCGGCCACCTTCCGTTAATGCCTGTTCATTGGCAACCCGGTCCTCATCACACAGATCCCCCCAGTCTCCGGCCAGGTGACGAGTAACTGACAACTGAACATGACGAGCAAACGCATCGGTTTCCAGTGTCAGTGCATACACACCATGCGTCATAACCAACTTTCCCGGATCAAACTTCATATTGTCACCCCCTTCCGGGTCAGTAACTGCTCCATAACCCCGAACATGGCAGCAGGAAGTTCTTCTATACTGTCTATGACCTGGTGGTTATGCCAGTACCGCTCAACACTGGTATCCATGATGCCGATAGCTGCCATCTCGATACCGTCGTGCTGAGCACGTAATGTTGCATCCTTGGTAGACCTGCCGCAATCAGGACCTCCGTCTGTCAGTATCAACATAATCCTGCGCGGTTCTTTCCTTTGCAGCAGTAGTGCCCGTGCAGCCCAGATAGCAGTATCGGTTGGCGTACCGTCAAAGGGGCAATGGTTAAAATGCTCAGATAGCGGTTTCTTCCCAAAATCAACCAGCATACTTACATCCGGTGTTCCATCCTTACCGCTGAACTCAAGAGAACAGACTGCTACTCCCGGCAAACCATAGAGCGTTGTGTGCAGGGCAAAGGCAGCGGCATTGGCAATCTCATATCTGCAACTCATACTGCCTGAAAGATCAAGCAACAGTGCAATAGCAGTATTCACCTCGACCGCTTCTACCTTCTTTCTGAATATCCTGGGATCACCGGTTGCCAATCTCACCAGTCGCTCCGCTGCCACCTTTCTCCCTGAGAGTCCGTATGAAACCGGTATTCGTTTCATTGACTGCAAGAGCCCCATCATCCTCGCACGCATCCGTGAAGATGCAGCCAGAGCCGCAACCTCATCCAGCTTGCCATTGTACGGATGCAATCTGCCAATTTCCGGAAGTTGCGGAATACCGGCCTTGACTGTTGATGGTACATGTTCAGCAAGTGTATTCAGTTCTGCTGTTATCAACTGACCAAAATCGCCATACCCGGAACTGTTTTGCAGCAACTCCGCAATCTCTGCCGCTGCAGGATGATGTGCACCACCAGTACTGCAAACCGTAGACTGACCTGCTGCCTGCTGTGTACTGGCAGTACTACCTGCCTGCTGCTGCATCCACTTGTTCTGCTGCTCTATGATCAGATCAACCAGTCGTTGCGCCATTGCAGTTGCATCTTTAGTACTCTTCAGTCGTGGTAGCCCTTTGATGATCTTCTCAACATCTGCACAAAACTCAGGCCCAAAGGCATCATCCATCATCTCGTCACACACTGCTTCAAGCGGAAGGATCGCTGAATGGTGCAGTACTCTTCCGTAGCCATAGGCCATCACCTTGCCAAGTATGGCCTGAGCAATATTTTGTGGTTCAAGACTCCCTTTCTGATAGTAATGGGTTGTTATCGCCTCCAGGTTGAAACAGGTACCAGGACGGGTTTTGATGGTCTCCCGATCTACACGGACATCCTCAATCAGATTCATCATCTCACCGAGGAATCCCTGTGGCTTGCCACCCTTGGTAAAGTTCTTGTGACCTATTTCATGAAACACCAGACCGGTCATCAGCATCCGCCCCAGTGGTGTAGATGGCATCCGCGCAATATTGATGTGTGAACCATCCGGTTTGCAAAAGGAGGTATCACCACCAACCGTAATGGTAATCTTTGCATCGCGGCCCAGTGTCATGGCCAGACCGGCAAGTTCCTGATCACGTAGCATGGCATCCTCCCTAGAAATCCCAACTGATCGGTTCAACAGCACCGGACTGTTCCGCAACAACGGCTGGCATCAGATACTCTGGTTCCTCATCAACCGTTTCTTCCTGTTCAGGCTCCTGTTCTGCCACGCGCCCCAGATTGGCAAGTTGTCGTCCCACCAGTCCTGCCACCATGTTCAGGTCAGTACCGGAAATACTACCATCAGGCAGTTTGTTGAGGGTTTCATCAATACTCTGGATGGTTTCCGCAATGGCTGGAGACAGAAACAGCAGACCAGCCAGCTTGTCACGAATACTGCGGATCGGACGGAGTGTTTTCTGGCTGATCTCCTGCTTGCCGACAAATGAACTTTCATAGGCGTGACGCGCAGCAACCCGTACTTCATGGCAGAGTTGACCATAGAGACTGTCCACCTCTTCAAACAGACCGTTCTCCGCAACCGATGAGGGAGCTGACACCTCCAATGCCGAGTAGTTGAATGAAAGGGTTTTCTGAATATGACGGGGAGCATCAACTGATGCACGGATGACCGGTGTCCACTCTGAAGGATTGGCTGCAATCCAGTTCTCCACCTCTTCCGCGTATACTGAGAGAAACGAGTTCTTGGCAGATTCAAACTCCTCCTTCAGCCGTTTCAGTTCAGTACTCAGTACCGCAACCTTTTCCTTGGGTACTGCATAGCCGTCACCACCAAAGCGCACTCCCTGCTGCAGGCAGATACGCATGGCAGCACGTTTAAGTGCAATGAACGGCTTTACCGCATCAGGTGAGATAATCCGTTTACTTCCCAGCGTAGCAAGTGTACCGGGTGGTAGTTTGCTTACATCAATACCGTTCAATGCAAGATCAGTACTTTTAAGTGCCTTGCGGCCCTGCCAGATGGAGATATTCAGCACCACCAGCATCATCTGGTCGAGAATGACCTGTGTTGTCTTCATGGGATACTCCTTCACGTATGTAATTGTCGTAAGAGGGGGATGATTCGGATACTGCTGGAGATGTACTGCGATGTACTGGTTCAGAAATCCCATTCAATTGCAGCGTCAGGTGCTTCCACCCAATCAACTTCTGCAACAGCAGGTTGCGGTTGCTGGACTGGTGTGGCTTGCGTTGTCTGAGTACGCTGACTTTCCCAGCCATGCTGCTGCGTGTAGCGGTCTACTTCCTGATAGCGGTCCTTACCGCTTTTCTTCTGGTCAATGATTCTGTTCAATGCCGCAACATCGCCAGGTTTACCGGCATGCTGACTGATCTGTCCGGTTCTGCCCCAGTAGGTGTGGATCTCGCCATCTGCGGTGACTGAACCGACCCAGTCTTTTCCACCGGAAACAGAATCTGCACGCAGATGTACGGCAAAGACTGTCTGAGGTTTCAGATTCAGTATCATGGCTTCACCCCCTCGATCTGCGGAGCAGGTACACCAAAGTTGGTCTGGATCAGGGTATGCAGCATGGCACGGACATGGGGATCAACACCGTTGCCGAACGCCTTGTCGAACGAATGATACAGCGGTGGTACATCCTTTCGGTTCCATGCCTGAATCAGTTTTCTGCACCAGCGCAGAAGATCACGGATGGAGATAGGACCAGGACAGTTACCATCCTGATAGGCTCTGCGGATATCAGCAGCGGTCTTGACCATTGCCTGCATCAGATTCGGTTGCAGTTTTCCACTGAACTGATTCTCCAGTATCTTTTCCTCAACCTCGGCGGGTGGATAGGACATCTCCCACTTCTCAAAACGGTTGAGACTGGCAAGGTTGAAGATGTTGGTGGCGGCGTACTGGTCACTGCCTTGACCATCACCACGGGTATTGGCGGTTGCAGCCAGATAGATGCGTGGTGCAGGTTCAATGACGGTACCATCGTCCAGTGTTACCACTGCCCGTTCCAGCATACGATGACAGGCCATTAGTACTTCAGGATTGTAGCCGTCGATCTCATCAAAGATGATGGCGTATCCCTGCTGGTATGCCTGCAGCAGTTCTCCCGGTACAAAGACCGTATTACCGTTTCTGAGTTGTACCCGCCCCAGAATGTCGTCAGGTTCTGTTGAGGATTTGGCAGAGACGATCACGGTTGGAATATGCAGTGCAGCAAAGACGTTTTTAAGCGCATCAGTCTTGCCGCACCCGGTTGGACCGGCAATCCAGAGTGCGTCAGGACTTGGTTCTGTCAACCATTCAATGAAGTCCTTGACGATCCGTGCATCCCATACGTATCCGGGAGTTGGTTTAGGTACCAGTGGATGACTAGGCTTGTACCCATCAAGCGGAAGTTGTGATGGAAACCCGAAGACCTCCTGAACGGTATAGCTGGCAGGGATGAGAGAATGTTTTTCTGGTGATTCCTTGACGATATGTTCCATTGCATGCTCCATTTTCAGTAAGGTTAGAGTAATCCCCGTTCAACAAACGAAACGTAGCGGTCTTCTCCGATAATGATATGATCCAGTACCGGTGTTCCCAATAGATCGCCTGCCTCCTTGAGACGCCTGGTAATTGCCATATCTTCATTGCTTGGCTGGGGATCACCTGATGGGTGGTTGTGAATCAGGACGATTGAAGATGCTGAACTGAGCAATACTGACTTCATCACTTCCCGAACATGCACGATACTTTGGTTGAGGCTGCCGACTGATACCCGATCCATGCAGATGATCCGGTTCTTGGCATCCATATGCAGACAGATGAAGTGCTCTTTGGATTCAACGGACAGATTGCGAAACAGCTCATAAATCTGCTGTGGTGAGCAGTACTGGCCGCTTGGCAGATAGACAGGCATATCCTCGCGGATAACTTCACGACTGAATACCGGACGTATCACCTTCATCCGCACGGTTTTAACCTCATCACGTTTCAGCAGAATGTTGATGGACTCCATGTTTCCTCCTCAAAAAGAAAAACGCCCCCGAGTAGTATTCAGGGGCGTCTATGGTGGTGCTTGAAGCTATTCAGGCAGTAGCAGTCTTAACCGGTTTGCACTCAAGCTTGGTGTACCCGGCCCGTTCTTTAAGAACCAGTGGATAGATGGTGGGATAGCGTTCTTTCAGCAGTTCAGCATCCACACTCATGCTTGGCGCAACAGAGGAAACAATCAGAGATATTTTGCTGGAACCTCCTTTGAAGCTGTCACCGGTGAATGCCATCAACTCCTGCCTGATGCTCTTCATCTGCTTTTCAGCCTTTGACTTGGTACTGTTCAGCTGAGCGTATTTTTCAGCAAGTGCTTCGATTTCCATTGGCAGTTCAACCTTAGGTACATGCAATGCAGGACAGTCAGAACGATACTGACAGTAGGCACAGAGGTGGGAAACCGTTGCCCGTGGTGTATCCTTCCCTTCCAGGCAATCAAGAAGATACAGTGCTCTGCAGTACAGATAGTTGAACAGGGCATCATTGTAGGTATACCCGTTAAACTGGTGGATCTGGCCGGCGTTCAGGTCAACAGCCAGTATTGATCCGCCGATCTTCCTGTCAGGGTACTGCATCCGCAACAGACCCAGCTGGTAGGCCAGCTGTTCTTCCCACTGTGGATACGGTTCATCAGGAATACTGCTGACCGATTTCACCTCGATCACATGCAGTTCCGGTTCGCCATCCAGATTGAGGTACAACAGAAAGTCCAGGTGTGCCTTGAGCGGATAGTCAGGATGCTGCAGTTCCACCTGCATGTCATAGCAGTGTTTCATACCACCGGCATCAAAGATACGCTGAATCAGGGTTTCAGCAACATGACCGCGACTCATCTTGAGGAGATTGCTTACGGTTGGGGTGACGGGCGATGTACGCTGCAGCATAAACTTTCTGGCACAACTGCTTACATCACTTGAACCGATATACCGGGTACGATCTCCCAACTCTGCTGATGACTTCCGGTTTAAGGCTATCGCTGCTGTTTCAAATAACGGGGTGAGATTCATTATGGATTCCTTTCCTAAAACGGTTCGTTTTTGAATTTGAATACCCAGCGTTTGGTATCCGGTGACCACCTGAAACCGGAGGACTTGAGCAGTTCCTTTTCCGTGAACGAATTGGCAGAGAGCATGCCGTCAATTCCGTCGAGGATAACGTCATAGGCGATATGCTTGCTGTCCAACAGATCCATGACCTGCAGGGCAATGTCATCAATCACCTGGCTCCGTTTTGATGAGAAATCGGGGATATCGTCTTCAGCAATGACAGGCGACTCATCATCAATGGTGAGGACTGGTTGCTGGGTTTGAGTACGTGCAGTTCTGGTTTGCTCAGGCTTGCTTCTAGGCGGAGACTTTTCCGTATCCACCCGCGTGTAATCAGCTTCAATGGACTGAGGAATGATCTCACCGTTTGAAAGTTCAAAGCCTGCTCCCATCTCTTCCAGCGAGTAGACGCCACAGATATTGAACGCCTTGCGCAGTGCCTGACTTTCGGCAACCTTCTTCAGCATGGTTTCCGGTTTCTCTGCCCAGAACTTGGTAGGAGTGCCTTCAGCGGTTTTCTGGCAGTATTCGTTGTACGCAACCTGCGCGGTAAACGGTTTGTTACTGTCCTTTCTCCAGACCATGCATTCAGCCACCAACTGTTTTCTGAATACCCACTGACTGTTTTCAAGCTGCGGTACATCGCGGATACTGACGCTGGTCTCAATACCGGCAAACTGGTTGGTGCGGTGGGCAATGGCGAGAAAACCGTCACGGCCTACCATCGGTTCAACCTTGTTGATCCAGGTGTCCCCGATCTTCTGACGGCGTTTCACAAAGAAGATTTCCTTGGTAATCGGATTGAGGCACAATTCCCGCGCCACGGAAAAGCAGTACTGCTGTTCCGCCTTGCTTGCCCCTGACGGAAAAAACTGTGATTCGATGACTGCCATCTGTTCCTTGTCAAAGTCCATTTTTACCAGTGCATTACTCATGGTGCTGCTCCTTTCATGGTGAGAAGTTCGGCATGCAGACGCAGAACGCACAACGGACCTCGTCGGTAGCTGCATACCGGAATCTGATGTCTGATTATGTTGGGGTGAGATACTGCGGTGGGTTAGCTGCTGGTGATGTCGAAACCTATCTTGCGGGTACTGCCAAACTGCTTCATCCGTGCGTTCAGTTCTTCATGGGCAATCTCTTTCAAGGTTGCATGACGGATCTTCGGCTGTCCTCGATAGGCTGCAATACGTACTGCCCGTTCCACTACCAGTCTGATTTCTCCACCGGTTAATCCCAGGTCGGCAAGTTGTCCAATATCAACATCAGCTTCCAATCGTTTTTCAGGAAGATGGTTTTTCCAGAGTTCCATGCGAAGCAGCCGGTCTGGTGGGGGAAGTTCCAGCTTGTAATTAAATCTGCGACTAAATGCATTGTCCAGAAGTTCACGACGGTTTGTTGTGGCAACCAGCACACCTGAAAACCGCTCAAGACCTTCAAGAAAGAGATTTTGCAGATTGTTGTTCATCCGGTCTACTGAACTGGTACCAGTTCCACGACTCCCTAAAAGCTGATCTGCTTCGTTCAAGAGCAGTACCGGAGATTTGCCAAACTCCTTCTGCAGCATGCTGTAGTCGTCAAAGATACGTCTTACGTGCTGTTCACTTTCCCCAACCCAGCAGCTGAGCACCTTTGCAGCATCAATCTTGAGCAGCGGTTGTTTCAGTTCACTGGCAATGTACTGGGCGGTCAGAGTTTTGCCAGTGCCAGGAGGACCATACAAAAGCACGGTACTGCCGGTGGGAGAGCCACAGGCGGCAGGAAGAGTTGCATGCCAGCCTTTTCTGATCCGCTTGCCGATGTATGATTCGCTGAACAGGATGGACTTGATGGTTTCCATGGTCTTCACAGGAAGCATGACCGAATCTTTTTTGACCTTGGGTTCCTCATAGTCAAAGAAGGTCTTCTTTTTTACCCGCTGTTCCAGTTCCTGTCTGGACTTCTTGAGTTCCTGCTTGCCGATCAAGGCGGTGAGCGCGGTCTGCGAAAGTTGCACGGATTCACCGAATGAGCCGTGACTGCTTTCGATCAGCTTGGATTGTTGCAGCGGACTCTTTTCACCATAGAGATGTTCCTGCATCTGTTTTCTGCAGATGCGTCCCTTGGCAAAGAGTCTGGTGACATCATTGGTGTCACTGAAGTCGTAGCGCAGATCACCTTCACGCAGTGCCAGAAGTCCGATCAGGGTCAGGAACTGGTAGATACTCAGTTTGTAGGTATGCTGAAGTTGTGCTGCAGGAAGTGCAATTGTTGATGCCTGTACCCGCATGATTATTCTACGGTGCCAGGCAAAAGGTTCAGCAGCGTACAGATCCAGACCGTGATCAGTTACCCGGTAGGCGCTGCTATCGTCACTGATCATTGCTTTCAGGTAGTTTATGACGGCATCAAGATAGGCGTCATTGGAGGTGAACTGTTGCGAGTTATGCGTTCCTTCTCCAATGTTCTTTTGAAAAGTTTCACCCAATTCAACTGAGGTCTGCAACCAGCAGAACGGTTCCTGATCAGTGAATGCACCGGATGGTGTTTCAAGAAAGCGAATCCATCCCAGTTCTTTAAGTTCAGCAAATCCCTTCAGGTAGTCAATGGTGTGTTCAGGATCGCAGACCAGTTTAGCGATGATTTCATGGCCTTCAGTGAACGGGTCATTTTGCATTTTGCATCTGAACAGGTAGGCAAGACATCCCAGTGCCTGAGGGGAAAGTTTCTTGAGACACGCAGGTTTAGCACGTACAGAGTTGACAACTTCCTTCATAAGGGCGCGTTCATCATCAAAGCTTGGTTCCGTGTGCCGAGCACCTCGTTTCTTTTTGTTTTTCCAAAGGTCTTTCAACTCTTCTTCGTAGGAATCTTTGGCCTGCTCGTGACGTGATGCGAGACAAATCAGGAATTGTCCTAGTTCCATCGGTTCTCCTTTCTTCTGCGTAGTGGACACCTGGAGCAGGCGCAGTTGTGCCAGCATGATGATTGAGCGGTCATCATTGGTTACTGGTCTGCTGCAGGGTGTTGATGGGATAATGATGCTTGTGAGAGATGCGAGTGGTGCGGTGAAAATTTGACAACTTTCCGGGTGTGTCAGAAGGAGGGGCAGACGCTGGGCATTCCACCCCCTGATGATAATCATCATAGCAAAATTAAGCCCTTAGGTCAAATTTGAGGGGAAATAGAGTTTATAGAAAAATTGACAACTTTCTGGTGGGAAACGGATGATGATGCTACGGGTGAGTGTGCTAAAACAGTTTCATGACCGACTGCGCTGTTTGTCCAGCCATGCTGAGACTGGTAATACCGAGATTCTGACGGGTCTGTAGCATGAGCATATTTGCCCCTTCTTCATTCATATCTGCCAGTGTCAGGTTGTCAGCACCGGTTTGAAGGTTTGCAACCATTGAGTCAGTGAATTCTTTTCTAATGCCGATGACACTCAGGTTGGAGGATAGTGTCTGTGCATCTGTGCGCAGTGTGCTGAGTGCGTTTTCAAGCTGTTGCTCAGATTTGCTGATACCGGCGTCGGTGGACCAGGAGTTATCTGGAGAACCGATTCCAGACTGAGCTGAAGGGGGCACAGTGGTTTCTCCATTTGAATTATTTCCCCATGCGACTACGGAACCATTGTTTTTTAGTGCATAAGATGTCGTATAGCCAGTTGCGATGGAAACCACACCGGATTGGGCCGCAATAGGGACGGTTGTCTGACCATAGTCGTTATAACCCCAAGCAACCACTGAACCATCTGTTTTCAGAGCTAACGCATGCCCACCTCCAGCAGAAATAGAGATTACACCAGTTTGAGCTTGTAAAGGAACTGTGGTTTGACCAAGCGTATTTACACCCCATGCGATTACCGAACCATCGTTCTTAAGTGCCAATGAAAAGCCACCACCGGCAGCAATAGCAATGACTCCTGACTGAGCCTGAGCTGGTACTGTAGATTGCCCAAGATTGTCACGCCCCCAAGCTACTACGGAACCATCATCCTTAAGTGCAATTGAATGGTCATAGCCAGCGGCAATTGAAATAACATTGGATTGCGCTGATGTTGGAATATCGATTTGCCCATAACTATCTGAACCCCATCCTATGACAGATCCGTCGTCTTTTAATGCCAGCACATGGCTACTACCTGCGGCAATTTGCGTTACGCTAGACATAGCTGTAGTTGGAACATCAATTTGGCCACTTGAGTTGTTGCCCCAGGCGACTACTGAACCATCACTTTTCAGAGCTAGCGAGTAGTAGGAGCCAGTCTGAACTGAAACAACGCCTGATTGTGCGTCATTAGGTATATTTAACTGCCCAAAACTATTGTCTCCCCACGCCACAATCTTGCCGTTATCGCCCAACGCTAATGAAAAACCGTCAAGGATTTCACCGCCACCATCAATTACACTGCCTTGTAGATAACTCGTCTTTTCTAATCCTAACCCATCTGATGTTGCATCAACGCCATTGATGGTCAGATTTGAACTTCCATCCTCATTGAAGTTTACAGTCAGATCATCGTTTTTCAGCAAATTAGTACCACGATACCCAGAGTCACCGGCCAAGGTGTCCATCTGGCTCAGTATCTGGTTGAATTGAGATGCCAGGCTTTGCCGGTCAGAAGCACCTGCCATGTGAGCGCTGTTTGCTATCCCCTTGGCCGTTTCAATGAGTGAAACAAGTGACTTTAGGCCGACATTGGCAGCATCACCATTCTTGATGGCCTCCATGATGCCGTCTTTTCTTGTCGTTAGGTCTCCTGCTCTGTTTAGTGCTGCTTGAGCAGCAAAGTAATTGGTGGGATTGTCAAGCGCACTCATGACCTTCTTGCCGGTAGCAAGTCGTTCTTGAGCACGCTCAATCTTTGCGCTTGTATCCTTGAGGGAAAACAGCGTGGAACGCATTGAGGAGGTTAAGGAGATGTCGAGTAGGCCCATAAGTCAGAGGTCAGAAGTTGGTTAGAGAAAAATTTGATATAGGCTACAACCTACACAGCGGTTGCAATGAACGTTAGGGTCATCAAGTCAGCATATACTTTTGTAGACGAGTATTGCGTTTCCAAACACGTCTCTGTAGGCGTTAAATAGCCCCGAAATGGCGTATTGTCAAATATTATACGTCTATATATGCGTTCAATATGCTCGCCATGCCAGTCACCCTGTGCGCACAGGAGGGATCGGCATGCAAAACGCGAATGAACTGCTTGGTAAAAGGATACGGGAGCTCAGAAAACGGGCCGGATTAACGCAGGAACAACTTGCAGAACAGTTGGGGATCGACCAGAAGCATATGAGCAGAATTGAGCTTGGCAAGAGCTACCCAAGTCTTGATCGTCTTACCAAGATTGCGGAAACGGTAGGAACTCCGTTACCAGCTCTATTCAAATTTGGACATCTGAGCGATGAGGGAGATTTGCATAAGCAGGCCGCTGATATGCTGCAACAAATCGGTCAGAAGGACCTTAAGAAGGTGTACCGGATACTTGAAGCGTTTTTGGAGGGGTAAATATTCAACATTATAGCACTAACTGACCTGTTTTAAGGGTGTTTATGGTAATTTCTCGGTTTCTCTGGTATGAATAGCGCAATGCTGACACACTTGGTACCTCTATCTCTGGTTTGTCATGGTTGCGTGTTATATGGCCAACGAAGCTGATACCTGTCGAAAACATGTCCTTCCTAAGCTGATAGAATCAGGTTGGGACAACGCTAACAAGATGGCGGTCAAGACTGCTGCCCGACAATACAGGGCAAAATAAATCATGCAGCTTACCGACTACCACGCAAAATACTACGCCCACGAGCTAACGAAACGCTGTGCTTCTGACAGTCTCGAAAAGCTTGCTGCATCATTATCTGATGCCCAGGTAGACCTGAATCCACATCAGGTTGAAGCGGCCTTGTTTGCATTTCGTTCGCCTCTTTCTCGTGGGGCAATCCTTGCGGATGAAGTCGGCTTGGGAAAGACTATTGAAGCTGGCATTGTGCTTTCCCAAATATGGGCAGAGCGAAAACGGAAGATACTCATAATAGTTCCTTCCAGCCTCCGCAAGCAATGGAACCAGGAACTACTGGAAAAATTCTTTCTCCCTTCAACGATCCTCGAAGCAAAGTCATTCAACCAGGAAGTCAAGCAAGGCAAGCGTAATCCCTTTGAACAGAGCGAGATAATCATCACTTCGTATCAGTTTGCCCGTAACAAGGCTGACCAAGTCAAGGCAGTTAAATGGGATTTGGTGGTTATCGACGAAGCGCACCGGCTCCGTAACGTTTATAAAACATCCAACAAGATTGCCCGTGCCATCAAGGACACTCTGTCGAATGTGCCAAAGCTACTGCTTACTGCCACGCCATTGCAGAACTCCCTTCTTGAACTGTACGGCTTGGTTAGCTTTATTGACGATTACATCTTTGGCGATATCAAGAGCTACAAGAACCAATTCGCCCGTCTTACCAATGAAATCAACTTTGATGACCTCAAAGCCCGTATTGCGCCTATTTGCAAGCGTACCTTGCGACGGCAAGTGCTTGAATACATCAAGTACACCAACCGTATTCCCATAACCCAGGAGTTTATCCCAACCAAGGACGAAACTGTCCTCTACGATCTGGTCTCTGAATATCTCCGTCGTTCAAACCTTCAGGCATTACCAGCCAGCCAGCGCACGCTCATGACACTGGTGCTACGCAAGTTGCTGGCATCTTCGACTTTTGCCATCGCCGGAGCCTTGGATTCCATTGTCAGCAGGCTGAAAGCAAAGCTGAAGAACGCAGAGATTACGGTTCCGGTTGAAGATGAGCTGTCGGATGATTTTGAAACTCTTGACGAGATTAAGGACGAATGGGATGAGGATGAGCTTGATGAACGCCTGACTGCTGAGGATAAGGAAGCGATCCAGAACGAAATCGTTGATCTGGAGGCGTTCAGAGACCTTGCCGTTTCTATCACCGAGAACGCAAAAGGCAAGTCACTTATTCAAGCTCTTACAGCAGGTTTTGCAAAGGCAGAAAGTCTCGGAGCCAGCAAGAAAGCCATCATCTTTACTGAATCTCGTCGTACACAGAATTATCTGGTCAGAATCCTTGCTGAAACCGACCATGCAGGCAAGATCGTCCTCTTCAATGGCTCCAACAGTGATGACCAATCCAAGCAGATTTATCAACGGTGGTATCAGCGTCACCAAGGGAGTGACCGGATCACCGGTTCCCGCACTGCCGACATGCGTTCGGCCCTCGTCGATTACTTCAAGGAAGAGGCGCAGATCATGATTGCCACCGAGGCAGCGGCAGAGGGTATCAACCTGCAATTCTGCTCACTGGTGGTCAATTATGATCTTCCCTGGAATCCGCAACGGATCGAACAGCGGATTGGGCGCTGTCATCGCTACGGACAAAAGCATGATGTGGTGGTCGTTAATTTCCTCAACAGGAACAATGCTGCCGACCAGCGGGTCTATGAACTGTTGGCTGAGAAGTTTGCTCTGTTCGATGGTGTCTTTGGCGCCAGCGACGAGGTATTGGGGAGCATTGAGTCCGGTGTAGACTTTGAGAAGCGTATTGCCAGAATCTATCAGGAATGCCGCTCACCGGAAGAGATACAGGCCTCGTTCGATGAGCTACAGCGAGAGTTGGAATCCGAGATCGACGAAAGCATGAAGCTGACACGCAAGAAACTGCTGGAGAACTTTGATGAAGAGGTTCACGAGAAGCTGCGGGTCAATCTGAAGGAAAGCAACGAATACCTGAACAAGTATGAAAACTGGTTGTGGGAGCTTGCCAAGTATGCGTTGGAAAGCTGTGCAGACTTTTCTTCCGAAGAATCCACGTTCCTGCTTACGAGTAATCCAACCAAAGACAGCGCGATTCCACTTGGTCTGTACCGTATGGGAAGGCATGTAGAGGATGGTCATGTATTCCGCATCGGTCATCCGTTGGCACAGCACATTCTTGATGCTGCCACCAACAAGCAACTTCCCGATGCTAAAGTGGTCTTTGATTACTCCGCACAGCCGTTAAAAATATCCATTCTCGAACCGTTGATTGGAAGATCGGGATACTTGTCTCTGACGCGGCTATCTGTAGAGTCATTTGAGGAAGAGGATCACTTGGTATTCTCTGCCATTTCCGATGATGGCACTGTGTTGGATGAAGAACAGGCTCGCCGACTGTTTTCTCTGCCAGGAACATGTCAAGGGCTGAGCGAAATAGGCAAAGCCAGCGACCAGCTGCAGCAGATATTTGAAGCTGTAAAAGCAAAAATTATTGACGACATCAGTACCCGTAACTCAACCTTCTTTGATGAAGAGATGGAAAAACTTGAAAAGTGGGCGGAAGACCTGAAAAGCGGCTTGGAACTCGAGCTGAAAGAGCTGGACCGTGAAATCAAGTTCCAGAAAACCGAATCAAAGAAAATCCTCAAACTTGATGAAAAGCTGAAGGCGCAGAAAGAAATTAAGGAACTTGAGAAGAAGCGTAATACTAAACGCCGCACTCTTTTTGAAGCACAGGATGAGGTTGACAGCCGAAAAGAAGGTTTGATTGAAGGGGTTGAGGCACGATTAAGACAGCAAATATCAACCAGACATCTATTCACAATTCGCTGGCAACTAATATAAGAACAATCTACTGCGTTATGGAGGAATTATGATTCTTGATCGTGCTGAAATTAAAAACTTCAGATCAATTTCCAGTCTTAGTTTATCATTTGCTCATAAGTGTTTGGTATTGGTTGGCATAAATGAGTCTGGTAAATCAAATATTATCAATGCACTTTCAACATTATCCGATGATATTGAGGTTTTGCCCCTAGACAAGAGGCAGACGTTGCCAGAAGAAGATGTAATAAAAGAGGCGTATGTCAGGTTTGTTTTTAAGTTTGACGATAATGAGCTTGCTGATATTGAATCTGAATTATCATCTAAAATACTCAGCCCTTCAGATAATCCTACATTTATTATAAATTCCAAGCATGAGGAGCTGACTCTTCAAAATTATCTATCCCTTGAGAAACGTGAGATTCTTTATGTCGTCAATGTGCTATCAAAAACAAAGAGCACGTCCAACTGGAAAGCTCCTCGTAAATACACTCTAAATGCCGACTATAAAGCAGTTTCTCCGCAATGCCCCGATACTTTCCAGGTAATACTACCAGATGGATCAAGCGAAACATTGAAAAAATGTCTACTTGTTCATAAGGATTATTCAGACAAAATACCGCCTGATTATCTAATAAATTCAACTTTTGATGAAATTGAAAGCACAATAAACAAGACTACTAAGTTGTATTACGATGGTGTTAAGCCAGATTCACTATATTGGGATTATAGTGAGAAAAATTTGTTGCCATCTCAAATAGATATTATTCAATTTACTGCTAATCCAAATATTTGTATACCTTTAAAGCAAATGTTTATTTTATCTGGTATTACTGACATTAAAAAGACAATAGAAGAAGAAAAAGCAGCCTCTCCTCATAGGTTAAGGAATTGCCTTAATAGAGTAGCCGAAATTACAACCAAGCACTTTAGAGAAGTTTGGAAAGAATACAAAGACATATCTATCCAACTTTCAATAAATGGCAGTTTCATAGAGGCTTCTGTCAAAGATGATTTCAATCATTATGAATTCTCCAGTAGAAGTGATGGTTTTAAGCGGTTTATTACATTCTTATTACTAATATCTGCGAAAGTTAAAACCAACAACCTTACAAATACACTAATACTGATAGATGAGCCTGATATTTGTTTGCACCCTTCAGGTGCTAGATATTTAAGAGATGAGCTTATTAATATCTCAAGTAAGAATACCGTGGTTTACAGTACACACTCCATATTCATGATCGACAAAGACAATATTGAAAGACATCTCATAGTAAAGAAAGCGAAAGAACAAACAAATGTGTATAAGGTGACCAGCTCAAACATCGTTGATGAAGAGGTGCTTTTCAACGCTTTAGGCTATTCAATATTTGAAAGCTTGAAGAAGGTAAATATTATTTTTGAAGGATGGAAAGACAAGCGACTTTGCGAAGAAGCTTTAAAAAAATTACCTAAAAAATATAAGCAGTTGAAAGACAAATTTAGCGATATTGGGCTTTGTCACGCTAAAGGAGTTAAAGATATTCAGAATATAGTTCCTTTACTACAACTCGCAGATAGGAAGTGCATCATACTCAGCGATAACGATAAGGCCGCAATAGATAGACAAAAAGAGTTTAATAAGGCGAAGGGTTACGGAACATGGTTCAAATACAAAGATATTGATGAAAGCATTGATGCCATCACTGGTGAAGATTTCGTAACTACCTCATTTATTGTTAGTTGCATCACAGAGTTATCGAAGGAACATCCGGAGCTTGCAGGCATATCAGCCAGCGATATTTCATCGAACAACAAATTGTCAGCTATACATAGAAAATTAAAAACCAACGATGTCAAAGATGAGGCCATAAAAGCTCTGATCGAAAATATTAAAGACTATATATTTGACCATCTGAAAGCAGCTGACATTGAGCCGCTTTATTTTGACATGCTTGTAAAAATTGCAGAAAAGATTGAGGCTCTATGAACAACAAACTCGAACTAACCTGGATCGGCAAGGATATTCAGCCAAAGCTGGAGCCGAGGATTCTGATTGAAGACCCGGATAAATCTTACGGCGATCGGAATACCGAGAACATGCTGATCTTCGGGGATAACCTGTTAGCGCTGAAGGCGCTAGAGCAAGAGTTCACCGGAAGAGTTAAATGTATCTTCATCGATCCGCCTTACAACACGGGCAGTGCCTTTACCCATTATGACGACGGGCTTGAGCATTCGTTATGGCTGACCATGATGCGGGATCGTCTGGAGATTCTGCGGCGGCTGTTGTCAGAGGATGGTTCGATATGGATTACGATTGATGATAATGAGGCGCACTATCTGAAGGTCCTTTGTGATGAGGTATTTGGACGGAAGAATTTTCTTACGACAATTTGTTGGGAAAAAATCTATACGTTGAAAAACTCCGCTAAGCACTTTTCCGCAATGCATGACTTCGTGTTGGTATACGCTAACAACATTGATAAATTGTCTTTGTCACCTTTGGAACGTGGTGAGAAACAGAATGCAGGATTTAAGAATCCTGATAACGATCCGAGAGGTGTATGGCTTGACAGTGCTATGCACGGAAGAAATTTCTACAGTAAGGGCAGTTATGTTGTTAAGAGTCCTTCGGGAAAAGAATTTCAACCCCCACCTGGGCGTTATTGGACCGTTTCAGAAGACAACTTTAAGGCTTTAGATGGCGATAACCGCGTATGGTGGGGCAAAGACGGGAAAAATGCCCCAAGAAAAAAAACCTTTATTACTGAAGTTCGTCAAGGTGTTGTGCCAGGAACAATATGGTTTTACAAGGATGCCGGTCAAAATGCTGAAGCCAAGGATGAGATAAAGGGGTTGTTTGCTGGGTCAGCTGAAGTATTCATTACTCCCAAACCAGAGAAGCTACTCAAACAAGTATTGACGATTGCTACCCGCGAAGGCGACATCGTTCTCGATTCCTTTGCAGGAACAGGTACAACTGGTGCAGTTGCCCACAAAATGGGGCGTAAGTGGATAATGGTGGAGTTAGGAGATCATTGCCATACGCATATTCAACCTCGTCTGCAAAAGGTCTGTGATGGCACCGACCAGGGTGGCATATCCAAGGCCGTCAACTGGCAAGGTGGTGGCGGTTTCAAATACTATTACATGGCACCAAGCTTGTTGAAGAAAGATCGTTACGACCAGTGGATTATCAACGAAGAGTACAACCCTACCATGATGGCCGCTGCCATGGCGAAGCATGAAAATTTCCGCTACTGCCCTGATGAAATCTATTACTGGAAACAGGGTCAATCATCGGAAAAGGATTTCATCTTCACCACCACCGTTCACCTGACACCGGAACATCTCGACCGTATCCACGAAGAGATGCAGCCGGACGAAAGCCTGTTGATCTGCTGCAAATCTCACTTTACCAGTGCTGACAACAAGTACAGTAACATCACGGTTAAGAAGATTCCCTCCATGCTGCTTGGCAAGTGTGAGTTTGGCCGAGATGATTACAGCTTGAATATCGTCGATATGCCACGTGACCCGAATGAACCAGATTTTGTACCATCCGGCCCTCCGGTTGAAGATAAGGAAGCGAAGCAATCCAAAGCGAAAAAAGCTGGCCAGATGGACATCTTTGCTGGGGTGGAGGAATAAATGGACAAGCACGCTACTTACATCAAAAACCGCTTGAGCCTGCGTTCTCCCCAGGTAGAAAGTCTGCAAATACTCGGCAGCATTGCCGATAACCTGACCCTTAAAAAGAACGCCGATCTTGACGCTGAAATGAAAAAGGTTCTGACTTGCACTGCTGATTATGCAGCGCTCAATGGCACTGCCCGCACATTCAGCGAGTTTGAGCGTAACTTCCCTTGTCTCTGCTTTGCTCTGGCTACCGGCGTTGGTAAGACCCGCCTGATGGGGGCCTTCATCGCCTGGTTGAATCAGGCCAAGGGGATCAAGAACTTTTTCGTGTTGGCTCCGAACCTGACCATCTACAACAAATTGATTGAAGACTTCTCAAACCCCCGCAGTCCCAAGTATGTCTTCCCCGGCATAGGCGATTTCGTGCACCGGCCACCGGGGATCATCACCGGTGACAACTACACCAGCAAGGGTACGCTGCCGCTCTTTGACGAATCCATCAACATCAACGTCTTTAACATCTCTAAAATAAACGCCGAAACCAAAGGGGGCAAACAGCCCCGTATCAAGCGGCTCTCCGAATATATCGGCCAATCCTATTTCGATTATCTGTCAAACCTGGACGATCTGGTCATTCTGATGGATGAATCACACCACTACCGGGCTGAACGCGGTATGCAGGTCATCAATGAATTGAATCCGGTTCTGGGGATCGAGCTGACCGCTACACCGAAGACGGAAACCGGCGGCACCAAGCTGTTCAAGAACGTGGTCTATCAGTATGGCCTTGGCATGGCGATGGAAGACGGTTTCGTCAAGGAGCCTGCTGTTGCCACCCGCAAGGACTTTGATCCATCGAAGTACAGTCAGGATGAGCTTGATCTGCTCAAGCTGGAAGACGGTATCCGTATTCACGAAGATACCAAAGTTGGACTGGAGATATACGCCAGAGATGAGAAGTGCCGACTGGTGAAACCGTTTGTACTGGTGGTCACGCGAGACACCACCCATGCCGCCAAAATCAAGGCACTGATTCAGTCGCAAGCCTTCTTTGAGGGGCGTTACAGCGACAAAGTGATGGAGATTCATTCCAATCAGCGTGGAGACGAGAAGGAAGAAAATATCCAGCAACTGCTGACCCTGGAAGACCCGGATAACAAGATTGAGATCGTTATCCACGTCAACATGCTCAAGGAAGGGTGGGACGTTACCAACCTGTACACCATCATCCCGCTCAGAACTTCGGCATCCGAGACCCTGACCGAGCAGACCATCGGCCGTGGCTTGCGCCTCCCTTATGGCAAGCGTGTTGGTCATGACAAGGTGGACAAGCTGACCATCATTGCCCACGACAATTTCCAGCGGATCGTTGAAGAGGCCAACAAGCCGGATTCCATCATCAAGAAAAAGAACATCATCGAGATCGACCCTGCCACCTTTGAAGGGAGCAAGGTTGTTGTGGTTGCAAAGACTTCTTTCGATGAAGAGGTGGAAGCTGAACAGAAGAAGATTGAGGCAATGCCTGAATCTCAGGAAAAGACCAAAGCTACCCGCACGTTGGAAATCAGGAAAACGATCTACGCCACCATCCCGCAGGTGAACAGCAAGGTGAAGAGCGCCAGCGAGTTGAGCCGCCAGGAGATCAAAGAGATCGTGGTTGCCAAGGTAAAAGAACAGTTGCTTTCATCTGAACAGCAGGGGCTGTTCGACGCTGATCTGGTAAAGGAGATCGAAAAGGTATATCAGGCCACCGTTGACGAGTTCATTCAGAATACCATTGAGATCCCCCGCATTGTCATTCAGCCGACTGATGAGGTTGATTCCGGCTTCAAGGATTTCAACCTCGATACCACGAATCTCAATTATCCGCCTGTTGCCGAAGAAATTCTGATTCAATACCTGAACCGCAAGGAGAACAATCAGGAGACCTTGATTGGCCGCTATGGGATCAATGCTGACAAGCCGGAAAACTTGATCCTGAACGAGCTGATTAACTTTTCGGAGATTGATTACGATAGCCAGGCGGAATTGCTGCAAAAACTTGTCGGACAGGCCATTGCCAAGTTGAAGGGATATTTGAGTGAAGACGATTTCATCAATGTCGTCAAATATCACAAGCGGGAAATCGCCAACTTTATCTACTCACAGATGAAACCTCACTTCTACTGCACCACCAAGTCATATGAAGAGCCGATAGTCAAGCCGTTTACGCAAATTGAGGGGCACAACCTCACCAAGATTCAGCAGGACAACATTCATCATTTTACCGATACCATTACCCCCACCAGTGCTATCCCGTCGAAGGTGTTTTCAGGTTTCAAGAAGGCCTGTCATTCCTTGTACAAGTTTGACGCCAAGGGAGAGAAGGATTTTGCTGCAATTTTGGAGAACGACAAGGACGTGGTTAAGTGGCTTCGACCGGCACCGAAACAGTTCAAAATCTACTGGGATCATAACGCTCGTACCTATGAACCGGATTTTGTGGTCGAGACTGCCGAGCATATCTTCCTGACCGAAATCAAGGCTGATAACCAGATGAAGGATACCGAGGTTCTGGAGAAAGCCAAGGCAGCGCAACAGTATTGCGCTTATGCATCAGAGCACAATCTGCAAAATGGCGGCAAGGCATGGAAGTATCTGCTGATTCCCCATAGCGAGGTGCTGCCTAATATGAGTTTTGGGTATCTGGCGGGGAAACGGGAGCACAGAGAAGCTTGAATAGCAACGAGTTTCTAAATAAGTGTCTCCTGCTCGATTTGGAAACAGATGGTACCAAACTGTTTCATATTGGTGCCGTCTTTAATGGCCAGATATTTGAGCGTAAGGGGCAGTTTAACCAGCAAAGAGCCTTGCAGGAGCTTGATGCCTTTGCTGCAGGTGCCGACTATACCCTTGGTCACAATCTGCTCGGTCATGATATTCCAACTCTTGAGTCTCTTAATCCACAGCTGAGCTTATTAAAAAAGCCCATTGTGGACACACTCTATTTGTCCCCTTTAGCCTTTCCGGAGAACCCGTACCACCGCTTGGTAAAAGACTATAAGTTAGTTCGTGATGCGTGTAATGACCCTGTTGCGGATGCAAAATTAGCAGGTTCAGTATTCTGCGACCAGTGGGAAAGCTTTCTAAATATTGCAAATTCTGCAGATGATGTTTTGAAGTTCTATCGCTACTGCTTTGACGAAAACAAGGTAGGTGGTTTGCAATGTGATGGTCTCAAAGAAGTTTTTATCGCCTTGCAAGTACCATCAATTACGGAAAATGAAGCTTTTACCATTTTTCAAAAATACGCACAAACCAGGGCATGTGAAACTGCCATTGCAATGGTGACCTTCAAATGTCTGCTCAATCCAGATAAAAGACCGACTCTTGCTTATTGTTTGGCATGGTTAAGGGTGTCTGGCAACAATTCAGTTCTTCCCCCTTGGGTCCGTCACAGGTTTGATGATGTTGTTCCAGCCTTGAAAGAATTACGTGATATTCCCTGCAATAACCCTACATGTATATGGTGTCAAAAAACACATGATCCTGTTGGGCAACTGCAGCATTTTTTCGGATATCCAGCATATCGCAATACCCCAGCCGCTCTTGATGGAACAAGTCTGCAAGAAGCTATTGTCCGTTTTGGTATGGGAGACAAACCTCAACTCGCAATTCTACCGACGGGAGGCGGGAAGTCACTCTGCTACCAAATTCCTGCATTAGCCCGAAACTATAGGCGTGGTGTGCTTACGGTTGTCATTTCCCCTCTTCAGGCATTGATGAAGGATCAAGTAGATGGCTTGGCATCTAAAACGGGAACTATGCTCGCTGCCGCTATATACGGCATGTTAACACCGCCAGAGCGTGGAGAGGTGCTTGAGCGAATTAGATTGGGAGATATTGCACTGCTTTATGTCTCTCCTGAACAACTGAGAAACAAATCGTTGACTGATGCACTTAGCCAGCGAGAAATTGGCTGCTGGGTGTTTGATGAAGCACATTGCCTGTCAAAGTGGGGGCATGACTTCAGGCCGGATTATCTCTATGCAGCTCGCTTTATCCGTGAGTTTTCAGAACGACAAAACGCTCCAATTCCCCCAATTGCCTGTTTCACTGCCACCGCCAAGAGCGACGTCAAAGAAGAAATTGTCGATCATTTTAGAAGAGAATTGGGGCAAGAGCTGCAGGTTTTTGAAGGTGGTGTTGAAAGAACGAACCTTTCGTTTGAGGTACAACTGCTCCAGGGAGCAGAAAAATATGAGCGTATTCATGCAATATTGTCAGAAAGACTTCCTCAGCCAGAAATGGGAGCTGCGATTATCTATGCTGCAACAAGAAAAGAAACCGAAAGCATACGGGACTTTTTACTGAAAAAAACATGGCTAGTTGAAGCATTTCATGCAGGACTGGAAAGCCCTGACAAGCGAAGAATTCAGGATGACTTTATAAACGGAAAGCTTCAAGTAGTCTGTGCCACTAATGCATTTGGCATGGGTATAGACAAAGAAAATGTTCGACTCGTAATTCACGCCAACATTCCAGGGTCGTTAGAGAACTATTTACAAGAGGCTGGCAGGGCTGGACGTGACACAAAAGATGCTGAATGTGTGCTTTTGTACAGCGAGCAAGATATTGAGACCCAATTCCAACTCGGTGCCATGCCACAACTCAGTCAGCACGATATTTCCCAAATTCTGAAAGGTTTGCGTCGTGCAAAGCGTGGCAAAAATGATGAAATAGTCATTACATCAAATGAGTTGCTGCGTGATGATGAGGTGCATACCGGATTTGCAACTGACGACCAAATGGCTGACACGAAGGTTAAAACAGCAGTAGCCTGGCTTGAGCGGGCCGGTTTGGTTGAGCGGAATCAAAACAATACCCGAGTATTTCAAGGTCAGCCTTTAGTGAAAAACCTTGAAGAAGCCGAAGCTAAAATCACCACTTTAAACCTGCCAGAAAAACAGAAAATACAGTGGATTGCTATACTACAAGCCCTGTTCAATGCAAAAAAAGATGAAGGTATGAGTGCTGATGAATTGGCGGAACTCCCTGAGTTTAAGCGTGACCCAAATGATTCATCTGAATCTCATACTTTTTCTGGAGATTCACAGAGAATTTTAAGAACTTTGTATCAAATGGTTGATGCAGGACTTATCAAACAAGGAGTGATGCTTAATGCGTTTATAAGATACAAGGTTGCAGATCACTCCCGACTCAGGTTTGAGAAGCTTTGTACCCTTGAATTTGCAATGTTAAAGATGATGCAGGAGTCAGAGGCAGACCCAGAAGGATGGCTTGATCTCTCCTTGCGTCGCTTGAATCAAAGGCTCGTTGATGATGGTCACAAATCTCTGCCAGATCATCTTCGTAATCTTTTGAAAAGTATTGCTTTAGATGGAAAGGGTCTTGCGGGAAGCAAAGGAAGTCTTGAATTTCGTTACTTCGGTCAAGATCATTATCGTGTGAAATTAAATCGAAACTGGAAGGCTCTTGTTGAAACATCAGAGCGAAGACGGAGTGTTGCCAAAGTAGTACTTGACACCCTCTACTCAAAAGTCCCTGAAAATACCCCGCCAAGTGCAGATTTGTTGGTAAATTTTTCCTTCGACGACATTTCACACGCACTTCATAACGATCTGTTTAAGGACCGTATAAAAGATATTCCCGCCGCTATTGATAGAGCACTTATGTTTCTACATGAGCAGCGCGTTATTGAGTTGCAGCAAGGGCTGGCTGTATTTCGTCAGGCCATGACGATACGTCTTATTCCTGAAGAAAATAGGAGACGTTACTCAAAAGGTGACTTCGGTCCACTTGAGCAACACTATAAGGAGCGTATTTTTCAAGTCCATGTAATGAATGAGTATGCTCGATTAGGTTTAGAGAAAATCCAGCAAGCCATCAACCTTGTGTCCGCATACTTCACTATGGACAGACCAAATTTTGTTCAACGATTCTTTGCGGGTCGCAAAGATATTATTGATCGGGCAACTACTCAGGAATCATTCCGTCGAATTGTTGATAACCTTGAAAATCCAGTACAAACTTCTATTGTTGCTGCACAGCCAACCGAAAGTATGTTGGTGCTTGCCGGACCTGGCTCGGGCAAGACACGAGTTGTGGCACACCGTTGTGCTTATTTGTTGAGAGTAAAGCGAGTACCGTCTCGGAGTATTTTGGTTCTTTGTTTCAACAGGAATGCAGCAAATACTCTGCGAAACAGAATCATTGAACTTGCCGGACCTGACGCTCGTGGAGTTACCGTTCAGACATACCATAGCTTTGCAATGCGTTTAACGGGTTCATCCTTTGCAGACAGGATAGATCGACATAAATCGGTACAGGATGACTTGAAGCAGATTATTCCCAAGGCTGTCCAACTTCTGAAAGGAGAAGTTGAGTTTACAGGAATAGAGGGTGATGAGTTACGTGAGCGTTTGTTGTCTGGTTATCGTTACATTTTAGTAGATGAATACCAAGATATTGACGATGACCAGTATCAGCTCATTTCCGCAATCGCCGGTCGTACTCTAAGTGACCAAGATAGTAAACTTTATCTATTGGCTGTTGGCGATGACGACCAGAATATTTATTCTTTTAGGGATGCAAACATAAAATTTATCAAGCAATTTCAGTCTGATTACCAGGCCAAGACATTTTACCTCGTTGAAAATTACCGTTCATCTGCTCACATAATTGCCGCATCAAATTGCTTGATTGCACATAATTCTGAAAGAATGAAAGGGCAGCATCCTATCCGAATCAACAAAGGGCGAGAGAAGATTGCTCCTGGCGGTCAATGGAAGACATTGGACCCCATAGCTCAAGGGCGTGTGCAACTTTTCAAGGTGGCAACATATGCAGACCAAGCTATTGCCACGATTAGTGAGCTAAAGAGGATCAAGCAACGTAATCCTGGCGTCAGTTGGTCTGACTTTGCAGTGTTAGCAAGAAGGCGTGATGAGTTAGCTCCAATTCGAGCGTTACTTGAACATTGTGAAATACCAGTAAGCTGGGGCATAGACCGTGATAAAACTCCTCCGCTTTATCGCATAAGAGAAGTCGTTAAGTTTATTCAGGAGTTGAAATCACGCAGCGATGAGCTGTTGAAGGCTTCAGATTTATTATCACTTTTAGATGGGCTGGTGAATATAAGTTCAATAAACGCATGGTGGCTACTATTAAAGGACATCCTGCTTGAATTACAAGCTGACACGGCGAATGCGCAGCTTCCAGTCAGTTACTTTATAGAATACATATACGAAACTCTTGCAGAGCAGCGACGTGACCAATCTGTCGGTAATGGCATTTTTCTGAGTACAGTCCACTCAGCAAAAGGTATGGAGTTTCCGCATGTTTTTGTACTCGGTGGTGGGTGGTCACAAACAAAAAAACTGCGGGAGTTGGAGGAGGATCGTCGAGTTTATTATGTTGCTATGACTCGTGCAAAAGAAACTCTTTCTCTTTTTGAGCGTACTGATGCTCCTAATCCACATACACCGCTTCTTGAAGGTGATTTTCTTCTGCAGCGAGAAAATCCTCAACTTGAGCATGTAGATACAAATATTCTTCAGAGGAAATACGATGTATTAAGCCTGAAGGATTTATTTATAAATTATGCTGGCCACAAGAAACCTGATGATAGTTTGCACAAAAAAATTAGTGCACTCTGCCCTGGGGATACCCTCTCAATGATGACTAGCAATCATGATATTGACCTTCTCAACATTGACGGAGATTGTGTTGCAAAGCTCTCAAAAGAGAGTGCTGCACTATGGAGTAGTCGCATCAGACATATTGAACGCTTGAAAGTTATTGCCATGATCCAGCGATATATTGATGATTCAGGAGAAGAGTTTCGTTCTCGCTGTCAGTGTGAATGTTGGGAAATCCCTTTAGTTGAAGTTGTTTACAGAGATAGCAACGTATAGTCAAGACGCCATGATTCCTCCTACCTACTGGAACCTACTATGAAAATCGGCAGAAATGATCCTTGCCCCTGTGGCAGCGGTCTCAAATCCAAGAAATGCTGCGCCAAAACGGTTGAGATTGTCAGAGACATGACGGTCACTGATCCTATTATGGACAACATAAAGCAACTACTGCAAAGCAGGACGTTTAACTCCATTGATGAAGTGAACGCCTTACTGCAGCAGCATATGCAGAAACAGAGTCAGACAGCACTTGAAGACTTCCAAGGGCTCTCGCCTGAGCAGATGCACCGTATTTTACACTTTCCCTTCAGCTCACCAGAACTAGCCACTATTCCAGAAAAGCTGGCAGTTACTCCCGAAGCCCCGATCATCAAAGCCTTTATGCTGCTTGCTGATGGCATTGGTGAAGCAGGTCTCAAGCCCACTGCTACCGGCAACCTGCCACGACAGCTCTGCCGTGATGCAGCAAAAGCCTATCTGGGGGAAGAAGAGTATATCCGCTGGTCAAAGTACGGCGAGCTGAAGTCAGAGCCGGAATTCAGTGAACTGCATGTCACCAGACTGGTTGCTGAGATGGCGAAACTGGTCAGAACGTACAAGGGCAAGTTTATCCTCAGCAAGGAATGCCGTGCCATGCTGAGTAATGAGGGGGCCACTTCCATTTATCCCCGGTTGCTCAAGTCATTCGTTCAGGAATACGAGTGGTCCTATCAGGATCGTTTTAACGAATTACCCTTACTGCAGCAGTCGTTTCTGTTCACCCTCTACTTATTGCATAAACACGGGGATGACTGGCAGACCAACCGATTCTATGAAGACCTGTATATCAAGGCCTTCCCCCGCCTGATAAATGAAGTGCAGCCACCTACCAGTTACTATACGCCGGAGGACTGTTTGCGACTCAGTTACTCAGTCCGCTGCCTGGAGCGATTTGCAGGGTTCTTTGGATTGGTGGAGATCGAACGGCCTGAAAGGGATCGTTATTCTGAGGATTACAAGGTACGGAAACTACCCTTGCTTGACCAGGTGGTGCAGTTCAATTGTTAGCCCATCATGCTGACTTCATCTGATGATGCCAGCGAAATGCCTTCTTGGAATCATGGAGAGATTGGGCATCTGAAGCTTCAGAAAAGTGGCCCAGAATCTTCCGTGTTCTTCCTTCAATCAAGTTTTGATCATTGCAAATACAGAAAATGCCTGATATTTACATATCTGACTGAATTCACTGCAAATTGTTTCAGGATATTTCATTCAAGTGCAAGATTCAAAGGATACTCAAAGGATACCAGAAAGCCTGCTAAAAAATAAAGGGCTACACCTTGCGATGTAACCCATTGATTTTTTTGGCGGGCGGTATTGGATTCGAACCAACGACCTTTGGCTTCGGAGGCCAACGCTCTATCCAGCTGAGCTAACCGCCCGTGAATAGAAATTCCTACACCAATATCTTCAACAACTCAAGGGAAAAATCTGGTCAGTCGGGAGAGGCTCTGCTAGTATCAGCCCATCATGAAGATCATCGGACTGACAGGCGGCATTGCCAGCGGCAAGAGCAGCGTCGCCGAGATGCTGCGGGAACTGGGGGCCGTCATCATTGATGCGGACCAGCTGTCCCGTGAGGCGGTGCTGCCGGGCAGCCCCGCTCTCCGGCAGATCAGCGAGCTGTTCGGCAGCGGGGCCCTGCAGAGTGACGGCACCCTCAACCGTGAGGCAGTACGTGCACAGGTCTTTGCCGACCCAGCCAAACGAATCCAACTCGAAGCCATCCTGCATCCGGCCATCAAGGAACTGGCTTGGCAAAAACTGGCTGAAGCACGCCAAAACGGTGCCGATGTGACGGTCTACATGGCGCCGCTTTTGATTGAGGCCAATGCCACCGACCGGGTGGACGAGATCTGGGTAGTGACCGTGCAGCCCGAGGTACAACTTGTGCGCCTGATGCAGCGGGACCACTGCAGCCTGGAGCAGGCCCGCCAGATCGTGGCAGCCCAGATGCCGCTTGCGGAAAAGCAACGCTACGGCGTCGTGGTCATCGACAACAGTAACGACCTTGATGAAACCCGCCGTCAGGTCGAGGCGGCCTGGCAGCAAAGGATAGCATCATGACTGAACAACGCGCCATACACCGCCGAAAAGGCAACGCCGTTAGACCGGCAAGCGACCACCTCAAGCTGTTTGCGACCGTACCGCTGGGGGCAGAAGAGCTTACTGCCGCTGAGCTTAACCGGCTTGAGGCCGGCCAGGTGCAGGCAACCCGCGGCGGGGTCTTCTTCAGCGGAGACCGGACCATGCTCTACCGCAGCCTGCTGCAGCTCAGAACCGCCAGCAGGGTGCTGGTCCAGCTGGCCCAGTTCCCCTGCAGCACCCCCCAGGAGTTGTACGACAACATCCGCGCACTGCCCTGGCAGGAACGCCTGACCCCCAACATGACCCTGGCGGTGGACTGTACCCTGCGGGATTCAGGCATCACCCACTCGCACTTTGCCGCCCTGAAGGCCAAGGATGCCATCGTTGACCTGTTGCGCGACCATACCGGCAGCCGTCCCAGCGTTGACACCAAATCGCCCGACCTGCGGATCAACCTGCATATTGCCAAGAACCACTGCACCGTCTCCCTGGATGCCAGCGGTGAACCGCTTGACCGGAGGGGCTGGCGCCTGGACCGCAACGATGCCCCCCTGCGGGAGACCCTGGCAGCCGCCATCATGTGGCACACCGGCTGGGACGGCACCGTGCCCCTGCTTGATCCGATGTGCGGTTCCGGCACCCTGCTCTTGGAAGGGACCTCCATGGCCCTACAACAGCCAGCCGGTGCCGGACGCTCCTTTGGCCTGATGCGCTGGCGTGACTTTGATAAACGGCTCTGGGAGCAGGTGCTGCGCACCGAGCAGGCCAAGGCCCAGGAAAGCCTGGCAGTGCCGGTGCTGGGCTTTGACCGCGACCCGATGGCGGTCATCGCCTGCCGCGAAAATGCCCGGCGGGCCGGGTTGGCCTACAACATCGCCTTTGACCGCAAACCGTTTGAAGAAGCGGAACCCTGCGGCCATCAGGGCATCCTGGTGATGAACCCTCCTTATGGTGTACGGATGGGGCACAAGGGCGAGCTTGAGCAGCTCTACCGCAAGATCGGCGAGGTCTTTAAACGCCGCTTCACCGGCTGGACCGCCTATCTGCTGGCCGGCGACCTGGAGCTGGCCAGGCTGGTGGGCCTGAAGCCGTCACGACGCTTTGTACTGTTTAATGGCCCGCTGGAATGCCGCCTGCTCAAGTACGAGCTATACTGATTCCTCACCAATCCCATAGCGCTTCATCTTGCGCCACAGCGTGGTCTTGTTGATCCCCAACAGGCGGGCTGCCTCCAGTTTGCGGCCATTGCAGTTCTGCAGGACCCGCAGGACATGCTCCCGCTCGGCCTCGTCAATCCGTACGGTTGCTTCGCCCGGCTCCGGGTTGTTGTCCCGCTGCTCCCCCAGCATCAGACTCTCGGGAGTCAGCTCCCGGCCGGTTTCAAGGATCATGGCCCGCTCGATGATATTCTCCAGTTCGCGCACATTGCCTGGATAGTCATACCCCTGCAGCGCCCGCAAACCTGCCGCAGAGATGCCGCTGACCTGGGGGTTGATCTGGCGATGGCCGGCAACAAAGTGCTCCGCCAATAACGGTATGTCATCCGGCCGTTCCCGCAGGGGCGGAATTCGTAAGGTTACCACGCTCAGACGATAGTAGAGATCGCTCCTGAAGCCTCCACTGCGGGCCTCCTCCTCAAGGCTCTGATTGGTGGCGGCAATGATGCGGCTGTCGACCGCCACCGGCAGCCCCCCGCCGACCCGCTGCACCACCCGTTCCTGCAGCACCCGCAACAGCCGCACCTGAAAGGCATTGGTGGTGGTACCAATCTCATCGAGAAACAGAGTGCCGCGGCTCGCCAGCTCAAAATAACCGGCCCTGCGGGCGTGAGCGCCGGTAAAGGCCCCCTTCTCGTGGCCAAACAGTTCGCTCTCCAGCACCCCCTCGGCCAGGGCCCCGCAGTTGACCGCTACAAACGGTTGTTCCCGCCGGGGTGACCACTGGTGGATCGCGCGGGCCACCAGTTCTTTGCCGACACCGGTCTCCCCCTGAATCAGGATGGTACTGTCGGTGCGGGCCGCCCGACGGGCCAGCTCCAGCAACTGCAGCATACGCGGATCTCGGGTCAGGGGCAGATGCCGCGACTGCTCACGCTCCCGTTCGGCGCGGTACAACGAGACCTCCCCTTCCAGCCTGCGCTCCTTCAACGCCCGGTTGATCCGCAGCAGGACATCGTCCGGGTCGAACGGCTTGGCAATGAAGTCGTAGGCCCCCTGTTTGACCGCTGCCACGGCGCTCTCCAGCGACGAATGACCGGTAATTACGAACACCAGCACCTGCGGGTCCAGCTTCTTGAGCGCCTCAAGCAGATCAAGTCCGCCCAGACGCGGCATCTTCAGGTCGGTCAGGACCAGATCGCCGCCGTGGAGCCGAAAATGTTCCAGCGCATCACTGCCGTTCCCGAACTGATCCACATGAAAATCAGGCCCCAGCATGCGTGCCAGGATCTTGCATGCCAAGGGATCGTCATCCACCACCAGTACCCTGGTCATCATTCCTCCTTTGCCATTGCCGCCAGCGGCAGATGTACACTGAACCGTGAGCCGGCACCAACGGTTGACTGGGTCTCAATCCTGCCCCCCATCCCCTGGATCATGCCGTAACTGACCGACAGCCCCAGGCCGGTCCCCTGCCCCACCTCTTTGGTGGTAAAAAACGGATCAAAGATCCTGTCAAGCTGGTCCGGGGCAATGCCACAGCCGGTATCACGAAAGCTGAAGCTGATCTCATCCGCCTCTCGTGCCGCAGCAATCGTCACCGTGCCACCCGGCGCCGCATCAATGCCGTTTAAGAGGATATTGACAAAGACCTGACGCAGCTGATCGCCATCCACATACAGCAGCGGCAGCGCCGGGCCCTCTTCAAGCCGTATCCGCACGTCTTGCTTATCGGCACGCAGACGTACCAATGCGATCGCCTCACGCAGCAGCTCGGTCGGGTTGTAATCGGCCGGCCGCCCTTCAGAACGGCGGGCAAAACTGAGCAGGCCACCGATAATCCCGCTGCATTTACCGGCCTGGTCGGCAATATCGTCCAGATCTGCCACCAACGCGCCACGGTCACACTCACCCCGTTCGATCCCTTTGCGGCTCAAGACCGCCAGGGCCTTGATGTTACCCAACGGCGTGTTCAACTCATGGGCCAAGCCGGCTGCCATCTCACCGATTGACGCCAGTTTTTCCGTGTTGCGGATCTGTTCCTCCACCCGCAGCTTTTCCTCGCCATGCTGCTGAATGGCATCGGCCATCCGGTTGATCTCCGTGGCCAGAAAACCGACTTCATCGCCCACCCCGGCACTGATCCGCTCCGAAGGATGCACCCCCATCTGTCTGACCCCCTCAACCACTGCCTGGATCGGCCGGGTAAGCGAGCGGGCAAAGAAGATGGAGGCTCCGGTTGCCAGCAGCACCACCAGCAGGGCCCACAGACCGGTCAGCCGCTTGATGGAGACCAGCGGCCCCAAAAAGAAATCACGCCGCGCATTGACCACCACCACCCAGCCCCGGTCCGGGCGGCCATAGGGAGAATAGTAGGCGTGGGCCAGGATATCGCGGGTGCGCGGATCGCGGTTAATGCCGTGATCGCTGTTCATCCAGGCATTAACAATCTCAGCGGGGTAATCGTCAAACACGGTACGGTGGCTGCCGGTCTGGTTGCCGAATTCACAGGCGGTATCGCGATTGAACAGGTAGATCCCGTTGCGTTGTTCATCGGCCGGGTTCCGCTCCACCAGGAAAGCGTTTCCTTCCTCCTCTGCAATCACCCGGTTCATCAGACGGCCGGCCTGCTCGCTCCAGACATTGATGATCAGCAGACCGGCGCGCCTGCCGTTTGTCAGAAACAGCGGCGTGGCAAAACGGACCATCCCCGGACAGAGCACCTCCTCTTCCTCGACCTTTCCCCGCTCGAGGTTTGAGATCAGGATGCCACCTCTGGGCAACTGCATGGCTGATTTGAAAAAATAACGCGTTCCCACAAAATGAACCGCCGGTAGAGCATAGGGAGGCCGGGGAGGACCGCTGGGGGGATTTACCTGCCCTTCTTTGATCTTCACCAGCACATTACCGGCCGGGTCGATCAGGCGGATCGCCTGGATCGTCGAATCCAGCTTTTGCCACCCCAGAAAGACCCGTTCCAGATCAGCCAGCGAGCGCTTCAAAGCAGGTCGGCTACCGCTCTCCACAGCAGTACGGTACGACGTCAGTTCCGGAGAAGCGGCCATGGTCCGCAGGGTGGTCTTGGAGCGCTCCACCAGTTCTGCCAGCCCGAGCGCCGAGCGGCCGGCCAGCGTACTAACCTGACGACCGGCATTCTGCTGCAGGATATGGGCGGTGGAAACGATGATCAGGAGCGAGAAGGTCAGCAGTGACGGAACAGCTACTCCAAGCAGCGTTATCAACGCCTTACGACGGATACCTAATCGTTGCACAGCACCTCCTCGGTGCATTTTGCACCATCAAACCGACAACCACGGTCGAACAACAGGGTGCAAAATGCACCATGTGCACTGTAACCGTTTTACCGACAGTCAGTCAACTTTTTTGAATAATTGGATTTTTAGGTATGGCACAGCTTGTGTATAGCGGTAACAGGGGAGCTCCTTGAGCGCAAGAAAGGAACAAGCGATGAAACATCTGGCAATTATTGGAATGGTGCTGATAGCAGCGATCTTTGCGTCCACCGCACAGGCAGCGCAAGCTGATACACCTGCGGAACGGGGCAAATATCTGGCGCTGCTGGGTGATTGTCTGGGCTGTCACACTGCCGTAACCGGCGCACCCATGTCGGGCGGACGGGCAATGGATACACCGTTCGGCAAGCTGTACACGACCAATATTACGCCGGACAGCGACACCGGCATCGGCGGATACACCTTTGAACAGTTTGACCGGGCCATGCGTAAAGGGATTGCTGCTGACGGCCATCATCTCTACCCGGCCATGCCCTACCCGTCGTACACCAAGATGAGCCGGGAAGATATGCAGGATCTGTTTGCCTATCTGCAACAGGGGGTAGCTGCCGTCAAGCAGACCAACAAACCATCCGACCTACACTGGCCGTTCAGCATGCGTTGGGGCTTGGCGATCTGGAACTGGCTGTTTTTGGACAATACCCCTTTCAAGCCTGATACCGCCAAGGATGCCGCCTGGAACCGCGGCGCCTATCTGGTACAAAGCCTCGGACATTGCGGCGTGTGCCACACCCCGCGGGGGATCGGCTTTCAGGAAAAGAGCATGTCTGATGCCGGTCCCAAAGGCAGTCACTACCTGAGTGGCGCCACCATAGAATCATGGCGGGCCCTGAATCTGCGTACCAAGCGGGCTGTGGAGGACACGGTGCAGTATCTGAAAACAGGGCAAAACCGCTTTGCCACCGCCTCCGGCAGCATGGTTGAGGTGATCCACCACAGTACCCAACATTTTTCAGACACCGATCTGGCCGCTATTGCCGCCTACCTGCGTGGACTGCCGGGCACAACGGCGAGCAAGGAGCAACCGGGCACGCCCACTGCACAAACAGCGGCTGTACCGGCTCAACTCTTTACCACACGAGGCGGCCTGGGATATGCGCAGTTCTGCGTCACCTGTCATCAACAGACCGGTGAGAAGGTGAGCGATATCTTCCCCCCCCTGCTGCGGAACCCGGCCGTGGCCGACGATGATCCGGTTACGCTGATCCATATTACGCTCAGCGGCTGGAAGAGCCCGGAGACCGTTGCCCATCCCCGCGGCTACACCATGCCGTCGTTCAATCAGCTCTCCGACCAGGAGATCGCGGAGATCCTGACCTTTGTTCGAGCCGCCTGGGGCAATAGGACCGACACGGTCAGCACGTCACAGGTCAGCAAGGTCCGTAAGGCGCTTGACCTTACCGCCACCGCACCATCAAAATTCGGTACCCCGCGGATGGCAGACCTGTTGAAGCAGCCCCATGCCGAACAACTGGTACGCGGCATGCGCCTCAACCTGGAGACCAGAACTCTGGCGCCGCAGAACGTCGGCGACAACCTGAACTGCACCACCTGTCACCTGAATGCCGGCACCGTGGCCGACGGCTCACCCTATGTCGGTGTGTCCGCCTTTTTCCCCAGCTACGGCCCGCGGGCCGGTAAGGTTATCACGCTGGCAGAGCGGATCAACGGCTGTTTCAAACGCTCCATGAACGGTAAGCCGATCAAGCCTGATCAGCCGGATATGAAGGCCATGATTGCCTATTTCGACTGGATGAAGAACGGCGTAAAGGCAGGCGATAAGGTCGCCGGACGCGGCATCGGCAAGATAGACGCAACCCTCAAGCCCAATCTCGCCAATGGCAAGGCCGTCTATGCAAAACAGTGCGCCATGTGCCACGGCAAAGAGGGCGAAGGACTGCGTGAGTCTGCCGGACGCCAGATCTACGCGCCGTTGTGGGGTGAGCAATCGTTCAACATCGGCGCCGGTATGGCACGCACCTCCAAGGCTGCCGCATTTGTCAAAGCCAATATGCCGATCGCCTTGTCCGACAAGTTCCCCCTGGGACAGGGAGGATTGTCAGACCAGGATGCCCTTGATGTGGCGGAATATTTTTCGCACCAGCCGCGTCCGGACTTCCCGGAAAAGGTGAATGACTGGCCAAAGGACCCGAAACCGAAGGACTCCCGCTACTGATGCAACGGCATGCCGGAATGCAGCCTATCAACCAAACCGTATGAGGAATATCATGAAAAAACTGTTACTTGCCTGTTGTGCTGTCCTGACATTCTCTTCGCTGGGGTTTGGCGCCGACAAACCGAAGCAGCAACTGCTCAGCATGATCGATGACGACCTGGAGTTTACGGTCAACACCTCCGAAGGGCCGGTGGTGATTACCCGGGTGATGACCCCCTGCGCCAAAAATGCAGGCTGGCTGCAACCGATGGTGCCGGTTCCCGGCGTCCACACCGTTGGTGAGATTGAGATGCTGCATGCCTTGAATGACCCCGATGCCCTGGTGGTCGACATGCGCAGACATGAGGATCGGGTCAAAGGAACCATACCGGGCTCCATCAGCATCCCCTATACTGAAGCGACCAACCGGATGGAACGGTACGGCTGCACAAAGAACGGAACCGGCTACGACTGCAAAGCCGCCAAGAAGATTTTCGGCTTCTGCAACGGCCCGGTCTGTCCGCAGAGTCCCCTGGCAATAACCGCCATGGTGAAAAAGGGCTTTCCTGCTGATAAAATCTACTATTACCGCGGCGGCATGCTGGATTGGGAGGCGCTGGGGCTGACGATTGAGGTAGATAAACCATAAAAGTTTCAAGGGGGGGCAAATGGATCAATCTCGACGCAATTTTTTGTGTGCCTTGCCGACCATCACCGCCGGGGCGGCGCTGGCGCTTCCATCAATCGCTTCGGCGACAGGGGAAGAGGTCGGCAAGCATCACTGGGCAATGGTGATCGACGTACAAAAGTGCATTGGCTGCCAGGCCTGTACGGTCTCATGCATCATGGAAAATGCGGTACCGGAAAACAGTTTCCGCACCTTTGTGCCGACCTACGAGGTACATGAAGGCAAGCATACCGGCACCTACATGTTGCCGCGCCTATGCAACCATTGTACAAAACCGCCCTGTATTCCGGTCTGTCCCGTGGGGGCAACCTTTAAACTCAAGGACGGAGTGGTGGCAGTTGACGGCGACCGTTGTGTCGGGTGCGGTTATTGTGTGCAGGCCTGCCCTTACGAAGCACGCTTTGTCAACCATGATACCGGCAAGGCGGACAAATGTACGTTTTGCATGCATCGGGCTGCGGCAGGACTGTTGCCCGCCTGCGTAGAGACCTGTGTCGGCGGAGCGCGCATCTTTGGTGATCTGAACAATCCCAACAGCGCAGTCCGCAAGCTGGCAGAGCAAAACAGACTCAAGGTGTTAAAGCCGGAAAGCGGCACACAACCCAACGTATTCTATCTGGGACTAGACAAGCGTTTTCAGGGAAGCGTTAAAGGCGACGGAACCCTGTGGCGGCCAAGCGGACACGGAGAATAAAGCATGGACAATCACATCACTGAGGTGCTGAACGTTACACCGGGAGTAACCTGGCTGCCCTGGGCCGTGTCGTACATTTTTCTGATTGGACTCAGCTACGGCAGTTTCATACTGACCCTGCCCTATTTTGTGTTCGGCAAGGCCGCGTATGAAAAGCTTGGCCGCCTAGCCCTGCTTGCAGCGCTGGCCTGCGGACTGACGGCGCCAATCACGCTGACAGCCGACCTGCATGGTCCGGGACGTTCGCTGAACTTTTATCTCTATTTCCAGCCGCAATCCTGGATGTCATGGGGCTCGCTGTTTATTCCGGCGTACCTTTTCAGTCTGCTGTTCTATGCCTGGCTGGCGTTGCGCGGTGATTTTGCCCTACTGGGTAAAGACGGCGCCTCAGCATCAGCCCGACTGTATCGCCTTCTTGGACGCGAGGGGGGCACGCCGCAAGGACTTATTATCGCGGCAGCACTCCTGGCCTTTGCGGGCGCCGTGTTGATGGCCTTGTATACCGGCATGGAGATCATGACCGTAGCGGTCCGGCCGCTTTGGAACACCCCTTTTCTGCCGTTTGTGTTTGCAGCAACCGGCCTCAGCGGAGCAGTCGGGTTATCGCTACTGTTCAACCGCTTCATTGGTGACCGCGACAACCAGCTGGAAACCGGCCTCAACCGCCTTCTTCTACCGGTTCTGGCGATCGTACTGATGCTTGTCGGCGCCTGGCTGGTTACCGGCATCTCCTCGTCTGCCGCCTGGTTCAACCGGATAGCTGAGACGTCGCAATGGCGGTTGGCTGCAGTGGTCATCGTTCTGTTGATACTGCTGCCGATGGCGCTGGCCATCAAGCGTCCGGCTTCCAGCGGACTGATCAACGGACTGATTGCGGTGAGCAGCGCTTGGCTGATTCGCTGGTTCATCATCATCGGCGGCCAGAGCATACCCAAAACCGACGCCGGCCTGTACCACTACCATCTGCCGCTCGGCAGCGACGGCCTGCTGGGCATTTTCGGCGCCCTGGGTTTGTGGATAGCTCTGTTACTGTTGATGCTTGAGTATGTGCCGTGGGCCGGACAGGCCTTCGTCAATCGCAGTCAAAAAGAATCGGACGTACTCGCCGCCAGCGCGATTACCCGGAACTAAAGGAGTTCTCTATGGATAACAAGCGCCGCTCGTTTCTGCGCAAGGTTGCGATAGGCGGTGGTCTCACGGCCTTTGCCGCAGCCTTTTCCACCACATCCGGCAGGATATTTAACCATCTGATCGGCAAGGACAAATCAAAGCAGCGTCTGAATGGCAACTCCCTGACACCGGAGTTCAGCTCAAATCCCGTCACCGGCGCCCTTGAGATCAACCCGGAACAGCAGGTCAGCTACACCATGTGCACCGGCTGCACCACCTTCTGCAGTGTGCGGGTGCGCATCGACAAGAAGAGCGGCAAGGTGTTGCGCGTGGCCGGAAACCCCTACAGCCCGATGTCGGCCGATCCGCCGCTACCGTTTCAGACACCGGTCCGCGACAGTTTCCTCTCACTTACCGGCTTTGGGGAGAAAGGGCTGGCCGGGCGGTCTACCGCCTGCGGACGCGGCAATGCGATGCTCGAACATCTTGACTCGCCGTTGCGCGTACTGACCCCGCTGAAACGGATCGGTCCGCGCGGCAGCGGCCGCTGGCAACCGATTACATTCGAGCAATTGGTGCACGAGGTTGTCGAAGGCGGCAATCTGTTCGGCGAAGGGACTGTTGAGGGGTTACGCGCCCTGCGCGATCTGCAGACCCCCATTGACCCGCAACAACCGGAACTTGGCCCCAAGGCCAACCAGGTGGGTCTGATGCTGGCCACCAATGACGGACGCCAAGCCTTTGTAGATCGTTTTATCAAGCAGTCCTTCGGCAGCATCAATATGGTGGGTCACGGTTCCTACTGCGGCGGCGCGTATCGCAGCGGCTCAGGGGCGATGTTCGGTGATATGAAGAAAATGCCCCACGCCAAGCCGGATCTTGAAAATGCGGAATTCTGCATCTATATCGGGACCGCCCCCGGCAATGCCGGTAATCCGTTCAAGCGCCAGGGCACGCTGATCGCCAAGGCACGCTCCGGCAGCCAGAAGTTCAGCTACGTGGTGGTCGATCCGGTGTTGACCAATGCCGACAGCCTGGCATCAGGCGACCGCAGCCGCTGGGTTCCGATCAAGCCGGGTACCGACGGCGCCCTGGCAATGGGGATGATTCGCTGGATTATCGAACAGGAGCGCTACGACCGGCAGTACCTTGTCCAGCCCAATCCCAAGGTTGCCGAGGCGGCCGGTGAAGCGAGTTGGAGTAATGCCACGCACCTGGTAATCGTTCAACCGGGGCATCCGCGCGATGGCCGTTTCCTGCGTGGTTCCGACCTGGGCATGGTCTTCACCGAAGAAGAACGCTATAAAGAGAATGATCCCTTTGTCGTCTACGACCCGAAGGCAAAGAAACTGGCGGTCCACGGCGCAGTCAAGGGTGAGGCGGAGCTGTTCTTTGACCGCGAACTGGAGGTGGGCGAGGAAACGCTTAAGCTGAAAAGCGCCATGACCCTGCTGCGTGAAGAGGCCAATAAGCACAGCCTGAACGACTATGCCGCCGCCTGCGGCGTCCCGGTGGAGGTCATTGAAGGGCTGGCACGGGAATTCACCAGTCACGGCAAGCGTGCCGCGGTCAACGCCCATGGCGGCATGATGTCCGGCAGCGGGTTTTACAACGCCTATGCGGTGGTCATGCTCAACACCCTGATCGGCAACCTCAACCGTAAAGGGGGTACCCTGATCAACGGCGGCTCTTTTAAGGACGCCGGTGAGGGGCCGTGTTACGACCTTGAAAACTTTGCCGGCAAGGTCACACCTACCGGAATTCCGATCGGACGCAACGTACCGTACGAAAAGACCAGTGAATTCAAGCGGAAGAAGGAAGGCGGCAAGCCCTACCCGGCTCAGGCGCCTTGGTATCCCAATGCACCGGCACTGGCCTCCGAATGGCTGACAAGCGCCTTGAACGGTTATCCGTACGCGCTTAAGGCATTGATCCTGTGGAGCTGTAATCCGCTTTACGGCATCACGGGATTGCGTGCACAGATTGAAAAGGATCTGGCCGATCCCAGCAAGCTGCCGTTGATTGTGGCGGTTGATCCCTTTATCAATGAAAGTTCGGCCTTTGCCGACTATATCGTGCCTGACTCCCTGTTGTACGAGAGCTGGGGCTGGGCCGGTTCCTGGAGCGGAGTGCCGGTCAAGATGAGCACGGCCCGCTGGCCGGTGATCGAACCCAAGGCCCAGAAGCTGCAGAATGGCCAAGCTGTCGGCATGGAGACCTTTTTTATAGCCTTGGCCAAGGCCATGGCCTTGCCCGGATTCGGCACCACCGGCCTGACCGACGCCGCAGGCGTCTCCTGCCCTTTAGAGCGCCCCGAGGATTGGTATCTGCGCGGCGGTGCAAATATCGCGCTGCTCGGCAAGCAACCGGTACCGGAGGCAAGCGACGAAGATATTGAGCTATCAGGCCTAAGCCGTATCCGCCCGCTTCTGGAAAAGACCCTCAAACCGGACGAATGGCGCCGGGTGGCCTTCATGTTGGCGCGTGGCGGTCGCTTCCAAAAGTACCAGGAGATGTTTGGTCTGCGATTACCCCCACCCCCGCCACCAAAACCAAAAGCGTCTGCAACAGGCGCAGGCGGAGGCGCTGCAGCAAAAATCAGCAAACCTGTCGCCGCCAAACTGACGACCGTAGCAACAGCGTCGGGAGTTTTGGGCAACGCTCTGCACCTGGAGGCACCCTATCCGGAGGATTGGGCGACCCATCGTTTTCTGAAGCCGATGATGCTCTACAATGAAAACGTCGGCGCCTCTAAAAACAGTTTAACCGGCAAGCGCTTTCCAGGCACACCGGCCTGGCGTGAGGCAGCCTTTGCCGACGGTACACCGGTACGCAAGCAGTACCCGGAATCCGAGTGGCCGCTGCAGGTGATCAGCTATAAATCAGCGTTGCAAAACTCTTCCAGTATCAGCGCAAAACGTCTGCGCGGCATTCATCCAGAAAACCCGGTGCGGGTACACCCCGATGATGCGGCTCGACTGAGCCTGCGTAACGGCGACCGAGTCGTTATTGAAACCCCGGGAGGACACGTTAAGGCGACCGTCATGTTAAGCCACGGTGTCCAGCGCGGCGTAGTGGCGATTGAGCACGGCTTCGGACACCGAGAACTCGGTGCCAGGGCGCATCGCATTGGTGCTACAACGCAACCGGACGACCCATCGATCTCCGCCGGGGTTAATCTCAATGATCTGGGGTTGACAGATCCGACCCGCAAGGGACGCAACGTGTTTGTCGACCCGGTAGCGGGCAGCACGGTGCGCCAGGGATTGCCGGCACGCCTCATGCGGGCATGACAACCTGCCGCCGCCCCAAACTGGATCTGTCCGGAGGACTACAATGTCGTTCAATCATTGTGACAACAAAGGCGGGGTAATCATGGCGGATATCAGCGCCAGGCAGCCCATCCTGCGGAGAGGCGTAACCCGTTCAACCGTACGCATGCAGCCGCCCCCCTTGCAATTGCTCATGGCAAGCCAATTGGTCAAGGGGACGTTCCGGGGACGGCACGGCAGACTGCGGCGGTATCCGCCGCAAGCAAGTGATAAAAAGTGGTCAGCGATGTACCGGCCTGGCGTCACGAACAAGCCGCCGATGGTCTCCTTTGCCGCCCAATCCGGCGCTAGCGAAGCTACCCCTTCTGGACAGGTGTTCCCGATCCAGAAAAGGACGGGCGGCAGGACTTTTCCGGTCCCAACGACACGCTGCCGGCCCGGCAGCCGGATCACGGCCCTGTTGATCACTGCCGATTACGGCATGAAGGCGGAGCAGCCGTGGCCCTGAGAGACAGACATGGCCGCAGGATCAATTACCTGCGCCTGTCGGTGACCGACCGCTGCAATCTGCGTTGCTGCTACTGCATGCCTCCGGCAGGGGTACCGGATGTGGGACATGAGGGTGTGCTTACCTACGAAGAGTTGTATTTGATTGCCCGATGCGCCGTGAACCTGGGGATCGAAAAGATACGGATTACCGGCGGTGAACCGACAGTACGGGCCGGACTGGTCGATTTTCTGGCACGATTGGCAAAAATTCCCGGATTACGGCACCTGACCCTTACCACCAACGGCATACTGTTGGAACAGATGGCTGCCGGTCTCTTCCGGGCCGGTGTGCAGCGCATCAACGTCAGTCTGGACTCCCTTAATCCCCGGACCTTTACCCGGATTACCCGTGGAGGAGACCTGAAACGGGTGCTGGCCGGTCTTGATGCCGCTCTGGCTGCCGGTTTTCCACCCCCCAAGATTAACGTCGTGATCATGCGGGGGATAAATGACACTGAAATTCTTGATTTTGTTGAATTGACTCGTTTTTTGGGGTGCTCGGTACGTTTTATTGAGTATATGCCGGTGGTTAGAGAAGCCGGCTGGCAACGGTTTAGTTTTACTGGACAAGAGGTGCTTCAACAGATTTCGGCACACTATCCGTTGGAAACGGTAGATAAGGGAGCGTATGCCGGACCATCACAGGATTATCGTATTCCCGGCGCAAGCGGCAGTATCGGCATAATCAGCGCTGTTTCCTGCAACTTCTGCAACAACTGCAATCGTATCCGGGTCACGGCAAGAGGCCGGGCCAAAGGCTGTCTGTTTAGCGATACATCGACCGATCTGCTGCCGTTCCTGCGTCCCCATGATCGCAACGGCCTGAACAGGGCCATGCAGCAGATTGTACTATCTAAAGCGGAAGGGCATGCTATCAGATACGGCGAATATGGGCACAACAACTTCAGTATGGCGCAGGTAGGAGGGTAATCATTATGGCAACCGTGATAGCAGTGTGCATCAGTAAAGAAAAGGGAGAACGCAAAAAAACCGGTAGGTCAGGTGGAGTTACGGGTTGATCACGGTATAATGGGCGATGCCCATGCCGGCAACTGGCACCGTCAGGTCAGCCTGCTGGCACAGGAAAGTATTGACAAAATGCGGGGCCTCGGCCTGGATGTGACCACCGGTGACTTTGCCGAGAATATCACCGCCAGCGGTATCGAACTGATATATCTGCCGGCCGGCAGCCGTCTGCAGATCGGAGAAACCATCCTGGAAGTGCCCCAGATCGGCAAGGAATGCCACACCCGTTGCGCCATCTATTATCAGGCCGGTGATTACGTCATGCCGAAGGAGGGCGTCTTTGCCAAGGTGGTCAAGCCGGGCAGCATCAGACCGGGAGACCGGATTATTTCACCTGCAGCTTGTGACAGAACAGGCAGCGGTATTTGGGCGGATGGTTAGGCGGCAGTTTGATGTTATTCTGCTGGTGACACGGCTCACACAGCTTTTCGGCGGCCTTCTTGTCGGGCCGGTAGAAGGTCTTCTTGAAAAACGGGGCATCGGGACCGGGCGCGTTTTTAAAGGCCTCGTCATAGACCGGCTGGTGGGTGGCGTTACGGGGCACCGGCTTGGTTTTTTCCTTGCCGGATATGGTGATAAAGACCACCAGCACCACCACCATCAGACCGATGAAGATTCCATCACGTTTTCCTAGTTTCATAGCGGTATACCTAGTCCTTGATAAAGAGGAAGTAGACGATCACCCCGCCGACCCCGAGACCGAAACCGGCAAACGGCAGGATACCGTTCAGGGTCAGTTCCTGATCCGGCGGCGGCATAACCAGCTTGACCATGAAGATCATGGCCACCAGAAAGAACAGGGTGAGTAGAATGGTCTTGGATTTCTTGTAGACCCCAAAAAAGAGAATGCCCATGGTCACCAACAGAAAAACCCAGTTGGTCAGAATCTGATGCAGGGTCAGATTCTGGATGGTGGCCATCAGATTCTGGGTCTCAAAGGGACGCAGTACCTCAACGGTCTTGTCTACCAGCTGTTCCTTGTCCACAACCACCTCCCTCAGGCAACGTCCGGAACTTTACCGGGTTTCGCGTATGCTAACCGAAAGCCGGCAGGCGCGCAAGCAATGCCTAACTCAGGAAATCCATCACCTTGTCGAGAAAACCCTTTTTCATGGGGTGGGCATCCTCGCCACTGATCTTGGCAAACTCCTCCAGCAACTCTTTCTGGCGGCCGGACAGATTGGTCGGTGTTTCCACCTTGACAATCACCAGCTGGTCGCCGCGCCCGTAGCCCTGCAGAGAGGGAATACCTTTGCCACGCAGGCGGTAGATCTTGCCGGACTGGGTTCCGTCCGGGATCTTCATCGAGACCTTGCCGTCCAGGGTAGGCACCTCGATTTCACAACCAAGTGCCGCCTGGGCAAAGCTGATCGGGATCTCGCAGACAACATTATCATCCTCACGTTGAAACAGCGGGTGATCCTTCACGGCAATTGCCACATAGAGATCGCCGTTGGGGCCACCCTTGACACCCTGGCCACCCTCGCTGGTAAGCTTCAGGCGCGAGCCGGTTTCAACACCACCGGGAATTTTGACCGACAGGGTCTTGGTATCCTTGACGCTCCCCTTGCCACGACACTCCGGACAGGGATCGTCCACCACCTTGCCTTCGCCGTTACACTGGCCGCAGGTTTTGCTGACACTGAAGAAGCCCTGCTGATAGCGCACCTGCCCGGCCCCGCGACAGGTGGGGCAGATCTTCGGCTCGGTACCCGGCTTGGCGCCGGAGCCGTTACAGCTGCTGCAGCGCTTGGCGTAGGGCACATCGATCTTTTTCTCGCAGCCAAAGGCCGCCTCCTCAAAGGCGATCTCCAGGTTGTAGAGCAGGTCATCGCCGCGACGACCCTGGGTACGACGGCCGCCGCCACCGAAGATGTCGCCGAAGATATCGCTGAAGATGTCGCCAAAGGGGCTGCCGGCCCCAAAACCGCCGAAGCCGCCGCCGGAGAAGCCGCCCGCGCCCGAAACCCCGGCATGGCCGAATTGATCATACTGGGCACGTTTTTGTGCATCGGAAAGCACTTCGTAGGCCTCGGTGGCCTCCTTGAACTTTTCTTCCGCCTCTTTGTCGCCAGGATTCTTGTCCGGGTGATGCTGGATCGCCAGTTTGCGGAAGGCCTTCTTTATCTCGGTCTCCGAGGCGTTTTTATGGACGCCCAGAATTTCGTAATAATCGCGTTTTTCTACGGTAGCCACACACTTATCCTTATCGGTCAGAATACGGCTGTAGGGGCGGGTGATTCACCCGCCCCTACAGGACTTCAGCTGATGGGCTGAGACATGCTATTTCTTCACTTCCTCAAAATCGGCATCAACGACCTTGTCGTCATTGGGCTTGGCGCCGCCCTCCTGCTGGCCGGCCTCGGCACCGGTCCCTTCGGCTCCGGCTGCCTGCTGGGCATGGGCATACATCGCCTCGGCCAGTTTGTGGGCAGCCTGGGCCAGTTCATCGGTGGCCTTCTTGATGGCCTCGGCATCGTCGCTGTCCATCACCTTCTTCAGATCGGCAATCTTGTTCTCGATGTTCCCCTTGTCAACCGCATCGATCTTGTCGCCAGCTTCCTTCAGCGACTTTTCGGTGCTGTAGATCATAGAGTCGGCCTGGTTGCGGGCCTCGATCGCCTCACGCTTCTTCTTGTCCTCGGCAGCATGGGCCTCGGCATCCTTGACCATCTTGTCGATCTCTTCCTTGGAAAGACCGCTTGAGGCGGTAATCCGGATCGACTGTTCCTTGCCGGTACCCAGGTCCTTGGCAGAGACATGCACGATGCCGTTGGCATCGATGTCGAAGGTCACCTCGATCTGAGGAACGCCGCGAGGTGCCGGCGGAATACCGGTCAGCTCGAAGTTGCCCAGCGTCTTGTTGTCACGGGCCATCTCCCGCTCGCCCTGCAGGACATGGATCGAAACTGCCGGCTGGTTGTCTGCGGCAGTGGAGAAGACCTGAGACTTACGGCAGGGGATGGTGGTGTTTTTCTCGATCAGACGGGTCAGTACGCCGCCCAGGGTCTCGATACCCAGAGAAAGCGGGGTGACGTCCAGCAGCAGCACATCCTTGACGTCGCCTTTCAGCACGCCGCCCTGGATACCCGCGCCGATGGCAACCACCTCATCAGGGTTTACCCCTTTGTTGGGGACCTTGCCGAAGATATCCTGCACACGCTGCACCACCGCCGGCATACGGGTCATGCCGCCCACCAGGATCACCTCGTCGATCTCCGAGGCGGACAGGCCGGCGTCCTTCATGGCGGTACGGCAGGGGGCCTCCAGCTTACGCAGCAGGTCGTCGCACAGGGACTCCAGTTTGGCACGGGACAGCTTCAGGTTGAGGTGTTTGGGGCCGCTGGCATCGGCGGTAATGAACGGCAGGTTGATATCGGTCTCCATGGAGCCGGACAGTTCGCACTTGGCCTTTTCCGCCGCTTCTTTCAGGCGCTGCAGGGCCATCTTGTCGCTGCGCAGGTCGATCCCCTGATCCTTCTTGAACTCGTCCGCGATCCAGTCGATGATCTTCTGGTCGAAATCCTCACCCCCCAGGAAGGTGTCTCCGTTGGTGGACTTGACCTCGAACACGCCGTCGCCCAGCTCAAGGATCGAGACGTCAAAGGTACCCCCGCCCAGGTCAAAGACGGCAATCTTCTCGTCCTTCTTTTTGTCCAGGCCATAGGCCAGGGCAGCGGCAGTCGGCTCGTTGATGATCCGCAGTACGTTCAGGCCGGCGATCTTGCCGGCATCCTTGGTGGCCTGACGCTGCGAATCGTCAAAATAGGCCGGCACCGTGATCACAGCGTCGGTGACGGTTTCGCCCAGGTAATCCTCGGCGGTCTTCTTCATCTTCTGCAGCACAATGGCGGAGATCTCCGGCGGCGAGTACTTCTTGTCGCGTACATCCACCCAGGCATCGCCGTTGTCGGCCTTGACGATCTTGAACGGTGAGATGGAGATATCCTTTTGGACCGCGTCGGTGTTGTATTTACGGCCGATCAGGCGCTTGATGGCAAACAGGGTGTTTTCCGGGTTGGTAACCGCCTGACGCTTGGCCTGCTGACCAACCAGCCGCTCACCGGACTCGGTAAAGGCCACCATCGACGGCGTGGTGCGGCTGCCTTCGGAGTTGGCTATGACAACCGGTTCGCCACCTTCCATGATTGCGACACAGGAGTTGGTGGTTCCCAGGTCGATACCGATAACTTTACTCATGACTCATTCTCCTTCCTCGGGTCTATCTGTAACCAAACATGGATACGGGATCTGTAAAAAACAAGGGGGCAACAAAAATAAATTTAGGGAGCCTTGGCAACTGAAACCATGGCAGGCCGCAGCAGGCGCTCCTTCAGCAGGTAGCCCTTCTGGAACTCCTGCACAATCGTATTGGCCGGTTGCGCATCGGTTGCAACCTGGGCCATGGCCTGATGGAAGGCCGGATCAAACACCACGCCGCAGCCCCCCTCCACCGCACAGACCCCAAATTTTTTCAGGGCGGTCACCAAGAGGGTATGGGTCATCTTGACGCCTTCGACCAGGGCCGGCAGGCCCTCCTCATTGGCATGTTCCAGGGCGCGTTCAAGGTTATCGACCACCGGCAGCACCTCTTCCACCAGTGATTTGATGCCGTAGTTCAGCAGCTCTTCCTTTTCGCGGGAGGCACGTTTACGGTAATTCTCCAAATCAGCCCGTTCACGCAGCAGCTTATCCCAATTGTCCTTGGCCTCCTGCTCCTTTGCGGCCAGCTGTTCCTCAAGCTGCCGCACACGCTCTTCAGCGCTGGGTGCCTCCGTTGTTTCGGCGGCTTGCTCTTGATCTACCTGCAGATCGTTGTTCTCGTTTTGCATGAAACGCTATCCTTTCAAAGCTGCACGCAGCCAGGTGTAATCACCGCTCCGTCAAAAGACGGCTTACCAGTTGAGCCGTATAGTCAACAATCGGAATAACGCTGGAATACCCCATCCTGGTCGGACCGATCACCCCAATCAGACCGGCGGTGTTTGCCTCGGTCATATAGGTGGAGGTTATCAGGCTCATCCCGGTCATTTCTTTCAGGGGTGTCTCGGACCCGATAAAGATCTGGACCCCCCGCGCCTTCATACAGTCGCCCAGTAGTTGCACCAGGCGTCCTTTTTCCTCAAAGGCCCGGAAGATCTCCCGCATCTTCTTGAGATCGGCAAACTCGGGCTGGTCAAAGATGCGCGACTGCCCCGCGATAAACACCTCATCCTCTTCATCGGGCAAGGCCTGCTGGGAAAGGCTGAGCGCCCTGCTCAGCAGTCGGTCGTACTGGGTCTTTTCCTGGTGCATTTCAGCCAGGATCTTTTCGCGCACCTGACCGATGGAAAGCCCCTCGAGCGTGCTGTTGAGGTAATTCGTTATCCGGACCAGCTCCTCATTCGAGAACTCCTGGTCCGTCTCGATAATCCGATTCTGCACCGCCCCGCCGCAGGTCACCAGCACCGCCAGCACACGACGTCCCCCCAACTGGACGAACTCGATATGGCGAAAGGTACCCGAGGTGAAACGGGGCGCCATGACAATACCGGTATAGTTGGAAAGACTGGCAAGCGTACGGCTGGTTTCGCGCAACAGGTCGGTCAGATTGCCGCCTGTTTCGCGACAGCGCTTCAGGATCTCACGTTTTTCAGAATGGCTGACCGGCCGTACCCCGACCAGCGAATCCACATAAAAACGGAAACCCTTGTCGGTGGGGATTCTGCCTGCCGAGGTGTGGGGTGAGACCAGCAGCCCCAACTCCTCAAGGCTGGCCATTACGTTACGGACCGTGGCCGAAGACAAAGACAGACTGTGACGGCGGGCAACAGCGCTGCTGCCGACCGGCTCGGCCGTGGCGATATAGTCCTCGACAATCGCCTCAAAAATCTGTCTGCTGCGTTGCGATAGTGTCAAATCAACCATGACACGCCCCTGAGAACAAATACGGTAACAAACCGGACAGCTCATCCACGCATTAGCACTCACCACAACAGAGTGCTAATACCGCACAAGGTAATCAGCGGCCAGCGGTTTGTCAAGGCCATATTGGCTACAATCACCCGCCGCACGGACGGCCTCCGGCACGATCAAAAGCTTGCCTGTCATAACGAAACGCTATATACATATAATTTTACGCGCATGGGAGGATCAGACAGGTGTCCTGGCAGGCCATTGGCATATTTGACTCCGGTGTTGGCGGTTTGACGGTTCTGCGCGAACTGACCAGGGCCCTACCGCAGGAGGACACCATCTACTTCGGTGACACGGCGCGGGTGCCGTATGGCACCAAATCGCCGGATACCGTGATTCGCTACTCCCAGGAGATTGCCGCCTTCCTGTTCAAGCGCGACATCAAGCTGCTGGTGGTTGCCTGCAACACGGCTTCGGCCGTGGCACTGCCAACGCTCCGTAAATCCCTGCCAATCCCGGTGGTGGGCGTGATCGAGCCGGGTGCCAAACGGGCTGTTGAAGTAACCCGCAGTGGCGTAATCGGCGTGATCGGCACCAACGGCACCATCCGCAGCAGCGCCTATTCACGGGCCATCAAACGTCTCTCGCCGGAGTCCTCCGTGCTGGCCCGTCCCTGCCCGCTTTTTGTACCCTTGGCAGAGGAAGGCTGGACCGATAATGAGGTGGCACGCATGACCGCCCACCTCTATCTGGATGAGTTGCGTGAAGCCAAGGTCGACACCCTGGTCCTGGGCTGCACCCACTACCCACTCCTGAAAAAGACCATTGCCGACGTCATGGGGCCTGATGTCATGCTGGTTGACTCGGCCGCGGAGACCGCCAGGACCGTTACCGCCATCCTGACCGAAAAGAAGCTGCTCAGACCTCCGGAGGAACAGGGCAACCAGCACTACTATGTCACAGATATTCCGGCAGGCTTCATTCGTGTCGGCAACCGCTTCTTAGGCGGCAAGCTGGGTGATGTCTATCAGGTTAGCCTGGACGACTGCCGCCTTGGCTCGGAGAAAGACTGATGAGCACACATCACAGCAGGCGTATCGGCGCCGATATCCTGATTCCGTTTTTGCTGCTCGCTTTTGTCTTTGGGGGCCTGTTATGGCAAAAATACAATGAAGCCGAGAAGCTGCCCAAAACCCCACCCGGCACCCAAGGCAGCGCATTGAAGCAAAAAGTCGTACTCTTTTTTGCCAATGATGCCGGGCAGATGGAGCGGGAGGCCCGGGAGGTCGAGACCTGCGAGGACCGCACCACCTGCCTGCGCTCCTTACTGGAAGAACTGTTCAGGGGGCCGATCACCAACCTGACCCCGACCATCCCCGAATGGACCGTTATCAATCAGGTCAAGATCGAGGGGAGCCAAGTAACGGTTGACCTGGGCAAGGATTTTGCCGATGCGTTGCCGTCCGGTAGTTCTGCCGAGATGCTGGCCATTTACGCGATTGTCGATACCATCTGTGTTAACATGCCGGAAATCAAGCAGGTACAGATCACCCTTGACGGTGACACCCGTGCCCATCTACGCCACCTGGACCTGTCTGACCCGCTGGAACCGGACTATTCGCTTGAGGCACCCGCAGTTACGGAGCAAATCACGAAACCCTGACACACAGACCAGCCAGAGGATAGCGCCATGCTGCTTGGTTACAATCACAACGTCACGTACAAAGGTTCAGTCTTCCATATCCAGACTGAGGACAGCGGCATCAAAAATCCCCACATCATCACTCTGCTCTATCGCGAAGGGGTGATCCTCTGTTCAAAGAAAACCAGCTACGCCGACATCCTCAAGATCGACAACATCGAGGCCGTTGTTGAAGACCTGATGAAGGAGCAGCATAAAGAAATGCTCAAGCGTCTCAAAAGCGGCGAGTTCGATGAACGAGCCTTTGGAACGCCGCAGCAGCAGTTAGCCCCGCAGGAAGAACGGCAGGAAGAGACACAACCAACCACACCTCCTGCCCCTAAGGTCCCAGAACAGGCAGCAACCGACATCAGCGTTCTGTTTCAGGAATCCGTGGTCACCCAAGCCCCTCAAGAGCCCAAGCAGAAACCGCTAGAACCAAAGCAAAACGCCGTCAGCCTGGATGACGCCATCCTCAATTTCTTTGGTGCCTCGAAATAGATCAACGGCCAGCGCGAACAAAATTCAAAAAAATTATTGACAGCAGCCCGGCTCTTTGCTAAATATTCGGTCTCACCAAGCGGGAATAACTCAGTGGTAGAGTGCAACCTTGCCAAGGTTGAAGTCGCGGGTTCGAATCCCGTTTCCCGCTCCAATTAATGTAAAAAGGAATCCTTCGGGATTCCTTTTTTGTTTTTCAGCACGCTACCCCATGGCACGCAAGCTTCAGGTATCTGCTCCCCATACCCCCGCAAAAATTATC
>CAZUSH010000003.1:90765-118184 GCA_964622705.1 uncultured Geobacter sp. | reverse complement strand
ATGGCCATGTCAATGGCGTGGCCTACTTTACCTTCATGGAGACCGCCCGGGTCAAGCTGTTCAGTAAGCCGTTTCAGGAGCTGACCAAGCAGGGAATCTTTCTGGTTGTGGCGCGGGCCGAGTGTAACTATGCCCTGCCGATCCTGCCGGGCGACCCGCTTGAGGTCAGTATCGGCGTCTCCCGCATGGGGGGCAGCAGCTTTGACCTGGCCTATCGGCTGCATGACGGCCACGGCAGGGTCTATGCCACCGCCAGCACCAGCATGGTCTGTTTCGACAACCGCAGCAAGAAGAGCATCGCCATCCCGGATCAGCTCAAGCAACTGCTGAACGCTGAAGAGGTGGCCTGAGGAGGGCGCTATGCATTCGTTGAAGGTCAAGACCCGCCTGATTATCGTGGTGGTGTTTGTGGTGATCATGGTTAGCGCCATGGTGGCGGCCGGGCTCTACGGCATGCAGCAGGCCATGGACGGCCTGGAGCAGATCCATCGTCAGGGGCTGCAGGGTGAACAGCTGCAGCAGGTGTATCAAGCGGTCAGCGAACGGACCGCCCGCATCCGGCTGAGTCTTCTGTCCGTCTTCGGGGTCTGCATGACCGTGGCGATCTACCGCTGTCTGCTGCTGGTGCGTGAACTGGATCGGGCCACCCGCAAGCTGTCCGATACCTCGGCCCGGATCGCATCCGGCGATCTGAGCGCACGCTCCGACATTGCCGGCAAGGATGAGTTTGCCGAGATCAGCCGCTACTTTGACCAAGTAGGAGAGATGCTCCATGACTTTGCCCGTGGGGTCCAGACTAGTGCATGCCAAGTGGAGGCTGCCTCGCAGCGACTGCATGCGTCGGCTGAAGAGATGACAGCAGGTGTGGAGCATGCGGTCTCACAGATCAATACGGTCTCGGTTGCTGGTGAGGAGATGGCCTGTACCTCTAGCGAGATTGCCCGCAACTGCACCTCGGCTGCGGGCAATGCAAACCAGGCGGCCGATGCGGCCCAGAGCGGCGCTGTCGTGGTGCGCGGCAGCGTCCAGACTATGGAGCGGATCAGCGCTCAGGTGAGCGGGGCTGCCGGCAACATGGAGACGCTGCGCGCCCGTTCCGAACAGATCGGTGCCATTGTGGCCACCATTGAGGATATTGCCGACCAGACCAACCTGCTGGCCTTGAACGCGGCCATTGAGGCAGCCCGTGCCGGCGAGATGGGGCGGGGCTTTGCGGTAGTGGCCGATGAGGTGCGGGCATTAGCTGAACGAACCACCACAGCAACCAAGGAGATAGGCGGTATGATCCGCTCCATCCAGGCCGAGACCCGGCAGGTGGTGACGGTGATCCAGGAAAGCGTCAGCCAGGTGCAGCGCGGCACCGAGGAAAGTCTGCGCTCAGGAACGGCCCTAGAGCAGATTCTTGAGCAGGTGCATGGGGTCTCGGGCCAGATCGGCCAGATCGCCACGGCTGCGGAACAACAGACCGCCACCACGGTGGAGATCAGCAAGAATATTCAGCACATCTCCAAGGTAATCCGTCAGGCCGAGCATGGAGCACGGGAGTCAGAGGATGCCGCCTCGGAATTGTCGAGTCTTTCATCATCGCTCTTGCAGTCGCTTGCTGGATTCAGACTGGCTTCATAACCGAGTGACACGGAGCTACTGATGATTGATATGCTGCAGGTTGGCAGGGAAATTCTGGCATTACAGCCGTTCAGTTGCCTGTTGGGGAGTGAGATGACGTCCTTCGAGCCGGGCCGTGTTGAGTTGACCTTGACCATTAGATCAGACTTGTTGCAGCAGTTTGGTTTTGTGCATGGTGGCGTACTGAGTTATCTGGCGGACAACGCCCTGACTTTTGTCGGTGGCAGCCTGCTGGGGCCTGAAGTAGTCACCGCTGAGTATAAAATCAACTACCTGCGTCCGGCACGAGGTGAGCGGTTGATCGCACGAGCCGAGGCGTTGCATGCCGGGCGCAATCAGGTGGTCTGTCGCTGCGACCTGTTTGTGGATAAGGGAGCTGCGGAAACCCTGTGTGCCGTGGCCCAAGGCACGATCACCCTGATGGGCAAGTCACAGGGGGATTCTTGAAAAACGGGACGCACGCATAATAGTCGAGCAAAGCGCAGGAGGTCACTATGCCGCAATCCGTCTGGACCAGATGGTTGCTGCCGCAGGATAATATCAAACAAGCTCTGCGGGTTCGACGTTTTCTGATTTCGGTCGGGGTGTACTGCTTCTGCTTGCTGGTGGTCTACCTCTCCTGCAGAATGGGGCTGATGCGCTGGGAAGGGTTTGCAGGGATTGTCATCATAACAACGGCGATCAATGCTTTACTGTTTCTGTGTTTTCGCACGGGTCTGAATCTGAAGATGCACGACCCGAGCCTGACATCGCTCCAGATGTATCTCGGAGCTGTCGTAACGATGTACGGCATGTACTTCACGAACGGTTCCCGCGGTGTGATGTTGTTGTTTTATGTTGTGGTTATGTTGTTCGGCAGTTTCCGGCTGAATACGGCAGGGTTTCTGCGTGTGAGTCTCGTCATCCTGGTATCGTATTTCATCGATATCCTACTTCTCAAAAACTATCGTCCGCAGAGTATCCACGTTAATGCTGAACTAATTCAGCTCTGCATGCTGGCTTTCATACTGCTGATTATCTCGGTGATCGGTGGCCAGATTAGTGCCCTGCGCCAGAAATTGGCCGCAAGCAAGAAAGAGTTGGCTCGTTCGGTCGAACTGATCAGTGAAATTGCTATCCGTGACGAGTTGACCGGACTTTACAATCGTCGTCACCTGCTGGAGTTGCTCGAGTTTGAGAGCAAGCGTTCATTGCGGGACGGCAGCTCGTTCTGCCTGGCTCTACTGGACATCGATCACTTCAAAAAGGTGAACGATACCTATGGACATCCGGTGGGCGATGTGGTCTTGAGGGCTGTTTCCACCTCAATGAACCTTACCCTGCGTAAGACGGAGTTCTGTGGCCGTTATGGCGGGGAGGAGTTTCTGATAGTGCTGACGCAGACAACGTCAGATGGCGCTGCGTCTGCAATGGAACGGTTACGTTGTAGCATCGAGGAACTGCGGTTTGACGGTGATTGTTGCGATCTGATGGTGACAGCATCTATCGGCTTGGCCAAGCATGAACAGGGAGAATCGATCGAGACCACGATCAGTCGCGCCGATGCGGCGTTGTATCAGGCCAAACAGGGGGGCCGCAATCGGGTTGTGGCCGCAGTGCAGCCTGATTGTGAGTAGGTAATGACTGACAACGGAGCAGTTGATGCTGATACCAGCGGAGTAGATGGAGACGGCTGTGTGGTAGTGACGGATCGCTTCACGCTGACTAGATGGTTGAAATGAGTGATTCCGTTGACGACCGGCCTTGAACAGTTGCTAATCTATAACCGGCCTCCTTCAGATGCGCGCTTGGAGCACGTTTTCCAGGTATTATACCAGACGGCTTGCGGAAGAGGGGGATCGGTTTGTGTGCGCCTTCTGGGCTGGGTATTCGACAGCGGGCGTTTTCTGTGTCGCGTATCCGTTTCCTTATTTGTTTTTGTTGACCAGTTGGAACGTCTCCACGATCCGGTTTCGGTAGTCAGATATATCGGTCTCGAGTGATTTCAGTTTGCCGACCTTCTCGTTGATGCTGGCAAGATGCGTGTCCAGCAACTCAATTAACCGTGGCATGATTTTTTCTGGCACCTTGTCGCCCCGGTTGTATAACTCAGCCAGTTCCCGCATCTCCTGCAGCGATAATCCCAATTCCTTCAGTTTCAAAACAAATTTAAGCCGTTTGATGTCCGGCTTGGTGTAGAAGCGAACCCCACCGTCGGTGCGTTGCGGCGGTTCGATCAGCCCTTCCTTCTCGTAGAGCCGGATTGTGCGGGTAGTAATGCCCAAAGATTCTGCAATCTCGCATATCTGAAAGGCATTTTCTTCAAGATTAAGTTTCATAGCTCACCTTGACGTAAAGTTTATTATAGGCATGATTGACATGTATTTTTATAAAAGTCAATCGAACATTTTGAAAATACAGGTATTTATCTGGCGATAGGCGTCGCTTGCGTTTGTATCATGCTGATATACGGCCATTTTTGTTTTTTTGTGTGCAGTCAGATAAAAAATCACATTCGTATAAAGTTGTTATATTTGTACTTGACATGAACGTTAAATAGAAGTACAGGTGGGTACACTCTAGCAGCGAGGTGCACAGATGGAAGCGACACGCGAAATATATTGGAACATCGGTCACGGCGTCGTACTGCCGATGTATCTGCTGGTAACGGCGGCTGTCGGTCTTATGGGCTGGGGGATCTGGAAGCGCTTTAACCACTGGCGCCAAGGCAAGCCACTCAACCGCTTTGACCGATTTGACGAGCGGGCCAAGCGGATGATTGCCGAGGTCTTCGGTCAGGAGCGGGTATTTCGGGTGCGTGACGGCGGGATCTTTCATGCAATCTTTTTCTGGGCGTTCCTTACCCTGTTCATTGGCACTCTGCTGGTGATGGTGCAGGCAGACTTCATGGCTCCGGTGCTCAGGACCAACATTCTGCAGGGGCGTTTCTATGAAGGGTTTTCGCTGGTGTTGGACCTGGCCGGCCTGGCAGCCCTGTTGATGCTGGCCGGACTTTTTGTCCGCCGTTTCGTCATCCAGCCTGCCGGCCTTGAGATAACGGATGACGATTATCGGGTGCATGCGCTGCTGTTTGCCATCCTGATCAGCGGTTTCCTGATCGAAGGCGCCCGAATGGCTGCAACCGAGATGGTAACCAACCGTAGCCTGGCTCTCTTCTCGCCAGTTGGCATGCTGGTCGCCATGACCATGGCCAATGTTTCCCCGGACGGTCTGCTCCTCATGCACAAGGTCCTCTGGTGGCTCCACTTCGCCCTGGTGCTCGGTTTCATCGCAGCCCTGCCGTACACCAAACTCAAGCACATACTGTTGGTCTCGGCCAACGCCTTTTTTGCGCCACTTGAAGAAAAAGGCACCATCGCCACAATCAACATGGAAGATGAAGAGGCAGAACAGTTCGGTTCCGCCACCGTGGCAGATCTTACCTGGAAGGACCGCTTCGACGCCGATGCCTGCATCAGCTGCAAACGGTGTCAGGACCGCTGTCCGGCGTACGCTACCGATAAGCCGCTTTCTCCCATGAAATTGATCAAGCAGATCGGCGAAGCTGCTGAAGCCGGTCAGGAGACCTCGCTTGTTGAGACCATCGGCGAGGACGCCATCTGGTCCTGCACCACCTGTCGTGCTTGCCAGGATATCTGTCCGGCCAATAACGAGCATGTCAACAAGATCCTGGAAGTCCGCCGCAACCTCACCCTGATGGAAGGTGCCTTCCCCGGTGACGAGGTGCGTACTGCCGTCGGCAACCTGGAGGTTAATGGCAATCCGTTCGGTATGGCGTTTGCCGCCCGAGCCGACTGGGCTGAGGGACTGCAGGTGGCCCGGGTGAACGAGGGGGAGCAGGCCGATATCCTTTATTTTGTTGGCTGCTACGCATCCTTTGACAAGCGCAACCGCGAGGTGGCCCGTAGCTTCGTCACTATCTGCAACGCCGCCGGAATCCGGGTCGGCATCCTGGGCAAAGACGAGAAGTGCTGTGGTGAACCGGCCCGCAAGTTGGGGAACGAGTATCTCTATCAGATGCTTGCCCAGGAGAACATCGAGACCCTCAAGGCCACCGGTGTCACAAAGATTGTCACTACCTGTCCCCACTGCTTCAACACCCTGAGCAGGGATTACAGGGACCTGGGCCTTACTATTGAGACTGAACATTACAGCACCTACCTCAACCGGCTGATCAGGGATGGCAAGCTCACCCTGGCCAAGGGGGAGGCGCAGGACTGCACCTATCATGACTCCTGCTATCTGGGGCGCTACAAGGATATCGTGGCTGAGCCGCGCGCCGTGCTGAATGCCGCTGGCTGGCGGGTACGGGAGATGGGCAAGTCTGGCTATGACAGCTTCTGCTGTAGCGCAGGCGGCGGCAGGATTCTGGCGGAAGAAAAGCTGGGTTCACGGATCAACGTGGCCCGGGTCAAGCAGGCCGAGGCCACGGGAGTCCCGGTCCTGGTCAGCAACTGCCCCTTCTGCCTGACCATGTTTGAAGACGGCATAAAGACTGGCGGCTGTGAAGAAACCCTGAAGGTACGTGATTTGGCGGAGATCATCGTTGAAAGGATAGGAGGTGGAGCATGAAGATTCTGGTATGCATCAAACAAGTCCCCGATATGGAGTCCCGATTCAAACCGTCCGGTGACGGTCTCTGGTTTGACGAGACCGACCTGGCCTGGCGGATGAACGAGTACGATGAATACGCCGTTGAGCAGGCGGTGCAGCTCAAGGAGCAGTTGGGTAACGAGCCGGAGTTGACCGTGCTCTCCATTGGCCCTGACCGGGTGGTGGAGGCGGTCAAGAAGGCGCTGGCCATGGGTGCCGACAAGGCGGTCCATGTCCAGGATCCTGCCGCACACCAGAAGGATTCCTGGCAGATCGCCTCGATCATCGCTGGCTACGCCAAGGACAAAGGCTTTGATCTGATCTTCACCGGCATGCAGTCCCAGGACCGCGGTTCTGCCCAGGTTGGTGTCCTGGTGGCCGAACTGTTGGATATTGCCTGTGCCACCACCTTGGTCGGCTTCAGCTATAGCGATGGTGTGGTCAACGTCAAGCGTGAATTGGAAGGGGGGCTTAAAGGGTTGGTCACGCTGCAGTTGCCGGCACTGGTCACCTGCCAGCTGGGTCTGAATGTACCGCGTTACCCGACGCTACCCAACATCATGAAGGCCAAGAAGAAGGAGATCGAGGCGATTCCGGTGGCCAACCTGCTGAGCGAACAGGCCGTAGCTCCCACCGCCGGATTCTACCCCCCGGCCCGCAAGGGTGGCGGCGTGGTGCTGGAAGGCGATGTGGCGGATCTGGCCCAGAAGCTGGTTGGCATCCTCAGAGAAAAAACAACCGTGGTGCGCTAGCGCTACGCCTGCATACAGGAGGAAAACATGAAAGCACTGCTGGTTTGTGACTATCGCGAGGGCAAACTCCTTGATACCACCTATGAACTGATCGCCTTTGCCGACAAGTTGGGGGTCGCCAAGGCTGCGGTCTTGGTCGGCTCCGAAGCAGCCGTACCCCAGTTTGACGGCACGGTCTACCTGGCCGAGGCCTCCGCACTGGGAGAGTACAACCCTGCAGCCCACAAGGCTGCCATCCTGGCTGCAGCAGAGAAGGAACAGCCGGACTACATCGTATTTTGCCACTCCTCGTATGGTTGGGACATGGCTCCACGCGTGGCTGCAGGCCTTAAAGCTGGCCAGGTCACAGAAGTTACCGCCCTGGTGGACGGTGGTTTCGAAGTGGGTTGCTGCAATGCAAAGATGCGTCGCAGCATTAAACCAGCCACGGCAAAGACTGTCCTCACTATCCAGGCCGGTGCCTTTACCGCAGTCCAGCCTGCCGGGTCCGCCACGGTCGTGAAGCTGGATATTCCGGCTGATAGCAAGGGGGTCAGCTTCAGTGGCTATGAGCCGGCCGAGGCCAAGGGGGTGGACCTGACCAAGGCCGAGGTGATTGTCAGCGCCGGTCGTGGTGTGGGCAAGAAGGACAACATCCCGCTGATTGCCGAACTGGCCAAGGCGTTGGGGGGCGAGCTGGGTGCCAGTCGTCCGGTGGTTGATTCAGGCTGGGTAGAGCATAGCCATCAGGTTGGTACCACTGGCCAGACCGTCTCTCCCAAATTGTATGTGGCCTGCGGCATCTCCGGCGCTATTCAGCACTTGGCCGGCATGAAGAAGTCCGACTTTGTGGTGGCGATCAACAAGGACAAGGATGCGCCGATCGGGGAGGTGGCAGACGTGCTGGTGGTGGCTGATGTGCTGCAGTTTGTGCCTGCGCTGACCGCCCAGCTACAGAAGTAGAAACGCCACTGTACAGCATAGACGGATAATGCACAAGTTTGAGAGACAGTAGGACGTGTAGCGTCAGGAACTCCACGCCCTTCCGTGGTGTTGTTATGCAATGGGGGCGGTCGTCCCGGCCGCCCCAGTTTTTAGTCAAACGCGGCGCATAATGTGAAAATTTCGTAATGTGAGGACTTCATGCGTATCGTTGTCTGTATTAAGCAGGTTCCCGACACCACCCAGGTTCAGATCGATCCGGTCACCAACACCCTGGTGCGTGACGGCATCCCTTTTATTATGAATCCCTACGACACCCATGCATTGGAGGAGGCGCTGCGGCTCAAGGACCGCTTTGGTTTCTCAGTTGTGGCTGTCTCCATGGGGCCTCCCAATGCTGAGGCCACGTTGCGCAAAGCTCTTTCATTAGGCGCTGACGAGGCGATCCTGCTCTCTGATCGCGCTTTTGGCGGTGCTGATACACTGGCTACCAGCAAGGTGATTGCTGAGGCAATCCGTCGTCTGGACAAGCAGGAACAGGTCAGTCTGGTGTTGTGCGGCAAGCAGACCATTGATGGCGACACCGCCCAGGTCGGCCCCGGCATTGCCACACGCCTGGGACAGACCCAGCTCACCTTTGTGGACCGGATTGAGCGGGTAAATTTCCTGCGAAAGCGGATCGTGGTTCGCCGCAAACTGGAGGGGCGGCACGAGATCGTCGAGGCCCCCATGCCGGCCATGATCTCGGTGGTGCGTGAGATCAATCGCCCCCGCTACCCAACGGTGCCGATGCGCATCAACGCCGAAGCTGCCAAGGTAAAGGTCTGGACCAACGAGGAATTGAAGCTGGATGTGCAGAGCACCGGCCTGAAAGGCTCTCCCACTTGGGTCAGCCGGATCTTCTCCCCTCAGCGGGACAAGGGGGAGATTATCGGCGACGGCCTGGCCGATCCGGTTGGTACGGCGCGGGAGCTGGTGGAGCGGCTACTGGCCAAGGATCTGCTCCCGGTCTAGTTACGGCCCCCATCAAACGTTGAGTTCGTTGGCATAGGTGTGCACATGCGTCGCCTACGCCTTGCTGCCTGCTCACCGTCTTGAATGGTAACTGTGTGCAGATCAAACGTCTAATCTAATGAACATGAACTGTATCTGTTCTGATGAGGATAACGATGAGTACAGACAAGAAGATCAAGCGTCCACGAGGCAAAGCCGCCCTGATTCATGGGAAATGCATCGCCTGTGGTGCCCGTTGCGAAAGTTCCTGCCCGGTTAACTGCATCGAGATGAACCCGGCCGGTGAACCGGTGGTACTAACCGAGAAATGCATTGGCTGCCAGAAGTGCGTCAAGGTCTGCCCGGCAGGTGCTCTGGAGATGGTCTTTACCCCTGAGGAACGGGTGATCCTGGCAGAGTTGGACACACAGGGGACTGCTGCTGTTGATGAACTGGATGATGAGGCCCGCGAACTGCAACAGCGTCTTGCTGCCTACCGTGGGGTATGGGTTTTTGTGGAGCAGACCGAAGGCGAGGCAGCCAAGGTCTCCTGGGAGTTGATGGGCAAGGGACGTGAGCTGGCCGACTCCCTGAAGGTCAGGCTGACCGCCGTGGTAATGGGGGAGGGGGTTGAGCATCTCTGTCACGAGGCGTTCGGCTACGGTGCCGATCAGGCCTACCTGGTTGAGGCTCCGGTCTTTCGCTTCTACCGCACCGAGGCCTACCTGAAGGGGCTTTGTCACCTGATCGACCAGCACAAGCCGGAAATCATCCTGATGGGTGCCACCGGCCTCGGTCGCGATCTGGCCGGCGCCGTGGCCACCGTGGTAGGTACCGGCCTGACCGCCGACTGCACCGGCCTGGATGTGGACGACAAGCGCAACCTGATGCAGACCCGCCCGGCCTTTGGCGGCAACATCATGGCCACCATCATGTGCGACCGGTTTCGTCCCCAGATGGCCACAGTCCGCCCTCATGTGATGCATATGCCTGACGTTGTCAGGCGTAGCGGCGAGATCGTCCGGATCTCCTGTCCGGTCAAGGAGGAGGATATTCTGACCAAGGTGTTGGAGATCATCCAGGACAATCGGGGGGATGATCACGTTGATATAGCCGGTGCTGAGTTCATCGTCTCAGGCGGCCGTGGCATGATGAACAAGGAAAACTTTGCAATCCTGCATGAGCTGGCCGATGAGTTGGCCGGCACGGTGGGAGCCTCTCGTTCGGCCGTTGACTCTGGCTGGATGCCGCATGAACGGCAGGTGGGGCAGACCGGCAAAACCGTCCGCCCCAAGATATACATTGCCTGCGGCATCTCCGGCGCCATACAGCATCTGGTAGGTATGCAGGACTCGGACCTGATCATCGCCATCAACCGTGACAAGGATGCCCCGATCTTCGAGGTGGCCCACTACGGAATAGTGGGGGACCTGTTTGAAGTGGTGCCCGCCATCACGGCACGGTTGCGGGAGCTGCGGATGCGCGGCGGTGTCGTCAATGGCAATGCCGTCAAACAGGCGATCGGCGCCTGAACCTGAAATCATATACTTTGCAATGAGGTTATGACCCTATGCCGTCACATCAGACCCTGTTTCAGATCATACTTATCGTTTCCACGGTTCTGTTTGCCTACAGCTTCTACCAGCGACTGAACCTGATCTCTCTGGGCACTGCCGAAGATCGCAGCGGCAGGGTACGTGAGCGAATCGCTGCCGTGATCAGCGGCGTACTCGGCCAGCGCAAGGTGTTGAACCGTCCCTATGGGGTCAACCATATGGTGATCTTCTGGTCGTTCTTACTGCTGATGCTGGCAAACCTGGAGTTTCTGGTGAGCGGTGCCTTTCCACAGTTCGGGCTACATCTGCTGCCGGAGGCGTTGCACAATCCATTACTGTTCATGTTTGACATGATCTCGCTGGTGGTGTTGCTCGCCCTGCTGATTGCAGCGGCTCGTCGAACCATTGCACCTCCATTTGAGGGCGCACGGAGCGGTGAGGCCTATGCAATTCTGGTGATGATAGCACTGCTTATGCTTTCATACTTTGCCGTACACGGCATGCGCCAACTGCTCGGGCAGGAGTCTGTTGGCAACTGGACTCCGGTCTCCAGTGCGGTCGGCAGACTTCTGGCCACCTGGATGCCGGGCAAAGAACAGTTGCTGATGGACCTCTCTTGGTGGCTGCATGCCGCCACCCTGCTGCTGTTCATGAATTATCTTCCCCGCAGCAAGCATATGCACATCCTGACCGCCATACCCAACTGCTACCTGCAAGAGCTGGATCAACCCTCCCTGTTGCCCCGTGAGCAGTTTGCCAAAGGGGTATCCCTGGGTGCGGGACAGGTGACGGACCTCACCTGGAAGGATCTGCTGGATTCTTTAACCTGCGCCGAGTGCGGTCGCTGCGAGCAGGTCTGCCCTGCGGCAACCACCGGCAAGTCGTTGAGCCCGCGTCGCCTGATCCATGACATCAAGGAAAACCTGCTGGCCCACAGCAGCCAGCTCAAGGCAGGAGTCAGGCAGCTGCCAGGCCTGGTGGGTGACGCAGATAATCAGATCAGCACCGCTGCGGTCTGGGACTGCACCACCTGCGGTGCCTGCATGGCGATTTGCCCGGTCTTCATCGAGCAGATGCCCAAGCTGATCAAACTGCGCCGCCACCTGGTGCAGATGAAGGCCGCCTTCCCGGAAGAGCTGCTCAACCTGTTCGAAAACATGGAAGGACGTTCCAACCCCTGGGGTATCGCCCCTTCGGAGCGGACCAAGTGGTCAACAGGTCTGGATCTGAAGCCGTTTGAGGCCGGTAAAACGGAATACCTGTTCTATGTCGGTTGTGCCGGCAGCTTTGACTCCCGGCAGAAGCAGGTCTCACAGGCATTGACCAGGGTGCTGGATGCTGCCGGCGTATCATGGGGTGTGCTTGGCAAGGATGAGCCATGCTGCGGCGATTCCCTGCGCCGCCTGGGGAACGAGTTCGTGTTCGACAGGATGGCCCAGGACAATGCGCGGCTGTTCCGGGAGCGCGGGGTCACCAAGATCATCACCTCCTGCCCGCACTGCTTCACCACCCTCAAGAACGACTACCTGCAGTTCGGCGCCGAGCTGGAGGTGCTGCACCACAGCGAGCTGATCGACCGGCTGATCGCGCAGGGCAGGCTCAAGCTGGAGGGGGGCGCTACCCCTGGCAAGGTCACGCTGCACGATTCCTGCTACCTGGGACGCCATAACGGGATCTATCAGCAGCCGCGCAACGTGGTCAAGGCTGCTGCCGGTTCCGCCCCGGTGGAGATGGTCCGCAGCCGTGATGAATCGTTCTGCTGCGGCGCCGGCGGTGGGCGGATGTGGATGGAGGAGCATGACGGCAGTCGGATCAACCTGAACCGGATCGAGGAGGCTCTGAAGACCGGCGCCGAGACCCTCTGCGTGGTCTGTCCCTACTGCATGACCATGTTTGAAGATGGTCTGAAGGACAAACAGGTGGAGACGACAAAAGTAGTCGACATCGCTGAGCTGGTTGCAGCGAAATTGTAACGAGGAGTGACGGCATGGCATTGGCACGTATTGACGAGGTTCTGGAGGATATCCGACAGGGGAAGATGGTGATCCTGGTGGATGACGAGGACCGTGAAAACGAGGGTGATCTGGTGATGGCTGCAGAGATGGTCACGCCGGAGGCGATCAACTTCATGGCCATGCATGGTCGCGGTCTGATCTGCCTGACCCTGACCGGCGAGCAGTGCGATCGTCTCAACCTGCCGCTGATGGTGCGGGAGAATGGCTGTGCCTTCGGTACCGCCTTCACGGTCTCAATCGAGGCCCGTGACGGGGTCACCACCGGCATCTCGGCAGCCGACCGCGCCCATACCATCCAGACCGCAGTGGCCGACAACGCCGGGCCTGGAGACCTGGTCAGGCCGGGGCATATCTTTCCGCTGCGTGCCAAGGACGGCGGGGTGCTGGTCCGTACCGGCCAGACCGAAGGTTCGGTGGACCTTGCTCGTCTGGCAGGACTGAGACCGGCCGGCGTGATCTGCGAGATCATGAACGAAGACGGCAGCATGTCGCGCATGCCGCAGCTCAAGGAGTTTGCCCTGCGCCACGGCCTCAAGATCTGCACCGTGGCTGACCTGGTGGCCTACCGGATGAGGCATGAATCCTTTGTCCGCTCGGCGGCCCAGGCGCAGATCCCGACCGCAGCCGGTGAGTTCCGGGGGGTGGTCTTTGAGAACGACCTGGACCGTCACGAGCATATCGCCTTGGTCAAGGGGGAGATCGATCCGGCTCGCCCGGTGCTGGTGCGGGTCCACTCCGAGTGCCTGACCGGCGATGTCTTCGGCAGCCGGCGCTGCGACTGCAACGATCAGTTGCAGCGCTCCCTGGCCATGATCGAGCGGGAAGGGTGCGGCATCCTGCTCTACATGCGCCAGGAAGGGCGCGGCATCGGTCTGGCCAACAAGGTCAAGGCCTATGCCCTGCAGGATCAGGGGCAGGATACGGTGGAGGCCAACCAGTCCCTGGGGTTCAAGGCTGATATGCGGGATTACGGCATCGGTGCCCAGATCCTGGCCCAGCTGGGGGCTCTCCGGATCAGGCTGATCACCAACAACCCCAAGAAGATCGTTGGGCTGGAGGGGTACGGCATCAGCATCGTTGAGCGGATACCGATCGAGTCGGAGCCTACCGGCAGCAACCTGCGCTATCTGCAGACCAAACGGGAGAAGCTTGGTCACCTATTGGCGAATGTCTGATCATCTGTAACAGGAAACCGGATAACCACATAAAGGAGTATCACCATGAACAACGTCTACCTGGTGGATGGTCTGCGGACCCCCTTCGGATCCTTTAACGGTATGCTGGCCGATGTCCCGGCCGTTGAGCTGGGAGCCATGGTCATCAAGGGGCTTCTGGAGAAAAACGGCCTCGAGGCAGAGGCGGTTTCGGAGGTGATCGTCGGTCAGGTTCTGTCCGGCGGTTGCGGTCAGGCCCCGGCGCGGCAGGCCATGCGTCACGCCGGGCTTCCTGACCATATCCCGGCCATGACCATCAATAAAGTCTGCGGCAGCGGTCTGAAGTCGATCATGCTGGGGGTTGACAGCATCCAACTGGGGAACGCCGGTCTTGTGCTGGCAGGCGGCATGGAGAACATGACCCAGGCCCCCTACCTGCTTAAGAAGGGGCGCAACGGTTACCGGATGGGGCATGGCGAGGTCTTGGATCTGATGATCTATGACGGGCTGCAGGACCCGTACAGCGGTCGTCATATGGGGCTGATAAGTGAAGAGTCGGTACTGCGCGGCAACCTGACCCGCGAGGAGCAGGACCAGTTTGCTGCACGCTCCTACCGGCTCTCACGGGCTGCGGTCACCGAAGGGGTGTTCCGTTCCGAGATCGTGCCGGTATTCAAGTCTGCCAAGGGGGGGGTTATCACACTGGCCGATGACGAGGAACCGTTCAAGGGTGATCCGGGCAAGCTGGGGCATTTGCGTCCCGCCTTTAGCAAGGAGGGCAGCATCACTGCCGGCAACGCCTCCACCATCAATGATGGTGCAGCGATGGTGCTGCTGGCCGATGAGGCAACCTGCAAACAGCACCAACTGACCCCAAAGGCGCGGATAGTGGCCTCTGCAACAGAGAGCCGTCACCCGGACCAGTTCACCGAGGCGCCGATCGGCGCCATTCAGAAGGCCAGCGCCAAGGCCGGCCTGACCCCTGAACAGATCGATCTATTCGAGATCAATGAGGCCTTTGCCCTGGTGCCCTTGCTGGCGATCAAGGCGCTGGGGCTGGACCCGGACAAGGTCAACGTCAACGGCGGTGCCTGCGCCATAGGTCATCCGATCGGTGCTAGCGGCACCCGCCTGGCGGTCACGGTGGTGCGGGAACTGCACAAGCGGCAGCTGCGCTACGGTCTGGCCACGCTCTGTATTGGGGGAGGCGAGGCGGTGGCAGTCATTTTTGAACGGGTTTGAAACGCCCTTTTTCCGCAATCTCGGCGTTGACAAACGAATATTAGGAGGCTGTCCATGATTACTACCGTCGGAGTGCTGGGTGCCGGCCAGATGGGGAACGGCATCGCCCATGCCTTTGCCCAGTATGGGTATGAGGTGCTGCTGTACGACATCGCCCCTGCCCAACTGGAGAAGGCACTGGCCACCATTCGCCAGAACCTGGAGCGGCAGGCCAAGAAGGGAACCATCAGTGAGGAAGTGGTAAGCCAGACCCTGGCCCGGATCAGCACCACCACGGCTATGGAGGCCCTTGCCAAAGTGGATCTGGCAATCGAGGCGGTGACCGAGCGTGAACAGCTGAAGCTGGAGATCTTCCGGCAACTGGACCAGACCGTCAAGCCGGAGGCGATCCTTGCCTCCAACACCTCATCTATCCCGATCACCCGCATCGCCTCGGCCACCTCACGGCCTGAAAAGGTGATCGGTATGCACTTCATGAATCCGGTGCCGATGATGAAGCTGGTGGAGATCATCCGCGGTCATGCCACCAGTGACGAGACCTTTGATCGTGTCTGCGGTCTGGTGGCAGGGCTGGAGAAGGAGGCGGCGGTCTCCCAGGATTACCCCGGTTTTATCGTCAACCGGGTGTTGATCCCGATGATCAACGAGGCGGCCTTTGCCCTGTTTGAGGGGGTGGCCTCTGCCGAGGATATTGACAAGGGGATGAAGTTGGGGACCAACCAGCCGATGGGACCGCTGACCCTGGCTGATTTCATCGGGCTGGACACGGTGCTGGCAATCATGAACGTGCTGTACGACGGCTTCAAGGACCCCAAGTACCGCCCCTGCCCGCTGCTGGTCAAACTGGTCAACGCCGGCCATCTGGGACGCAAGTCCGGACGCGGATTTTATACCTACTGAAACAGGGAGGCTCGCCATGGAATACCGCAAGCTGCTGATTGAACAGAATGACGGGATCGTTACGTTGACCCTCAACAGCCCGGAGACGCTCAACTCCCTGAACAGCGAGTTGATTGTTGAGCTGGGCAGCGCCCTGCAGCAGCTAGGGGCGGACCGCTCCGTCAAGGTAATCGTCCTGACCGGAGCCGGTAAGGCGTTTGTTGCCGGTGCTGACATCAAGCAGATGTCAACCATGCCGCCGGATCAGGCCACCGCCTTTGCCCGGGCCGGCCAGCAACTCCTGCTGACCATGGAACAGCTGGAGCAGCCTGTGATTGCGGCGGTGAATGGATTCGCCTTGGGGGGCGGACTGGAGCTGGCCCTGGCCTGCGACTTCATCTACGCCTCCACCAGGGCCAAGCTCGGCTTTCCGGAGGTTACCCTGGGAATCATGCCCGGCTTCGGCGGCACCCAGAACCTGGCCCGTTTGATCGGCCCCAACCGGGCCAAAGAACTGATTTTCAGCGGCCGGACGATTACGGCTGAGCAGGCCGAGGCGTGGGGGATCGTCAACCGGCTCTGTGAACCTGAGCAGCTGCTGGAACAGGCGCTTGCCACGGCCCGCGAGATCGGCTCTGTGGGGCTGCGCGGCGTAGCGGCTGCCAAACAGGCCTTGGTGAGCGGCTTGAACATGAGCAAGGAGGACGGTTTCCGCCATGAGGCGGCCCTGTTCGGCCTGCTGTTTGCCACCGCCGACCAGAAGGAAGGGATGACGGCATTCATCGAGAAGCGCAAGGCAGCTTTTTCTAATAATTAATCCCGGAGGAGTAAGGCGATGGATTTTGAACTGAGTCAGGATCACAAGGTATTGCAGGATGCGGTGCGGGACTTTGTCACCAAGGAGATCAAGCCGATTGCGGCGCAGATCGATGAAGAACACCATATCCCCGAGACCCTGGTGGCCAAGATGGCCGCGATGGGGCTTCTGGGTAGCTATCTGCCCGAGGAGTACGGCGGCGCCGGGATGGATATGCTCTCCTATGCGATCGTGGTGGAAGAGGTCTCCAAGGCCTGTGGCTCCAGCGGGGTTTTGATTTCGGCCCACACCTCACTCTGTTCCGGCCCGATCTACACCTTTGGTACCGAGAAGCAGAAGCAGCAGTGGCTGCCTGCGCTGAACAGTGGGGAGAAGATCGGCTGCTTCCTCTTGACCGAGCCGGATGCCGGCAGTGATGCCGGCGGCACGGCCACCATGTATCGCCGTGAAGGGGATGAATTTGTGATCACCGGATCTAAGAACTTCATCACCAACGGCGGTTATCTGGGAACCGGCGTACTGTTCGCCTCCCATGACCGTTCCCTGAAGCACAAGGGGATCAGCGCCTTTATTGTTGATCTCTCCTCGCCGGGGGTCACGATCCTCAAGAACGAGAAGAAGCTGGGAATCCGTGGCAGCTACACCACCGCCTTTGCCTTTGATGAGCTGCGGGTGCCGGTGGAAAACCTGCTGGGGCAGGAGGGGCAAGGGTTCAAGATCGCCATGGATACCTTGAACGGCGGCCGGATCGGCATCGCCTCCCAAGCTCTGGGGATCGCTGAAGGGGCCTTCGAACGTGCCCTGGCCTATTCCAAGGAGCGCAAGCAGTTCGGGCAGGCGATCAGCGAGCTGCAGGCGATCCAGTTCAAGCTGGCCGATATGTGGGCCCGGATCGAGACCAGCAAGCTGATGACCTACAAAGCGGCCTGGCTCAAGGATAGCAAGAAGAGCTACGCCATGGAGTCGGCCATGTGCAAGATGCTGGCATCCGAAACAGCAACCTATGTAACAAAAGAGGCAATCCAGATCCACGGCGGCTACGGCTTCATCTGTGATTATGAGGTGGAGCGGATGTACCGCGACGCCAAGATTACCGAAATTTACGAAGGCACCAATGAGGTGCAGCGGGTGGTTATTTCAAAAATGTTGCTTGGCTGAGGCCGGCGCTAAAGATTAAGGAGCATATGAACGATGAGCGAGGCGATCTTTGAACAATTGGCTGCCGGATACAAGCCGGGTAGCTTCAGCAGGCCGACCAGCTTCTACTTCAGCATGGATAACATCAAAAAGACCGTGGTGCTTGGTCCGGAGGGTTGCCGGATTCAGGAAGGCAAGCCGGATGGGGAGGCGGACTGCGTCTGCAAGATGGCACCAGAGATGTTCAACCGGATCTGGCACGAGGGATACCGTCCCGGCATGAAGGACTTCATGAGTGGGGCGATCAAGTCCAACGCCCCAGGTCTGCTGCAGGAGTTCATGCAGGCCTTTGGCAAGTAATAGCTTGATTCGGCAGATTTAACCATTAAGGCGACCAAGTAGCCGCCTTAATGGCAGTTGCCTCTAGGAGACCAACCGAAACCGGCCGATGCTGGTCTGCAGCGTACCTGTCAAGGCAGCAAGTTGTTGAGAGGAAGAGGCAATTACGCGGGTCTGCTGTGCTGTGGCATCAGTGGCGGATGATATCCCTCGGATGGTCTCATTCATGTTACAGGTTGCCGAGGTTTGCTGCTCGGCTGAGACAGCAATACGGTTAATGTCTTCAGATACAGAGGCGATCCGCTCCCTGATCGCCTCGAGAATATGGCATGACTGCTCTGAGGCAGCACTCCCCCTGTTTACTTCCAGCACACCTGTCTCCATCCTTTCGACTGCCAGTTGGGTCTCGTCCTGAATTGCCTTGATCATGTTAGCTATCTCGCGGGTTGCCGTGGTAGTCCGTTCGGCAAGGGCCCTTACCTCGTCCGCCACTACCGCAAAGCCGCGACCCTGCTCACCGGCCCTGGCCGCCTCTATGGCGGCGTTTAAGGCCAGCAGGTTGGTCTGGTCAGCAATGTCCTCAATCGTGTCGATGATCTGGCTGATCTGTTCCGAACGGGTTCCCAGCGAGGTGATGATTGCGGCGGTGTCGCGTACCTGGGCTGCCACCTGGGTCATTCCTTCAAAGGCGGCATGAACGGTAACAGCGCTTGAACCGGCCAGGCTGCTGGTGTCTTCGGCACTGCCGGCAGCACTGTGGCAGCCGCTGGCGATCTCCTGTGCCGCAGCAGAGATCTGACCGCTGGAGCTGGCAAAGCTTGCGGTCTGGCTGGCGACATGGTCGGCGCCCTCGGCAATCCTGCGCGAGGTCTCATGCAGCTGGGTCGACTCGCTCGTCAGCTGATCGGCTGTATCGGCAATGCCGGTAACCATGCTGCGCAGCTGTTCCTTCATGCTGTGCAGGCTAGAGAGCAGCAGACGGACCGAACCGCGACCAGCCAGGGGCACCGATACCGTCAGGTCCCCCTCGGCAATCTTGGTCGTGATCTGGGCGCAGTAGCGCAGTGTGGAAACGATTGATCGGATCACCCACCCCACCAGCAGGCCGCTTGCGATAAGAATCAGGGCGACAATGCCGACCTGCAGACGGACAAAGGTGGCCACCTGTTCAGCACTGCTTTTCTCGATCCGGGCATTACGCGCGTTGGTCAGCTCAACAATGCGGTCGATCACGGCGCGGTGTTTCTCATATCTGGGAGCAAGCTGTTCACGCAGGATCTGCCTGGCAAGGCCGCTGTTTGCGGCGCGCAATGCCGGGAAATAGCTGTTTCTGGCGATCTCGTAGAACTCCCTTGCCGGTTGGTAGGAGTCGCCTAGCAGCAGTTTCTTCTCTTCAACTTCAGGCAGATCGGTCTGCCAATAGCCATGGCGTTCTTCATACTCCTTGTTAAGCCGTTCAAAAGTCTTGCTCAGCTCATCCAGCCTTTGACCAGGGGCGAGATCCTGAGCCTGTAGTGTCACCAGGTATGACTCGATGATGTATTCCGGTGGCGGCAGGATGTCGGCGATCAGGTCCTTGCCCTGGACGATCTGGCGGTAGATGGGGCCGTTTACCTTGGAGGTGCTGAAGGCGTAGGCAGATAGGCCTATATATGAGGCGATTCCTGCAGAAAAAATGATCACTATAAAGAGGATCTGCTGCAGGATGCTGAAACGGGAGATGCTGCTGCTTTGATGCATTGATTGAAACCTCCGACTGTGGATTGAATGGTGATCGGGGTTCAATTTAGCAATATGCATGCCCGGAACTTGTGCTGGGAATGTCAGTTATGTCTAAAAGATGTTCGTGGACCCTTGGGTGACGTGAGAGAAAAGAGGGCAGGTGGGGTCAGTTCAGGGTGATCAGGGCGTACCCCCTGTTCTGCCAGGCGATCTGTGAGGTCAGGACATTGCCCACAAGAATCAGGTGAGGCAGCAGTTGTCTGTTATCAACCTTGAAGATCCGGGTGGCCACACTGCAGATTTCAATCCTGATCCCTTTCTGTTTCAGGTCAGTCAGCAGTTCCTTCAGCTCCGGCACCGCCTGATCCTGTGTAAACAGTTTAACTGCCGGTCCCCGCAGGGAAACAATCAGAGTCGGTTTGACCTTCTGGCTGTTGATCCCTTCCCAGGTCTCCTTGATCAGTTTCAGGTTAAACAGCAACTTGTCCAGCTCTGCCAGGCGGACATCAAAGATGGCATGGGCCTGCTTCAATCCCTTGAGGGCAAACCGGTCGTCTGGTAGAGTACTGTCGGCATGCACGGCAGCAGGTAAACCGGGCAGCGAGAGCAGCAGCGCCGAGGCAAGCACAAGAGTCAGCTTTTTCATGAGATATCCCCCTTTTGCCGTATTTAAATAGCATACGCCAATCATGGCATTACTGCAATCAGGAGCCGTTATGTCGTTCCGTGAAGTAACCGGCCACTACGAGCGCCACCCCTATCCCCATTATCCGCTTTTAGCCTCGGTGCGGCGTTACGACACCTATGCCATGAACCTGACGGCGCTCTGGGGCCGCTTTAACGGAGAGCTGCTGCCGGAACAGGAGGGGAAGATCCTGCTTTCCGGCTGCGGTGCCTTTGCCCCGTATCCGATGGCGCTTGCAAACCCCAGGGCTGAAATAACGGGAGTTGATCTGGCCCGGCGTAACCTGCAGCGTGCACGGCTGCACTGTCTGCTGCATCGCCGTTTTAACGTAGATTTACTGCAAGGGGATTTTCTCGACCCGTCCGTCACACCGGGGCCGTACCACTTTATCGAGGCGTTCGGGGTGCTGCATCACCTGGATGATCCGGCGGCCGGGATGCGGGCGCTGGAACAGCGGCTGCTGCCGGGCGGCATCCTGCGGGTGATGGTCTATGGACGCTATGCGCGGCAGGAGGCTGAATCGGTCAGGCGGGCCATGCGGCTCTTGAAGGTGCAGGATCTGGCTGCTGTCAAGCGGATGCTGAAAAAGGCTGCGCCGGGCAGCCGGTTGAGAAGCTATGTTGATGCTGCCTGGGAGGCAAAAAATGATTCCGGGCTGGCAGACCTGTTCCTGCACCCCAATGTCACAACCTACCGGATTGATGAGTTTATGGAGCTGGTGGGGCAGAGCGGCCTGCAGCCGCTGCTGTTTACCCATCTGGATGCCCTGGCAGACCCGCAACAGGAGATCAGCCGGCTGCGGGAGCTGGACCGCCGTCGTGAGACCCGTGCCAACATCATCTGCTATCTGGGTAAAGCGTGCAAAGGTGCGGCCGGCCCGTCAGCAGGCACACGGCTGATGCTGAATCCGGCGTTGCGGGAGGCGGTTTCGCTCTGGAATTTCGCGGCGCCGGTGCCGATCGACCGGCTGGGGCACGACAACCCCGCACTGCGCTGGAGCGTGCGCCGCTTTTTACGCCGTTTTGTCAAGCCCGTGGCAGAGGCGGCGCTCTCCAGCGCTGAAAGACAGCAGGCTGAAGACTACGTGCGGAAGCTGTTTCTGGTCAGGCTGCGGGAGGAGGGGGGCAGTTGTCAGTCCCGGTAGAAGTCGTTGGCGCGGGGTAAGGCCCAGTTATAGCGGATGGCCAGCAGGCGCATGATGATCACCAGCAGGGCTGCAGCAAGCAGGGACCAGGCATGGGGGATGTTGGTGTAGCGGTGCAGCAGATACAGCAGGGTGCCGCCCGCCAGGCAGGCTGAGGCGTAGACTTCGCGCTGCAGTACCATCGGTACCTGGGCAGACAGCAGATCACGGATCATGCCTCCGGCAGTGGCGGTCATGACTCCCATCATGACCGAACCGAACAGCCCCAGTTTGAACTCCAGCGCCTTGCCGGTGCCGATCACCACAAAGGTACCCAGTCCGACGGCATCAAAGAAGGGCAGGGGATGATGCAAAAACTCCAGGTGGTGGCGGAAGATGAAGACAAGCAGCGCGATCGCAACCGAGAGGTAGAGGTAGGTCTCATCCTTGAAGATGAACGGCGGGGTATCCCCCAACAGCAGGTCTCGCAGGGTGCCGCCACCGCAGGCGGTAACCAGCCCCAGCATCAATACACCGAACAGATCCATCTCCCGCCGGATAGCCGCCAGTGCCCCGGAAGCGGCAAAGGCGGCAGTCCCCAGTAGATCAAGGCTGTAGAGAAAACTCATTTGCCACAGCACTTCTTGTACTTCTGGCCACTGCCACAGGGACAGGGGTCGTTACGGCCAATCTTGGTGACGGCAATCGGTTTCGGTTTGACCATGACGCCATCGCTGAAGTACCAGATGCCCTCTTTGCGGGTGAAAAGCGCATTCTCATGATGTTCCCGCAGGGTGCCGTTCTCTTTGAAACGGGCAATGAATTCAACCTCGCCGGTTGTGTCATCCTTTTCACCCTTGCGGGTACCGATAACCTGCAGCCCCAGCCATTCCGAGTTCTCTGCCCAGGCCCGGGTGCCGTCATGGTCGTAACCTTCACGGTTTGCCGGATCGGTGCTGTTGAAGACAAAATCCATTTCAGTCCGGGTGTAGGCGCTGTAACGGGCCCGCATCAGCTGTTCGGCGGTTTCTGCCGGCTGACTGCCTTTGATGATCGCTTCACAGCAATCGCTATAGCTTTTGGTGCTGCCGCAGGGACAACTAGTCATGTTTCAAACTCTCCTTGCCTAAAGGTGTCTATCTGGATAGGTCCAGTTACTTAGCGTTACCGGCCTGGAATGGTGATACAGAGGCATTGTCCCTCTGCGTAAACGGTTTCCTCGTCGCAGATCAGTCGGCCATGCACCATGACCTTGCGCCCCTCCACGGAAACCACCTTGCTTTCAAGGGTGACCACCTTTTGCAGCGGCAGCATGGCGCGGAAACTGACATTGAGATTGCCGACCACGATCGGATAGCCTTCGGCCCAGGCTGCCAGGCCAAGGGCCTCATCCATCACTGCGGCGATGGCGCCGCCGTGGGCATGGCCTGGAGGCCCCTCGGTTTCCGGACCGAACCAGATCCGGGCGTGGAGGTGATGTTCCGCGTCGCGGTAATAACGTGTCCTGAAACGGTTCCCTTCGGGTTGACCGGAGACAAAACGGAGCGAATCCCCCACCAGCGAGGGAGCGTCAAACAGGGTCCAGTCCGGCTCACCGTCAAGGTTAACCGCTGGACAAGGGGGTGATGCAGGCTGATCAGTGGCTGATGATGACACAGGTTTTCTCCTTAGGTAGTTAGTCCAATCGTACAACCGTTCTTCCCTGGGATTCGCCGCGCAGCATCCGCTGCAGGGCTTCCTCCAGATCGTCCAGGCCCAGTTCGTGCGAGGCGGACGCCAGGTTGTCCAGACGCCACTCGCCTGCCAGTTTTTGCCAGATTGCCAGGCGCGGCGCCATCGGGCATTGCACCGAGTCGATACCCAGCAGGCTGACCCCGCGCAGGATAAACGGAAAGACATTTACCGGCAGATCGGCCGAGCCCACCAGGCCGCAACAGGTGACCGTGCCGCCATAGCGGGTGGACTTGAGCACGGCAGCCAGGGTTGCGCCCCCCACCACGTCAATCGCGCCGGCCCAGCGTTCCTTCAGCAAGGGGCGCTCAGCCCCCTGCAGCAGGTCGGCACGGGCTATGACCTCGCTTGCTCCCAGCTCCTGCAGCATGGCAGCCTGCTGCTGCTTGCCGCTGGACGCCACGACCCGGTAGCCGGCCTTGGCCAGAAGCGCCACGGCCACGCTGCCGACACCGCCGCTGGCACCGGTTACCAGGATATCCCCCTGTTGCGGCGTGACGCCCTGTGCAATCAGCTTCTGAACGGACAGGGCCGCCGTGAAACCGGCGGTCCCCAGCACCATGCTCTCCCGCAAGGTCAACCCGGCTGGCAGCGGAACTACCCAGGCGGCCGGAACCCGGATGTACTGGCCAAAACCACCGCTGGTGTTCATGCCCAGATCATAACCGGTGACCAGCACCTGCTGGCCGGGCACAAAATGCGAGTCGCTACTGTCGGCAACCGTGCCGGCCGCGTCAATGCCGGGGGTGTGGGGAAACTGCTTGGTGACACCGGGGTTACCGGTGGCGGAAAGGGCATCCTTGTAGTTCAGCGAAGACCAGGCCACCTTGATCAATACCTCGCCGGGGGGCAGGTCGGCAACCCGGCGCTGGCCAATCCGCCTGCTGAACTGCTTAGGGGCGGTTTCATCAACGATCAGTGCGGTAAAGTTCTCAGATGGCATACTCACACCTCCTCCACAGAACCGGTCCTGCTTATCGAGTTGATACGGATGCTGCGCTTACCGGAATCAGGTATATCCGAGGTACACCGGCTACGCCACCAGGCGGTCGCGGTCATGGTCCTTGGCGTGCTTGAGCAGGCGCAACAGGAATTCATGCAGGCAGTCGTTGACCTCGTGGAACTTGACCCCGATGCCGGGGGCGTGGCGCAGGCCCCAGGACTGCTTCCAGCGGACCGTGGCCTTTACCTCGCAGTCTGGTTCCTGAAAAAAGACCGTCAGCTCGTCGCCAATGGCAAAGCGCTCCGGGTTGAAATCAACAATAAAGGCCCCGCCCCAGGAGATATTCAGGGTGAAGGCGCGGCTTTCAATCCCGTTGAACTGGGTGGCCACCGAGATGCCGATCGCGTGGCGGTGATGGGCCCGCAGCATGCGGGGAAAAAAGTTTTTACAGGCCCGGTTGATGAAATCGCTGACGCTGTTTTCCTGCTTGGCTGCCCCCGGCATGGTCATTGGAATCAGCATGCTGCCCATCAGCCGCACCCGCAAGGTCGGGAAGAAGCCGGTCAGGGAGCAGGCCACGATCTTCTCCTCCCCCTTGGCTTTCACGATGGAGGGGAGGTCCACCAGGATGCCGTGGTAGAGCCCCTGCAATGCGAGCGTTTCGGCCTCTAGAAAGGTTGCACAGGGTACGAGGGCAACGTCGAAGGCCTGCATGCTGGCAAGCAGGGCCGCCCTGGTTTCGTCGTTTACGGAAATCACAAGTATCGGGTGATCAAGCAGGGGCATGCACCTGGTCCTTTGCTTCTTGCAATCTTCAAACAGTAATGAAAATGTAACAAAACATCAATGGAATTAACACGGGCTCAGCCCTGGCTCGGCTCTGCCACTGGAGCTTTTACACGTCTTCGTGTAGACTGCCTCATTATGCGCTTACACCTGATTACCCTGCACGCCATGCCATCCGCCCAGGCAGTACCGCTGGCCGCCGCCTTTATAAAGGCCTACCTCGACGCCTGTCCGTCCCTTGCTGGTTCGGTGGGTGTCAGTACTGCCGAGTTTTACTGCGGCACGCCTACCGCTGAGCTGGTGGCCGCGGTCCAGCACCAACGTCCCGACATCGTCGGTCTGCCGGTCTATGTCTGGAATCGGCTGGAGTGTTGCGAGCTGGCACGGCAGCTGCGCCAGGCCTGCCCCGGTCTGCTGCTGATCGCCGGCGGTCCCGAGGCCACGGCCGATCCGGCCCGTCTGCTGGCTGAGGCCCCCTTTGACCTGCTGGTGGTGGGAGAAGGGGAACTGACCGCTGCCGAACTGCTGGAACGCCGGCTGCAGGGGCAGCCGTTGCAGGGCTTGCCCGGCTCCGCCCAACTGGTGGATGGGCAGTTGCAGGTGATTCCCCGTCCCCAGATCGAGGACCTGGGCATCCTGCCATCTCCCTATCTGGCCGGTCTGCTGGATACGCATATTGCCAACGGCATGGTCTGGCAGCTCTCCCGCGGTTGTCCCTATGCCTGTGAGTTCTGCTACGACGGCATGGGGGATCGCAAGGTGCGCCGCTATCCGCTGGACCGGATGGAACAGGAGCTGGCCTACCTGGTCAGCCGCGGCGCCTCCCAGATCTTTGCGCTGGACTCCACCTTCAACACCGACAAAAAGCGGGCCAAGCACCTGCTGCGCCTGATCCGTGAGACGGCGCCGGATGTCCACTTTCACTTTGAGGTCCGTCACGAACTGCTGGACAAGGAGCAGGCCCAGCTATTTGCTGCGCTGACCTGCTCAGTCCAGATCGGCCTGCAGAGCGCCGACCCGGCCGTGGCCGATGGGGTGGGGCGGGCCTTCAATCGTGATGAATTCAGCGCCAAGGTGATGCTCTTGAACGATTCCGGCGCCACCTTTGGTTTTGACCTGATCTACGGCCTGCCGGGCGACACCCTGACGAAATTCAAGGAAGGGCTCAACTTTGCCCTGTCGCTCTATCCCAACCACCTGGACATCTTCCCGCTGGCAGTGCTGCCGGGCACCAAGGTGGCGCAGAAGGCCGGACAGATCGGCATGCACCATCTGGCCGGGCCGCCCTACACCCTGCAGGAGTCGGCCAGTTTTCCCCTGGCAGATATGCAGGCAGCCCGTCGCTTGGGAACCAGCAGCGACATCTTCTACTCCCGTGGCAAGGTCGTGGCCTGGTTCAACGCCGTGGCGCGGGGGCTGAAGCTCAAGCCGGTCGAGTTGCTGGAACAGTTCGACAACTGGCTGTACGGTCGCCTGCAGCGGGTCTGCGATGAGGCCGAGTTTGAGGATGAACAGATCTGGCGCCTGCAGCGGGAGTTTTTGACCCAGGCCTTTACGGAACGCCAGCTGCAACGGCTGTTGCCGGCGGCCCTTGATTGCGTGGATTACCACTATGCCTACGGCGTGGCCCTGATGGCGGTGCCGCCGCTGCCGCCGGATGACGAGGAACTGCTGCAGCTGGACCTGCTCAACCTGCCGCTTAAACGGGCCGCATCCCTGACCCTGCAGGTTTTTTCCTACGAGATTCTGGACCTGCTGGAGATCGGTGAGCCGGACCTGCCCTGGATCAGCAAGAACCTCAAGAAAGGCGGGTCGTGGGCCGCCATCTACCCGGCCCACGGCGAGGTCTGCACTGAATCGCTGATCAAGCCCTACTACCGTCTGCTGGAAGAACTGGATGGCACACGGACTGCCGGGGCCTGCGCGGTACGGCTTAAGATCGCGCCGGACGAGGCCCTGGAGTTTCTGCAGTTTGCCGTGGCAGAGGGGATGATAACAGTGAGCTAGAGTAAACAGGGGTTTGGATATGCTGTCACCGTAATTCGGCGGTCGGGTGGCTGCCGCAAACCGTCGGCCCTGGAACTGCGAAAAGGAGAACACCATGAGCAACGAACAGGTGGTGCCTGAGACACAAGGTGTGACTGTACAGTTACTTTCAACGGTTGACCTGGGGCCTGAGATCGAGGGCATGGCCGGACGACAGCTTCGCATGCGCATGGTAACCATCGAGCCCGGCGGTGTCTTCGGCCCGCTTCATGACCATAAGGACCGGCCCGGCCTTGTTTACATCCTGCAGGGTACCATCACTGACCACCGCGATGGTGTTGCCACCGAGTATGGACCGGGTGTGGGCTGGCCCGAGGACAAAAACACCCTGCACTGGCTTGAGAACAAGGGCACGATCC
>CAZUSH010000003.1:0-90665 GCA_964622705.1 uncultured Geobacter sp. | reverse complement strand
CGGGAAATACAGGGACACCATACGTATTAATACGGTTCGAGGCGTGGAATTAGTAAGGCGTCCCTGTATTTCCGTCGTCCCTGTATTTCCGGCGACGCCACTTGGCGGGGGCGCCAGCAGAGTTTTTCAGCCAAGTTGTCATGAATCAACCCGTAAAAGGAATTGCCGCATGGAGGCCGTGATCCCTTGAGAAGAGTGTACCGTCTTCATGGCGACGAAGAAACCGCCCCACCGAAAAGCCACGCATGAGCTTAGGCCAGTAGCGAAGAACGCCACCATGCGCTGCAACTTGTGTGTCCGTCCATTGCATCATTCGCTCCATTTCTTCGATATCTAGCGCCTCTACCACCAGATCGACCTTTTTCATGCGGGCCAACTCGGCAAGTGCTTCCTCCCTTTCCCGCTCGAAGTGTTTGGCAAAATCGGCGGATTGCAGCCCTCGGCGGCGCTCGGTGCGAACCTGTTCCGGCAGTATGCCAGTCATCGCATTTCGAATAAGTGAGCGGGACACCCCTTTTTCGCAATAATACTCGACAGGCACGGAGAGACAATACTCCACTACTCGCCGATCTCCCGCCGGATCAACCTTCGAAACGCCTGTCAACCGCCGGAAGGCATCGTTAACGGCGTCGACGTCCGGCCTGCGCAGAAAGAGTGCTCTTAGATGTCTGCTGTGAGTGAAGTTAATGTTCCGTTCCAGTGTCATGGAATCAAATCCGTAGCGCTGTGCAAACTCGGGCCGGATCATGGAGTATTCAAACAGGCTATGAAATTTCCCGAATCGGCCGGGGAGGATTCGGCGCATTTCGAGGGGCATCCAGGATCCGAATACCTCATATCCAATACCGCGCCAGCGGCGGCAACCGTTACTGCGCATCTCCCACGCCAGTTTTGCCAGCGTCATGAAACGTCCCTCTGAGGCGAGTGAGCGTAGTGCAAGATGGTCACCATGACTTATGGAAATGTTGCCGGAATCTCCGGTGAACAAGGTGTCAAGCTGCCGCTTGCGCGCTTGCAGACAACTCTCGTAGAACCAATCGTAGCTTGAGGGATTAATGATTGGTTCCATCTGTTCCGAACCGAACAGATCCAGTAGCGAAAATACGGAGTGTTTTCCGTGACGTACAAGAACATGTTCCACGTTTGGCCACCTCGCTGCGACTAACGCGGCAGCCGGCCCTTCGTCGCAAAATCTCCCTTCCGGATTATCCACAGGATGGGCAGGAACTGCGGTGAAAGCATGAAGGCGCCGATTGTCGTCATGGAGAATCCTCGCAGCCAACGACGTCACAGAGGAACTGTCCAGACCGCCGCTCAGCAGTGAACCAACGGCAGAGCAAGCAGGCATTCGGTTCCTGATAGCTTGTTCGAGTACCTCCCGCAGCCCGTCGGCATATTCCCTGGAGTCCCGGAGGCGAAGCGGCGCAGTATTTTCCGGTTGCCAGTAGACGTCTTGCGTAATGCGGCCCTGTTCAAAAATAACGACGCTTCCCGGCACCACTCGGTACACATTTTCGAAAAAAGTACTATCATTTCCAATCGAAGATGTCATGGCAAGCCAGCGAGCGACGTAGTTCTTGTTGATGCGTGGAGTTTCATCCAGTGATGCTAACAAATCACGCAGGGCTCTGGAAAACCAAAACTCTCCGTTACGTAGCGTATAGAACAGCGGGAGGTTTACAGCCGCCCCGCATCCCAAGAGGACACGGGGCGTAACGCAATCCCAAAGCACAAAAGCAAACTCACCCTCGACATGTTGCAGAAACTTGTCACCCCATTTTCGATAGGCGAAGAGCAAAATTTCAGACGCATCCTGTGAGTCCGTATCAAGCTGACTGGCCAGTTCCGTCGCGTTAAATATTTTGCCGTCGAAGAAAATACCCAAGCCGACCGTATTGACGCTGGTACACGATGCCTGAAGTGCAAGACGGTAGCTACCGACCTCACAGACATGATTAAAACGTGATCTTCTCTCCATGTTCGCGCTGGATTCACTTCCAATGCGGGGAGAGACAACTCCACAAAAATAACAACTTACCATTGTCACCTCCACGGATTTCGGCTCAAGCCGACTGCTGATTGTGGGTCAACCTTCGGGCGAATCTAGTGCCCCGTATGGTCTATGAGAAAAAAGATGTACCATCAGTTACGGCGATAAAGTCACTCTCCGTCTGATCGACCGACAGTTCCTCAACCACCGGCATTTGCCATTCTTTCAGTTCACTCGCCTGGTTCTTTGGGGGGAAATTGGTGAGATCAGTCTTTCCGTTCATGCTCTTCTCCTTTCACCTCTGTTTTTGTACCCAATTCACGTTTCGATTGGGTGGTTGAAATTCCGGCGCAACACCGAGCAAATCGAATAATTGTTACCATGAAGCTTCAGGGGGATTACGCGATGGCAACCATCCCGTCTTCTATCATTTTGTCGAGGAAAATAAAAACGTCTCTCCTGCATTGTTCCTCTTCCACGTGGTATTCGGTCAACAATACGGTAATCAGTTCGTGTACAGCGAGGGGACGCTCGATCAGTTTCCAGATACGGTTCCCGATGGGATCCAGGCTGTAGTATTTTCCGTTTTTGACGCTCATCATCACGCATTCGCCGTCCATGTCGGCCGCAACCACTCCGAACGTTTGAGCAACCACGGTATCCGCGCCTATTTTGTGGCGTAACTTCATGTTCAACACCTCCGTGCTAAAATGTGTCCCCCTTGCCCGATTCGGCCTGAGACAAGTTCTGTTGCCAAATTTTCCAGCAGTTGTGCCTGCTCCATAAGAGAAAACGTCCCGCGCGGCCTCGTTAAACGGCAAACGTCGATTTCTTTCGCCACTGCTGCGCAGCGTTTAAAATGATCAGCCTTCAGGCCAAGGCCCGCCACGAGGCTTTGCCGGTATGTATGCCTGAGCAGCGTTGCTATAGTCTCAGGCCCGGCAAGTTGAGTCATTGTTACTTCGGGACGGTCTTCAGCCCGAAGTTCACAGACTGCCGCCAGCCGTACCGGCATCGGGCAGAATTTCTCCCTCGTTGCTATGGCATATTTGCCCCTTCCCGGCAAAATCGATGGCTGGCCATCGACGTGGATTCCGATAGTCTCCATGCTGTCTTTCCACAACTTCTGTTGTGGATAGCCAGGCTGCACCCAAGGCGCATTTGTTTCGTCCATGGTTACCGCCGCCACGTCATCCGCCAGGAAGCGCGCTCCGCGATTAAGAAGCGCAGCCAGTAACGTGGATTTGCCCGCTCCCGAGTTGTCTGTAATAATTACGGCTTGCCCGTCGATTACGACCGCACTTCCATGTATCGGCAAAATTCTTCGTTGCAGGAGCAGGGCACCAAATGCCGTCCCGAGCAGGCACAATCGTACCATTTCGGGTTCCGCGGAACGGCTAGCCTTAACAATGATTTCCATCCCGTCCGCGACGTAATAACTGCCAACGTGCGCTACGTGAAAAAGGAAACGGTTTGGAGCTACGTGGCAATGATCTCGCTTCACCCTCGCTTCGCGAATCTCGTGAGGTGTATCGCCGAAAAATACCCGAACGTCGGGTATCTCTGCCGATGTCTCAAGCTCGGGCAAAAAGATATTCGAAGCAATGTTGAGGCCGTAAACGCGGTAATGGAACGCTTCGCTTCCGTCTGTCATGGGATGAGATCCATGTTGAGTTTTCTTTCAGCTTCATCCGGTTCTTGCTGTGAATGGTAAGACATGGCTCACAGAGAGTGCCGGCGTTATGAGTGGTAGTACCTAAACGTACAGCCCCTGTCGTTGACGGGCTCGTTTCTTGAGGAGGTCGGCTCCGCCATATGAGAATTCAATATCGCGTCTCTATCGATTTTATCGGATGAGTTTTCGGAGCCTGCGGTAATGCGAATAACTATTTAAAAAAACTATATCATGTAATATTTAATTTGAAAGACCCCAACTATGTTAATTCAACTTTTTGAACAATGAATGGGCGGCGCCAAGTACTCCGGCACCTATCGCTGTACTGCGGCTCGGACCACGGTAATCACCTAAACCTAAACTGTTATTTGGAAAAAACAGCGTCCTTTCGGCCTTATAAGTGCTTTTTTGCCGGCGAAAACGGGCGGTTAAGAATGACACGAGAAGCCGGGAGAACTGCTGGACCGAGGCCGTCGCAGTCGGCAGCAGCGATTACGTTGACGAAATGAAGAGCATGTTGCAACATACTGAACTTCCAACACGCGGTCGGAACTCGACTCCCTTCGGTCGCGGCTCAACCGCCGCCCCGTTATACGACTAAAAATTAAACCCCAAGAAATTGAGTGCTCCAAGTGGGCACCATTACCCAAGAGGAGGAATAAAATGGCAACCCAAATAGAAACGCTTCATAGGCGTGTCTTCTGATAAAAAAACAAGTAACGTAACTATTCAGTACTTTGAACTGTCATAAAGCTTGGCCACGTTCCTTGAAATAACAATCTCAGCGCTTCAGAGGCAGTAACGCCGTGTTTTCTACAGGTAGAAAGGTAACTCCTGATTCGGCAGAACACCTTGGCACCCTCCAACGACCGGAAGCAGCCTGATATTTTCTGCTGAACCTTGGTCATACGCAGGTCATTTTCAGCCAGATTGTTTGAGAATGGAACGTCTCTGCCGTTCATGAATCTCAAGACGTCAGTCTCAAATTTTTGCAGCCGCTCCAGAAGGTTTCTGGCTTTGGTTCGTGCGATTTTTCCTCGTTTACCCTGTCGGTCAGCTTCGTTTGGAGGACGACATTCGGTTTCTGCTTCCTTTAGCAATTCCTGGTAACGTGTTCGGAACTGCTGTGATGCTTCCGGTTCAAGTTGTCCCCCTGCTGCATGGACCGCCTTGTTGATCTCTTTGAGCAAAAGAGCCATGGTTTGTGCCCATTGCTGGCCATCCTGCTCAAAGGCCCGTTCCGAGGGTGTAAAATTTGTTGTGTAAATGGCCGTGGGGGTTTAAAAGCCCGAGACCCTAGCTGGGGAGCGACGTGGCCATTACCGATGAATTGCTGGATCAACTGATTGCCGATTACAAGAAACCTGAAGATTTGATAGACGAGAACGGCCTGCTGAAACAACTGACCAGAGGAGTTCCGGGGACAGTGTATTTAATAACCGGTAGTTCTATATACTGTCCCCCAAATTCCCGAGGACAGGAACACCCTGCACTGGCTTGAGAACAGGGGAGCGATTCCGGCAGTGGAGATCTCGGTCGATATAGTCAGGCAGGGGTAGGCTTAGACCAGCTGAATGCACACGGACGGGCCTGGCATACGGCTCAACCGGATGTACTGCCATCGGAATTCCGCCCAAACGCAAGCCCGGGGGGGGGGCAGCAGATGCTAGTGCCGGCTCTGCGCCAGTCAAGCGCAACGGTGGTGAACCTGCTGTATCCGGCGTCATATGCAGGAAAATTGGAGGGGAGTGTGCTGCCTGATCGTGGTTACCTTCTGGAGCTGAAAAGACCGTGGAAGCTGGCAACGTTTTGCATCGGCATGGCGTGGCTTCTATACGGCGCACTGACCTACGGCATTTCTGATTGGGATGTTGGCATCAGCCTGCTGATGGGCGGCCTCACGTACCTTACCGCGCCATGGTGCGTCAAGGTCATGGTGCAAAGTATAAAGAGTCGTCAACGGTTCTGGCTGTTCTGGATTGTTGCAGCCCTTGCCGTGGCACTGTTTGTCATTGATGGAGAGTACTACCTGTATCACACCTGGCGAGGTAACCGGATGCTGCGTGCGGAAAACTTCTGTACATCATCAGCACTGTTTTTCCTGGCAGGTTGCCTCTGGCTGTACGAGGGATCATTGGCACAGTTTAGCGATCAACTCCGCAAACTGTTGGGAACCAGAAAAGACGGCTAGCAAGGAAACCATTGATGGAATGGGAAAAAACAGCACGCAAGCTGGTCAAAGGGGCAAGCAAACTGCTGCTGGTTGTGCTCATCCTGATGCTGGGCCTTGCAGGCTTTACATGGTACCAAAAGAGGCCAATACAGGCGTTCTGTGACTGTATCTCCTCAACCGCGACACCTGCTGCCATCATTTTCGACGCCCGGACAAATGGCTTCATCGTTTTTGACAACAGGGCTCAGAGAAGCGAGGTCTTGATTCTCAACCAACGCAGCCCCTTCTGGCGGTTTGCATGTATCGTAACGTTTAAAGACGGCAGGCCTGCAGACAAAAAGGTGGTCAGCGCCGATTAAGATGAGATGCCCCAAATGCCGCAAATACTGACGTGGCAAAACTCGCTGCTCAGGTCATACGTTGTCCTGTTGGGCACGAGAAATTCCGGAGCGGTACCAATGAGTTCATGTCGTAGTCTTAACCCTGCACCATGCTGTTGATCTTCCCCCATTTTTCAGCCTTTTCTTTGTGTTTATTTTCTGCTGTTTGCCATGAAAATTCGGATTGAAAGTTCGAATTTTCATGGTAAATTGTTCTCATGATTATTCGTCAATCACACCTAACCCTACTTGCCGAAAGACTGGCCAACTTTCCGGTCGTGGCCCTGCTTGGCCCGCGTCAGGTTGGCAAGACCACCCTGGCACGCCAACTGTCAACGCAGTGGCAAGGACCGGTCAGGCATTTTGATCTGGAAGACCCCGATGATCAGGCCCGCCTTGCTGATCCTGCCTTTGTCCTACGTCCCCTGACCGGGCTGGTGGTCCTGGACGAGATCCAACTCCGACCTGATCTGTTTCCGCTTTTACGAGTGCTGGCTGACCGGGAAGGGACTCCGGCCCGTTTTCTGCTGCTGGGAAGCGCAGCGCCAGAACTGATGCGCCAGACCGCTGAGACCCTTGCCGGACGGGTGACCTTTCATGAACTTGACGGACTGGCGCTGCATGAAACCGTAGCCGACGCAAGCGATACGGCAGCACTGAACAGGCACTGGCTGCGGGGCGGTTTTCCTCGCGCCCTGTTGGCCGGAAGCGACAAGGCCAGCCGCGAATGGCATGCGGCCTTCATCCGTACCTACCTTGAACGTGATCTGCCGCAACTGGGCATCAACCTTTCCGCTGTTACCATGCGGCGTTTCTGGACCATGCTGGCCCATTACCACGGCCAGACCTGGAACGGCAGTGAACTGGGGCGTGCGCTGGGTGTCAGCGACAAATCGGTTTCCCGCTGGCTTGATATCCTTGAAGGCACCTATATGGCCTTTCGATTATTGCCATGGCATGCCAATCTGGGTAAACGGCAGGTCAAGGCCCCCAAGGTGTATGTGGCGGATTCGGGTGTCTTGCATAGCCTGCTGGGGATACAGGGGATGGACCGGCTGCTGGCCCACCCCAAGTGCGGCGCATCCTGGGAAGGGGCCATGATCCGCGAGGTGTTGCAGCGCACCGGGGTGCAGCGCAATGAGGCCTACTTCTGGGGCGTGCATACCGGCGCCGAGCTGGACTTGCTGATTGAACTGCATGGCCGCAAGATTGGTTTTGAATTCAAGCTGACCCGCTCACCCAGGGTCACGCCATCCATGCGCTCTGCCTACGAACAGCTTGGCCTGGATCATCTGTATGTAGTCTGTCACGGCGCTGGGCAACCCTGGCCGCTGGCTGAAGGGATTACCGCCCTGCCTGCGCTCTGTCTGGCTGCAACAGAGTGGATGCCGTGATGACAGGCTTGCCAAACATGAGCTGAAGAACTGTTCCCTTTGGGAGGATGGCCGGTTCACGCGTGCGCGCGCGTGAACCGGCCAATAACAAGTTATGCAGATAGAATGGAGATAATTTAAGTGCTCGAAGCGATATATGCGACAATCAAGGCCAGACCGGATTATTTTGCATGGGCATTCGGACTCGTCAATGTTCTCTGGGGTATGTTTCTCTATTTCAATAAGAAACGACATGAGCGGGAACTTGTCTCTCTGAAAGCATCGATTGAGCATAGCCACAACCTAGACCTTGAAAAGAGAAGACGCCTCTATGAGATGAAAGCCACGCAGTTTGAAAAATACTTTCGAATGGTTGACGACTTCGGAAAGAAACATCAGGTCGATATGACACGAAGAATGCAGCCGATTATCAACGAATATTTCTCAACATATCTTGAAGCTCAACAGAGAGGCGACGAGGAGGCTTCGAGGGAGGCAACAATAAGTTTCAGCGGGAAGGTAAATTTACTTCTAGCTGAAGGCTATGAAGATTATATGACGATACAAGCTGAAACCCATAGCCTGAAACTCATAGCAACTGAGCAACTAGCTGAGACTTTTGATCAGTTGGAAGCCAAATACGCCGAAGGATTTAAACTGTCTCAAAAATTTATGAATGAGATCATTGAGTTAATTGTCAGAGGAGATAACAACAGAATTCAGGAGTATCAGAAGGGACTGGAAGAACAAGGAGCTGCAACAAAGGCAACAGCTGAGGCACTGATGCGCCAAATGCGCACAGAACTTCAGGATATATAGAACGCATAACCAGCCGGTTGCACACCGCCCCGCCCGGAGAAACTGGGCGAAGCGGGTGAACCGGGCACCCCGTTGTACAACAAAAGTTCCGGAACCCTGTCAATGATTTTACATCGTAGTCTTAAACCCACACCATGCTGCTGATCTTCCCCCCCAGTGCCAAGGCCTGTGAAGCACCAGCCGGGATTACCCGTCTGGCTGGTGCGCTGCAGGCCCATAACATCCCCTGCAGGCTGTGGGATGCCAACCTGGAAGGGCAGCTCTGGCTACTGGAACAGCCCCCGGCAGTTGATGATACCTGGACCAGTAGGGCCTGGCGCAGCAGGCAGCAGCACCTGGCCAGCCTGCGCGATTCCCGCACTTGTGCTCATCCAAGCCGTTACAGCACGGCGGTGAACGACCTGAACCGCTTGCTGCAGGTGGCTGGTGCGCCCCATGGGGCAGCGCTTGGTTTGGCTGATTACCGTCATGAGCTGCTGTCGCCGGTACGCAGCCAGGATCTGCTGCAGGCAGCAGCCCAACCCGAGCAGAACCCGTTTTACCGGTTTTTTCAAGCACGTCTGCCACAACTGCTGGAAGGGGTCAGCACGGTCGGTATTTCGCTGACCTTTCTGAGCCAGGCGCTCTGCAGCTTCAGCCTGATCGGCCTGATCAGGCAACAGTTTCCGGCAATCAGGATCGTGCTGGGGGGCGGTCTGGTTACGACCTGGCTGGCCCGGCCTGACTGGCAGAATCCCTTTGCTGGTCTGGTTGATCACCTGATCAGCGGCCCTGGTGAACAGCCGTTGTTGGAACTATTGCGACAGGATACGTCACAGTGTAACAGCATGCCTGACTATCAGCAGTTGCCGCTACAGCAGTACCTGAGCCCCGGCCTGATCCTGCCGTACAGCGCTGCCTCAGGCTGCTGGTGGAACCGCTGTTCCTTCTGCCCTGAGCGGGCCGAAGGCAACCGTTACCATCCCCTGCCAACCGCACGCGTGCTGGCTGAACTGCACGAGCTGGTGGCTCGCTACCAGCCCAGGCTGCTGCACCTGCTGGACAATGCCCTCAGCCCGGCCCTGCTGCAGGGGCTGGTCGAGCAGCCGCCCGGGGTGGACTGGTACGGCTTTGTCCGCTTTGAGGAGCGGTTGTCTGATCCCGGCTTTTGCCGGGCCCTGCGGCAGTCGGGCTGCGTGATGCTGAAGCTGGGGATTGAGTCCGGCGATCAGACCGTGCTGGACAAGCTGCATAAGGGGATCAGGGTGGAACAGGCCGGACGGATACTGGAGAACCTGCACGCAGCCGGGATTGCGGTCTACGGCTACCTGCTGTTCGGCACCCCGGCCGAGGACCAGGCTGCTGCCCGGCGTACCCTGGCCTTTACACAACAGCACCATCAAGCCCTGACCTTCCTCAACCTGGCGATCTTCAATATGCCGCTCTTTGGCGATGAGGCGGCCGAGCATGAGACCGGGCTGTTTTACGAGGGGGATCTCTCGCTCTATACCGGCTTCACCCACCCGCACGGCTGGAACCGCGGCGCAGTGCGGCGCTTCCTGCGTCAGGAGTTTACCCGGCTGCCCGAGATCGCCGCCATTATCCGGCGCGACCCACCGCAGTTCACCTCCAACCACGCCGCATTATTCCTCTGACTCTTAGGTAAGGGTGTTGAGAATGTCCTGGAATTGAGTGATGCTGCGGCTCTTTTTGAGGGCCTTGACCGCCTTGGCCAGCTGGGGATCATCCATGGGGTTCAGGACCGCCTTGACCTTGCCCAGCACCTGCTGCTCACCGCAGAACAGGGCTTCATAACGGCTTAAAAGGCCCTTTAGGTAAGTCTGCAGCATGGCTGCCTTGGCTGCGCGACCTTCCTGATCCGGCAGTTCTCCCCGCAGGCGCTTGAACAAGAGCGGGTCGGCAATGGCGCCGCGTCCCAGCATCAGACCGGCTGCCCTGGTCTGCTCCAGCACCCGCAGGCCTTCGGCTGCCGTGCGGATATCCCCGTTGGCAATCACTGGAAGAGCCGTAGCCTGCACTACCTGGGCGGTAATGCCGTGGTCGGCCAGGCCGCGATACTCCTGTTTGACCGTGCGCGGATGCAGCACCAGAAAATCCACGCCAGCCTGCTCGAACAGCGGCAACAGGGAGAAGATCTGCTGGGGATCATCGTAGCCGGCCCGCAACTTGATGGAAAAACTGCAGCGGATCGCCGCCCGCAAGGCAGGCAGCAGTTCCTGCAGCAGTTCCGGTTTGCGCAGGGTGCCGCCGCCGGTCAGTCCGGAGGTCATGCGGCCGAAGGGGCAGCCCAGGTTCAGGTTGAGGTGGGTCGCCCCGGCCTCTTGGGCCAGCTGGGCCCCGTGCACCAGGGCCTCGGTGCCGTGGCCGATCAGCTGCACCACCAGCGGAATGCCGTGTTCGGTGGCAGCAATCTCGCGCAGATCGGTGGCGGCCAGACGTTTATTGGTGTCACCGGGGGCCACCCGCATGAACTCGGTAAACAGGGTGTCGGGACGGACCCACTGGGCAAACAGGTCGCGCAGGGAGCGGTTGGTGAGACCCTGCATCGGGGCCAGCATCAAGGGGATGCAGCCGGGTGTCCAGGGAAGGTGCGGTTTGGGTGCAGGCATGGGAGTACGCGCAACGGCCCCCGGACAGTGGTCCGGAGGCCGTTGTTTCCGTTTGAGGCGGTCTGTTAGAGGATCTCGACCAGTTCGATTTCGTAGGTCAGGTCTTCACCAGCCAGGGGGTGGTTGGCGTCGAAGGTGATGGCGGTATCGCCCACCTCGACCACGGTAACCTCAAGCTCCTCATCATCCTCGCCGGTCAGGATCAGGTCGTCGCCGACTTCCGGCTGCATATCGTCCGGCAACAGGTGGCGCTCCACACTGAAGACCGCCTCGGTATCGTATTCACCAAAGGCATCTGCTGCCGGGATGGTTACGGTCTTGGTCTCACCAGGGGTCATGCCGATCAGGGCTTCCTCAACCGCGGCAAAGAACTCCTCCTCGCCGATTACCAGCTCCATCGGGCCGTATTCGCAGCTGCAGTCATCGCCGCATTCATCGTCGCTGCAACAGTCGTGGCCCTCAAGGGTGGTTTCTATGATGCTGCCGTCTTCAAGTTTGCCGGTAAAGTTGATCCGGACCTTATCGCCTGCTTTTGCCTGTGCCATTGCTTGCTACCTTTCATTGGTGTGAAACGTGATAATGGAGGTATGGTACGGGGAACTGCGCGGTACGTCCAGTAAAAATACTGTAACAGCGATTCCATGACAAGGCCTCCTCTGCATTGGCTCGTCAGCAGCCCCTCGACGTGCTGCGTGCACGCCTGCGTCGCTGCTTTCCGCGCCGCTGTGAGTTGAAATCGTTCAAGTACGGCTGTCCGACGTCTAAGGAGTCGCAGGCGGGGGGGGGCGCAGGCCCTGGGTGGAAAAGGTGCCGTCCGTTGTCTCAAGGCGAAGCCCGAGGGATGTGCGGAGAAAGGCCGTGGCCTCCTCGACGGCCAGAGGTTTGCTGAAATAGAAGCCCTGCAGTGTATCGCAGCCCCACTGCTTCAGGGTGGTATACTGCTCGACCAGTTCGATTCCCTCGGCAACCACCTGTAAGCTGAGGCTGCGGGCCATGGCGATGATGGCCTCCACAATGGCGTCATCCTCCTTGCTGCGGTTGAGATCGCTGACAAAGGAGCGGTCGATCTTGAGACGGTCGATCGGGAAGTGTTTGAGATGGCTGAGTGAGGAGTAGCCGGTGCCGAAATCGTCGATGGCCAGGCGGAAGCCCCGTCGTTTCAGGGCCTTTAAGAGTACGACCGCCTCTTCGGCATTGTCCATCAGGGTCGTCTCGGTCAGTTCAAGCTCGATCAGGGCCGGATTGCAGCCGGTTTCCTCAATGATCTGGTCGATCAGCGGTAGCAGGCTGCGCTGCTGGAACTGGCGGGGGGAAAGGTTGACCGAGATCTGCAGTCCGGTATAGCCGGCCTTGTGCCAGCTGCGGGCCTGCTGGCAGGCGTTCCGCAAAACCTGCTCCCCTAGCGGCAGGATCAGGCCGGTTTCTTCGGCCACGGTGATGAAACGGCTGGGCAGCAGCAGGCCCAGCTGCGGGTGCTGCCAGCGTACCAGGGCCTCAAAGCCGGAAAGCGCGCCGGTGGCTCCGTTGATCAGCGGCTGATAGTGCAAGAACAGCTCGCTGTTTTCCAACGCCCGCCGCAGTGCGCTTTCCAGGGCCATCCGTTGCAGCATCTTTTCATTGTGGTCGGGCGAGTAGAACTTGAACAGGCCCCGCCCACTTTCTTTGGCCTGGTACATGGCAATATCGGCATGCTTGAGCAGGGTATCGACGTCATCACCATCGGCAGGGTAGAGGGCAACACCGATACTGGCCCCGCTGTGCAGCTCGTGGCCGTCCAGGTAGAACGGCTGGTGCATGCTGCCGATGATCTTGGAGGCGATCGCACCGGCCTGGCTGCATTGCATGATGTCACTCAGGATCACGACGAATTCGTCGCCGCCCAGCCGGGCAACGGTATCCGAGGCCCGCACACTGCCGGTCAGACGGCGACTGGCCTCTTGCAGGAAGCGGTCGCCCAACTGGTGGCCAAAGACGTCGTTGATCTGCTTGAAACGATCCAGGTCGATAAAGAGCACCGCGGCCGAGCCGCTATTGCGCTTGGCCAGGGCCAGGGTCTGGGAGAGCCGGTCATACAGCAGGCTGCGGTTTGGCAGGCCGGTGAGTGAGTCGAAGTGGGCCAGCTTTCGAATCTCCTGCTCGGCCATCTTCCGGTCGGTCACATCCCGGCCGATCCCGACCACGGCGCTGATGCGGCCCTGCTCATCGGTCACCCCTTTCATGGCCCAGCCGATCCAGCGTGGCCCATCCAAGGTCTGCGAGCAGATCTCGTGATAGCAGGCCTTGGGGTGGCAGTCCAGACGCCGCAGGGCGTCTTTCAACACCGCCGGTCCATTGGTGTTGATGATCGGGCAGAGTTCCCGGCCCACCAGGTGCTCTTCATCGATGCCGAACAGCATGCAGAACGAGGGGCTGGCAAACTGCAACCTGCCGTCGGTGTCGATCTTGACCACCAGGTCGCTCTGGTGGTCAACCAGGATGCGGTAGCGCTCCTCACTAAGGCGCAGGGCCCGCTCGGTATGCTTGTGACGGCTGATATCGTGCAGCGTGATCAGGATGCCATCCTGGCGGCCGTCGTGGCAGAGCCGGGTCAACATAAACTGGATATAGCGTTCGGTGCTGCCGTAGCGCAGGCAGTGTTCAAAGGTACGTTCGTCCTGCTGGTGGGACTGGAACAGCCTGATCTCCTCCCCCAGCCAGGGCGGAGGCGTACAGAAGCTCTGCCGGTCCTGGGGGACGCATTCCGGCAGAATGCGATAGGCCGCCTTGTTGGCAAAGGCAAAGTGGCCCTGCGGGTCCAGCATGATGACCGGAGCCGGCAGGGAGGCAAAGACCAGCTTATAGGGGATGTTTGATGGACTCATAACTTGATTCTCACTCCGGCTCGGGCCGGGAAAACCGACGAATTTATATAGTGTTTACTATATTTTTATAGTTAGATAAAGCTAATAAATCTGGGCACGGCTGCACGGTTGTGGTGGCCAGTCTTTACGGTATACTGAAGGCGATAAAACCGCAAAAGGGGGGTGTCATGGAACTGAAACAGACGCGTACCATCATCCTGAACCAAGGGGATCCGGAGCAGAAACGGCAGGAGATTCGCGATTATTTCCATGCCACCTTCAGCATCGATGAACGCTTGTACGAAACCTTGCGTCATGACGCTACCTTCTCTCTGCGGGCAGACCGCCTGCGGCATCCGCTGATCTTTTATTATGGTCACACCGCCGCCTTTTTCATCAACAAACTGGTGATTGGACGGGTACTCAATCAGCGCATCAACCCGCGCTATGAGGCCATGTTTGCCGTGGGTGTGGATGAGATGTCCTGGGACGATCTGAACGAGGCCCACTATGACTGGCCCACGCCACAAGAGGTCAAGCAGTACCGTGATCACGTACGCGAGACCGTCGACAGCCTGATCGCGAGCCTGCCGCTTACCTTGCCGATCGGCTGGGATTCACCCTGGTGGGCGATCATGATGGGGATCGAGCATGAACGGATTCACCTGGAGACCTCGTCGGTGCTGATCCGTCAGTTGCCGATCGAGCAGGTCGTGCAGCTGCCGTTCTGGCAGATCTGTCCCGAACAGGATGAGCCGCCGGTCAATGCGCTACTGCCGGTGGCGGGTGGCAGGGTTCAGCTGGGTAAACACCGGACCCACCCGCTCTACGGCTGGGATAACGAGTACGGCAGCCATACGGCCGACGTGGCTGATTTCAAGGCTGCGCAGTACCTGGTCTCCAACCGGGAATTCCTTGAGTTTGTTGAGGCCGGCGGGTACCGGGACCAGGTGTGGTGGAGCGAGGAGGGCTGGAGCTGGCGCAGCTTCAGGCAGGCGGACTATCCGCTGTTCTGGATCAAGGCCGATGGCGGCTGGAAGCTGCGTACCATGGCCTCGGAGATCGCCATGCCTTGGAACTGGCCGGTTGAGGTCAACTACCTTGAGGCCAAGGCCTTCTGTGCCTGGAAAACAGCCCAAAGCGGCCGTCCGATCCGGCTTCCCAGCGAGGACGAATGGTACCGCCTGTATGAGACCGCAGGGCTGCCGGATCAGCCGTACTGGGACCGGGCGCCGGGCAACCTCAACCTTGAGTACTGGTGTTCTTCCTGCCCGGTTGACCGCTTCCGGACCGGTGCGTTTTTCGACCTGATCGGCAATGTCTGGCAATGGACCGAGACACCGATCTATCCCTTTCACGGTTTTGGCGTGCACCCCTGGTATGATGACTTTTCAACCCCGACCTTCGATACCCGCCACAACCTGATCAAGGGCGGCTCCTGGATCTCGACCGGCAATGAGGCCACCCGTGATGCGCGCTACGCCTTCAGACGGCATTTCTTCCAGCATGCCGGTTTCAGGTATGTCGAAACGGATGCGCCACTTACGCTTGTAGACGAACCATACGAGTATGATCTGGCGGCGGTCCGGCACTGTGAGGCCCACTATGGGCCGGAACAGTTCGGCGTACCCAATTTTCCCGCACGGTGCGCCCAGCTCTGTCTTGAAGCGATGCAGGGGCGCAAACTGGGGCACGCCCTTGACCTGGGCTGTGCCGTGGGGCGCGCCAGCTTTGAGTTGGCACGGGGCGGCTTTGCCCGGGTAACCGGCCTGGACTTTTCAACCCGTTTTTTCCGGCTGGCTACCCGGATGCAGGAGGGGGGACACCTGCGCTATGCCTTTCCTGAAGAAGGGGAGATCGTTTCTTTCCATGAGGTCTCGCTGGAGGAATACGGACTGGCAGCGGTGCGTGAGCGGGTGCAGTTTTTCCAGGCCGATGCCTGCAATCTGCCGGATAAATTCAGCGGTTATGACCTGGTGCTGGCAGCCAACCTGATTGACCGGCTCTACTCGCCCCGCCGCTTCCTGGCCATGATCCATGAGCGGATCAACCCCGGCGGTCTGCTGGTGCTGACCTCGCCCTATACCTGGCTTGAGGAGTTTACCCAGAAGGAAGAGTGGTTGGGGGGCTATCGCGAGGCCGGCGAGCCGGTCTGGGGGCTTGACGGCCTGAAGGCGGTGTTGGCACCGTACTTCAGGTTGCTGGGGGAGCCGCAGGACCTGCCGTTTGTGATCCGGGAGACCAAGCGGAAGTTTCAGCACAGCGTGGCCGAACTGACCATCTGGGAGCGGCGCTGATGTTCGATTTTGACGCAGAGATAGAGCGGGGCGGGACTGCCAGTGAAAAATGGGATCGCTATGCCGGACGCGACATCCTGCCGCTCTGGGTGGCGGATATGGATTTCCGCTCCCCGCCGGCGGTACTTACGGCGCTGCAAAAGCGGGTCGCGCATGGCGTTTTTGGCTATACCCATCCGCCTGGTGAGCTGACCGAGGTTGTCTGCGGCATGCTGGAACGGGAGTACAACTGGCAGGTCTCACCTGAATGGCTGGTCTGGCTGCCCGGCCTGGTCTGCGGCTTGAATGTGGCCTGCCGGGCCGTGGGAAACAACGGCGATGCAATTGCAACCTTCACCCCGGTCTATCCCCCGTTTCTGACCGCCCCGGCCCTGGCGCAGCGCGAACTGCTGACGGTGCCGCTGGTTGAGCAGGCGGGCCGCTGGGAGATGGACCTTGCGGCCCTGAAACATGCCTTAACCCCGCGGACACGGCTGCTGTTGCTCTGTAGCCCCCATAACCCGGTGGGGCGGGTCTGGTCGCAGGACGAGCTGCTTGCCCTGGCGGAGGTGGTGCTGGAGCATGATCTGGTAGTCTGCTCCGATGAGATCCATGCCGGCCTGGTGCTTGAACCGTCCAGGCAACACCACCCGTTTGCCACCTTGGGGCAGGAGCTGGCGCGACGCACCATGACCCTTTTGGCCCCCAGCAAGACCTACAACATACCGGGGCTGGGCTGTTCCTTTGCCGTGATCCCTGACCCCGGGCTGCGCAGGGCCTTCAAGGCGGTCATGAACGGCATCGTGCCCCACGTCAACCTGCTGGGCTATGCGGCCACCCTGGCAGCCTACCGTGATGGCGAGCCGTGGCGGCAGGCGCTGCTTGCGTACCTGCGCGGCAATCATACGCTGGTCATGCAGGCGGTGGCCGGGCTGCCCGGGCTGCGAACCTGGCTGGTGGAGGCCACCTATCTGGCCTGGATTGACGCCCGGTCGCTTGGGGGGGAAGACCCGGCCGGGCTGTTCGAGCAAGGGGGCGTTGGTCTGTCGGATGGGGTGCCGTTTGGGGCGCCCGGCTTTGTCAGGCTGAACTTCGGGTGCCCCCGCAGTCTGCTGCAACGAGCGCTGGAACGGATGCGTCAGGCAGCCTGTTAAAAAACTGCTACGGAGCCTATCTATGGCGTTGCAAAGGTAGCAGCTCCTTCGCCTAACTGTTTGTTATGTCTCAGTTGCTGCGCTCCGTGCGCCTTGTAGCTATGCTTCCTCGCGACGTTTTTTAACAACCTGCTAGTTACGGCAACGTGAAAGGCCCGCGCAGTCTTGAGCGGGCCTCGGGTTTCACTTTTCCCTGTTTCACGGGATATCCCGGTGGTCATTTCCACCGGAACAGTGCTGCATACCTCAGTATGTCTTCTGCGACTACCTCGATGCTGCTCACCTTTCCTACTGCATGAAGTGGTGCATCGTACTGCCTCCAACGTACTGCGTACTGCAACTCCGGTTAGCGCTACCGTTACTTATACTATCGTCACTTACGTTCGTTTTTTCCAGACTGGTATTTATTTTTTTTTAGGCGCATAATTACTAAGTTAAAGGTGATTTGCACATGCGAAAGGGGCTCCTCGTCAGGAGCCCCTTTCTTTGTACGGCATGCGGTCGAAGCAGTTAAGGCAGGATGACTCGCAGGTTATCCAGGCCAACCTTGTAGTTGCCGGAAACGGTGACATAGCCTTTATACAGATCGGACGTGTCGGTGATGCGGGCCATGAACCAGCCGCCCCCACGGGCCCGGTCCTTTTTCTCCGGTGCGCCGTAGACATCGTTGCGGCGATGGTCGTTAAAGGCGACGACCACCAGTCCCAGGCGCAGTTCGTCCTGGCTTGCCCGGCGTGTGCGCCAGAAGTGGTTGGTCCAGTAGTTCTTGCCGTCACGCACCTTCATGAATTCTGCCTCGCCCTTGGTGTTGGCAGCCGGGGCATTGACCATCTTGGCCAGCTCGACCCAGATCCAGGTGTGTCCTTCCAGGCTGTGGCGCTGAATGAAGTAGTCGTCAGCCTGGATATAGTGGCCGTCCTCAGCCGGCAGCGGTGGCGGAACGGGCCGCTGCGGCGCCTCGTAGCGGGGCGGCGGAGGTGGGGCAGGCACGAACTTTTCCGCCTCCTGGCGCGGTGCCGGTTTGGGAGGCGGAACCGGCTTCTTGATCTTGGGACGGGGAGCCGGGGTGTCGCCCAGGTCATAGACCTGCGGCTGCAACACCTCGATCTCGTCACTTTCGGCAAACGCAAGCGGCGCGGCAAGAATGCCGGCGCAGACCACAACAGACAACAGTCTCAGTAGAAGGCTCATGGGACACTCCTTTCGTGGGAAGGGTTACTCTCCAAACGTCAGCTTACGCTCCAGGTCCATGGAGCGGGTAATACGCTTGGCCTGTTCAAAGGTGATCAGGTCCTGCTGGCAGAGCTGTACCAAGTGCTGGTCAAGGGTCTGCATCTGGTACTGGGTGCGGCCGTTTTCGATATGCTTCTCGATCTCGTCGAAGCGTCCTTCACGGATGCAGGCCTGGATAGTGGTGGTCGTGCGCATGATTTCGACCACCGGCAGGATCTTTTCGCCGGTCTTGTCGCTGATCAGGCGCAACGAGATGGTGGCCACCAGGATATCGGCCAGGCGCTGGCGGATGACCTCCTGGGCGTCGGGCGGGAAGTGGCCCACCAAGCGGTTGATGGTTGAGGCGGCACTCTGGGTGTGCAGGGTCGAAAAGACCAGATGGCCGGTTTCGGCTGCCTTGATGCAGGCGTCGATGGTCTCAAGATCGCGCATCTCGCCCACCATTACCACATCGGGGTCCATCCGCAGCGCGGCCTTCAGGGCGGCGCTGAAGCTGCCGGTATCGACGCCGACCTCGCGCTGGATGATGCAGCTTTTTTCCGAGGCAAACAGGAATTCGATCGGGTCTTCAATGGTGATGATGTTGAAGTTGTCGGTTCTGTTGATGAATTGCAGCATCGAGGCCAATGTGGTCGATTTGCCGTTGCCGGTGGGCCCGGTGACCAGGATCAGGCCGTTGGGGGCCTGGCAGATCTCACCCAGGACAGCCGGCAGGTTAAGTTCGGTAAAGGCGGCGATATAGGGCGGGATGACCCGCATGACGATCCCGATATGGCCACGCTGGCGGAAGATGCTGACCCTGAAACGCCCGCCGTTGGGCAACGCATAGGCCGCGTCCAGCTCCCGCAGGTCATCCGGCAGGGTGCGGTTGCTCTGTTCCAGCACAACGCGGGCAATAAACTCGGTGTCCTGCGGGGTCAGGGAGGGGAGCTTCGAGCGGATCAACTGGCCGTGGGCCCTGAAAAACGGTGGATTGTCTACCTCGAAGTGTAGATCCGAGACCCGTTTTTCAAAGGCAATGCCCAGAATTTGATTGAGCAGGTTCATGTCCATACCGGTTCTCCTGTTCAGGCTGGTTTCGCTGGTGTTTGCCGCTTCAGCAGGGCGCTCTCAACGGCCATGCCGGCAAATTCCGCACAGCTTTCTAGTTGCACCGTGGGGACGTCTTCGGCGTCCTGACCGCCAAAATCGGCGTAAATCATGGCGACCACGCGTTTGCCCAGCTTGAGCGGCAACAAGAGTACCGTCGGCTGAGCCGGTTTGCCGATCACCGGATAGAGGTGTTCCAGCAGGGCTTGGTCATCGGATTTACCGTAAAACAACAGCCCCTTGTCAAGCACAAAGCTGAACAGGAAGGCCGAGGTCAACGGGATTTTGAAGCCCATGACCGGCCCTGCACCCTGCTCCCGCGGCGTGGTGATGCCGATTCCCCGTTCGGCCACCAGTTCCTTGTCCCAGGCCACCAGGGTCAGGGCACGCGGAAACAGGGCCGCAACCGCCTCAAGCAGTATCAGGGAGGTTTCCGGCAGGGTGGTGACCTGCTTCAGACGTTCCATGGCCCGGCGGGTTACCTCAGCCGCCCACTGGCTTGGGGTGTGGGCAAGGGGCGGTTCATCCTTGATGGCCTCGTGGAAGGACGGCCGCTTGCGCTGGAGACTGTCCAGGTCGCCCAGTCCCAGGTCGTCGGCCGATAACGTCAGGCCGCCCTCCGGGGCTACAGGCGGCGGAGGTGTTTCGGGGAGGTCCTCTTCCATCTGCAACAGGCCGTCTCGCATCTTTTCATCAAAGATGCGCAGGGCATCCATCAGGACATGCTCTGTCGGGAGGGTGATCTCTTCATTCAGTTTTTCGGGAAAATAACGGAATTCGTCGCAGGCCAGCACCTCATCGACCTGCAGGGCAAAACTGCCTTTTTTCCAGGTCAGGATCTCGACGATCGACAGCTCGATCAGGGCCTCAAGGCCGCGGTAAGCAGCATCCCGGTCGGCCAGGTTGTTTTCTAGCAAGGTGCCGATCAGCGGCTTGCGCTCGCTTCCGGCCTGTTGCTGAATGAGCAGGGCCTTGTCAAGGGCATCCTTGCCGATCACGCCTGCTTCCACCAGAATCGAGCCAATCAGGGCCCCGCGTGAATAATGGCTGGCCCCGGTGATATAGCCATCACTGAAGGCGACGGATATTTCTCCCTTACGTCCCTGCACCTTGAGGATGCCGGTCTTGCGGGACGTGTGCAGCAGCTGGATCACATCAACGATGGAGATGTGCTCCAGGTCACCGGAAAAAGCCATGGAAGGGCTCCTTGAAAGGTTTGTCTTCACATTTAAGCAGAAAAACGCCATGATTCAAGCCCAAATAAACGCTAGGGGCGCTTTTTGCCTTGGGGGAGGTATAGATGGACGAAACCGTGCGTGCCGAGCTTGCACTGCAGGTTGATGTGGCGCTGTGGCACTGGCTGCAGCCCCATAATGAACGCGGCGCCTTGATACTGGTGGACAGCATGTTGGATCTGGCAGAGGTCGGCGCTTGCCTTGCTGCCGATGACGGTGTTCAGGTGCAGTCCTGGCTTGCTTCGCAGCTGTTGGCGAAGCCGACTGCTGAACAGTTGGAGTGCTGGAACCATGAGCAGTCGAAATCCTTTCGAATGCTGGTGGTCAGTCCGTTTGTGCTGATTCAGGAGCCGGATGTTTTGTAAAGTAAAACAAGAGTTTTGCTTTGTATGGGCTTGATGCTGCTGGTTGAGTATGTTAAGTAAATATACGTAGTGTATAATATGGTTTTAAAATGGAGAGGCCCATGACAACGACACGGCAACGATTCTTTCTGGATGCAGAGGATTCGGTAGTGGTGGTGATTGATATCCAGGAACGGCTTTGCAAGGCAATGGATGAAGCGGAATTGGCACGCCTGACGGCAAACTGCGGCATCCTGCTGGATGCTGCGGCTGAGTTGCAGCTGCCGGTTGTGGCGACCGAGCAGTACGTGAAAGGGCTGGGGGAAACCGTGCCGGAGCTGCGTGAGAAGATGGCCGCTGCCCCCCGCCTGGAAAAGATGAGCTTCAGTTGTTGCGGCTCATCGGCATTTGTTGAACAGCTCAGAACCAGCAACAGACGTCAGATTGTCATCACCGGCATGGAGACCCACGTCTGCGTGCTGCAGACCGTGATCGAACTGCTGGACGCCGGCTACAGCGTGCATGTGGTACGGGATGCCGTCATGAGCCGCGCAAGTGCAAACCGCGATACCGCCCTGGAGTTGATGCGTCAGGCCGGTGCCGTGATAACCTGCACGGAATCCGTTTTATTTCAATGGCTGAAACTCGCCGGCACCGACTCATTCAAGAAGCTCTCGAAGCTGGTGAAATAGACCTTGAAATCCTTGTGCGGGGCTCTGCGCCGGTCAGCATCTTCAGGCCCTGATCATCACCAGCAGCATCTTGAACGGCACCTCGGCCTTGAGTGCGTGCGGCAGGTTGGCCGGCATGATGATCATCTGGCCGGCGGATACCTGCTGGGTGGTACCGTCGATGGTGATGGCAGCGGTGCCGTCAAGTATCTGCACCACGGCATCAAAGGGGGCGGTGTGTTCAGAAAGCCCCTGGCCGGCATCAAACGAGAACAGCGTGATGGTGCCGATCTTTTTGTCGAGCAGGGTCTTGCTGACTACCGCATCGGTCTGATAGACAACCTGTTCATTGAGGGTAAAGGGCTGGCCGTGTGTCATGGTCTGTTTCCTTTCAGTGGTTTCGTTCTGTGCTGATGGAACCAGCTTAGCACCACGTGTGTGCCGCAAACCTTGATGCAGGTCAAAGAGCTAGATTTTGTCCTGTTTTGCTTGACATGTGGTCCAGCCGCCGTATGCTTACGCTATTCCCACATGCGAAAGGATAATACGCTATGCAAGAACGTCAAGGTGTCATCACCTTTAAAGGCAATCCCATGACCCTGGTGGGTCCTGAACTCAAGGTGGGGGATAAGGCCCCTGATTTTTGTGCCGTCGATACTGCTCTGTCGCCGGTCGGCATTGCGACGCATACCGGCAAGATCCGGGTCATCAGCGCCGTCCCGTCACTGGACACCCCGGTCTGCGACACCGAGACCCGCCGTTTTAATCAGGAAGCTGCCGCACTGCCCGACAATGTGGTGGTGCTGACCATCAGTCTCGACCTGCCCTTTGCCCAGAAACGCTGGTGCGGCGCTGCCGGGATCGAGCGGGTGATCACCCTGTCCGATTACCGCGACCGTTCCTTCGGGCAGCAGTACGGCGTCCTGATCAAGGAGTTGTTGCTGCTTGCCCGCTGCATCTTCGTGGTGGATGGGGAGGGGATCATCCGTTATATCCAGCAGGTGCCGGAGGTGACCAGTGAGCCGGATTACGCCGCTGTGATGACGGCAGTCAAGGCGCTGCTGTAAATGGTTTCCAAAACGGCCTTCATCAACGGCATCATGATGGCGTGGGATGATGTTGGTGAAGGTCCGGCCATCCTGTTGATCCATGGTTTTCCTCTCTGCCGGGAGATGTGGCGTCCCCAGCTTGCCTGTCTGGTTGCGGCCGGGTACCGGGTAATCGCTCCAGATCTGCGCGGTTTCGGCCAAAGCGACGCACCGCTCGGCGCCTGCAGCATGGATGACTATGCCGACGATCTGTTGGAGTTGCTGGAGCATCTAGGGGTCGAGCGGGTGGTGGGAGTCGGTATGTCCATGGGGGGCTATGTCCTGTTCAACCTCTTGGCTCGTTTTCCCGAGCGGTTGTCGGCAGCAGTCTTTCTGGTGACCCGTGCCCTGCCCGACGATGCAGCGGCACGCCAGCGCCGGCTGCAGCTGGCAGATACCGTCCGGCAGCTGGGACCTCAGGCTGTGGCAGACGCCTTTATCCCGCTGATGCTGACCGATGAGACTCGTACCCGGCGTCCCAAACTGGCAGAGGAGGTGTACGCCTGGATGGTCGCGACCGGCACCAGCGGCCTTACCGGGGCGTTACTGGCAATGCGGGAACGGCCCGACGCAACGCCCCTGCTGGGCTCCCTGCGCCTGCCCTGCCTGGCGATTGCGGCAGAGCGTGATCCGGCCTGTCCCCAGGAGCTTGTGCGGATGATCAACGACGGCATCGCGGGCTGCCGTTTTACCCTGATTCAGGATGCGGCCCACCTGGTCAACCTTGAGCGCCCCGGTGAGTTGAACCGCGAACTGGTGACCTTCTTGCGCGATGTCGCGCCGACACCACTGAACACCGAGGCGGTCCTGTGCCACTGTTGAGGGCTTACATGCCATGACAACGGCTGCGCCGCAACGGCAGCTGTCCGCACGTCTTTCCCGGCTTGCGCATGGGCTCTGGAGCTCCTTTCAGCGTCATCAGGGCACCTTACGGGCCTCGGCCCTGTCGTTTGATACCTCGCTGGGATTGATGCCGCTTTTGGCCCTACTTTTTGTGGCGCTTAGACTGGTCGGCGTACAACATATGCTGGAACCGTTTCTGCTTGAGCAACTGGCCGGAGGCTCCACCGAGAGCGGGGCCAAGCTGCTGGCCTACGTAGAAAAGGCCAAGGTGCATTCGTTGGGTGTTTTCGGGGTGGCCGGCATCCTGATCGCCCTCTTCATACAGCTTGATAATGTGCGGGAGGCCTTCAACGCCATTGCGGAGGTGCCGGAGCAGCGAGGCCTACTGCGGCGGGGAATCGACTACCTGGTATTGGTCTGTGCCGTGCCGATATTGTTGTTCGTCACCTTCGGTGTAACGTCCATGCTGCAAAGCCGCTGGCTGTTCCACTGGCTGGGGAGCAAGACTACATTGGGCTGGGGATTGATGCTGCTGTTGCGCTTGACGCCGCTTGTCTGCAGTTCACTGGTGCTCCTGCTGGTCTACCTGTTGTTGCCGGCGGCATCGATCCGGTTTCGTTCCGCCTTGCTGGGAGGTTTTCTGACCGGCGCCTGCTGGCAGCTGGCCCACTGGGCCTATTTTCATTTTCAGTTCGGTATTACCCGCTATAACTTGCTGTACGGGGCCTTGGCCCTGGTGCCGTTTCTGCTGATCTGGATCTATACCAGCTGGCTGCTGATGTTATTGGGGTTCGAGCTGGTCTGCTGGTATCAGCATGGCCGGATGACCCCGAGACATTCAACCTCCTCCCAAGGAATCTGTGCGGATGAAGACGCTGCGTAAGCTTCTATGCCTCCTGCTCCCGCTGCTGTTGCTGCCCTGCGCAAGCTGGGGACAGCAACAGGTCCTGCGGGTCGTCATGGATGACAGCTACCCCCCTTACACCTTCCGGGCCCCCGACGGGACCCTGCAGGGTATTCTTGTCGACCAGTGGCAACTCTGGGAGCGCAAGACCGGTGTCCATGTTGAACTGAGCGGGATGGACTGGGGGCGGGCACAACAGGCGATGCGGGCCGGGCAATTCGACGTGATCGACACGATCTTCAAGACCCCGGAACGACAGCAGTACTACGATTTCAGCGTGCCGTACCAGAAGATTGAGCAGGTCGTTTTTTTTAAGCGAGAAATCGGTGGCATCAGAGATATCGACTCCTTGAAAGGCTTCACGGTTGCCGTTAAGGCGGGCGATGCAGCGGTGAGCGTCCTGCAGAGACACGGCATCGGTAATTTGGTCACGTATCCCAGCTATGAGGCGATCATCCGGGCCGCCAAGGAGGGAAAGGTCTCTGTCTTCTGTGTTGATCAGCCGCCTGCCGCCTATTTCATGCACAAACTGGGTATTGTGAGCCAGTTTCGGCATACTGCCCCCCTTAACACCGGCTACTTTCACCGGGCCGTGCTCAAAGGACAATCTGAGCGGTTGCAGCTGATCGAACAGGGCTTTGCAGCAATCACGCCGGAGGATGAGCGCCGTATTGAAGAAACCTGGATGGGGTTCAGCGCAGGCGCTAATCAGTACTATCTCTGGCTGCTGTGGGGGCTGGGCGGCACACTGCTGTTAGTGCTGCTGTTGCTGGGCTGGAACCGTGGCCTGCGCAGGGTTGTGGAGCGCAGGACAAAGGAGCTGCGGGCCAGTGAGCGCAACTACCGCGAACTGGTGCAGAGCGCCGACAGCATCATTCTGCGCTGGGGGCGTGACGGTACGATCGGTTTCATTAACGAGTTCGGTGCCCGTTTTTTCGGATACGAAGCTGCGGAACTGCTTGGTACGTCGATAAACAACCTTGTGCCGCATAACCAGGCCGATGGCCGCGATCTGCACCTGATGCTGGCAGACATCTTTGAGCACCCGGCCGAGTACCGTACGAACCTGAATCAGAACCTGCGCAAAAATGGCGAGCTGGTCTGGGTCTCCTGGAATAACCGTCCCCTGTGCGATGAAGAGGGGCGGGTGGTGGAGATGTTGAGTGTCGGCAGCGACACCACCGACCGCAAGCAGGCCGAGGATCTGTTGCGCTTGAGTGAGGAGCGTTTCCGCAACCTGATCGATCTGGCAGCCGATACCATTGTGGTGGGAGACCAAAACGGCGTCATCATCGGGGCCAACCAGCAGGCAGAGAAGTTGAGCGGTTACAGCTGCCAGGAGCTGGTCGGCATGCATATCACCAGTTTTTTCACCGCAGAGGAACTGCAGAGAACGCCGCTGCGCTTTGATCTGCTCAAGTCGGGCCAGGTGATTGTGAATGAGCGGATGCTGTTGCGCAAGGACGGCAGTCTGCTGCCGGTCGAGATGAGCAGCAAACTGATGCCGGACGGCACCTGTCAGGCCTTTCTGCGTGACATGACCGTGCGCAAACAGATCGAGCAGGAGCTGATCAAGGCCAGTGAGGCCAAAAGCCTCTTTTTGGCCAATATGAGCCACGAGATCCGCACCCCGCTCAACGCCATCATCGGCATCAACTCCTTACTGAGCGAGCGCCTTGAACCGGGGGAGTTGCGCGAGTTGGCCAAGGACTCCATGGCCGCTGCCAACAACCTGCTGGACATCATCAGTGATGTGCTCGATATCTCCAAGATCGAGTCCGGCAAGTTGGAGCTGGTCACGGTGCCGTTCTCGCCCCGTATGCTGATCAACCAGTTGGAGCGGATGTTCAGCGCCATGGTGAAGGAAAAGGGGCTGCGGTTCGAGGTGGCCCTGGCATCCGGTCTGCCGGAGATGGTGGTTTCCGACCCGGCCCGCATCCAGCAGATTGGGGTGAACCTGCTTTCAAATGCCCTGAAGTTCACCTCCCAGGGGGTGATCCGGCTGCGCCTTTCCGGCGCTGAGGCCGATAGTGCCGGGGTCATGACCCTTGAACTGCAGGTAAGCGACTCCGGCAAGGGGATCCTGCCCGAAAACATCGCACGGGTGTTCCAGCCGTTTGTGCAGGAGGATCTCTCCACCACCCGAAAATATGGCGGAACCGGGCTGGGACTGGCGATCTCACGCCATCTGGCCGAGATGCTGGGCGGGGAGATCAGTGTGGCGAGCCGTGTTGGCGAGGGGAGCACCTTTACCTGCCGGATCCCCTGCAAAGTCAGCCAGCACGTGCTCTTGTCCGATCAACAACAGCGCATGAAGGCCGATGAACTGCGCGCAGCCACGCGTCGTCTGCGGATTCTGGTAGCGGAAGATTCGGTGGTCAACTGCAAGATGATGGAGGCGATCCTGCGGCTGGAAGGGCATCGGGTGCGATTTGCCGAAAACGGCCGCAAGGCGCTGGAGTTATGGCGCAGTGAGCCGTTCGATCTGATCCTGATGGATATCCAGATGCCGGAGATGGACGGGGTACAGGCCACCAAGGTCATTCGGGCCGAGGAAGCGGAGCGGGGGGAACGTATTCCGATCATAGCCCTGACCGCCTATGCCATGAGCGGTGACCGGCAACGCTTTCTTGATGCCGATATGGACGACTACCTTGCCAAGCCGATCACGGCCGAGCAGTTGCGCCGTCTGCTATGGGAGTATGGCCGCCGGGAGGCCTGATGCCCGCCCCTTGCAAAATTACTGCAAAGGCGGCAGTTCCTTCGCCTGACTGGATGCTAGGTTGCAGTTGCTGTGTGGCGTGCGCCTGGTGTCCGGCCTGCCTCGTGATCTTCTGCCAAAAAAGGTTTGCCCGTTATCAGGTTCTCCCCCGGCTGTCCGCGCAGGGCGTCCAAGAGTCCCACCTTTTCAACCGCCAGCAAAAGCCCCGTTATTCGCTTTAATGCCTTCTCCACGAGATCTTCCGGGTTGCCAGAGGGGGCATGCCGCGCCCAGTCTATGGCCTGGCCGTGTCGCCATCGTAGAGGGTAAAACAGGCGGTGCCGGCTGCGCAGAAAGGGGTGCGGCAGCAGGGCCAGGGTGTTTGCCAGCAGTTGCCAGCCCGGACTGCCGTACATCCCTTGGAGCAGGGCATGCAACCGTAGCGCCTGACGAAGCGCTGATTCCGGCAGGACACCGGCGGGATCAAAGACGCCCTGCATGCCCGCTATGGCGAGCTCCACTGCAGCGGGAGTCAGAACGGAGCGCAGACGCGTGAGCGGCGGTCGACGTCCGGTGCCTAAGAGCCAAAGGTCCAGCTCTGTTTCAATGGCGTAATGCCGGCCGATGTCGTCGTGAGCCAGGCTGCAGACAAAGGGGTGGAATACGATGTCGGCCTCCATGTGGGCGGCGATGCCCAGCAGGCAGGCGATGGTTGCGGGCTGCAGGGGGGCGTGCCGCTGCTGCAGCACGGCGTACTGTACCAGGGGGGTGTAGCTGTTGCCGCACGGTTCATGAAAACGCTGGGCTGCCGCAAGGGCTACCGGGCTCCAGCGGCCGCCGACCAGGTGCAGCAGGGTGTCGGGCAGGACGGCCCCCACCAGATAGGCGGCCTGCCGGTCGCTGAGCAGCTGCCGCACCGGGTTGCCAAACGGGAGCGACCGAAGCGCTTCGTCAGCCAGCCACCAATGCAGGAGTTCCTTGGGCATCGGACTGCGCTAGCAGGCAAGCTCCGGTGCAGCCACAACCCGGTTGCGGCCTTCCTGTTTGGCTTGGTAGAGCGCCCGGTCGGCCGCCTCCAGCAGGCAGGTGTGGTGCTGCTCGCGGTGTGCAACCGCTGTGGCGATGCCGATGCTGACGGTGACGGTGTTACCCTGGGGTGAGGCGGGATGTGCGAGTGCCAGATTGCTGACTGCGGCCCTGATCTCTTCGGCCACTACCCATGCGCCGGCTGCATCGGTCTCCGGCAGGATTGCCAGAAACTCCTCGCCGCCGTAGCGTCCCACAATATCGGCCGCCCGGCCGAGCGGACTCTTGAGTGTCTGAGCCACGGTGCGCAGGCAGTCGTCTCCCGCCAAATGCCCGCATCTGTCGTTATAGGCCTTGAAATGGTCGATATCCAGCATCAGCAGGGAGAGCGGCTTCAACGAGCGGGTGCCCCGCCGCCATTCCCGCTCCATGATGTCATCCAGGGCGCGGCGGTTGGGAATACCGGTCAAACCGTCCAGATGCGACAGCCTGGCCAACAGGTCTCGCTGCCGTTTCAGTTCAATCTGGTTGCGGATTCTCAGACGAACGATGGTGGGGTTGAACGGCTTGGTGATGTAGTCGACCGCGCCCAGTTCCAGGCCGATGGCCTCGTCTTCCTGCTGGTTCATAGCGGTGATGAAGATGATCGGGATGTTCCGCAGCGAAGGGTCGGCCTTCAGGGCCCGGCAAACCTCATAGCCATCCATTTCCGGCATGATTACGTCCAGCAGAACCAGGTCGGGCAATGACTCGGCGGCGATACGCAAGGCGTCCTTGCCGTTGGTGGCAAAGAAGAGATGGTAGCCGTCCTTCAAGGTTTCGTTGAGCATCTGGATGTTGGTGGGGGCGTCGTCCACCAGCAGGATCATCAGTTTGCCGTCTCGTTCCGGTGTCACGGGGTCTCCTTGTATGCGTCAATCTTGTCGGCCAGGGTATGCAACAACATCAGGGCCTTCTGGTAGTCAAGGCGCTGAACCGCGTCAGTCAGGGCATCGGCCAGGGTGCGTGCTTCTCCGGGGGGCAGCAGCCCGTGAAGCTGCCGCAGCGGAGTGGATACGTCCAGGGAGTGAATTTCAAGCAGATGCTGCAGTTCGGTCAACAGGGGGCCAATTTCACCTGTTGAGCCCCCTGTCGCACCGTCGGGCATGGCCGTGTTATCCGTCAGCGAGGCTGCGGTACGGCAGACTTCAAGCAGCGCAGCCTCAAACAGGGAGAGCAATGAAGGGAGCGCCTTGTGATCGTCGTGCTTGAGTGCCTGCTCAAGGTTGCTGGCGGCACTGTGCAGGCGCTCAGCCGCCAGGTTTCCGGCAACCCCTTTGAGGCCATGCACCATGCGCGCGGCTGAAGCGCTATCACGTTCCTCGATCAGGTGGCGGATCTCGCTGGTGAGCCCTTGATGCTCCTGGGCAAACAGACGCAGCAACTGGACCAGCAGGCGCGTATTACCGTTTACCCTGGCAAGGGCCGCCTCCAGCGTGATGCCGGGGAGGTTGTCCGGCAGCGTCAATTCCGAGTGCGGTGTTTGTTCGGCTGCCACCGTCTCGCTCAGGGGGGCCGGAGTGCGGTCGGTCAGGCGTGCGATCTGCTCGTACAGTTTTTCAACGGCGATCGGCTTGGTCAGATGTTCATTCATGCCGCTTGCCAGACAGCGTTCCCGCTCTTCCTGCAGGGCATGGGCGGTCATGGCGATGATCGGTACACGGTTGCGGTTATAGCGCCGCCTGATTTCGCGGGTGGCGTCATAGCCATCCATGACCGGCATCTGGATGTCCATCAGGATCAGGTCGATGCTGTCGCCATGGTCGCTCATCAACTCCAGCGCCTCACGACCATTGGCCGCCATCTCGACCTGAATGCCGACCGCCTCCAGCAGTTCCCGTGCAATCTGGCTGTTGACCGGGTGGTCTTCCACTACGAGTAGGTGCAGGCCCTGCAGACATTGATAGTGACGCGCCAGCAGCCCGCGAGCCGCCTTGAGGGGCTGTCCTCCGGCCGGAGTGCCGATCCCGAAGTGTGCCGTGCAGCGGAAACTGCTCCCCTGGCCCACTTCGGTCGTCACGCTGATGGTGCCACCCATCATCTCGATCAGGTGGCGGCAGATGGTCAGGCCCAGGCCCGAGCCGCTATGGGGCCGGGTTGTCGAGGCGTCACCCTGGCTGAACGGGATGAACAGGCGGCTACGCGTCTCCTCATCCATGCCGATGCCGGTGTCGCTGACCGTGATGACCAATTGGAGCTGTTCCTCCCCTGGCGGGGTGGGCTCCTGGGCGATCTCCAGCTTGATGTCGCCCTGTTCGGTAAACTTGACCGCATTGCCCAACAGGTTGACCAACACCTGCTCCAAGCGCAGCGGGTCTCCCACCAGGGTATCGGGTATCCCTTCCGCAATCTGCTGCGTAAGCGTGACACCCTTGCCCCGCGCCTTCATGGCAAGCAGGGCAACGGCACGGCTGACAACACTCTCAAGCGAGAAGCTGGTCTGCTCCAGGGTGAGCTTGCCCGATTCTATCCGGGCCAGATCCAGGATATCGTTGATGATCCCCAGCAGGGCCTGGGCCGAGGCGTTGACCGTGTCCAGATACTCGTGCTGCTTTGCGGTCAAGTCGGTCTGCAGGGCCAGATGCACCAAGCCCAGGATGGCGTTCATCGGGGTGCGGATTTCGTGGCTCATATTGGCCAGGAATTCCGACTTTGAGCGGTTGGCCCCTTCTGCTTCGGCACGTACCCGTTCCAGCTCTTGCCGCATGCGGGCCAGTTCATCGAAACACTGTGTCAGGCGCTCTTCAAGCTCCTTGTTTGTTTGACGGAGCTGTTCGCCGGTCATTTCCTGCTCACGTTCGCTTCGGTGCCTGTCCGTGATGTCCTGCGAACGCATGACGACGCTTTCGACGCTGCCGTCCAGTCTGGTGACCGGATAGAGCTGGTGTTCGAACTGCCAGAGGCCGCCGGTATCCGTAAAGGTGAGGGCCGAGCCGTTGCGGAAAACCTCGGCCAGCTTTTCCAGACGCGTGTGGGCTGTTTCAGCACCGAAGAGTTCCTTCAGGCTGCTGCCGATCAGCTGGTCGCTCTCCTTGTGCAGCCTGCGGGCAAAGCTGCTGTTGGCTGCCAGAACTACACCGCCTTGATCCAGCAATACCAGCGCCTCGGGATAACCGTCGACCAGGCTGCGCAGGGCTTGACGGCTCTGCAACAGGATGGTTTCCGTGGAGAGCTGCTCGGAGATGTCGCTGCCGATGCTGGTGCAGCCATTGATGGCGCCGTTGGCATCCCTGGTCAGAACGGTGTACCAGCTGAGTCGGCGGCGGTCCCCCTGTCTGCTCTGGATATCGTACTGCACCAGCGGCGGTGTCTCGCCGCTTTCAAGCTGCTGACGAAACTGCTGTCTGCTCGGTTCAGGGTCGGGGACGCACTGGTCAAACCAGTTCTTGCCCAGCAGCTCATGCCGTTTGCGTCCGGTCAGCTGCAGCAGGCGTTCGTTGCAGTACATGACCGCCCCGTTGCTGTCCAACGACAGCGTCGGCAGTTGCAGCCCTTCAAAGATATCCCTCAGGCGCTCCTCTGATGCCTTTGCCGCAGCTTCAGTCTTCTGACGGGCTTCCAGCATCTTGTTAAAGGCAGCGGTAAGCCGGCCAAGCTCGCCAGTGCTCGCTGTCAGGCGGATACCCAGGTCACCGCGGGTGGCAGCCGCGATGGCCTCCTTGAGCCGCACGACCGGCAGGGCCAGCGTGCGGTAGAGCAGCGGGGCCAGCACCAGCGGCCAGCCCGCCGCAACCAGGAGCAGGATCAGGTTGATGCGGGCTATCTGCTGCTGTTCGGTCTGGAGCTGGTGGGCATAGAAGCGTTTCAACTGTTCAATCAACGGCAGGGCTGCTGTGAGTTCCTGTGTCAAGAGCTGTGCCCCGCGACCCGGCAGGACACTGCTGCCGCGGGCGGTCTGGTCAAGCAGCTTGGTAAGCCGTTGCGGCAGGTCGTTGAGTTGGTCGAGGTCTTTGTGCTCATTCTGCGCGGTAAAGAGTGGGTTCAAGCCGCTTGTCAGATTGCTGATCCGGTTTTGGGTGGCCTGCAGGTAGAACTGGGCCGGTTTGCCGGTTCCAGCCGGGGGGGCCTGCAAAAAAGAGATGAAGTCACTCACCTGGTCGGCCAGCGGGACGAGCTGCGCGGTGCCCTTGTCGGCCATGGCCGAGACACGTTGTGTGTACACCATGCCGCCTACGGCGCCGGCGGCGCAGCAAAGCGGAATCAGCACCAGAAGGAAAAGCTGTGTGCGAATACTCATGGCTACTCACTTACTTTATGCGGTGGGAGGTTTGGGACAGTATACCTGCTTTATCAGGATTCTCAACTGTCCCGTGCCTGATTTGCCGAACTTGTCAGCATGGGGCCACTCGGTGTACAGTAGCGCTATGCACTGGTCAACCTGCTATGACGCCCTTGCCGGTAAGCTGCAGCCCACCCTGCTGCTGCCGGACCATCCCACCGAGGATCGCAAACCGGCCGCAGTGGCCCTGATTCTCCAGCCGAACGGCACGGGGTTGGAGCTGCTGCTGATCGAGCGGGCCCACCATCCGGCTGATCCCTGGTCAGGTAATATCGGTCTGCCCGGCGGACGCCGCGACCCTGCGGATGCGAGTCTGCGCCACACCGCCGAGCGTGAAACCCGTGAAGAGGTCGGCATCGATCTTGCCGACGCCAGGTTTTTCGGGCGTTTATCGGATGTGGTCGGTGCAAACCTGCCGGTGCGGGTTGCCTGCTTTGTGTATGGTCTGACAACACCGGTGGAGATGCTGCTTTCCGACGAAGTGCATGATGCCTTCTGGTATGGACTGGAGGCGCTGCGGATGCCGGAACGCCAGGTGCTGGCCCCGGTCAGGTTCGGCGAGCGTCAGCTGGAGGCGCCGGCCATTGACCTGGGCTTGCCGGGCAAGCCGGTGTTGTGGGGCATCACCTATCGGCTGGTGAGCCAGTTCCGGGAACTGCTGGAGGCGGGGGAGCAGCGGCAGTTGCCCTACGAACTGCCGTTGTGAACAGGGCTGTCTACGCCTTGAACTTGTTTTCGCTGCCGGCCAGCAGCCGCTTGATGTTGGTATGGTGCTTGACGATGACGATGACGGAGATCAGCGCCGTGGCAGCCAGCAGTTCGTTGCTGTGGGGGCGGAAGTAGATGATCAGCGGCATCACGGCGGCTGCCACGATGGAACCGAGCGAGATGTAGCGCCAGATGAGCACCAGCAGGATGAAGACCGCCAGGGCCCCCAGGACCGCCAGGGGAGCCAGGGCCAGGTAGACCCCCAGGGCGGTGGCCACCCCTTTGCCCCCCTTGAAGCGGAGAAAAACCGAGAAGACGTGCCCACAGAAGGCTGCCAGCCCGATCCAGGCCTGCATCGGTTCAGCCAGCCCCAGCTTCCAGGCCACCAGCACCGGCAGCATCCCCTTCAGGCAATCCCCCAGCAGGGTCCAGAGGCCGACCTTCCGGCCCACCGTGCGATAGAGGTTGGTGGCGCCGATGTTGCCGCTGCCTTCCTTGCGCACATCGATCCCGTACAGCTTGCCCAGGAGCAGGCCGGTCGGGATTGAGCCCAGCAGGTAGGCCCCCGCTATCCAGAGCGACTGCTGCAGCATCAGGGGCTGTCGGCCAGCATTGCGCGGGCACCGCTCAGGTAGGTGCTGGCGGGGTACTCGCGGATCAGACGGCTGCTGATGCTGCGTACCTTGTCATACTGTTTCTGTTCGCGGTAGGACTTGGCCAGGTAGTAGAGGGTTTCGTCATGGCCGACATAATCGGGGTAATCGATCAAGACCTTTTCAAAGCGGCCGATGGCGGCCTTGTAGTTGTCGGTACGATAATAGAACCGGCCGACATAGATCTCGTACTGGGCCAGTTTGGCCCGGCAGTCGATGATCTTCTCCTGGGCCTTGGCGGCATACTGGGATTTGGGATACTGCCGCACGAAGCTTTCGAACAGGGTCAGGGCGTTTTTGGTCGGCGTCTGATCAGTGTCGATCCCGTTAATCAGGTTGTAGCTGGCCAGGGACTGGCGGTACAGGGCAAACTGGGCCAGTTCGTGGGCGGGGTGCAGCTTGCGGAAGTCCTCGTAGGCTGCCCCGGCTTCAATATAATCCTTGTTGAGGAAATAGGCGTTGGCAATGCCGATTTCCGCCTTGGCAGCCAGTTCCGGTTCGGGGAATGCCTCGCGCACCTTTTTCCACTGTTCCACTGCAGCTTCGTAACGGCTCTTCTGGAAGGCGGTTTCTCCCAGCTGATACAGTTCTTGCGGGGAGAGGTCAACCTTGGGCGTGCTGGCGCAGCCCTGCAGGCTCAGCAGCAGGCAGGCGGCAACGGCAAGGATGTATCGGTTTACATTCATGGAGGTTGTCCTTTGGAACACGAGATTTAATCCAGCAGGTCACTGCCGCTTGGGCTGGCCACCAGTTGGGCAATGGTATCATGGTTCAGCCAGACTGCCCCTTGGGTACAGCTCCAGGATGCCTGCAGCATCAGGCGGCCGGTGGCCCTGAAAACCAGACGGGACAACTCGGCGCAGACCAGCTGCTTCTGGTCGCGGTGCATGGCCATCAGTTTTGAGGAGGTTTCCAGCATCAGCTCCATCTGGGCGCGGCTTGAGTGTTGCGGCCAGGTGTCGAAGGTGAGCGCGTCGTTGATCAGCGGTGCGGCCAGATAACTGCCGGCAACCTGCAGCATTGCGGCAAGGCTGCAGTCGTCGGCCAACAGGGCGGCGCAGCGTGCCGTCAGCGGTTCGGCTGCCGCTGGTGTGGTGGCGTTTTGAACGGCGGTCAGCAGCGGATAGAGCGACAGCTCAACCCCCAAAAACAGCGCGCTGGAGTTGGTCTGGATCTCCGGGCAGTTAAAGACGGTTGCCGCAATCCCCTGAGCGCGGGCCGCTGTGGCGTGGTCCTCCAGGCGCATCTTGGCAAAGCCCTGCAGGTAGGGGGTGTAGGACTGCCACTGATAGGTGCCGTTTACCAGCACGGCGGTGCCGTGGTAACCGTAGGCGGTCAGGTTGACCCGGCTGCCGGCCTGTGCAGCCCGCTGCCGCAGTGGCGCCGAGGCCTCGATCAGGTATTTGAAGGTGTCGGCGGTGACCTCGTTGAAGCTGGCGTCGCACAGCCGGCCGATGCTGCTGTTCCAGAACGGTTCCGAGGCCAGGAATTTGTCACCGCTGCCCTTGAAGACACGGTTTAAGAGCGGCATAAAGAAACGTGCCCGCGGGATGCCGCCCGCCATGGTGTGGGCCAGCACGATGCTGGCCTTGGCGGGGATACGTTGTTCCAGCTCGGCCATAACCTGCTGCAGGTTGGCGATGAAGCGGGCCGCACCGGCCTTTTGGGCTTGTTCAATGAACTCCGGTGCAAAGCTGATGCTCTCCCACTCGTCCGGTTTGGCCTTCTTCAGCTGTTCCGCCACGGAAGGCGCGCCATTAGGCGTTTCCAGGTCAAAGCCGGCCTCAAGCGGGATATTGATGATGCTGCCCCCCAGCAGGGCCTCTGCCTCGGACAGCTCTTCCGGGGTAAGCGGCCGCAGGGTGCCGTCGCTGTCGCGACGTCCCACGGTGGTGCCGATGACGGTCATGCCCAGGCGTCTGGCTTCCTCAATCAGGCCGTTGGCATAGCCGCGGCCGAACAGCTCACCGATCAGCACCAGTACATCACCGGCTTGGTATCCCGCAGCTGCGGGGAGGGTCGTCATCGGGCAATAGTCGGACATCGGGTAACTCCTTCAGGCAAATTGAATTTGACTTTTTACCACGAAGACCGAAGCATTGAAAACAGAAAACCTTTCCATCGTGACAAGCGTCAGGTTTGGTGCTACCTTGCAGCTCCGCTGCATGGAGGAGGATGACGTACCATGAATGATGACCTGATCCTGCTGGGCCACGGCAGTGGCGGCACGCTTTCACACCGTTTGCTGGACGACCTGATAGTCAGTACCCTTTCCGGCCATGGACCGGGTGAGCAGAACGATGCAGCCCTGCTGGCCGCCGGCGAGACACGGCTGGCCTTCACCACCGACGGCTATGTGGTTGATCCCCCCCTGTTCCCCGGCGGCACCATCGGTTCTTTGGCCGTGCATGGCACGGTCAACGACCTGGCCATGATGGGGGCGCGACCGCTCTGGCTGTCCTGCGCCCTGATCATCGAAGAGGGCTTCAGCCGTGCGACGCTGGCCGAGATCCTGAGCGACATGCGCCAGGCCGCCGACTTGGCCGGGGTGCGGATTGTGACCGGCGACACCAAGGTGGTGCCGCGGGGTAAGGTGGACCGGATCTTTATCACCACCTCCGGCGTTGGCGTGCTCGAACATGATTTGGCCATCCATGGCGCCAATGCGCGTCCCGGCGACCGGATCATCCTTTCAGGCAGCATGGGTGATCATGGTATCGCCATCATGGCAGCCCGTGAGGGGTTGCCGGTTGCCGGGCTTGCCAGCGACTCGGCCGCGCTTTGGAGTCTGGTGGAGGCCATGCTGGGACAGGCCGGTCCGGCGATCCGGGTGCTGCGCGACCCGACCCGTGGCGGGGTGGGCACCACCCTGAAGGAAATAGCCGGTCAATCCGGTGTGACCCTGCAGCTGGATGAACAACAACTGCCGGTTACTCCCCAGGTCCGCGGGGTCTGCGATATCCTGGGGCTGGACCCGCTCTACGTTGCCAATGAGGGCAAACTGCTGGCCGTGGTGGCGCCCGAGGCAGCGGAAGCGCTGGTGACCTGCATGCGACGGCACCCCCTGGGACAACAGGCTGCCATCATCGGCACAGTTGAGCAGGGCGAGGCGGGCCGGGTCCGCATGAAGACGGTGGTTGGCGGCATGCGGGTGGTGGAGATGCTGGCAGGGGAACAGTTGCCTAGAATCTGTTAGTTTTTTTGCCGCGAAGGAACGCAAAGAACACAAAAAAATGTTTTAAAAGCAATTAGAATTTTTGGATATTTTTTGCGCTCTTTGTGATCTTTTGCGGCTATTTAATCTGAGGGGTTTGGATTCATGGCCAAGGACAAGACACCGGTCACCCCGGCGGTACGGGCCCTGCGCGTCGCCGGGATCAGCTTTACGGACCACCTCTATACCTATGAAGAAAAAGGGGGCACCGCTGTCTCCTCCCGTGAACTGGGGGTTGACGAGCATTGTGTGATCAAGACCCTGGTGATGGAGGATGACCGTAAAGAGCCTCTGCTGGTCTTGATGCACGGCGATCTGCAGGTCTCTACCAAGGAACTGGCCCGTCTGATCGGGGCGCGCAGCGTGGAACCGTGCCGTCCCGAGATTGCCCAGAAACATACCGGCTACCTGACCGGCGGCACCTCCCCCTTTGGCACCAAACGGCGGATGCCGGTCTACTGTGAGGCAAGTATCCTCGCCTTGCCGCGGATCTATATCAATGGGGGCAAACGGGGCTATCTGGTGGGGATCGACCCCAAGGATCTGCAGACGCTCCTGCAGCCGGTGCCGGTCCGGGTCGGCTACAACAAATGAAAGGAAGATGTGCTCAATGATCTCGCGGATAAAATTGGACCCTGAACTGGTGGCACAACTGAAACGTGTGCTGGACGCGGTGGAACAGGTGCTGCCCAAGCCGTTGCCGCAGATGGACTGGCGCGAGGTACATGCCGCCAACTGGCGTCGCCGGTCCGGCAGCGGCTACCTGGAGCCGGTTCCCGAGATTGAATCGATGCACCTGGATGACCTTTTGGGGATCGATGAGCAGAAACGGGTGATTGAACAGAATACCCGCCAGTTTCTGGCCGGTTACCCGGCCAATAACGTGCTGTTGTGGGGTACCCGCGGCACCGGCAAGTCCTCGCTGGTGCGGGCGCTTTTGCACCGCTATGCCGGGGAGGGGCTGCGGGTGATCCAGGTGGATAAGGATGACCTGATCTATCTGCCGGAGATGGTGGACCAGATCAAACGTGAACCGTACCGTTTCATCCTGTTTTCCGACGACGTCTCCTTCGAGACCGGCGAGTCCAGCTACAAGATGCTGAAGAGCGCCCTGGACGGCTCGGTCTATGCGCCGCCCGACAATGTCCTGATCTACGTCACCTCCAACCGCCGTCACCTGCTGCCGGAGTATGAGAGCGACAACCGTGGCGCCATGCTGGTGAATAACGAGATCCACCATGGCGAGGCGGTGGAGGAGAAGATCTCCCTGTCCGGGCGCTTCGGCCTGTGGGTCGGTTTCCATCCCTTTACCCAGGACCAGTTTCTGGAGGTCGCCCGTCAGTGGGTCGAGCGGATGGCAAGCGAACGGGGGGTGTCCGATCCCTGGGGTGTCGATGCCCGCCAGGCGGCCATTCTCTGGTGCCGCCAAAAGGGTGACAATAGCGGCCGGATCGCCCTGCAGTTCGCCAACCAGTGGGTTGGCAGTATACTTTTAAAGCGGGGACAGTAAGGTAAAGGGAGGAAACCATGCTGCGGAAAGCACAGATTGGCGATGTCAAAGAGATCCAGAAGTTGCTGACCTCCTACGCCTCCAAAGGGGACATGCTGTCCCGTTCCCTGTCGGAGTTGTACGAGGCGCTACGGGACTTTTATGTCGAGGTGGCTGACGACGGCCGGATTCTCGGCGCTGCTGCCCTGCATATCGTCTGGGAGGACCTGGCTGAGGTCCGTTCGGTTGCCGTGGTTGAGGATGCCGGCCGCAAGGGGATTGGCAGCGCCCTGGTGACCGCCTGTATTGACGAAGCCAGGACGTTGGGACTGAAGCGGGTGTTCTGTCTGACCTACAAGCCGGAGTTCTTCGGCAAGCTCGGTTTTGTGCTGGTGGACAAGTCAACCCTGCCGCACAAGGTCTGGGGCGACTGTATCAAGTGCGCAAAATTCCCGGACTGTGATGAAAACGCCATGACCCTTGAGCTGTGACGCGGTTTAGCCCTGCTATAGCTCGATCCTGAATTCCGCGCCTGCTGCAAGGTTGCGAACCGTCAGGCTGCCGCCCATGTTGCGTTCGATCATGATCTTGGCCATATAGAGCCCCAGCCCGGTCCCCTTGCCCGGCCCCTTGGTGGTGAAGTACGGTTCAAAGATCTGGGGCAGGATCTGCTCCGGCACCCCGCCGGCATTGTCGCTAACCGTCAGCAGCGATCTGTTGCTCTGTTGACTGATTGCAATGCAAATCTCCGGCTCCGCAATACCCCGCTCCACTAAGACATCCCGCGCGTTGTAGATGATATTCATCAGGGTCTGGGCATATTCGTTGGGATAGCCCAGGGCCCGGATATCCGGGGTTGCCGTCACGCTCAGGCGGATGCCGCTGTCATCCAGGGCCGACCTGATCATGTTGAGGGTCTTGTCAACAATCTCCGCCAGCACGAACTCCCGCTGGGTGCGATCCTTGAGGAAGAAGCTCCGGAAATCGTCGATGGTATGGGACATGGCCAGCAAGATATCCATCACGGCGGTGATATCCCGGTTCATCTCCTCCTTGGTCAACTCTCCCTGGCCACTCAAAAACTGCATGTTCTGGATGTAGGCGGCGATGTTGTTCAGCGGTTGCCGCCACTGGTGGGCGATGCTGGTCAGCAGCTCCCCCATGGCGGCCAGACGGTTCTGCTGCAGCAGCAGGTCTTCCTTGTGGCGTAGCTCCGCCACGGCTGTGGTTACCCGCTCTTCCAGCGTATTGTTCAAGAGTTGCAGCTCCTCCTGTGTCCGCTGCCGCTGGGCAATCTCATCCTCCAGCAGGGTGGCCTGCTCGTGCAGGGTGTCCTCCATCCTGCGCCGTTCTTCAATCTCCTCCCGCAATTTCTTTTCAATCTCGGCCCGCTCATTCAGGTAGTTGAACAGCTGACCTTGCATGCCGTTTAAGGCACTGACCAGCTGGTCCAGCTCATCATGCCGGGCGCCCTCTTTGCGTTGTAAGTGGCAGGTCCTGTCGAGATTGGCAGTGGTGATGCCGGCCGTATGTCTGGCCATGGTGGTCAGGTGTCTGGCAACCAGATAATGGAACAACAGGTAGAGAAAGGCGGAAACAAAGGAGACCTGCACGAACTGGCTAGCCAGGATAAACCAGGCCCGTGTCTTGATCCGTTCAATGATCTGATCGGTGCTGGCGGTGATCTGCAACGTGCCGAGCGGCACAAGGTTGTCGCGGTGCCGGTAGTTGAGATGGATGCGGTGGGTCAGGTAATGGTGCGCCGTGAGTCTGCCCAGGGACAGCCGCGTGCCGTCAGTCTGCTGCAGGAGCACGTTCTGAACCATCGGCAGCGCCAGGATGCCCTCCAGTTGGGCCTGTACCCCATGGTCATTGAAAAGCCAGAGCTCATTGGACAGGCTGTTTTGATGACTGGTCTCAATGTTACTCAGTTGCTGCCTAAGATTGGCAATATCCTGGCGATAGTCCTGATACAGCTGCAGGCAGGTCCCCAACAGTGCCAGAAACGTACTGAAGATGGCGATGGCAAGGATGAAACGGTACGCAACTCCGCGGAATTTTGGTTTACGTAATTCCGGCGTCACGGTTTTTTCCGGTAGTGCGCGGGCAGGTAGGGGGCCAGGGTCGCATTGAAAATAGCGGCGTAGCTGCCATCCTGCTTCATCTCCCGCAACGCTGCGGCCAGTTTGGGCGCCAGCTTTTCGTGTTTTTTGTTCAGGTAGAGGAACATCTCTTTCGTTGCCAGCGGTGGCTGGGCAATGAAAAGGTGCGGCAGGTGCAGGGTGTGCATCAGATAGTAACCACCGTACAGCTCGGCAAAGGCCAGTTCGATCCGGTCACTTTCCAGCACCTTGAACAGGCTGGTCCGGTTTTCCACCACCGTCACCTGGCTGACGTTTTTCAGCTTCTCCTCGGCAATCAGCCATCCCCGTACATACCCCACATGGTAGGGCTTCAGGCTCTCCCAGTTGGGGGTCTTCAACTCTTTGCGTTTTGAGAAGATCACGAACTGCACGTCGATGATCGGCTCGGGCACCCGCACCAGATGGGGAAATTTTTGTTCCACCCCGGCAATCCTCAGAAAATTGCCGTCATCTAGACCCTGCTCGGCGTTACTCAGGGTGCGGGCGGACGAGAGCGGGCTGATCTGCACCGTGATACCCAGCCGTCGGCAAGCCTCCCGGATCACCCGGTCGGAAAAGCCTTGCTGGTCTTCGGTTGAAAGGGGGGGGCGGTCGGCGGTGCTCAGGTAGAGGGTCTGGGCGGCATGGGATACGGTTGAAAACAGCAGGGCAACCATTCCCAGCAGGATCAGGCGCATAGCTTTTCTCCTTCGTAGTCCAAACCAGGACGTGACATGTTTATTATAGACGTAACTATAACGCAGCAGGCCGGCTTGTCAACCAGGACAGGCCGGCATGGCAGGATGTCTGCGGTTGCAGATCCAGCTTGACGAACTGCACCACCCGGCTACTATAAGGCCATGCGTAGATTTCGCGGCATAGCGTTTCCGACTGGTTGCGGCCTGATACTGACGGTCCTGGTGCTTTGGTTTGCTGCGGGCAATTACCATAGTGCCGCGCCGGTAGCACATTCCATCCTGCGGGGGCTTGCCCTGTCGTTGGGGCAGGCGATCGAATCGATAGCCTCGCGCGACCCGTCACTTTCTCTTTTGAGAGAATTTACCGCACACGACATAGCTTTTTTTGCGGTCATCGATGCGAACGGCCGGGTCCGTTTTCATAGCAACACCGAGCTGATAGGTGAACCCTTGGGGGATCAACGCTATCGTGAGGCCTTGACGGATCAGGCCTTCTGCGAGCAGAGAGTGCGGCTGGGCACCGGCGAGGAAGTGTATGAGACCCAGCAGCGTCTGCACGTCGGCGGAGAAACGCTGGTGCTGCGGCTGGCCCTGCACACCTGGCAGGCCGATCAGGTCATCCAGCGGGCACGGAGCGGGTTGACGCTTATCGTGCTGCTGGTATCGGCAGCCTGGTGCCTGGGAGGACTGGTCTTCTTGCTGTTGCGCCGGGACGAACAGCATAAAAGCGAGCTTGCCCGTCAGGAACAATTGGCGCAGTTGGGGGCGTTGGGGGCGGTCATGGCCCATGAGGTGCGTACCCCGCTTGCCGGTATCAAGGGCTATGCCCAGCTCTTGCAGGAACGTCTCAGTGATGAGCGTCTACGCGGTTATGCCGATAAGATCGTCGGCGAATCGGAACGCCTGGAGGGGTTGGTTGGGGAACTGCTGACCTATGTCCGTCAGGAACCTCTGCCGCAGGGGGCTGCCGCACTGGGAACAGTGCTCCGGGATGTGTGGGAAGGGCTTGCCACAGAGCCGGCCCACGTGGCCAGCTTCCTCGTTATTGACGGTACACTTGACGAGCCGGTTGCCTGTCCGGCTGACCGGCTGCGGCAGTTGTTTCTCAATCTGTTCAGCAACGCCCTGCAGGCCATGCCGGCAGGAGGCGAGGTCCGGGTGCACCTGGAGCGCTGTGGTGATATGGCACACATAACCGTGACCGACAACGGCCCCGGTTTTCCACCTGATCTGCTGCCACGGCTGTTTACCCCGTTTTTGACTACCCGTGCGAACGGTAGCGGCCTGGGGCTGGCTGTCTGCCGCAAGTTGGCCGAAGGGTACGGTGGAACCATTATTGCAGCCAACGGCACGAGCGGCGGGGCTGAGATAACCCTGAATCTGCCGTTGGCAAAGGAGTTGGTATGAGTGCGGCCAGGATCCTGGTGGTCGAGGATGATGCAACCTTTCGTTCGTTGCTGGTCACCATTCTGGAGGATGAAGGGTATGAGGTGGCAGAACGGGATAACGGCAAGGCTGGTCTGCTGACCTTGCAGCGCCAGTCGTTTGACCTGGTGCTGTCTGATCTGCGTTTGCCCGAGCTGAACGGGCTTGAGCTGTTCCGGACGGCATCAGCCCAGGGGATTGCGCCGGCCTTCGTGCTTTTGACCGCCTTTGGCACGGTGGAAGAGGCGGTGGCTGCCATGAAGGAAGGGGTGGCCGACTTTTTGACCAAGCCGCTCAAAGACCCCGCAACCTTGCGTCTGCTGGTGCGTCGCCTGTTAACTGCGGGCAACCGAGAACGGAGTCTGGCGGTGCAGCAGGAGCGTGAGGCTGCCGGTCTGCCGCCGGACGAGGTCCTGTTTGCGGGCATGACCATGCAGCCGGTCAGACGGCTGCTGCTTGATGTTGCCCCTACGCCGGCCACGGTGCTGATCACGGGTGAGTCCGGCACCGGTAAAGAGCTGGTGGCCCGGGCAATCCATCACCACAGCTCGCGCTTGACAGCGCCGTTCGTCGCGCTGAACTGTGCTGCCATCCCTGAAACCCTGCTGGAAAGCGAGCTGTTTGGTCATGAAAAAGGCGCCTTTACCGGCGCCACCCAGGCCCGGCAGGGCAAGTTCGAACTGGCGGCAGGCGGCACCCTGTTTCTGGATGAAATCGGTGAATTGCCGCTTGCGTTGCAGGCCAAGTTCTTGCGGGTGCTGCAGGAACGTACCTTCGAGCGGGTCGGCGGCACGCGGGAGATGAAGGCCGATGTGCGCATCGTGGCGGCCACCAATCGCGATCTGGCCCTTGAGGTCCGGCAGCGGCGCTTCCGTGAGGATCTTTTCTACCGGCTGAATGTGTTCCCCCTGCAGCTGCCGCCGCTGCGGGAACGCCGGGATGGCCTGGCGCAGCTGGCAGGCTTTCTGTTGCAGCGCGCCGCTCTGCAGACCGGTCGTCAGGTCCAGGGAATTGCACCGGACGCCCTGGAGGCGTTGGTTCAGTATCGCTGGCCGGGCAATGTGCGGGAGCTGCAGAACTGCATTGAACGGGCGGTGATCCTGTGCAAGGGACCGTCCATCAGGCGGGTCGACCTGCCTGAGTTTGTCGGCCAGGCCGGCGCCCCCGTTACAGACGGGGCGAATAACGGTAATCTGCGGGATCTGGAACGTACGGCAATTATCGAGGCCCTGCAAGACTGCGGCAATAATCGTCGCCTGACCGCAGAAAAGCTGGGGATCTCAAAACGCACCCTGCAATACCGTCTCAAAGAATACGGCCTGATCGAGCCGTAACCGGTGGTGCAAAACCGGCACTGGTGGTGCAAAACCTGCAGCAGGCTCATTGCACCACCTTGTCTGGTGTGTCTGATTTATGTGAGTGGTTTCAGTTGGTTGTTCTTTCTCATAGGTCTCGGCATGGTTGCTGTACTCCGAAGTGTCAGAGCGTGCGCGTCTCAATATCCGACAATAAGGAGCAAGATCATGCAATCCCGAAATCTCGTGGTAACAGCAACTGTGGTCGCCGCCATACTGGCCGTTGGGGGAACGTCGTTCGCCCGTGGTGGCGCTGGTGGAGCAGGTATGGGGGCTGGGCTGGGCAGCCAGTATCGTGGCCAGTCTGTCCCTCACGCTACTACCCAGGTTCGCCCTGAAGGTTCACAACGCCGCGACGGCACCTTTTTGACCACCGGCACCACTGCCAACGGTTCCACCACCCGTCCTGCCAATGGACGTGGCGTGATGGACGGCACCGGCATCAATGCCGCACCATCGACGACAACGGCCCAGTAGTCCGGCAGCAGCGGGCAGGCACGGTGTTGGTGGCGCTTGTCTGCCCGCTCCTTACAACGTACAGGAGGGAGAACCTATGAAAAAGATACAGCTGATGGCACTGTTCAGCTTGGTTGCATTGCTGGCGGGATGTGGTGGCGGCAGTTCGACAACGGCCAGTGTGCCGACAGCCACGACGGCTTCGGTCAGCGGTACCGTAGCGGATGGCTATCTGGTGGGTGCGACCGTTTTTCTGGATAAGAACCGGGATTTTGTGCTGGATACGGCTTCTGAGCCATACGCGCTAACTGACGCAAACGGCGCCTATACCTTGATGGTTGATGCCGCCGATATCGGCAAGTATCCCGTGGTGGCTCTGGCAACAACTGGAGTGACCAAGGATACGGACAGCAACGATTATGTTGCGGAGAGTTATCTGCTCTGCCTGCCTGCAGCCTCCATGGTTAGAACAGATTCCGGCGTTTCCGGCACGGTCGACACCAACTTTATCAGTCCGATTTCTACGTTGGTGCAGGAACGGATGGCTGCTGATCCGACCTTGACCTTGGCTCAGGCTGTAGAACAGGTCCGTACGGAACTTGGTCTGATGGTTGGGGCAAACCCGCTTGGTAACTATCTCCAGGGTCCACACGCCAACACTCAGCTCCATACCATGGCCCGGGAGATGGTTGCCCTGATGATGGAACAGCGCGCGCAGATAATGAATACCGACGGTACACATGTCGATCCCACTCAGTATCGTGCTATGGTGCGCACCATGAACTCGCAGATGACGGGTATGATGCAGAATGCCGCTGACGCAGCGGGATTGCAGAGTACCTTTATGAATACCATGCGGAACCGGATCATGTCTGCCTTTGGAAAACAGTAGGTGGTCGTTCAATAAAAAATGTGGTGGTGATTTGAGATGCAACGTTCTCTCATTTGTATAGCAGCAGTCATGGTACTCATCCTGCTGCAGAGTCCTGCCAACGCATTCTGGGGATTTGGCGGATCAAAGGAGAGCGGCGCCAGTGGTCTGGATCTTGTTGAGGGGTATGACCGCAACACGGTAGCAACACTGACGGGGCGTGTTGCGGTTGCCCCAAACCTGTCGCAGAACCCGGTGACAGCTGAGTTGCTTGTTGGAACAGAGCAAATAACCGTGGTCCTGGGGCCCCAATGGTATCTGCAGGATGATAAGCTGGACTGGAAAATCGGTAGTACACTCACGGTGCGTGGATCACGTGCCCTGGGGAAGGATGGACGGACCTATCTGCTGGCCCAATGGGTGGAACATCCCGATGGCGGCACACTGGTGCTGCGCTCCGCAACCGGGCGGCCCAGCTGGTCAGGCGGCAATCGCGGCAGTCGTCAGGGGGGGATGGGCGGGGCCGGACAGATGCAGGGCGGGTTCGGGAATGGCCGGATGGGGCGTTGACGGTAAACTAAACCGAAACAGGACAGGACTATGGAAATTGCTAACATAAAGATAGTGTGTGGAGTTGCAGGGTTGCTCCTGGTGATGGGCATACTGACGGTAGCACCGGCCTTGGCGCAGTCAACCGAGAGCGAACACCGCCTGAGCCAGGGGGTGGCCGTCGCAGCCGGGATTGGGGGCGAGGTAACCCATGGGGACTATGGTAATTCGGCCGATGCAACCGTGGTGACCCTACCGGTGGTGATTGCCGTGAACCCCAGCGATGCGGTGGACCTTACCCTGGAACTGCCGCTGGTCATACAGTCCAGCAAAAGCGGGTCAGGCTTCGTGGTGACCCAGTCCGGCGGCATGGGGCGACGGCGGGGAGCCGCCAGTACGACCACGACCACGACATCCACGAGCACCACCACGGTGACCGAGGCAGGCCTGGGGGACATCAACCTGTCGGCCGGCTGGACACTGCTGCAGGATGACGAACAGGCTCCCAAGATACGTCCAACCTTCTATCTGAAACTGCCGAACGGGGACAAGGACCGCGGGCTGGGGACCGGCACGATCGAGGCGGGACCGGGGCTTTCGGCCTCCAAGTGGCTGGGGGACTTCCAGCTGTTTGCCGAGGCCGCCTATATCCTGCAGGACAGCAACGCCGTCTATGCCGGCAAAAACTACCTCAGCTACAGTGCCGGCGGCGGGGTGCAGGCCACGGACCGGCTGTTTGTGTCGCTGTATGCCAAAGGGTCGTCGGCACGGGTGGATGGTGGTGCGTCGCCGGTAGAGGCGAGGGCAAAGTTGAATTTCCTTTTGTCCCGCCGCATTTCCTGGGAGGCCTATGCCCTGGCCGGCTTCAGTAACGCCAGTCCCGATGTCGGCGGCGGGCTGCTGGTAATGTATCAGTTCTGATCCATACTGCCAGAGCGGTACCCGGCCGGATCAAGGGTCACCTCTTTAAAACCTGCCGAGCGGCAGATCTGTTCCATGATGGGGAGCTTGGCCCTGGCCAGCTCCCCATTGTCGCATTCAATCCTGGCGCAGTCACCGATACTGCGAACCCGCACCACCCCAAAACCAAGTTGCCGTATGGCTTCTTCACACTGTTCCACTCGCTGCAGTCCGGCAGGAGTTACCAGGTGCCCATGCGGAAAACGGGTCAGCAGGCAGCTTTGGGCCGGTTTGTCCCAGCTGGCAAGGCCCAGCCTGCGACTGAGTTCCCGCACCTCCTGCTTGGTGAAGCCGGCCTCGGCCAGCGGGCTGCGGACCCCCTGCTCCAGCAGGGCCTGCCTGCCCGGGCGATGGGCTGTCTGATCGTCGAGGTTGCTGCCGTCAACTAGGGACCAGTCTGTTGGCAAGGCGGCACGGCAGAGCATGAGCAGGGCCTGTTTGCAAAGGTAGCAGCGTTCGGGTGGGTTGTGCAGCAGGTGCGGGAGCGTTGCCGGATCAAAGAGGATAATCCGCTGCGGTACACCGAGTTGCCGGGCAAAGGTAGCCGCAGCGGACAGTTCCGATCTGAAATGGTAGGGGGCGTCAATGGTCAGGGCGAGGCAGCGGTCAGGCGTTGCAGCATAGGCGAGGAACAACAGCAGCGACGAATCAACCCCGCCGGAAAAGGCAACGGCAAGCGGGGCGATACTGGACAACAGGTGGCGAAGTTTCTGCTCCTTGGCGGAAAGCGCCGTCACCGTTTACTCAAAGACGCCGGTGGAGAGGTAGCGTTCGCCGGTGTCCGGCAGGATCACGACCACCTGTTTGCCCGGCCCGAGCCTCTCTGCCACCTTGATGGCCCCAACCAGGGCGGCGCCGCAGGAAATGCCGCACAACTGCCCCTCTTCGCGGGCAAGCCGGCGGGTCTGGGCAAAGGCCTCCTCGGTGCCGACAGTGATGACCTCGTCGTAGATGGCGGTGTTAAGTACTGCCGGGATGAAACCGGCGCCGATCCCCTGCAGCTTGTGGGGGCCCGGCGCGCCCCCTGAAAGGACAGGGGAATCGGCCGGTTCAACGGCCGCGATATGGATGGCGGGGTTGTGACGGCGCAGCACTTCTCCGGCCCCGGTAATGGTGCCGCCGGTGCCGACACCGGCAACGAAGCCGTCAATGCTCGTTCCCGCCATGGCGGCAATGATTTCCGGCCCGGTGGTGCGGCGGTGCGCCTCGGGGTTGGCGGGATTGGTAAACTGCTGGGGCAGCAGGTACTGGTGCGTTACGGCGAGTTCTTCGGCCTTTTTGACCGCGCCTCCCATGCCCAGGTTACCGGGGGTCAGCACCAGCTCGGCGCCGTAGGCGGCCAGCAGACGACGGCGCTCAAGGCTCATGGATTCCGGCATGGTCAGGATCAGGCGGTAGCCTTTTACCGCACAGACCAGCGCCAAGCCGATGCCGGTGTTGCCGCTGGTTGGTTCAATCACGGTGGCGCCGGGCTTCAGCCGGCCCTCCTGCTCGGCCTGCTCGATCATGGCCAGGGCGATCCGGTCCTTGATGCTGCCACCGGGGTTGCTGGATTCGATCTTGGCATAGATGGTGGCCATCCCCGGTGTGCTGATGCGGTTCAGGCGGACCAGCGGGGTTGCGCCGATGTTTTCCAGGGAGGTTGTGCGAAGGAGGTTCATGGTACGGCTCCTGCCTTGCCGGAAGTGGTTGCAGGGCTAGATGTAGTACATCATCTTGCCGACCTGCTCCTTTTTGATCCCCATGGCAACTCCCCGTTGGCAGAGGGTTTCCAGGGTCAGCTTGCTGAACAGTTCGCTTAAAAGGTCGCTGGCATCTTTCCAGACGGTCTGGGTGACGCAGTTACCCTCGAAGGGGCACTCGTTCTTGCGACGTTTGCGTTGTTTCATGTCACCGGCGCAATCGACCAGCAGGGCATCCTGTTCGGTGGCCCTGATGATTTCGAGCACCGTGATCTGATCCGGCTTTCTGGCCAGGGTATAGCCGCCTTGGGGGCCGCGCTTGCTCTTCAGTATCCCGGCCCGCTTGAGGTTCTGGAAGATCTGCTCAAGGTAGCGGGGAGAGATATCCTGCCGCCGCGAAATATCCTGAATCTGTGCCGGTTGTCCATCGTGGTTGTAGGCAATGTCGAACAGTGCCCGTAGACCATAGCGGCTTTTGGTCGATAAACGCATGCGCCATCCCTCCTCTTAGCTGTATACACCGTTTTGTATAGGACAGATAGGTGGAAACTGTCAAGCGCTTTCTCGACCTATTAACTGTAGATTATGGCTTGGTCAGGGGGCGTGGGCCACGGTAACGGCCGTGACCGTGGTACAGCCTGCCGCCAACAGGGTGCGGGCCGACTCGGCCAGGGTGCTGCCGGTGGTAAAGACGTCGTCGACCAGCATGATCCGCTTGCCGGAAACGGCCGCAGGGCAGGGGACGGCAAAGGCTCCGCGCAGATTGGTACGGCGTTGTGCGCGGTCCAGTTCTACCTGTGGGGTGGTGAGCCGGGTGCGGGCAAGTCCCTGGCGCAGCAAGGGAACGTGCCACTGGCGGGATAACAGTTCCGCCAGCAGGACCGCCTGGTTGAAACCGCGCTTTTGCAGTCGCCTTTTGTGCAGCGGGACCGGGATCAGCAGATCCGGCTGACAGGCCGTGGCAAAGGGGGTGAGCAGTTCGGCTGTCAAGAGTCCCAAAGGGCGGCGCAGATGTGAACGCTGCTGGTATTTGAAGGCGTGCAGCAGCTCGCGGCAGGCCCCCTCGTACCGCAGGGCCGCCCTGGCAGCCCGATAGGGCGGTGGCGAGGCAAGGCAGGAGCCGCAGGGATGGTCGTCACCACCGCCGTCAAAGGGGATGCCGCAGATGCTGCACAGCGGTGATCTTATCACCGGCAGCGCTGCATAACAGGTGGCACAAATATGGAGCGGGCCGGGGCTGTTCAGTACGGTCTTGCAGATATGGCAGCGCGGTGGCAGCAGCAGGTCAAGCAGACCGCCGCCGAGGCTGCCGAACAGGCGCATCCCCAACCTAAAATCCCAGGTCGGCATTGATGACCAGCACCCGCAGGTCGGTAAAGCGCGGCTTGCGGTCTATGATGGTGGTCACGCGGCAGATCCGTTCCGGTGAGTTGCAGTTGCTGCAGAAACCGGTCTTGGCGCAGGGGGTGTTGCAATTGAGCCGCTTGGCATTGGGAGGCGATGCCCACTGCTTCACCCGCTGGATGGCCTGCTGCGGGGTGCCGTCCACCAGCTTGTTGCGTCCCACCGCAACGATGACCTGGCGGGGGCCGAAGAACATGGCCGCTGCCCGATTGCCGTTGCCGTCGATGTTGACCAGCTCACCGCCAAGGGTCAAGGCGTTGCTGCTGGCCAGGAACAGGTCGCAGGTCAGCTGGCGTCGCATGACCACGAGCTTTTCTTCCGGTGACAGGGTGGCTACGCCGTGGTTCAGAATCTCTTTACCTTGCTCGGCCAACAGCGCCTGAACCCCCAGGTCCGTAATTGTCCGGGAACCGCCGAAACCTACGGTGCAAGCATCAGTAGCGGCCGTGAGGATGTAGCTGCACGCCTCGTCCGGCGTGGCGCAATAGACGGCCGTAAAGCCATTGGTCCCCAGGGCCTCGACAGCCTTCTGGCACTTCTGTTCCCAGCTCCAGTTGCTGAGTTCTTCGGTCATGTTCATCGGTTTCCTCCGTTGCGTAAAGGGAGCGTGATCACAAAGCTGGTGCCGCTTCCTGCTGTGCTGCTGGCGCTGATGCTGCCGTGGTGGGCCTCCACCAGCTCCTTGACAATGGCCAGCCCCAGGCCGAGACCGCCCTGTTTGCCCTTGTAGAATCGTTCAAAGATATGCGGCAGCTCTTCCGGAGCGATCCCGCAGCCGGTGTCATCCAGCGTAATACTGACCGTGTCGTTGCCTGACTGCCGGGCCGTGAGGGTCAGCGTGCCCCCCTGGGGCATGGCGCGCAGGGCATTGCTGATCAGGTTGATGAGGATGCGGGTGAACTGGTCCGGATCGAGCGGAGCCGTCAGGCTATCGTCGACGATAATGCTTGTCGTGACCTGCTGTTCTTCCGCCTGTCTGGCAAAGCGGGAGAAAATCTGGCTGAAAAATGGCAAAAGGCGGGTCTGGTGCAGGTCGAGCCCCGCCAGCCCGGCCTGGGCCCTGGTCAGTTCATCGACACCGTCCAGGATCGTGCTCAGGCGGTTGACCTCATCGTGCAGCGATTGCAGGCTCTCCGGCGTGATCGGCAGGAGGCCGTCCAGCATTCCCTCCAGCTCGCCCCGGATGACCATCAAAGGGGTGCGCAGTTCGTGGGCCGCATTGGATACCAGTTGCTTACGCAGGCGTTCCTGGGCCTCAAGGGTATCCACCATGCGGTTGAAGCTGGCTGCCAGCCGGCCGATCTCGTCGTTGGCGCGTACCGTGACATGGCGATAGATCGCCCCTTCCGCCAGGCCCGCGGTTGCGCGGGTCAGCTCCTGCAAAGGGCGGGAGATCCGGCGAGCCGCCAGGATGCTGAGCAGGATGGCGGCGGCCCCCAGTCCGATGACGCTATAGGCCAGAAAACGGTTGGAAGAGTGGATGAAAAAGGCCTCATGCAGCGGCCGGGGCAGCCGTGCCTCGATATGGCCGATCTCCTCGCCTTGATAGAAAAGCGGGTAGGGCAGGTACTCCGCAGAGGTGTCGGCGTGGGGCATGCGGGCGGTTGAGGCGGCGATGCGCTGTTGCATGACGGGGGAAAGGCGCTGGATGGCCTGCTCCCTGCTCAGCACCAGCCGCTCCTCGCGATCGTACAGCCGGATGTCGATGCCGGACAGCCAGGCCCAGACCAGATCGCTCTCGACCTGATCCCGCTGCCAGCGTCCGTTCTGGGCGTAATGACCTTCCAGCACCGCCTGGACCTGATAGAGGCGGTCCAGCATGCGTCCTTCGCCAAAGGCCTTGAAGTCCTGGATGATCAGGCTGCGCAGCAACAGGGCTGAGGAAAGCGCCAGCAGGGTGACCACGCCCAGCAGCACCAGCAGCTTGCGTTGCAGGCTAAAGCGCATCCCGCTCCCCGCAGAACAGATAGCCGACGCCGTAAACGGTCTTGATGAACTCCGGGGTGCGGCTGTCACGTTCGATCTTCTGGCGCAGATTCTTGATGTGGGCGTCAACGCTGCGCTCGTAGCCGTCAAAATGATAGCCCAGGGCCTTTGAGACCAGTTCGTCGCGGCTGAAGGTGCGTCCCGGCGAGGCGGCCAGGGTCTGCAGCAGCTTGAATTCCGTCGGGGTGACGGCACAGTTGGCATTGCGGCAGGTAACGGTGTGACGATGGCTGTCCAGGATCAGCGTGCCGTTGTTGAAGCTGATGGGGCGATCGGCTCCGTTTGTGCCGTCGTAGCGTTTGAGCACCGCCTTGACCCGGTAGACCAGCTCGCGGGGGGAGGCCGGTTTGACGACGTAATCATCGGCGCCCAGGGCAAAACCGGTAATCCGTTCTTCTTCCGCCGATTTGGCGGTCAGCATGATGATGGGAAAACCGCCCAGTTCCTTCAGCTCCTGGCAAAGCTCTTCGCCGGGCCGGTCCGGCAGGCCGAGATCGAGGATCACCGCCAGGGGTGAGTCGTTTTGGGCCCTGCTGAGCGCAGCGGCAGCGGTGTCAGCATGGACGACGCGAAAATCCGCCCCTTCAAGGTAGGCCTTGATGATACGGGCGATCTTCAGATCATCTTCAACGATCAGGATAGGGGGCTGCACGCGTGGTAACTCCGTTAGCGGATGGAGCGAATCCTGCCGATCCGTTTGTCGATGATGACCCGGTCGAACAGGGTGCCGTCCGGGTTCATGATGTCGGCAATATAGCCCATCCGCCGCTCTTTGAGCAGGATTATTTGTGCAGGGGGGCGGTTAAAGAAGCGGGCCAGCCGGTCCCTGGCGTCGTCAGCGGAGCGAACCGGCTGGCTGGCGCCGTAGAAATCGGCGTGCCGGCGCGGGCAGTAAGCCCCGAAAGGGGGGCGCGGGTCGCTTTCATCGGCGGCCCAACCCGCGCCGTGGCGTCCCCAGCCGCGTCCAGCGGGAGGTTCTTCCGCTGCCGACGGCTGGGCCGTCAGCAGCAGAAGAACCAGGGCTGCAAGATATGCAAGGTGAAACGGTCTCATCGCCTGCTTACTTGGCCGGTGCCGCTGCCGGCGGCGCGGTCAGCAGCGGGCAGTCCTGTTGCATCATACCCATGCCGCTCATCATACCGCCACGCATCCCTTTACCGCCCATCCGGCCCATTTTACCCATCCGGCCCATCGGCAGGCCGGCCTTGGTACGGGCGTCGATCATCTTTTTGCGGAGCTCACCGATCTCGGCCTGCAACTTCTTGATGACGTCGGCATCAGGCTTGTCCTTCAGATACTCCTTTTGCAGCTCAAAATGCTTGTTCATCATTTCCTGACGGATCGGCAGGGTTTCGCTGGCAAACTTTTTGTACTGCTCTGAATACTGCCCCTGTGCCATCATGCCCGGCCCCATACCGGCGCCTGCCCCGGGACCCATGCCGGGTACGGCAAAGGCCGAATAGGCCAGTGAGAGTGCTGCAACTACGGTGAGTGCGATAAGTGATTTTTTCATGATGTTCTTCCTCCTGTGCGTTGGTGTTCGTAACGAACCTCGTTCTGATGGTCCCACTCTACCAGGCGACTGAGAAGAGGTGATGAAGACATTATGAAGAATTATGAAGAGCCTCCTGCAAAACTACTGCGGAGGCCGTCTCAATAACCCGAATCTGCCTTCTCCTTCATCGGTGCTCCTTGCGTGCCGTGCGTACCAGCTCGGCCAGACAGCGTATGAAGGTGGGTGAGCAGTTGAGCGATGCAACCCGGCGAAAATCAGCAATACCAAGCCTTTTGGCCTCTGCGGCGTACTCAATATCAATCTCATGCAGTGTTTCAATATGATCCGACACAAAGGAGAGCGGCACCACCAGCAGGCTTTTGCATCCCTTTGTGGCGAGCTCCTGCAGTTTGTCATCGGTGGAGGGTTCAAGCCACTTGACCGGACCGGCGCGGGACTGGAAGGCCAGATGGTGGCGGATATTGCCGAACTGTTCCATTACCAGTCGTACCGTGGTCTGGATATGGGCCAGGTAGGGGTCGCCCTCGTCGATGAAGGATTGGGGCAGGGAATGGGCCGAGAAGAGCAGCTCCACCTGTTCCTGCTCAGGAAAACCGGACAGGCTGTCGCGGATTCTTTCCGCCAGAGCCTGGATATACAACGGGTGATCGTAGAAATGGGGGATGCGTACCACCTCAAAATCACCATCGAGGTCGGCCAGTTGGCGGGTCAGGTCGTTGAAGCTGGAGCCGCTGGTGGCGCGGGAATAGTGGGGATAGAGTGAAAGAACCACCAGCCTGGTGTGTCCGCTGTCACGCAGTGCCCGCAGGGTTTCGCTTGTGAAGGGGTGCCAGTAACGCATCCCGACATAGCAGGGGGTGTCGAGTTCCGCTGCCAGTGCCTCGGCCTGGGCCTGGGTCAGCTCCCTGAGGGGAGATTTCCCCCCGATCTCACGGTATTTCTCCTGCACGGCCGGGGCGCGGCGCGCCACAATCAGTCTGGCCAGCAGGGGTTGCAGCCAGCTCGGCCCGATCTTGATAATCTCGCGATCACTGAACAGGTTGAGCAAAAAAGGCCGCACCGCCTCCAGCGAATCGGGTCCACCCATCTGCAGCAAGAGCACGGCTGTTTTCGACATGGTGACCTCCGCAATAGAAAAAGGGCCGGGGAAATCCCGGCCCTTCTTTTGTAACAACTCTCGCGGTAAAGCTCAAGCGCGGCTTGTTCCGATTCCGCTTCAAGGATGATCTCAAGGCGGCGAGGAATTTGGCGACGCAGGCGTACACGCAGTACGTTGAGGAGCCAAAGACGAGCCAACGAAGAGAGCGCCTTGAACCGGCATTGGAATTAGTAGTCCATGCCACCCATACCGCCCATGCCGCCCATGCCGCCCGGCATAGCGGGCATACCGGCATCCTTCTTGGGCTTCTCGGCGATCATGCACTCGGTGGTCAGCATCAGACCGGCCACGGAGGAGGCGTTCTGCAGGGCGCAGCGTGAGACCTTGGTCGGGTCGATGATACCGGCCTGCAGCATGTCCACGTAGGTGTCGTCGGCAGCGTTGTAGCCGAAGGCATCCTTGCCGTTCTTGACCTTGTCCACCACGATGGAGGCGTCGATGCCGGCGTTGTCGGCGATCTGACGGATCGGGGCTTCCAGTGAGCTCTTGATGATGGTGACGCCGAACTGCTGCTCGGCAGCCAGTTGCAGGCTGTCCAGGGCAGCCAGGGCGCGGATGTAGGCCACGCCGCCACCGGGGACGATCCCTTCGTCAACGGCAGCGCGGGTAGCGTGCAGGGCGTCTTCCACGCGGGCCTTCTTCTCCTTCATCTCGGTCTCGGTGGCTGCGCCGACCTTGATCACGGCCACGCCGCCCACCAGCTTGGCCAGGCGCTCCTGCAGCTTCTCGCGGTCATAGTCGGAGGAGGTGTCTTCGATCTGGGCGCGGATCTGCTTGACGCGGCCCTGGATATCGGCCTCGGCGCCGTCGCCGTCGATGATGGTGGTATTGTCCTTGTCGACCACCACGCGCTTGGCGCGGCCCAGCATATCCATGGTGGCGTTCTCAAGACGGAAGCCCATGTCCTCGGAGATCACCTGGCCGCCGGTCAGGACAGCGATATCTTCCAGCATGGCCTTGCGGCGGTCGCCGAAGCCGGGGGCCTTGACGGCGCAGACGTTCAGCACGCCGCGCAACTTGTTGACCACCAGGGTGGCCAGTGCTTCACCTTCGATGTCTTCTGCAATGATCAGCAGCGGACGGCCGGACTTGGCGGTCTGCTCCAGGATCGGCAGCATATCCTTCATGCTGGAGATCTTCTTGTCGTAGATCAGGATGATGGCGTTCTCCAGGGTTGCCTCCATCCGCTCGGGGTCGGACACGAAGTAGGGGGAGAGGTAGCCGCGGTCGAACTGCATCCCTTCCACGGTCTCCAGGCTGGTCTCCATGGCCTTGGCTTCCTCAACGGTGATGACACCTTCCTTGCCGACCTTCTCCATCGCCTCGGCAATGATGTCGCCGATGGTCTTGTCGTTGTTGGCGGAGATGGTGCCGACCTGAGCGATTTCCTTGTGGTCCTTGATCGGCTTGGAGATCTTCTGCAGTTCGCTCACGATCACTTCCACGGCCTTGTCGATGCCGCGCTTCAGTTCCATCGGGTTGTGGCCGGCAGCAACCAGCTTGGCGCCCTGACGGTAGATGGCCTGGGCCAGCACGGTAGCGGTGGTGGTGCCGTCACCGGCAACGTCGGAGGTCTTGGAGGCAACTTCCTTTACCAGTTGTGCGCCCATGTTCTCGAACTTGTTCTCCAGTTCGACTTCCTTGGCAACGGATACACCGTCCTTGGTGATCAGGGGGGAACCGAAGGACTTCTCGATGATGACGTTGCGGCCTTTGGGGCCCAGGGTTACCTTGACGGCATCGGCCAGGGCGTTGACGCCCTTCAGGATGGCGTTACGGCCTTCCTCATTGAAGCGGATCTCTTTTGCAGACATGTACTATTCCTCCAGATTGATTAGTGTAGTTGGTCGGTATTATTTTTCGATAACGGCCAGGACATCGTCCTCACGCATCATCAGGTACTCTTCGCCATCAACCTTGACTTCGGTACCGGCATACTTGCCGAACAGGATGGAGTCGCCCACCTTGACATCCAGAGGGGCGCACTTGCCTTCATCGTTTTTCTTGCCGTTACCAACAGCCACAACCTCACCCTTCTGGGGCTTTTCCTTGGCGGTGTCGGGGATGAACAGGCCACCTGCGGTCTTTTCTTCGCCATCCAGGCGCTTGACAATGATGCGGTCATGCAACGGTCTCAGTTTCATACGGTACTTCTCCTTTCTTATGGTGTGTGATGGTTTCTTGGGGAGGTTGCTAGCACTCTATGGTGGTGAGTGCTAACGTGAGGGAATATAGCGAGGCACCCTCTAAAAATCAAGGGGGGGATTTTATTTTTTTGCTAGAGTCACCCGGTCGAGTTTGTTACAAAGGTCAGCCATGGAGCAACTTTCCCTTCTCGATACGCCGGTTACCGATCTTCAGGCACAACGTGCCACCGAACTGCGGCAGCTGGTGCAGTACCATAACCGGCGCTACTATGAACTGGATGACCCCGAGATCACGGACGCCGAGTATGATGTCCTTTTCCGTGAACTGCAGGCCATTGAGACCGACCGCCCCGACCTTGCGACTCCGGATTCTCCGACCCGGCGGGTCGGCGGCGCCCCGCTGGAGCGTTTTACCCAGGTACGGCATCGCCTGCCGATGCTTTCTCTGGAAAACGCCTTGCAGGAAGAAGAGATCCGGGCCTTTGAGCAGCGCATCAGAACAGCGCTCGCCTTGCCGGGACATGATACCGTTTCCTACCAGTGCGAGCCGAAGATGGATGGCCTGGCGCTTGAGCTGGTGTACGAGCACGGACTCCTGACCCAGGCCTCCACCCGCGGCGACGGTGAGGTGGGTGAGGAGGTGACCGCCAATGTCCGTACGGTCCGTTCAATCCCCTTGCGGCTCACCGGCGAACAAATCCCGGCCTTGCTGGAGGTGCGGGGTGAGGTCTACCTGCCCTTGGCCGGGTTTCAGCGTCTGAACCGGGAGCGTGAGGAAAACGGGGAGGCCGCGTTTGCCAATCCGCGCAACGCCGCCGCAGGTTCGATCCGTCAGCTCGACCCGAAGGTGGCGGCCCGCCGTCCCCTGGCGATGGTCTGCTATGGGGTCGGGGTGATTGACTCATCCTGGCCTCTGCCAACCACGCAGGCCGCCATGATGCAGCAGTTGGCTGCCTGGGGGTTGCCGGTCAGCCAGCAGGCCCGCCAGGTGAGCGGAATTGAGGCGGCGATCGCCTGTTTTCGGGAGCTGCAGGAACAACGGGACAGCCTGCCCTATGAGATTGACGGCATGGTCATCAAGGTGGATGACCTGCGCCTGCAGCAGGAGTTGGGGGAAAAGAGCCGCTCACCACGCTGGGCCGTGGCCTGCAAGTTCCCCCCCCGTCAGGCTGTCACCAGGATCAACGATATCCTGCTTTCTGTCGGCCGGACCGGCGTCATCACGCCGGTGGCGCTGCTGGAGCCGGTGGAGCTGTCCGGAGTGACGGTTGCGCGGGCAACCCTGCATAATTGGGATGAACTGTATCGTAAGGATATCCGGGTGGGCGACACCGTGCTGGTGGAGCGGGCCGGTGACGTGATCCCCGCCGTGGTGAAGGTGGTGACGGAGCAGCGTAACGGCACGGAGCAGCAGGTGCCGGAACCGGTCCGTTGCCCGGTCTGCGGGTCTGCCGCGCAGCGGCAGGAGGGGGAGGCGGCGGTGCGCTGCCAGGGGGGGATTGCCTGCCCGCCGCAGTTGAGTGAGGCGGTCATCCACTTTGCGGCCCGGGATGCCATGGACATCGACGGACTGGGCAACAAGTATATTGAACAGTTGATCGCGCTCGGGCTGGTCAAGGATGTGGCCGACCTCTACCACCTGACCCGTGAGGACTTCATGCAGTTCGAGCGGATGGGGGACAAGCTGGCCGATAACCTGCTGAGTGCCATAAGCGCCAGCAAGAGCCGAGCGTTGTCCCGCTTTATCTTTGCCCTGGGCATCCGGCATGTGGGAGAACGAACCGCCAAGCTGCTGGCTGACCGTTTCGGCAGTATCGAACGCTTGCAGGCCGCCACACAGGAGGAGTTGACCGCCATCCGTGATGTCGGCCCGGTGGTGGCGGACAGCATCTGCGCCTTCTTCAGTGCGCCGGCCAACCTGGCGGTATTGCAGCGGCTCAAGAATGCCGGTCTCCAGCCGACAAGTGAGGAAAGGCGCGGTGATGACCGCTTAAGCGGCAAAACCTTTGTCTTTACCGGCAGCCTGGTCCGTTTTTCCCGCGACGAGGCCAAACGGTTGGTGGAACAGCACGGTGGCAACGTGACCGGCTCGGTTTCCAAAAAGACCGATTACGTTGTGGCCGGCAGCGAGGCGGGCAGCAAACTGGACAAGGCCCGCAGCCTCGGGATAACGGTTCTGAGCGAAGAGGAGTTGATGCAACTGCTGGCAGGGTGACGGGAGGGGGCATGGGGACAAAAGGGATGGGCTTGGCCGGCTCCGGCAGGGATGATGAGTTGCTGCATGCCTGTCGCCTGTTGTTCGGGCCGGAAGTGGCGCTGAGCCATGACTTTCTCTGGTATCTGCAGCCCCAGGGGGCCCAAAAGGCGTACCGCCAACGGGTCCGTGAGCAGCATCCCGACTGCTACCCCGGCGCAAGCCTTGAGCAGCAAACACGCCTGCACCATGATTTCATCCACCTGACCACGGCCTATGAACTGCTGCGCAGCTACCTGGCTGAGCGGAGAACGTCTACACGAGGGTGCTCGGGTGAGTGCGCTGCTGCGTCCACTGCGGCGCAACAGCCCCGCCCATCCGGCACGGACCGGCGCAGCGCTGCCACATCTGCGGAAACCTACTATCGGGGCGCTGTCCCGGCGGTCGAATTGAAGATCGGCAGATACCTCTATTTTTGCGGCAAGGTTTCCTACCAGTCGGTCCTGCAGGCGTTGCAGTGGCAGCGGGCGCAACGTCCTTCGATCGGACTGCTGGCACGGCAATGGGGCTGGCTGGACGAGCCCGAGGTGCATCGGATCCTGCGCAGCGAAACGGTTGGAGGGCGATTTGGCGAACGGGCCCGTGGGCTGGGGCTGCTCTCCGGCGACCAGGTGCGTGAGCTGCTTGCCGGGCAGCAGGCCCTTCAGCAACGTCTGGGCCGCTACTATGTGGACCAGGGCCGCTTTACGGAGCTGCAACTTTTGATGCTTGAACATGAACGCCGCATGCACAACAGCCGGCTTTTCGGCGGCTGTTGCTGAAGGCAGGCGCGTCCTGCATGTGTGCGTTGCTCAGATGGCCCCGATTTCCCGCACCTTGTCGAGCAGCTGGCCTTTTTCGAGCGGTTTCATGATATAGCCGTCGCAGAGCGAGTGGAAGGATGTCATGATGACCTTCATCTCGTCCAGGGCCGTAACCATCAGGATCTTGGCGCGCTTATGACGGCCAAGCGCGCGTTTGTCCTCTTCCTCGCGGATCTTTTGCAGGACCACCTGCCCATCCATTTCCGGCATCATGATGTCCAGGCAGATCAACTGGTAGGGGTTGCCTTCATCGGCTGCATCGAGAAACGCCTCCCAGGCCTCAAGACCGTTGGCGGCAACATCGCAGTCACCCAGCGGGGTCAGATAGGCCAACATCAGCTTGCGGCTATAAAAATCGTCCTCTGCAATCAGAATTCTCATGATCATACCTCATCTGTTTGATGGTGGCGCCTGGCTGGTGTGTTGAGGTCCCGCAGCGGCAGCACAAAAGAGAAGGTGCTGCCTGGCAGGCTCTGATTCGGTTCGGCCCAGATCCTGCCGCCGTGCAGTTCAACCAGCATACGGCTCAGGTACAGCCCCAGCCCGGTCCCCTCGTGCTGGCGCGTTGATGAACTGTCCGCTTGTTCAAACGGCTTGAAAATCTTGAGCAGGTCTTCCGGTTTGATGCCGATACCGGTGTCTGCAAGCTGTATGAGCAGATAGCTGCCCTCTACAATACCGCTACAGGCCGGGATCGACTGCAGTGCGCTTGTCGTTGCCGGTTGGGCGGTTACGGTGATGATGCCGCCCTGCGGGGTAAACTTAACAGCATTGGAGAGTAAATTATAGAGGATTTGCTTAAGCTTGACCGCATCAGCTGCAAAAGAGCCCGGAACGTCCGGGCTGACCCAGCTGCTGAGTTTGATGCGGTTGCTGGCAGCCCGTTCCTTGATGACGATCAGGCTGTTTTCCAGGGCAGTGCGAATGTCCACCTCGTCTAGGTGCAACTCCATCTTGCCGGCTTCAATCTTGGTCAGATCCAGGATGTCGTTGATCAGGGCCAGCAGGTGCTTGCTACTCTCAAGCACGTAGCCCAGAAACTCCTCCTGCTCCTGGTTCAGGGCGCCGCAGCTTTTGGTGTGGATCAGGTCGGTAAAGCCGATGATGGCGTTGAGCGGGGTGCGCAGTTCATGGCTCATGGTTGCCAGAAAGGCGCTTTTGGCGCGGTTTGAGGCCAGGGCCGCATCCTTGCTGAGACGCAGTTCCGTGATGTCGCGCACCGATTCGATGGCGCCGGTCACCGTGCCGTTGGCGTCGTACAGGCGTGCCGCCTTCCACCAGAGGAAACGGGCGCCCGGCAACAAGGCCTTGGCCGATTCCGCCAGGATACTGCCGCCTTCAACGTGAAACTCGCTGTATTCATGGAGATACGCTGCAAGCAGGTCGTCGGCGGGGTGCAGTACCTGGTCGATCAGCATGGGGCGGGCCTCACCCCAGAACGGCACCGCGTACTGGTAGTCGCCCCGGCCCACCATGGCGCTGGCCGGTACGCCGGTCAACTCTTCGCAGGCCTTGTTCCAGGCGATCACCGTGCCGTTTACGTCAATAGCCCAGGTGGCATCGGGCAGGAAATCAAAGATGGCGGTTAAACGTTGTTCACTCTTGAGATGTGCCAGCTCGGCTTCTTTGCGTTTGCTTATGTCGCGATTGCTGCCGCGGATACCGAGGTACGCGCCCTGGGGATCAAAAACGGAGCGGCAGTTGTGGTGAATCCAGCGAATGGCGCCATCGGGACGGATGATGCGAAATTCAAGGATGCTGCAGTCGTTCTGCTGCGGAGGGTCCTGGCGGTGCTGGCGGAACAACTCCTGATCGTCCGGATGGACAATGCGGTATAACAGCGTGGGATCGGCCATGAACTCGTCTGCAGAACGTCCGCTGATACGCTGGCATGAGGGGGAACAGTAGATGAACTGGCGATCCGGCGCCAGCCAGAACTCCCAGCTATGGGTGTTGTCGGCCACAATCCGGTATTTGGTGGCTGCTTCCCGGACCTCCGCGGTCCTTTGGTGGACCAGCTCCTCCAGATGCTCCTGGTAGGTGGCGTTGTCTTCAATCAGCTGTTCAAGGTTCTTGCGGTAGCGCGTATTGTCACGCAGCAGGCGCGCCCGTTCCAGCACCCGTTGCACCACGATGGTCAGTTCATCCAGTTTGAGGATCGGTTTGGTAATGTAATCCCAGGCCCCCAGCCGGATGGCGGTAATCACGTCACTCAGGCTGCCCTGGCCGGATACCACAACGATCGGCAGTTCGGGCAACTCCTGCTTCAAACGCTCGATTACGCCAAAACCATCCATGACCGGCATGCGCAGGTCGGTCAGCACCAGGTCGGGACGCTCCCGCAGGCAGACTTCGATCCCTTCGACGCCATTGGCCGCTTCCAGCACGATGCAGTTTTCGTCTTCGAAAAAATTTCGCAGACTCATCCTGAGCATCGCTTCGTCGTCAATAATCAGTATCTTAACGGTTTCAGGCGGCATACTGCCCTCTCAGACTGCCGGCTTACAGGGCCTCAAGGATATGGCGGGGGATCTGCGACAGCGGCAGCACCCGGTCCACCGCGTCCATTTCAATGGCCCGCTTGGGCATGCCGAACACCACACAACTGGCCTCATCCTGGGCAAAGGTCTGGGCGCCGTGTTCGCGCATCTCCCTCAGGCCGCGGGCGCCGTCTTCCCCCATCCCGGTCAGGATCACCCCAACGGCATTTTTGCCGGCAAAACGCGCAACCGAGCGAAACAGGACGTCCACCGCCGGCCTGACATAGTTGACCGGAGGGCCGTCCGACAGCTCCAGGTAGTACATGGCGCCGTCCCGCCGGATGGACATATGTCGACCACCGGGGGCAATGAAGGCCGTGCCGCGCAGGATCCGGTCACCGTGCTCGGCCTCCTTGACGTTGATGCGCGCCATGGTGTTCAGGCGTTCCGCATAGGACTTGGTAAAGACCGGCGGCATGTGCTGAACAATCACGATGCCGGGCACCGAAGCGGGGAGCTGAGTGATGACATCGGTGATGGCCTGGGTACCGCCGGTTGAGGCGCCGATGGCGATCAGTTTGTCGGTGGTGGCCATCCTGGTCGTATCGAGCGCCGATACCTTGGGGCCTGCCGGCGCCGGCGTGATGCCGACAGAGCGACCGGGCAGACGGATACGGGCCTTGGCCGCAATCCTGACCTTGGCGATTATCTCGGTTGCCAACTGCTCGACCCCGCTGGTGATATCGATGGAGGGCTTTGAAACATAATCAATGGCCCCCAGTTCAAGGGCGCGCAGGGTGGTGTCGCAGGCCCGCTGGGTCAGGGAACTGATCATCAGGACCGGGGTTGGGTTGGTTTGCATCAACTCCTGCAGAAAGGTCAGGCCATCCATCCTCGGCATCTCGACATCCAGGGTGATGACGTCGGGCTGCAGGCTGGTGAGCTTGCTTTTGGCAAATACGGGGTCCTGGGCCGTGCCGATTACCTCAATGTCGCCGGCGCTGTTGAGGATTTCTGTTAAAAGCGTCCTGATAACGGCGGAATCATCGATCACCAGAACCTTGATCTTACCACTCATAGTGTCTCCTTCGGATAGTCATGGTGCAGTTTTCCTATACCTTGCGGTAGATCGCCGGGGCCACCTGCTCAAACGGCATGCTGTCGGGCAACTGCATCCTCTGGCCCAGTATCAGGTAGCCGGCTGGAGCCAACTGGCGCTGCAGGCGCTGCAACACGTCCTGCCGGGCCGTGTCGTCCAGCGCGCGCAGACCGTCGTGGCAAAAGATCAGGTCAAACTGCTTTTTAAACGGATAGTCAGGGGCCTTCAGGTTTAATTGACGAAACCGGATTGTCTCCCGCAGGCAGGGTTTGATGCGGATATGCCCGGCATGGACGCCGCTGCCTTTCAGAAAAAAACGTGATTTGACGCTGTCCGGCAACCGCTCCGGCAGCTGTTCAATGCCGTAGGTGGCGGCCGTGGCCGTGGCAAGCGCCTTGACCGAGGTGTCCGTTGCCAGGATCCTGGTGTCCCAGCCGCCAAACGGTTCAGCGGGGTCGCCGAGCGGAGGCATGGCGGCAAGCGTTTCCCAGAAGCTGATGGCAAGTGAATAGGCTGCTTCGCCGGTCGTACAACCGGCACACCAGATCCTCAGTTCCTTGAGATATCGCTTGCGCCGGGCCAGATCCGGAATGGCCTCGTCCTCAAGGTAGTGGAACTGCTGCGCCTCTTTGAAAAAACCGGCCGCATGGGTGGAGTTGAAGGCCAGTTCCCGTTTGCTGTCGGCCAGGTGCTGGAAGTAATCCTGGTAGCGCCTGCCCGACTCCTGGTCGAAGCAGGTGACCGCCACGGCGCCGTTACTGGTCTTGAAGCTGATCCTGATGCCGCATTCCGCGCCGACAAAGTCCTGGATGACCGGAATGCCGTACTCGGCCAGGATCTCGCGCGCGATCTGCACGTTGGCGGCCCCAATGGTGAAGATATCCTCCAGCGACTTCATGATGGAACCACCGCCGAAGATGCGCGCCTGCAGGCTGCGGATGTCCGCACCGACCCGCAGGGTCTGCTCGATCAGGCTCCTGACCGAGTTGATGCCGTACAGGTTGGGCTGCTCTGCTGCGCCCCGCCCGGTCGGCACCAGGTAGTGATTCAGGCCGCCGATGTGATGGCTGGTGTCCCAGAGGCAGACCGCCACGCAGGAGCCCAGAATGGTCTCCATGATTACCGGTTCCCGGCTCACCGCTATGTCGCCGATATTCAGGCTTATCCGTTTCATTGTTTCCGGTAGACAGTGATATATACCGGAGAAAAGAGCCTGCTGCCGAACATGGTTTCTGAATGCCCCAAAAACAGGTGCCCGTGGGGTGCCAGGTGCTGGTGAAAACGGGTCAGCACATGCTGTTTCATGGCCTCGTCAAAGTAAATCATGACATTGCGGCAAAAGATTATGTCGAAACTCTTTTTAAAGGGATAGGCCTGCTCCTTGAAATTGAGTCTGCGGAACCTGATCAATTGCTTGACGAAATCCTTGGCCACAAAGCGATTTGCACCGTCACGCTCAAAATAGGTCTTCAAGACCGACTCAGGCAGGTCATCGCGTAAGGCATCGATACTGTAGCTGCCGGTCTGGGCGGTGTTCAGCACCTTGGTGGAGATGTCGGTTGCCAGGATCTTGATGTCCCAGCCCCGGCAGGGATCGTTACGGCTGTTGCCGCTGATGGTTTTGAGTTTTTCGAAGAGGCTGATGGCAATGGTGTACGGCTCTTCACCGGTTGAGCAACCGGCACTCCAGATCCGCAATTCCCTGCAGGACTGACGCTGCTGCAGCAACTGCGGCAGCAGTGTGTTTTTAAGAAACTCGAAGTGATGATTTTCGCGAAAGAATTTGGTCGTATTTGTGGTGATGCTGTTCAGCATCACCACAAATTCGTTTTCATCATCATGGATATGCTGGAAATACTCCTCGTAGCCGCCCAATCCCAGTTCGCGCAGCCGCCTTTGCAGACGCGTCATCACCAGGGTCTTTTTCTGCTCGGAAAGCTGGATGCCGGCCACATCGTAAATGAGCTGGGCAAACCGCTGAAACAGCCCGTCACTCATGGCGCTCTGATCAAGAAAACCGGATTCTTGCATCGTCGCAGCAACCTAGGTTTCAGTCGTGTTGGTCTGCAGTTCCGGCGCGTGCTCCACCACCTGGCTGACCACGCTGCTTTCTTCATCCGTCAGCACCCGGTCGACGTTCAGCAGCAGCACCAGGCTGTCGCCGGTCTTGGCCATGCCGGCGATGAACTCGGTATTTATCCTGGCGCCGAAATCCGGCGGCGGCGAGATGTTCGCGGCCGGAATGTTCATGATATCCGAGACCGTATCAACAATCAGCCCCATCACACCGGCCGAGAATTCGGTTACGATGATGCAGGTATGTTTGCGATACTGACCGGCCCCATCCATGCCGAACTTTTGCTTCAGGTCGATCACCGGGATGATCGTGCCGCGCAGATTGATGACCCCTTTGAGGTGTCCGGGCAGGTGCGGCACCTTGGTGACGGTGGTCAGTTCAATGATTTCCTGTACCTGTAAGGCGTCAAAGGCGTACAGCTCGGCATTCAACGAAAAGGTGACATATTCCCTGCCGTTATCGCCTCCCTCGCCAGATCTCTGCTGGGTACCCCCCAATTCAAACTCATTCATACGGCTCCCCCTGTGGCGCTGTCTGTTCCGGCGAGTTGCTAGAATTCAGAGAAATCGTCCTGGTCAGCGCTGGCTGCCGCGGATTTGGCCGGCAGGGCTGCCTGACGCGGGGCGCTGGGCTTGGGTGAGGCGAGCTTGGCCGGTTTGGCGCTGCGCCGCAGGGAAGCCGCTTTGTGATGGTCCTCTTCAACCTTGAAGAAGGAGACTACATCAAGCAGTGAACGGGCCTGTGCCGCCAGCTCTTCTGCCGCAGCCGAGGTCTCCTCCACCAGGGACGCGTTGGCCTGGGTGGCCTGGTCAACCTGACCCATGGCGGTATTGACCTGGTTGATGCCGGCGGATTGTTCCTGGGAGGCGGCAGCCACTTCATCCATCAGGTCGGTGACCTTCTTGATGCTGAAGCCGATCTCGGTCAGCTTCTTGCTCAGCTCCTGGGCCAGTTCCACCCCTTTGCTGGTCTTTTCGCTGCTGTCTTCGATCAGGCCGTTGATCTCCTTGGCCGATTGCGTGGTCCGTTGCGCCAGGCTGCGAATCTCTGCCGCAACCACGGCAAACCCCTTGCCGTGTTCACCGGCGCGGGCCGCTTCCACCGCCGCATTCAGGGCCAACAGGTTGGTCTGGAAGGCGATCTCTTCGATCACGTCGGAGATATTGGCGATCTTACGGGACGACTTGTTGATGTCATCCATGGCCTTAATGGTGTCTTCCATCACACTACTGCCGCCGTCAGCCAGAGTCTTGCTGTTGCGGGCAAGATTGCTGGCCTCACGGGAGTTTTCCGCCGTGCTCTTGATGGAGGCGGACATCTCCTCCATGGTAGCGGTGGTCTCTTCCACCGAGGCGGCCTGCTCGGTGATCTTCTGGGAAAAGCTCTGATTGGCTTCGGAGATCTGGTCGGCCGCCTGTGATACCTGGTGCGAGGCCTCGATGGTTTGGTTGACCACCCCTTTGATGCCGTCAATCATCTCCTGCATCGCACCCAGTAACTGGCCGGTTTCATCGCAGGTGGTGGCGTTGATGGCAACGGTCAGATCGCCTTGGGCCAGACGGTTGCTGGCATCCACCGCCTCAACCAGCGGCTGGCGGATCTTGCGGGCCACAATCCAGGAAAACAGCAGGATCACGACTGCGCAGATCACCAGTGCGATGATGATGCCGAAGCGGATGGTGTTCATCTCCTTGGTGACGTCGTCGATATAGATGCCGGTACCGACAACCCATCCCCACGGCTTGTAGAGGTTGACATAGGAAAGCTTGGGTGATGCAGCGGTCTGGCCCGGCTTGGGCCACATGTACTCAACCGTGCCTTCCCCCTTGTCTTTGGCAACCTTGGTCATTTCAACAAACAGCGCTTTGCCGCTCGGGTCCTTGGAGTCGGCAACACTCTTTCCTTCCAGCTCCGGTTTGATCGGGTGCATGATCATCTTGGCATCTTGATCAATGATAAAGATGTACTCACCTTCGGCATAGCGCAGACCGCGTACCACCTCTTTGGCCCGCACATGGGCCTCTTCTTCGGTGAACTCGCCTTTCTGGGCCCGTTCGTCAAGGTTCTTGATCAGGGTGACCGCGATATCGGCGACATCATTGAGCGCAGCCTCCTTTTCGTGCATCAGCTTCTTCTGAATAAACGGCAACAGCACCAGCATGCTGATGGCAAAGATCATGACGATGGTGACCACCGAGATACTGATGATCTTGCTGAGAATCTTCCAGTTGCCAAATGATTTCAGTTTCATTGCGATCCTCCTTGGAAGGTCTGTTTCTGTATGCTGCAAAGTATCGGTAGTGTGCTGTTCTGTAACCGGCCGCTACTGCCGGGGTGATCGCTGCTTATGCCCGTGCCATGGCGACAATACCTGCCACGTCCAGCACCAGGGCCACCCGCCCGTCTCCCATGATGGTGCCGCCGGAGATATCCTGCACCTTGGGCGTGGCAGAACCGAGGGTCTTCAAAACCACCTGCTGTTCTCCCAGCAGCTCGTCCACCAGCAGGCCGTATTTGCGCTTTTCGTGATGGGTTACCACCACGATGCCGTTCCAGGGGTGTTGGTGCGTACCCTGAATCTGCAGCATGCTGCAGAGGCGGATCAACGGGATGTATTCGCCCCGCACGTTGACCACCTCGCCTTGCTCTTCCACGGTGTGGACCACCTGCTGTGCGGGACGCAGGGATTCAATCACCGAGGCGATCGGGATGATGAAGACCTCACTGCCGACCTTGGCTGCCAGGCCGTCGATGATGGCCAGGGTCAGGGGCAGCCTGATGGAAACGGTGGTGCCGTAGCCCTTGCGGGTTCGCAACTGCACGGTGCCCTTCAGGGCCTCGATATTCCGCTTGACTACATCCATGCCGACCCCCCGTCCCGAGATGTCGGTGATCTGGTCGGCGGTGGAAAAGCCGGGCATGAAGATGAGATGGTAGGCCTCATCGTCTGATAAGAGCGCGTCGGCGGCGATAATGCCGTTGCTTGCCGCCTTGGCAATGATCTTGTCTCGATCAAGCCCGCGCCCGTCATCCTCGACCTCGATGTAGACCGCATCGCCAAGCTGGTAGGCCCGCAAGAATACGGTGGCCTTGGCCGGCTTGCCGGCGGCGATACGTTCTTGCGGCGTCTCGATGCCGTGGTCTACGGCATTGCGGATCAGGTGGACCAACGGATCGGTGACCTTTTCCAGCACCCCCTTGTCCAGCTCGGTCTCCTCACCGCTGATGATCAGCTCGATCTCCTTGGCCTTGGTGGTGGAAAGCTCGCGCACCAGCCGTGAAAAACGCTGGAATACCTCGCCCACCGGCAGCATCCGCAGCGACATGGTGCCTTCCTGAATATCCTTGCCGATCCTTTGCAGCTGGGAAAACAGGCGTTCCGTGCGTTCGGTGGCATTGCCGAAACCGTTGTCATTGGCCTGCTGCCACTCCGTCATGACCTGTTGGAACATGGAGTGGATGATCACCATCTCTCCCACCAGGTTTACCAAGTGGTCCAACTTGTTCAGATCGACCCTGATGCTTGATGAAACCGACTTCTTAAAGGTCTCGGCCTTTTGTACGCCCTGTTTTGCCAGCGCCTTGCTGATCTCTGCCTGGGTGGTCTTGCCCTGGGCAACCAGGATTTCTCCCAGCTTCTGTTGTTTGGTCAGGGCCTGGCGGACATCTTCTTCGCTGACGATCCCTTCCTCGGTCAGCAGTTTGCCCAAAAGCGGCAGTTGCTCCTGGGGGGCCAGCACCGGCGTGATCTCAACGGTACTGTCGTCTTCAACAAAGAGGAAGACGGAGCGCAGCGTCTCTACATCCGCGTCGCTGCGCAGCTTGATGGTCCAGGAGAGGTAGAGGGTTTCCGGGTTGAGTGCCGCGAGGGGGGGAGCCGGTCGTCATTGGCCTGGATCGCTTCGATCGTGCCGAGCTCAGCCAGTTCGTCAAAGAGCCTGATCGGGTCGCAGCCTTGGCGGAACAGGTCCGGGGAAGGGATGAAGGTGATCAGAAAAAGACGTCCGGAGCATGTGGCGGCCGGGGCTTCCGGTTGCTCCGGGCCAGCGGAGGCGCCGGGCTCCGCCTTGCCCTGCAAACGCCGGATACGTTCCATCAGCGCTTGGCAGCTGGAGAAATCGAATTCGCTTTCATCAGCTACGGCAGCGACCATCAGTTTGATCGTATCCACCGCTTCCAGCAGGGTGTTGATCATGTCGCGGTGCAGGGTCAGCTCATGGTTGCGCAGGTCGTCGAGCAGTTCTTCCATGACATGGGTGAAACGGGAGATATCCGGCAGGCCGACGGTGCCGCTGGAGCCTTTGATGGTGTGGGCAGATCTGAAGATATCGTTCAGCAGTTCTGCGTCATCGGGGGATTTCTCAAGCTGCAGCAGGCCGTTTTCAAGGTTTTCAATATGTTCCGATGCCTCTTCGACAAAGACAGCGTGGAATCGCTTCAGGTCCATAATCCCTCCGGCAGACACGACGGTTCAAAGGGGATAGGTTATCCATCCAGACATGGTATACCTCTAACAGCTATGCATTACAAGGTGATCCCTATCCTCTGGAGGTGGTGCGTCACTGCCGTGGAGAGTTGGAAGGCACATGGTGTGCCGGACTGGGCCGCTTCCCTGTGTATGGCTGCCAGAAGCTGGGCAGCCGCAGTATCGATGCGGGTGACACGCTGCAGATCAATGCTGATGGGTTGGCCGCTGGTGAGCGCCTCTTTCAGTGAGGCAAAGAGGGGGGCGATTGCGTCGATGGTCAACTCGTCCGTCAACAGTACCTGGTGTGCCATAACATTCCTTTGAATGATCGTTATGTTGTAACAAAATTTTACAAAAGTATTGCACGCCGTGATGCAATGTCAAGGCTGTCGCAGCAGTTTTGTCGCGATGGGGCAGGTTGCGGTTCTGCCGGGCTCTGCTAGAGTCGTGAGTGGCCGGCAAGAGCGTCTGGGGAAAGGTTGGTGCTGAACATGCTTGCAACACGCAGAGTTATCCTGGTGGTGACCTCACTGTTTACGGTGGCGGTAGTCGTGGCAAGTCTCTACACCCTGAACCATATCTACAGTGAGGCCCGTGAGCAGGCCGGCCAGGACCTGGAACGCAGGATCAAGACCTTTTGGGAGCTGTTACGCACCAAGGGGGACACCTTCGCCGTTCGCAACGGCACACTGATGATTGGCAGCTATACGGTCAACGGCAACCCTGAGCTGCCTGACAAGATCAGGGAAATCTTTGGCGGTACTGCTACGATTTTCATGGGAAATGTGCGGATCAGCACCAATGTGCCCGGGCGCAACGGTGAACGCGCAATCGGCACCACACTGGTGGGACCGGCCTATGATGCCGTATTCAGGCAGGGTACGTCGTACCGCGGTGAAACCGATATTTTGGGAACTACCTATTTTACCGCCTATGACCCGATCCGGGACAGCCGGGGGCAGGTGATCGGCGCCTTGTATGTCGGCGTGCAGCGCGGGGTGTTTTTTGAGCATTACCAGCATTTGCTCTGGATGTCCCTGGCACCGGTACTGTTTTTGACCATGGTAACCGGGGTGCTGTACCTGATGCTCCAGAAGGAAGGGAATCGTTATCAGCGCTTCCGGGAACAGCAGCTCGGATTTCTGCAGTCCCTGATCGATGCCCTGCCGCTGCCGGTGTATTACAAGGATATACAAGGACGCTATCTGGGGTGCAATACAACCCTTGAAACCTTCTTTGGCCCCGGCCTGAGGCGATGGATTGGTAAGACCTCCCGTGAGATTCTTCCGCATGAGCAAGCGGTGGCATACGAGGCTGACGACCAGCAGTTGTTACAAGAAGGGCATGGCGGCAAACACGAATTTTCAACCACCATGCGGGATGCCAGCGGCGCCGAACGGGATGTCATCATCTATAAGGCCGCCTTTGCGGGGCCTGACGGTTCAATCGGCGGGCTGATCGGCGCGATTCTTGACGTGACGGACCGCAAGGCGGTCGAGGAACGCCTGCGGGCCAGTGAGCGCCGGATGTCTGATATCATCAATTTTCTGCCGGACGCCACCTGGGTGGTGGACAAAGACGGTTGTGTGGTTGCCTGGAACCGTGCCTGTGAGGAATTGACCGGGGTTAAGGCTTCGGCGATGCTCGGCCAGGGGGATCTGGCCTATGCGGTCCCCTTTTACGGTACCCGCCGCCCCCTGCTGATCGATGGGGCACTGCAGGGGATCGGCTTGGAACAGCAGGAGTATTGCGCCCTGGAGCAGACCCCCCATGTGGTGACGGCCGAGGCGTTCGTGCCCTGTGTCAACGCGTGCAAAGGTGCCTATCTGTGGGGGATTGCCTGTCGCCTGTATGATGACAAGGGCAGGGTTGCCGGGGCCATCGAGTCGGTGCGTGATGTGACGGAGCGGCGTCAGGCCGAGCTGCGGGAGCATACCCGTGCCGATATCCTGGAACATATTGCCCGGGATGCCTCGCTGGAGGAGGTCCTGCGGGTGATCGTGCGTGACATCGAGCAGGAACATCCCGAACTGTTCTGTTCGATCCTGCTGAAAAACAGGCAGGGCACACACCTGTTGCACGGCGTGGCTCCCAGCTTGCCGGACTGCTACAACGCTGCCGTCAACGGTCTCAGGATCGCTGAAGGCAAGGGCTCGTGCGGCACCGCCGCCTTTCTGCGCAAGCGGGTCATTGTTGCGGATATCACGCAACATCCCTATTGGAAAGGGTTCAAGCCGGCAGCTGAGGCTGGCCTGAAATCCTGCTGGTCCGAGCCGATTCTGTCGTCTCACAACGAGTTGCTCGGCACCTTTGCCCTGTATTCCCGCACGGTGCGGGAGCCGGATAAAGAGGAGATCAGGCTGATCGAGACCGCGGCCAACTACGCCAGCATAGCGATTGAGCGGATGAGTACGGTGCAGGCCTTACGGGAAAGCGAGCGCAACTACCGCGAACTGGTAGAAGGTGCAAACAGCATCATCCTGCGGCTTGACACCACCGGCACCATTACCTTCTTCAATGAATTCGCCCAGCGCTTTTTCGGTTACCAAGAGGAGGAGATCCTGGGGCAGCATGTGATCGGCACCCTCTTTGACGACACCGAACTGGTCAGGCACGTCTATGCGAAAGCGATAGCCTCAATTGCTACAGTACCGGAGCAGTACGCGCTGCTCGAAACTGAAAACAGGCGCAAAAACGGTGAGCGGGTGTATGTCTCCTGGTCAAACAAGGCCTGTCTGACTGAAGACGGCCGGCTTGAGGAGATCCTCTGTATTGGGCAGGATGTATCCGAGCGCAAGAAGATGCAGGAAATGATCGTACAGACCGAGAAGATGATGACGGTGGGGGGACTGGCCGCAGGCATGGCCCATGAGTTGAACAATCCCATCGGCACCATTGCACAGCATGCCCAGAACATCATCCGCCGCATCAGCTCGCCGTTGCCCGCCAATGCGGCGATGGCGCGTGAAACCGGGATCTCATTGCCCAACCTTGAGCAGTATCTTCAACGGCGCGGTATTACGGGTATGCTTGATGATATTGTGACCGCGTGTGAGCGGGCCGCTGCCATCATCAGCAGTATGCTGGCATTCAGCCGGAAAAGTGATGATCTGCTGGAACCGGCCTCGTTGCCTGAACTGATCGAGAAGTCCATTGGTCTGGCGACATGTGATTATGATCTTAAAAAACAGTATGATTTCAAAAATATATGTGTGGTTAAAGAATTTGACCCCGGTGTGCCTGCTATCAACGTCGTGCCGCTGGAGATTGAGCAAGTGCTGTTAAATCTTTTGAAGAACGCTGCCCATGCCCTGTCCGCAAATCCGCCCGTCAGGCCGCCAACCATCGCCATTCGTCTTAAACAGGGCGAACAGACCGTGATCCTGGAGGTGGAGGATAATGGCCCCGGTATCGCCAAAGAACTGCGCAATCGGGTGTTCGAGCCATTCTTCACAACCAAGGAGGTTGGGGTGGGAACCGGCTTGGGACTGTCGATCGCCTATTCGATTATCGTCAACAAACATCAGGGCAGCATCAGTGTGGAGAGTTCGCCGGGTAAAGGGGCCTGCTTCCGCATCTGCCTGCCCTGTCCCACGTGCCACCCGCTGCCAGCAGCCTGAGACGGCGTTGATACGGTCTTGTATCAAATTGCGACAAGGTTGCGGCCAGTTCGACGTTTGCCAAGCGCGGCTATGTTGAAATGACGATTGATTTTGCTTGGTTGGGATACTCATGTCGGGATTGGCACTGTCTATGCTAGGTTTTCCTCACCCTGTCGTGGTTTGAGGAGAGGGAAAACGCATCTGCGGGATGCGGACAGGTTTGGAGCGTACGACGATGCTTGTTACCGGTATCTACCAAACAGTCTTGCAGTACCACGACCACTTGTCCGTGCTGGCGGTGGTGCTGTGTGGCGTCCTTGCCGTTACGGCAGGGTGGTACCTGCGCAGACGCATGGGGGGATGTGTCAGCAAAGAACACTACCGTAACCTGGCTGAGGCGACCTTTGAAGGGGTGCTGTTGTCACGGAACGGGGTTATCTGCGATTGCAACGAAAAAGCGCTTGAAATAACCGGATTTTCCCGTGAGGCGCTCTTGGGGCGTCCGCTTTTGGATCTGTTTGAGCGTTCCTTCCATGACACCATCCGTTTCAATATCCAGCGCGGCTACGATCAACTGTATGAGGCGGTGGGGATACGCCACGGTGGTGAGCGCTACCCGGTGGAGATCCGTGGCAAGACCTTTATGGTGGGAGGGCATACCATGCGGGCCTCCAGCCTGCAGGATATCTCGTCGCGCAAACAGGAGGAGGCGCAACTGCGCAAGCTGTCGGCCGCAGTTGAGCACAGCCCCGCTTCGATCGTGATCACGGACGCCGATGGTCTGATCGAGTATGTCAACCCGGCCTTCAGACGTCTGACCGGCTACAGCCTGGATGAGGCCGTGGGCCAGAACCCGCGTATCCTGAAGGCCGGGGACCAATCAGCGGAATTTTACCGCAGTCTCTGGGAAACCCTACGGCGCGGGGAGGAATGGCGGGGAGAATTTCATAACAAACGTAAAGACGGGACACTCTTCTGGGAGTCTGCCTCCATCTCGCCGATCTTTGATGAAACGGGCAGGATCAGCAACTATGTGGCCGTCAAGGAGGATATCAGCGAGAAAAAGCAGCTGCAGGACCGGCTTGAGCAGATGGCCCAGTTCGACATGCTGACCGGCCTGCCGAACCGCCGGATGTTTCTTGACCGTCTGGCCCAGTCCGTTGCCGTGGCAAAACGGAGTGAGCAGCGCTTCGGCCTGATCTACGTTGACCTGGATGGTTTTAAACGGATTAACGACAACTATGGCCATGACGCCGGCGACCGGGTTTTGAAGACCGTGGCGGCACGTCTGGCAGCCTGTCTCCGGATCTCTGACACTGCCGGCAGGATCGGTGGCGACGAATTCACGATCATCCTGGGGGCCTTGAGCCATTATAACGACGCCGGCCAGGTGGCGGAAAAGATCCTGGCGGCATTGCGCCGTCCCATCACGTTACCCGGTGGCCATCGGGAAACCATCGGTTCAAGTGTTGGTATCAGCGTGTTTCCCGAGGATGCCCAGGATGGTGATGGGCTGCTGGCCACGGCCGACGACGCCATGTACAACGTCAAGCACAACGGCAAAAACGGCTACTGCTTCTATCACGCCTGCCGTCCTGCCTCCGCGGTGACCGAAACCATCTAGTCGGTTAGTTTCTTCAGCAACCAGGCCATGTTGCTCCCCAGATCCCGCATGGTCTTGATCCCTTCCTCATCCCCGTCAACATCGCCGATATTCCTGCCCACCCCGATGTTCCAGTAGCTTGAGCCGACGATGATCATTTGGCCGATAGTGAAGAAATGGTTGATGGTGTCAAAGACGTGAATAGCGCCGGCCCGTCGTACCGAGACCACGGCAGCGCCCACCTTGCGTTTGTACATATCGCCATTGGCCCGTGAGACCATGCCGCAGCGATCGATCAACGCCTTGGCCTCCGGCGTGATCCCGGCAAAGTAGGTGGGGGAGCCGATGATGATGGCGTCGGCGCCATCCATTTTCTCAATACATTCGTTGGCACAGTCATCGGTCACGGCACAACGCCGGTCCTTGTTGGCAAAGCACTTGTAGCAGGCGATACAACCGCGAATCGGCCTGCCGGCCAGCTGAACCAGCTCCGTCTCAATCCCTTGCAGTTGAAGCTCTGCAAAGGCGTAGTTGATCAGTTTTGCGGTGTTGCCGTCCTTGCGGGCAGAACCATTGAATGCGACAACGTTCATGCTGCTATCCTCCTAAAGCCTGTGGGCGATACGTTTTAAAAGCAGTGAATTCATCACCACCGACACCGATGAAAAGGCCATGGCCAGGCCGGCAAACTCAGCCTTGAGGTAGATGCCGTAACCGGCAAGCATACCGGCAGCCACCGGGATGCCGATCACGTTGTAAAAAAGGGCCCAGAATAGGTTCTGTTTGACCTTGGCAAGGGTGGCCCGGCCGACTTGAATGGCCCGTACCGCATCCAGCAGGTCATCCTTGATCAGGACGATATCGCCGGTTTCCTTGGCTACATCGGTACCGCCGCCAATGGCAATGCCGACATCGGCGACAGCCAGGGCAGGCGCGTCGTTGATGCCGTCGCCGGTCATCCCCACCACCTTGCCGCCGGCCTGGTATTCCTTGACCAGTTCCTGCTTACGTCCCGGCAGAACCTGGGCCTCGAAGCTGTCGACCCCGGCCTGGGCAGCCACCGTGGCAGCCACATCGGCATGATCGCCGGTGATCATGATGGTGCGGATGCCGAGCCGTTTCAGTTCGTGCACGGCATGGGCCGAGGTGGGTTTGATGATGTCACTGCAGGCGGCAAGACCGAGCAGTTTGCCTTCGGCCGCAACGTAGATCAGGGATTTACCCGTGCCTGCCAGACGTTGCGCCTGTTGGTCAAGGGCGGCGGTTGCGATCCCCTGCTGTTCCATCAGACGCTGATTACCCACTGCCAGGGGCGTGTCGTTCAAACGGCAGGTAACACCGTGCCCCTCGGCCTCGTGGAACGCGGTCACCTCAGCCGGCGTGATCCCCCGCTCCCGTGCGCCGCTCACGGCGGCCTGGGCCAGGGGGTGGTTCGAACCGGCCTCCGCGCTTGCCAGACAGTTCAGCAGTTGCTGCTCACTGCAGCCAGGGGCGGTGATAAGGTCGGTCAACGTCAGTTTGCCGCTGGTGAGGGTGCCGGTCTTGTCCAGCAGCATCACCTGCAGCTTGGCGATGGTTTCCAATGCCGAGCCCTTTTTGATCAGGATGCCGCGGGAAAGGGCCACACCGCTGCCGACCATGATGGCCGTGGGGGTTGCCAGCCCCATGGCGCAGGGGCAGGCGATCACCACCACGGCGACGCCGAACTTGAAGGCTGTCAGGAAGGGGGCCTGCAGGGCCAGCAGCCAGACCACAAAGGTCAGCAGGGCCAGGCCGATTACCACCGGCACGAACCAGGCTGAGACCGCATCGGCAAAGCGTTGGATCGGGGCCTTGTCCCCCTGGGCCTCCCGCACCATCTTGACGATCTGCGCGAGCAGGGTCTCCTCGCCGATACGGGTGGCCTTGATGGTCAGGCGGCCGTTCTTGTTGATGGTGGCGCCGGTCACGCTATCGCCGGCCTGTTTGGTGACCGGCAGCGACTCCCCGGTGACCATGGCCTCATCCACACTGGAACTGCCCTCAACCACCTCGCCATCGACCGGGATTGTTTCGCCGGGACGCACCACCACCAGGTCGCCCACCCGGATAACCGAGGCCGGCACCTCTTTCTCACCGTCCGCAGTCAACAGGCGGGCCTTGTCGGCCTGCAGGTGCAGCAGCTGCTTCAGGGCCTCGCCGGCTTTGCCCCGTGCGCGGGCCTCCAGGTATTTACCCAGCCGGATAAAGGTGATCAGCCAGGCCGAGGTCTCAAAGAAGACCTCATGGGTGGCTCCCCCCAACAGGCCGAAAAACGCTAGAAACGAGTAGCCCCAGGCAGCCGTGGTTCCCAGGGCCACCAGCACATCCATGTTGGTGCTCTTGCTTTTCAGGGCGGACCAGGCCCCCCGGTAAAAGGCCAGACCGGCACTGAACTGCACGATGGTTGCCAGGATCAGGTTCAGCCAACCCACGCTGCGGTACTGGTGCAGGGTCATGGTGGCCATGATCGGCAGCGACAGGATCAGGGAGAACAGGAACCAGTTGCGCTGCCCAGCCAGCTCGCTTTGCTCCGCCTCTTCACCTGCCTCCGGCTCACGCGGCGTATAACCGGCATCATGGACGATCCGGAAGATGGCGCCTTTATCCAACTGCTGGGGATCGTAGCGCACAAAGCCGGTGCTGGCGGCCAGATTGACCACGGCTGTACTGATGGCGGGCTGTTCCAGCAGGATCTTTTCCAGGCGGGCCACACAGTTGGCGCAATGCAAACCGCTGATCCCGAAGCTCAGTTCCCCGGGGGGCTCCGGTTTGACCACCCCGTATCCCAAGTCAACGACCTTCTGCATGATCATGTCGCCGGAAATCAGGGCCGGGTCGAATGTGACGCTCAATTGGGCGATTGCAAAGTTGACTACGCTGGTCTGCACCCCGGACAGGGCCGCCACTTCCCGTTCGACGCGGGCCGCGCAGTTGGCGCAGGACATACCGGTTATCTGTACCGAGAGGGTGTTCATGGTTCGTTCTCCATGCTGGAAAAGTCGCCCTTCAACCAATGCTGCGAGGCGATCTTGAGGGCGGCGGTGATCGGCAGGGCCAGCAGGATGCCCCAAAATCCCATCAGCTCCCCAAAGGCCATCACCATGATGATGGTCAAAAGCGGGTTCAAGTTCATGGATTCCTTGAAGACCAGCGGTTTGACCACGTATCCCTCAAGGAAATAGATCACTGAAAAGGCTGCCAGGACTTTGATGACGATGGCAGCAGTGCCGAACTTGAGCCAGGCGAACAGGAGCGGCGGCAGCATGGCCAGAATGACGCCGATAAACGGCAGGATCGAGGCGACTCCGGCAAAGATGCCGCAGAGGATCGGGTGGGGGATATCGAGCATGAACAGGGCGATCGTGGCCGTAATCGCCACCACGATAGAAACGATCACCTGGCCGCGCAGATAACCGCCGATGCTGCCATCAATTTCGCGCCCCATCAGCAGCAGTAGTTCCTTGCGGCTCTGTGGCAGCCATAGCTCGGTGGTCTCCATGATCTTCTTCTTGTAGTTCAGCATGAAGAATACCAGGATCGGGGCCAGGATCAGGTTGAAGACATTGAAAAAGATCCTGGTGGCAAAGCCGTAGGCCCAGCTGCCGGCCTTCTGGGCCATGGTGTCCGCATTGCCGATGGCCGTGTCCAGCAACCAGTTGATCTCGGCCGAGCCATAGTGGGACGGCAGCTCATTCTGCCAGGTCAGCAGGGCCTGTCTGACCTGCTGCAACTGCTGCGGCAGGTTGCGCAGGAAATTATCCCAGCTGATGGTCATCATCGGCAGCAGGACCGTCAGGGAAAAGGCTGAGATAATCCCCAGCACCACGTACAGCACCACGATGGCATGCAGGCGTCTGGTGCCGCGGCGCTCAAGCGAGACCACCAGCGGATCAAGCAGGTAGGCGATGACAAAGGAAAGCAGGAAACAGGACAAGGTATGGCTTAAGGCGTAACCGACAAAGATGACGGCGCTAGCGGCAAGGATCAGGGCAATCAGCCGGATATGCCCGTTGGGGTGCTGGTTGTTAAAGGTATCCAGCGGAGACATGGCTGCTCCTTAATGGACGGCGTTGAGCGAGGTGCTCATGGAGAACAGGTCGTGTTCCTCCAGCCAGGTCTTGACCCGGTTGCTGACAAAGGTGTCCCGCAGCTCGGCAAGCTGCTGTTCCTCTTCGGGGAAAAAGGAAAGAATATCGGCGGGGCGCGCGTATGGCAGCTGTCCGGACAGGGCGTGCTGCAGCAGTCCGGCCAGATCCCGGTTGGGATGAGTGGCAAGAAAACCGGTCAGGAGCTTGCGTTCCGCTGAAGTGTCAAGCGGCGGTATCTCCAGAAAGCGCCCCTGGTGATGTTCGAGCTGCTCCCAGAAACTATCTTCCTGATCAGCCCGTACAAAAAAAATCTCGCCGGTCATCCGGTCAAAGAAATAGACCCGGTCCTGCTCCATATTTGAAAACGCCCGGACCAGCTCATCCCAGGCAACTGCAACACTATGTACCATAACGCTACCCCACACGTCTCATATATTGACAGCCTGCCCCGGCAGCGGCACAATCAGGGGCATGAAGCGTACTGTCTTTCTTTCCGATGCCCACCTGCACGCCCCTGAGGACGCAAATTATCGGCTGTTGCTCGATTTTCTGGCAACATTGCCGGGAACCGTCGAGACCCTCTGTATCCTGGGTGACCTGTTCGACTTCCGGGTTGGGTTGCCCGCCTTGCGCTTTCCGGAGCAGGAGCCGCTGCTGGATGCCCTGCGGCACCTGGTACGCAGCGGTATCCGCCTGATCTACCTGGAAGGCAATCACGACTTTCACCTGCACCCCGACCTGAGCGAGGGGCTGGGGGCAGAGGTCTATGCCGGGCCGGTTGTGCTTGAGCTGCAGGGGAAGCGGGTCTACCTTTGTCACGGCGACCTGATCAACCGGGCCGACTGGCGTTACCGCCTGCTGCATACGGTGTTGCGCCATCCCCTTACCTTCGGGATGGGACGGCTGCTGCCCGTCTCGTTGGTGACCCGTATGCGCACCAGGCTGCAGCGCACCAGCAAAAAGCGCTATCGCCATAACCGCAGCCGCTGGGATTACCCCGCCATGATTCGCGGCTTTGGGGCGACGGTCAGGGCTCAGGGGTATGATGCCCTGGTGCTGGGACATTTCCACCGTCCCTTTATGGATCACCAGGGTGACTTTATCCTGGTTTCCCTCGGCGACTGGATCAGCCAGTTCTCGTATGCCGAGTTATGCGACGGTGATTTCAGACTGCTTACCTATCCTGCCTGAAAAAGGCCGACAGGGCTTGCTCGCCCAGCTGTGATGCCTTGATCTTCCATTTATCGCCGTTAATTACCAACGCCACCAGGGCGATCCGTGGCTGGTCAGCCGGCGCATAGGCCGCGAACCAGGAGTAGTGACCTTTGGGGTTGTCGCCGTCGATCGAGCCGGTCTTAGCGGCGATCTGCATCTCGTGTACCAGTTGACGGCCTTCACCGCTCCGGAAGGCCCGCCGTGAGGTGCCGCTGGTTACCGTGGTGAGCAGCATCCGGTTCAGGCTGTTTGCCGTTTCAGGCGACATGACCCGTTCAATCACCTTAGGGGCCGGAACCTCCAGCGGCTTGCCGTTCCTGCTGGCCTGTTCCACCAGCCGGGGGGCCATCAGGTTGCCGCGGTTGGCGATGGCTGCGGTAATGGCTGCCGCGTGAATCGGCGACACCTTCAGGCCGTGATCAAGACCGCATCCCTGCAGGCGCAGTTCGTAAACGGTTTCCGGTTGTGGCGCCAAGCTGGGTACCGCCGGCACGCCCGGCAACAATAGACTACGGTTGAAACCGAAGCGGTTGCAGGCCTGCTGCAGCTGTTCCTTGCCCAGCAGTTCGCTGGCGACCAGGCCATAGACCGGGTTGACCGATTTGGCCATGGCGGTACTCAGGTCCATCTGTAGGTTGCGGCCACGCGGATGGGGATCCCAATTTTTCGGGGTTTCCGAAACCAGGCGGCCCCGGAATGCCATGACGGTTTCCGGCGATATCTTGCGGTTCTCCAGGGCGGCCGCCGCCGTCATCATTTTGAACAGCGATGCCATCGGGTAGGTCTGGTAGGCCGCTGCCTGCTGCCAGGCGGGATCAAGGGATGAATACCCCGCCAGAGACAGGATTCTACCGCTGCCCGGTTCGAGGGCAACCAACACCGCGTAAGCCGGCCGGGTCGTCTCAAGGTAGCTGGTGACCTGCCGCTGTAGCTCGGCGTTGATGGTATAGCTGAGCACCGTGCCGTCTTCGGCGGTGGCCGTCAGGTGGTTGCCCTGGTGGGTTGCCCGCGGTAACAGGCCATCGGCCACCGCATAAAGTTGATCGCCCAGCGGGGTGGGCCTGCTGGCGCTATGCACGGCATGCTGCCGCGAGGTCTGCCAGGCTGAAAAGGCCTGGGCGCCTTTGCGGACGATGACGAGGGTCAGAGAGATCAGCAGCAGTACCAGGGCACTGCTGAACGCGATGGTTTTCCAGTGTTGTACCAGCCGGTTCGGTCTGGGCTTGGTCAGATATTTTAGATCACGCATCGGTAAACTATAGGACAACTGCGGGGATGGTGTCAATCAGCCTCGGGCCAGAAGCGCTGTTTTAATGCTTCGAGCAACGGTGCGAGGGAGGCGCGGTCAACCGCGCTGATGCTGATGGCGTCATGACGACGCCTGGCCTGGGCGATCCTTAAGAAGGCGATGGTATCCTTGCGTTTCAGGCCTTCGAGCCGGTCGGTTTTGTTGAAGACCACCAGTTCGGGTTTGTCGCCAAGTCCAAGTTCGCCCAGGATGGCGTGAACCTGGTTGATCTGGTCTTCAAATCGGGGATTGGATGCGTCCACCAGATGCAGCAGCAGATCGGCATCCTGCAGCTCTTCCAGGGTGGCCTTGAAGGCGCCCAAGAGCGACTTGGGCAGGGAACGGATAAAGCCGACCGTGTCGGTGATGATCACCTCCCGTTCGCGGGGCAGACGCAGGCGGCGACTGGAGGTATCCAGGGTGGCGAACAGCAGGTTCTCGGTGAAGATTTCGCTTTGGGTCAGGGCGTTCAGGAGGGTGGACTTACCGGCGTTGGTGTAGCCGACGATTGAGATGATCGGCACCCCGGCCCGTACCCGTCGGCTGCGGCGTTGTTCCCGGTCGCGGGAAAGTTCCTGCAGTTCCCGCTCCAAGGCGGTGATCCGGTCGCGGATACGGCGTCGGTCGATCTCAAGTTTGGTTTCACCCGGGCCACGGCCGCCAATCCCCCCCATCAGCCGCGACATCTGAACCCCCCGACCGGTCAGGCGCGGCAACAGATACTTCAGCTGCGCCAGTTCTACCTGTACCTTGCCGTCCCGGCTCTTGGCCCGGCCGGCAAAGATATCCAGAATCAACTGGCTGCGGTCGATCACCTTCAGTTCGGTCATGGCGGAGATGACCCGCACCTGGGCCGGTGTCAGCTCCTGGTCGAAGATCAGCAGCGTGGCGCCCCGCTGCATGGCACGGATCACCACCTCCTGCAGTTTGCCTTCCCCCATCAGGGTGCGGGGATTCAGTTTGCGCGGCAGCTGGGTAAAGCTGTCCAGTACCTGCACCCCGGCGGTCCTGGCCAGTTCCTGCAGCTCTGCCAGTGAATCCTCGGTCTCGCGTCGGTCGCCGCCCGCCCTGACTGAGATCAGGATGGCCCGTTCCTGCCCCTCCAGCACGGGTGCCTCGGCCTGGATGGCCCTGTCGAGGTTGCGTTCCAGGGTCTGGATGAAATCCGTGTTGTAGTCGTGGCTCTTTTCAAGGGGCTGGGGTGGCAGCAGGGTGATGCCGTCCGGGGTGTTGGCCAGGTGGGCCAGGTGGATGCTCAGGCGGGCAGTGCCGGCGAGAGGGGCAATGGCGGCAATCAGGTCGAGCCGCAGCAGTTTGAGGTCGGTCAGGTCGTCCTCGTTGAGCGGCTCGCCTTTAAGGTGAGTATGGAGCAGACGGATCCCCCGCAACCGTTTGCGCCCCAGCGGATAGTCCTTGAGATCCGGGATCAGCAGACCTTTTTCGGTACCGATCAGGATCTGTTCAATCACGCCCTGGCGGCTGACCAACAGACCGATCTGGCGCTTGATCTCCTGTGATAACTCCACAAGACGCGCCGCCAGTTCGGCAGGGCAGGACTCGTCTGCCGGGATACGGCGCCGGTACAGCCGTTCGATGGCCGAGAGCGAACTCTGCTTCAGGCCGGTCAGATTGCCGCTGATCTCGTTGATGGCAGTGCCTGTTTAAATACCGGTGATGTTGTAGCCGGCGTCAACATAGTGGATCTCGCCGGTGATACCGCTGGCCAGGTCGCTGCAGAGATAAAGCGCTGATTTGGCGACCTCTTCCTGGGTAATGTTGCGGTGGAGCGGGGCCCGTTCTTCAACGGTATTGAGGATTTGGTTGAATCCGCCGACCCCGGCGGCCGCCAGGGTCTTGATCGGTCCGGCCGAGATGGCGTTAACCCGGACCCCGTCACTGCCCATGCCGGCGGCAAGGTACCGTACCGATGCCTCAAGGGCGGCCTTGGCCACCCCCATCACGTTGTAGTTGGGGAAGACCTTTTCGGCGCCGTAGTAGGTCATGGCCAGGGCAGCGGCATCGCGGCCGGTCATGAGCGGCTGGGCTGCCTTGAGCAAGGCGATGAAGGAATAGGCGCTGATATCCAGGGCCGTGGCAAACCCGGCACGGGTGGTGGAGAGGATGGTGCCTTTCAGTTCTTCCTTGTCGGCAAAGGCCACGGAGTGGATCAGGATGTCCAGGCTACCCCACTGGGCGCCGACCTGCTGTATCAAGCTGTTGATCTCGTCGTCGCTGGTAACGTTGCAGGGCAGCACCTCGGCCTTGAGCGACTCGGCCAGTGGCCGAACCCGCTTTTCGATCGCCTCACCGGCGTAGGTCAAAATCAATTCGGCGCCCTGTTCACGGAACAGGCGGGCAATGGCCCATGCAATGCTTTTTTCATTTGCAACGCCGAGAATTAAGGCTTTTTTGCCGTGCAAGAGTCCCATCCATCCCTCCGGGGTCGTACAGAATCGGTAATTAAATCGCGCATACCTGCTGCATGCTGAACCGCACAGGCTATACCATACCTGAGAACAAATGGCAAATGTGCAAAAGGCGTGAAAAAACGAAAGCACTGTGTTAATAACAGCGTTATGCATACACTTATACCGATTGATTCACCTCTTTTTCTGGCCGGTACCGAGCTTGACGAACAGCCGGACTGGGCTATGATTTTTGGCAACGACCATCCACTGGCATTTGAGATCGGCTGCGGTGTCGGCGATTTTGTGACCACCATGGCAGCACGCCACCCGCAGTGGAACTTCATTGCCCTGGATTTTTACAACAAAGGTTGTCTGAAGAGTTGCAAACGGGCTGAACGGGCCGGACTCGGTAACATCAGGATTGTGCGCGACGAGGCCCGTGCCTTTGTCCGGCGCTGTCTCGCACCCGCCTCGTTGCAGGCGGTTTTCATCAACTGCCCCGACCCCTGGCCCAAGCGTTATCAACGCAAACGGCGGCTGGTCAACCAAGAGTTCGTCACCTTCATGAAGCCGTACCTGCTGCCGGGTGGCGTTTTTACCTTCAGTACCGATTTTGATGACTATGGTCTGGATGTGGCGCACCTGATGGAGCAACAGGAAGGGTTCGAGAACCTGCTGGCTCCCGACCCGTGGCGTCACGATCTGGAAGAGTATCCCCGTACCAAATACATGCTGAAGTTCATGGCCGAGGGCAAACAGATCTATTTTGTTCAGTATCGCCGGCAGGCGGATTGCAGGTAAGGGAGGCACAGCCATGGCGGAAAACGAGGTGAAGCGGAGCATCAATTTTTTCCGGCCGTTGCCCGGCACCATGGGGGGCGAAGTAAAGGTGATCAGCCTGCTGTTGTTGGCCTGGTTGCTGGCAGTAGTGGGTAGTCAGGCGGGGGTCTGGTTGCTGGAGGAATCCCTTGACGGCTTCTGGCTGACCGAGCTGATCTTCTTCAACCTGCCGATTCACTTCTGGATCTCGGGCCAGTTCCTGCCACTGTTGTTCATCGGTCTGGGGCTTTTGTTCAACCTCTGGATGGACCGTCATGAGGAACGACGCATGGAAAGTACCATCCGCTTCAGGGCGCCGGGCCGCAAGAAAGGGGAGGTGCCCTGATGAGCGCAACCGGTGTGCAGATTGTCCCGCTTTTGATCGTGGTCGGCATGTTTTTGCTCTTTATTGTGAGCGGACTCGGCAGCAAGCTGAAGCAGGTGACGGATTACGGTTTCTCCGGCAGTTACAGTGGACGGGTGGGCAGCGGCGCCGCCATTGCCAGCAACTGGATGAGCGCGGCCAGCATTTTGGGGCTGGCGGGGTTGTTCTACCTGAAAGGCTACTACGCCATGGCCTTTGTGATCGGCTGGACCGGCGGCTATGTCCTGCTGCTGGTGCTGATGGCAACCCAGATCCGGCGTTTCGGCAAATTCACCGCCCCCGACTTTGTCGGTTTCCGCTACGAGTCAACCACCGCCCGCACGGTGGTGGCGCTGATCTCGATCGTGATCTCGATCATCTACTGCGTGGCCCAGTTCCGGGGGATTGCCCTGCTGCTTTCCTGGATCTTCGGGCTTGAATACCAGGCTGCCGTGGTGACCGGGGCGGCCCTGTTGGTTACCTTTGTGGTGGTATCCGGCACCCTTGGTGTGATCAGGAACCAGCGCCTGCAATATTTTGTGCTGATCATTGCCTTTGTGCTGCCGCTCATGGCCATCAACCGTAAGCTGGGCTACTTCTGGATACTGCCCCAGTTCGGCTATGGCGAGGCGGTTACTACCCTGCAAGAGCAGTTCGGTTTCTACTGGTCCGAGCCGTTTGCCTCTATCTCGTTGTTCCAATGGCTGGCGCTCTGTTTTACCCTGATGTTCGGCACCGCTGGTCTGCCCCACGTGCTGTCACGCTTCTACCTGGCCCCCAGCATGCGGGATGCCCGTTGGGGAGTGGTCTGGGGGCTGTTTTTCATCTCGCTGATCTATTGGTCTGCCCCGGCTTACGGGGTATTTGCCCGTCTGTTTGACGCGCGGGCCGGCAATGCCTTTACACAGCCTGATCCCGCCAAGGCCGACCTGGTCACCCTGACGGCCGCTCTGCAGGCCGGTCTGCCCGGCTGGGTGGTTGGCCTGCTGGTGGCGGGCGGCATGGCAGCGGCCTTTTATGCCGCTGCCGGTCTGCTGCAATCCGGCGCTGCCGCCCTGGCCTATGATATCTATCCCCGCTTTATCCGACCCAATGCCACCGACAGCGATAAAGTGGCTGTCGCAAAGGGTTTTTTTCTGGTGCTGGCCGGGATCGTGATGTTCTGTACCCTGCGGCAGACCGGGCTGATTGCCGAGATTGCCGCGTTTGCCTTTGCCCTGGCCGGTAACACGATCTTTCCCGCCTTTTTGCTGGGAGTCTGGTGGAGCCGTACCAATGCGGCCGGCGTACTGAGCGGCATCCTGACCGGGCTGCTGATCACGGTTTCCTCAGTCTTGTTCGGCGATATGCTGCCGCTGGTCAAGGTGCTGTTCCCACTGACCTCTTCGGCCTTTATCGGGGCGCCGGTGGTCTGCCTGGTGATGATTGTCGTCTCCTTGCTGACCCGTCCGCCATCGGATGCAATCGTGACGTTTTTGATCAAGGATGTGCATGACACGGGAGGTAAGTGATGGCACTGCTGCTGGCCAAGGGAGAAGAGTTCGCCTCCTGGCGCGGGGTTGAGGAGTTTGCGGTCGCCTACCGGGATGCCGCGGTCAGGTTGGCAGCGCAACGCCATCCCGGCGGGATTGCCCAACTGCTTGAACTGCTGGAGGGACTGCTGGAGGGGGTGGCGCAGGAAAACTCCCTGGCCGCTGGCGCTGTACAACAGCTGATTGTGGAGCTGCAGCATGCCACGGAGCAGACGCAGTTGCGTGTGCTGCACAGCTCCTTTTATGATATCGCCTATCAGCACTTTGACCGTTTCGGTTCGCCCTCCGCCTTTTTTACCTTTGTGACCTCGTTTTTACACGCCTTTGCCCTGCGCTGTCTGCAGCTGGCCGAACAGCAGTTCGAGGTAGCATTGCCGCCGCTGGCGCTGGTGGTGATGGGGCCGGCCGGCCGCCATGAGGCAAGCCGCTTTGCCCGTCTGCAACTGGGGCTGGTATGGGACGACAGCGTCGGCGCTGATGACGTGCCCCGGCAACTTGCAGGTGAGCTGGTGGCCTGGTTCCGGGTCTGCGGACTGGCCCTGGAGGAGCATGTCTCGCCGCTACGAGAGGAGTGGCAGGGCAGTTTGGCACAGTGGGAGCTGCGTTTTGACGAAGCCATGCGTCAAGAGGAGCGTGAAGCCTTGGTCGAGCTGTTGCGCCTGGCAGACAGAACCGTGCTGGTCAGCCAGGGGGATATTGGCCAGCGTTTTGACCAGCTCTGCGGGCAGTACCTGGGCAAGCGCCCGTTTGTGGGGAATCTGGTGGAACGGTGTACCTCCCTCTCGAACGGCATCGGCCTGATGGGGCACCTCAAGTTGGAAAAGAGCGGTCCTCACCGTGGCGCCTTTGCCCTGCTGGACCATGCCCTGCTGCCACTGGCGGCCACCGTGAGCGCCATCTGTCTGATGCGGGGCGTCACCGCGGTAGGAACCCCGGAACGGCTGCGTGAGCTGGTGCGCAGCGGCAAGCTGGATGTGGATCTGGCCGAGCGGGGCCTGCAGGCCTGGCACTGTTTCAACGAACACCGTCTGGCACTGGAGCGTCCTGCTGCAGCCGGTCAAGATTGCCGTGACATATTGCACCTTGTCCCGTCCGAGCTTTCCCCTGAGGAACTGGAACGGATCCGCGATGGCCTTGAAACCGTCAGTGACCTGCAGCGCTTCATGCAGGTCTGCTTCGGAGCCTATGCGTGAGCGGTAGCCTCAAGATATCGCTTTCAAGCGGTTCTCTCTTCACCCTGCCACTGCAGCGGGCCTTTGAACTGGCCGCTGCCGCGGGTTTCGACGGTCTGGAACTGATCATTAACCAGGATTTTCAACGGGTCAACCCGGTCAAGCTGGTCAAGTCCCTGCAGGAAATCGCCCCGATCAACTCGATTCATGCCCCCTTTATGCCGCTGGACGGCTGGGGCGGGCCGATCCAGTCGCTCTATCACAGTGTAGAATTGGCAGCAGAGACCGGTATTGCGCTGGTAAATTTCCATCCGCCTTCCTGGCTGGGGATGGAGATCGGCTTCTGGCGCTGGCTGTACCGGGTGCGCGATTTTCAGCAGGAGGTCGGTCTTGACGGTCAGGTGCTGGTGACCATCGAGAATATGCCCTGGGTGGGGCGTAACAAGGTCAATCCCAACATCCTCTCGGCCACCCGCGACATGATTGCCTTTATCCGGGATCACAACCTGTTTCTGACCTTTGATACAACCCATATGGGCTCCGGCAAGGCCAATTTCATCAATGATTTCTACCTGTTTTACGAGTCGGGGCGGATTCGTAATGTCCATTTCTCGGATTACGGCTTTGACCGTGAACATCTGATCCCCGGCCACGGACGTCTGCCGTTGACCCGCTTTTTGAATCATTTGAAGCATACCGCTTACCGCGGTTGCATCACCCTTGAGGTCAGCCCCCATGAGTTCCCCAAGAACGAAACCATGATCCTGCGGAGTCTGGAGGAGTTGCAGACCTACATGCGGGTGGAAACCGGTATGCTGTTGCCCGAGGCGCTGGAACGTTTTGAAGCTGCAATGCCGGTCGAGCTTGAGGATGGGGCACTTGATGCTGCAGTTATAGGAGAGATGGCATGATCAGACCGGAAGACACCTCGCTGTATAAGACCCTGCCGCTGGCATCCGACCCGAAGGTCCGGCGGCGTTATCAGGTCATCGACGAGCCGCTGCCGGGCAACTTCAGGTTCGGGGTGCTGCTGGAAGACCTGGATATCATGGCGGAACAGGCTGCCCTGGGCTATGCGCGCCGCTTTCATGACGACGCCAAGGTTGTCACGGCGGCCATCGACAACATCATTGTGCGGCATGTGGTGGATAGCGACCGCGATATCCAGATCGATGCGCGCATCAACCAGGTTGGGCGTTCCTCTATGGTGGTCGGCATGCGGGTGGAACATCCCGGCGCACCGGCGACCCACATCGCCTCCTGCTACTTCACCATGGTTGCCCGGGGGGGCGAGGCGGCGGAGGAGAGCAGGACACTGCCGCCGCTGGTGTATCAGGATGAACTTGAACAACGTCGGGCTGAGAAATCGCTGCAGGCCCGCGAGTTGTACCGACAACAACAGGCTGCCCTGCAGGAACCGCCCAGCCGTGCAGAGTACGAGCTGTTGCGCAGCCTGCATCAGGCCCAGGATGATCCCGGCTTCCGCGGGCTGAAGGCCAAGCGTCTGGTGGTGGATGCCTGGGAACGGATGTACCCGGAGCAGGAGTATGTGCCGCACCGGATCTTTGGCGGTTACATCATCCGGCGTGCCTATGAACTCTCCTCTATTTGCGCCGAACTGGTAGCCCCCAACCGGGCGATCATCGCGGCGGTCAATCGGATCAACTTCTTCCATCCGGTCCGCTTGGGGGACAAGCTGCACTATACCTGCCGGGTGGTCTATACCACCGGGAGCTTCATCTGCGTCGAGGCCGGCATCGAACGGATAAGCCGCGACCGGACCACCAAGGCGTTGTCGAACTCCTGCCTGTTTACCTTTGTTAATGTCGATGCCGACCTCAAGCACCAGCCCGTGCCGCAGATCTACCCCGGCACCTACGCCGAAGATGCCCGGTATCTGGCGGCCTATCGCAGCCATCAGGCCATGGTTGCCCATTATACGCTTTTGTAGCGTACGGAGGAGTGTTATGACCTATCAGACTCTGTTGCTGGAAGTGAGCGAGGGGATTGCCCTGGTGACCGTCAATCGCCCGGCTGCCATGAACGCCATGACCGAGCTGACCCTGCAGGAGCTGGCCGGGGTGGTTCGGGAACTGTCCGGGCGGACCGATGTCCGGGTGGTCATCATCACCGGCGCCGGTGAAAAGGCCTTCATCGCCGGTGGTGATATTGCGCTCTTGCGCGAGCTTGGTCCCCAGGAGGCCCGTGAACTGGCCCTGCTGGCCCAAGGGGTCTG
>CAZUSH010000002.1:48990-145361 GCA_964622705.1 uncultured Geobacter sp. | reverse complement strand
GTGTTAGGCTGTCCGACTGAGAGGTGCAGGGAAAGGCAGAGGTGATGCGCGGGGAGGTATGCGTCGCAGGTCAGGCAACGCCACGGGATGCTGTTCTGCAGGTTGTGGTTTGACGACAGAAATCAACGCCAGCAAAGGCATACCGGCATCCGCTACGCCGTGAAGCAGCGTCGGGCTGGCCGGGGTTTGCTTGACGATCACCAGCTTGGCAAATTGCTTGTGCGTCTCTTCGATAGTGGCACGGGGACGTTGTTTTGCTTTTTCAAAATCCCCTTTGATGTAGGCTATGCGCATGCCGAGCACGACAAAGAACGGCACGGCGAGCATAATCAGCATCGCTGCCAGTTTCTTTGTCTTGTACTGTTTAGGTTCGCGCATAATCGTCACTTTATATCGATGTTTATTTCATGCCGCTGTAAACCGTAATTTTAGCGCTTATCTATTCAATTTAACTTATGAAATACCGTTTATACCGCACCTTGCAGCTAGTGTTTTAGCTTTCTACTGGCTTAAAATTTAACGCGCTATTTGGATAAATGCAAGCGTTATTTAATACGATGTTTTATACGTGACGGTCTGATTGTTTTTTAAACACGCTCGGCGTAGATCCGGCCTCACTTGTGTTGTTTAGCAACGCTCCCTAATCGTTTACAAACATTGGCGAAGACTGGCACCGCAAAAAAGAAAGGCCCCTCTGACGAGGGGCCTTTTAGGGCGTTGCGCAGGCGGCAACGGGCCAGATGATGCTGCCCTGATTGTACCGAACTACTTGGTGGCGTCGTCACCACCGCCCAGGGCGGCATGGGCAGCAGCCAGCCGGGCGATCGGCACCCGGAAGGGTGAACAGGAGACGTAATCCAGACCGATCTTGTGGCAGAAGATCACCGATTCGGGATCACCACCATGCTCGCCGCAGATCCCCAGCTTGATGTTGGGACGGGTGGCACGGCCTTTTTCGCAGCCCATCTTGACCAGTTGGCCCACGCCGTTCTGATCCAGCGAGACGAACGGGTCCTCCGGCAGGATGTTGCTGTCCACATAGAACGGCAGGAACTTGCCGGCGTCGTCGCGGGACAGGCCGAAGGTGGTCTGGGTCAGGTCGTTGGTTCCGTAGGAGAAGAACTCGGCCTCCACCGCAATCTCGTCGGCGGTCAGGGCCGCGCGGGGCAGCTCGATCATGGTGCCGATCAGGTACTCCACCTTGACGCCGTACTGGGCGATAACCGCGTCGCAGATCTTGATCGCGTTGGCCTTCAGCACGGACAACTCCTTCACGGTGGCGATCAACGGGATCATGATCTCCGGCACGATGGTGAAGCCTTCGTTTTTGACCAGTTCACAGGCGGCCTCCATGATGGCTCGCACCTGCATGTCGTAGATCTCGGGGAAGGAGATCCCCAGGCGGCAGCCACGGTGCCCCAACATCGGGTTGAACTCGTGCAGGAACTCCACCTTCTGCTTGAGGGTCTGGGCCGGCACACCCATGGTCGTGGCCAGATCCTGAATATCCGCCTCTTCCTGGGGCAGGAACTCGTGCAGCGGCGGATCCAGCAGACGGATGGTGACCGGCAGCCCTTTCATTTCACGGAAGATGCCGATAAAGTCGCCCTTTTGCATCGGCAGGATCTTTGCCAGGGCCTTTTCACGCCCCTCCACATCAGCGGACAGGATCATCTCACGTACGGCGGCAATCCGCTCAGCGTCGAAGAACATATGCTCGGTACGGCAGAGACCGATCCCTTCGGCGCCGAACTCACGGGCCACCTTGGAGTCGTGGGGGGTGTCGGCGTTGGTACGGACCTTCAGCTTGCGGAATTGGTCCACCCAGACCATCAGCTTGCCAAAGTCGCCAGTCAGTTGCGGTGGAACCGTCTTTACCTCGCCCAAAATAACCTGGCCGGTGGACCCATCCAGGGTGATCATATCCCCTTTCTTGACCACGATACCGTCCTTGGCAACAAAACTCTGATCAGCATAGTTAACCTTGATGTCACCGCAGCCTGCCACGCAGCACTTGCCCATACCGCGAGCCACCACGGCGGCGTGGGAGGTCATGCCGCCACGGGCAGTCAGAATGCCCTGGGCAGCATGCATGCCGTGGATATCCTCGGGAGAGGTCTCGATCCGTACCAGGATGACCTTCTTGCCGTTCTTGGCCAGCTCTTCCGCCTCGTCGGCAGTAAAGACGACGGTACCACCGGCAGCACCGGGAGAGGCAGGCAGACCCTTGGCAATTATCTTTTTCTCAGCCTTGGGATCAAGGGAGGGGTGCAGCAGCTGGTCCAACTGGGAAGGGGCCACCCGCAGCACGGCGGTCTTTTCGTCGATCAACCCCTCCCTGACCATATCCACCGCCACCTTGATGGCAGCCTGGGCAGTCCGCTTGCCGTTGCGGGTCTGCAGCATGAACAGCTTGCCTTTTTCAATGGTGAACTCGATATCCTGCATATCCTTGTAATGCTTCTCAAGAATCTGACGGATATCGGCCAGTTGCGTGTAGCACTCCGGCAGCACCTCTTCCATGGCCGGCAGGTCGCCCGGTTTCTTCTGGTGGATGTTGATCGGCTGGGGGGTACGGATACCGGCCACCACGTCTTCACCCTGGGCGTTGACCAGATACTCGCCGTAGAAGTAGTTCTCGCCGGTGGAGGGGTCGCGGGTAAAGGCCACGCCGGTGGCGCAGTCATCCCCCATGTTGCCGAAGACCATCGACTGCACATTGACGGCGGTGCCCCAGTCGGCCGGGATGATGTTGAGCTTGCGGTAGGTGATGGCGCGCTGGTTCATCCAGGAACCGAACACCGCGCCGATGGCGCCCCAGAGCTGCTGCTTGGGGTCTTCCGGGAACTCCTGGCCCAGCTCCTGCTTGATCTTGGCCTTGAAGGCGCCAACCAGCTCCTTCCAGTCGGCGGCGGTCAGTTCGGTGTCCAGATGGACCCCTTTTTCAGCCTTTTTCATCTCCAGCAGGTGCTCCAGGGCATGTTTGTCCATCCCCATCACCACATCGGAGTACATCTGCACAAAACGACGGTAGGCATCGTAGGCAAAGCGCTCGTCGCCGGACTGGGCAATGATCCCCTGCACGGTGGTATCGTTCAGGCCCAGGTTGAGGATGGTGTCCATCATGCCGGGCATGGAGGCGCGGGCGCCGGAACGGACCGAGACCAAGAGCGGATTCCGGGCATCGCCGAAGGTACGGCCCATGATCTCTTCCACTTTTTTGAGGTTGGCCTCCACAGCAGCGTTCAAATCTGCCGGATAGGTTTCCGCATTGGCATAATAATAGGTACAGACCTCGGTACTGATGGTAAAGCCCGGCGGTACCGGCAGGCCGATGCTGGTCATCTCAGCCAGGTTGGCCCCTTTGCCGCCCAGCAGGTTTTTCATGTCGGCACGGCCCTCGGCCTGCCCATTCCCGAAAAAGTACACGTACTTCTCTGCCATTGCGTCCTCCTTGATAAGATTGGGTTTTAATACCCATGAAAAGGTTTTATTAACAGTAAAATCAATAAGTTATAAGAATGTATCGTAATTTCACCTGTTTCTCAAGTAATTTTACCAGAAAAAAAGGGGGATGCACGCACCCCCCTGTCGGCTTTCTTGCTTTTCTGCCGTGGGCACACTCACCTCCCCCGCAGCACCCGCTTATCCCCCACCCGGATGGTCAGCTTGCGGCTGTCAAAATATTCCAGCAAAGGAATCATGTACTTGCGCGACAAGCCGGTCAGATCGCGGAAGGCCGCCGGGATGATCTCACCCTTGTCCTTCAGGTAGGCCACCAGCTGTTCCTCAAGCCGTTGCACCACACTGGCGGTATAAAATATCTCGCTTGAGATCCGCACCACTGCGCCATCCCGCACCAGCAGGGCCAGATGGTCGCGCACCTCTTTCTCAGTGCTGCGCAGCGCCTCGGCCAGTTCCTTGATGCCGGGCGGCTCAAGCCCCCGCTCTGCCAGCAGGCCGGCCAGCTTCTGCCCTAGGGCCGAGGTCTTGGCGGTTGCCTTGGATTCGGCCGGCCGCACCAGCTCCCGCTCCACCAGCAGCTGCTTCTCCTTTTCCAGCTCCGCCAGAAGCGGCGCAAAAAAACGCTGATCACTACGACGCGGGATACGGGTCTTCAACTCCTCCTTACTGATCCCCTCCTTGAGCGGATTGGCGGTCAGGTAGGCGGCCAGTTCGTCCAGCAGCAGTTGCTTCAGCGTGGTCATGGCCGCCTTGCTCAGGAAGATACGTGGATCGCGGGTCATCTGCACAATTTCGCCGGTTGCCAGCAGTCCCTGCAAGGCGGTCTCAGCCTGCTTGCGGGCAATACCGGAACGCAGCACGATCTCATCAAACGTCACCCCGGACAGCAGGGACTGCGATACGATCAGACTGCAGGTCTTCTGGTGCTCGGCCGCATCCAGCGACGCCAAAAGCGTCAAGGCCTCGTCACTGCGCCGTCGCCGGGCCGGCGGGAACGGGTCCAGCACGATGCCGCCGCCAATAGTGACCGAAGGAGAGGTGGCCCGGATCAGGTACGGATCACCGGAGACCAGCAACAAAGGCTGCTCCAGCCGCAGCTGGGCATAGCCGCTGCTGCCCGGTGTGAGCTGATCATGTTCCAGCAGGATCACCTGGGCCGTCATCTCCGAGGTGCCGGAGTGGAAGCGAACCGTGGTGCGGTGCCGCAGATCCCGCGGGGCCGAGGCCAGATGATCCAGCCGCACATCCACCCGCCGGGTAGTCCTGAAGACCTTGGCCGGCACCACCACATCACCACGATGGGCCTGATCCAGATCGATCCCCTGCAGGTTCACCGCCAGCCGTTGGCCGGCCTGCCCGATTTCAGTCTTTGCACCATGGGCCTGGATACCCCGCACCCGGCCCGGAATCTTGCTGGGTAGCAGTTCCAGTTCATCACCCAGCTTGATCTCACCAGCCAGCAGGGTACCGGTTACCACGGTACCAAAACCGGCCACGGTAAAGACGCGATCCACCGGCAACCGGAAGGCGCCGTCCCGTTTCTTCTCGGCCGCCCCTTCGGCCAGCCGGACCAGCTCTGCCTTCAGATCCTCCAACCCGGTGCCGGTCTTGGACGAGACCGGGATGATCGCCGCGGTTTCAAGGAAGGTACCGGCTACAAACTCCCGCACCTCCTCCTGTACCAGCGGCAACCAATCCGGCTCCACCATATCGGACTTGGTCAGGGCCACCAGACCGCAGCGCACCCCCAATAGCCGCAGGATATCAAGATGTTCACGGGTCTGGGGCATGATCCCCTCATCCGCTGCAATCACCAGCATCACCAGATCCATGCCGGCCACCCCGGCCACCATGGCCCGCACAAACTTCTCGTGCCCCGGCACATCCACCACGCCGAACTCAATCCCGCCCGGCAGCTCCAGATGGGCAAAACCCAGCTCTATCGTGATGCCGCGGGCCTTTTCCTCCTTGAGACGGTCGGTGTCGGTGCCGGTCAGGGCCTTGACCAGCGAGGTCTTGCCGTGGTCGATATGTCCGGCAGTGCCGAGGATCAGGTGTTTCATGGTTTGGTTCCGTTCAGATACTCCGCCAGGATCGAGCGGCTATGCTCGTCATCATGGCAGTAGACACACAGGTTTTCCCAGTTGCTGCCGTCCTTGGGGTTGTTGTGGTGGTTGCCGTCCTTGTGGTGGACGGTCAAGAGGTGCAGGTTTTCACGCTCAAATTCACGGCCGCACTTGGCGCAGATCCAGCCGTGGATCTTGAGGGACTGCTCGCGGTAACTGGCGTTGGCAGGTTTGTTGCCTGATTTTAACTGGTTGACCAGTTGACTGAGCTCTGCTGCCGAGGGCAGTTTTTTGGGCTGGGGACGACGGGAGGTCATGTTCAGGCCCCGCTGCGGGAGAAGCGGTAGCCGACCCCGCGCACGGTCTGGAAGTGGATTGGGCGGGCCGGATCCGGCTCGAAGTATTTACGCAGGCGCACCACAAAGTTGTCCAGGGTACGGGTCTCGGCGTCGGAGGCATAGCCCCAGACCGACTCCAGCAGTTCGCCCCGCGGGATGACTTGCCCTTCACGCTGGAAGAAGAGCGCCAGCACCCGTACCTCCATCTCGGTCAGATCGATCTCGCCCTGGGCGGTCTTGGCGCGGTACGAGAGCAGAAAGACCTCGTTGACGCCGAACTGGTAGCCCTCCTCCACCGGGTCGGGCCGGTACCAGGAGGAGCGTCGCAGCATCCCTTTGACCCGTAGCAAGAATTCCGCCAGGTTAAACGGCTTGGTCAGGTAGTCGTCGGCCCCGGCCTCCAGGCCGCTGACCCGGTCCACATCCTCGGAGCGGGCGGTCAGCATCAGGATCGGCACCCGCGAATCCAGCTCCCGCATGGCCTTACAGACCTGAAAGCCGTCCAGGCCGGGCAGCATCACATCCAGGATGATCAGGTCGCAGCGTTCCACCCGCAGCGCCTCCAGGGCGGTCTCGCCCCGCTCGAAGTGGCTGACCGCGTACCCTTCCTGCTCCAGGTTGAAGCAGATCCCCCGGGCCAGGTGCATCTCGTCCTCCACCAGCATGATGCGTGGTTTGGCTTCACTCATAGCGCAGCGCCTCGATCGGATTTAAGCCTGCCGCCTTGCGGGCCGGATAATAGCCGAAGAAGATCCCGACCGCACCGGCAAACAACACCGCCACGGTGATGGAAAGCGGTGAGATCAGGGTGGGCCAGGACAGGATTTGCGAGACCACGGTGGCGCCGCCGGTGCCCAGGGCGATCCCCAGCAGTCCCCCCAACAGGGTCAGCAGGACCGCCTCGGTCAGAAACTGCAGCAGGATATCGCGCCGTTTGGCGCCGATGGCCATGCGGATGCCGATCTCGCGGGTCCGCTCGGTCACCGAGACCAGCATGATGTTCATGATGCCGATCCCTCCCACGATCAACGAGATGGAGGCCACCGCCCCCAACAAGAGCGACATGGCCTGGGAGGATTGCTCGGCAACCGCCAGGATCTCGGACAGGTTCCGCACAGTGAAATCAGGCTCCTTGGCGCCGCTGATACGGTGCCGCTGGTTCAGTAGCGCCGTGACCTCCTGCTCGGCCGTGGGCAGTTCTTCCTCGCTCTTGGCCTTGACCAGAATGGCCCCCACGGTATCGGGGAACTGGCTGCCCACCAGCTTACGCTGGGCCGTGCGCAGCGGCACAAAGACCACATCGTCCTGGTCGGTGCCCTGGGGCGATTGCCCCTTGCCCTCCAGCACCCCGATCACCGTGAAGGGTACCTTCTTGATCCTGATCATCTTAGCAAGCGGGTCTTCACTGCCAAACAGGTTCTGGGCCACGGTACGGCCGATCACGCAGACCTTGGCGGCGCTGTCATTGTCGGAAGGGCTGATGCTGCGCCCCTCGGTAACCGGCCACTCGCGGATGGAGAACATCTCGGCGGTGGTCCCCAACAACACGGTTGACCAGTTCTGATTGCCGTAGACGACCTGGCCGCTGCTGCGCACGGTGGCGGCCGCCAGCTCCACGGCCGGGCACTCGTTCATCATGGCCCTGGCATCATCGGCCTTGAGGGTCTGCACCCCGCCGCTGCCGGTACGCAGACCGCCGCTGGTCATGGAACCGGGCAACACCAGCAGGATGTTGCTGCCGATACTGGCGATCTGCTGGGAAATCACGTAGCTGGCCCCGGAACCGACCGCCATCATGGCGATCACCGCGGCGATCCCGATAATGATCCCCAACATGGTCAGAAAGGAGCGCAGCTTGTTGATCCGCAGAGCCCGCAGCGCAATCCGCAGTGCCTGGGTGAGATTGGTCATGGACAAATCGGGATGCCGAGCTGGCGGGCAACCTCCTGGTAACAGGCCAGGGCCGGCTCGTTGAACTGCACCAGGATAATCCGGTCAAAGTCACCGGAAGCAGCGGCTGCCTGGGCCTCTTGCAGGGCGATGGCTGCCCCCTGGACCATAGGGTAGCCGTAGACCCCGCAGCTGATGGCAGGAAAGGCGATACTGCGCAGCTGGTGCTGGCGGGCCAGGTTGAAACAGTTGCGGTAGGCAGCCCGCAGCAGCGCGGGTTCCCCCTTGCTGCCGTCGGCCCAGACCGGCCCCACGGTGTGAATCACCTGCCGGGCCGGCAGGTTGTAGCCTTTGGTGATGCGGGCCTCGCCGGTGGGGCACCCCCCCAGGGTGGCGCACTCCTGCACCAGTTTGGGACCGGCGGCCCGGTGGATGGCGCCGTCAACACCGCCCCCACCCAGCAGGGTGTTGTTGGCGGCATTCACGATGGTATCCACTGCCAGGGTGGTGATGTCACCCTTGATGATCTCGATGCAGCAGTTCATGCTACCAGGCTCCGCAGCAGGGCCAGGTTGACCTGGTCCATACGGTCGTCATCCCCCTTGGGGGTCTCGAGGATCTTGGGGACTGTGGCAAAGCGCGGGTCGTTCAGGATGAAGCGGAACGGCTCCAGCCCCAGGGTGCCCTGACCGATGTGCTCATGACGGTCAACGCGGCTGCCCAGCCCTTTCTTGGAGTCATTGAAATGGAAGCACTGCAACCGCTCAAGTCCCAGCACCCGGTCAAACTGTCCCATGACATCGGCATAGCCTTCCGGGGTGGCGGTGTTGTAGCCGGCGGCAAAGGTATGGCAGGTATCGAAGCAGATCCCGAAACGATCCGGATTCCTGGAACCGCTGATGATGGTCTGCAGCTCTTCAAAGGTGCGGCCCAGGTTGGTACCCTGGCCGGCGGTGGTCTCCAGCAGCACCTGCCCTTCGTACTGCGGCACCTGGGCAAAGAGCTGGTCAAAGGCGGCGATCACCCGCTCCAGCCCCTTCTCCGGCGTGTCGGTGGTGTGTGAGCCGGGGTGCATCACGATCTTGCTGATCCCCAGTTGCGCACAACTGGCCATCTCATCGGCAAAGGCCGCCAGGCTCTTGCTACGGGTGTCTCCCTCGGGCGCAGCCAGGTTGATCAGGTAGATGTCGTGGGAAATGACTTCATGCAGACCCGATGCGGCAAAGGTGCGCCGGAACAGTTCCGCATCCTTGTCGCTGAGCTGCTTGCCTTTCCACTGGTTGGATGAGCGGGTAAAGACCTGCAGGGTACCGCAGCCTGCGGCCACCGCACGCTCGACCGCCTTGTGCAGGCCACCGGCAATCGACATATGGGCGCCAAGATAATCGGGCATCAGATCTCCTCCAATGGCTCACCCAGCAGGCGCACCATAAGCTGGTCACCGGGTTCAAAGGCGGTCTCGGCGGTCACCAGCGCCAGCCCCTCGGACAGAAGCGAGGTGCGCAGGATGCCGGTTTCCTGGTTGCCGGCCGAGGATGCCAGCCAGGCACCATCCTGCCGCTGTAGGCGTACCCGTAGAAAACGCATCCGGCTGGCCGGTTTGATGCTGTCCTGCAGGGTGGCCCTGATCAGGGGACGCAGCACCTGTTGCCGCCCCTGCATGCGCAGCAGGGCGGGCCGCACAAACTGGTCAAAGGTGATCTGGCTGGCCACCGGGTTGCCCGGCAGACAGAAGATCGGCCGTCCCTCGAACAGGCCGAAGGCGGTGGGTTTGCCCGGCTTGATGGCCACCTTCCAGAACACGAACTTGACCCCCAGTTCCTCCAGAGTTACCCGCACCAGATCGCGGTCGCCGGCTGAGACCCCGGCCGAGGTAATCAGGACATCAGCGGCAAGTCCCTGGCGCAGCTTGTCAAGATGCGCCAAACGGTTATCTCGGGCAATCCCCAGCATGCGCGGCACCGCCCCTGCCTCCCGTACGGCGGCGGCCAGGGTCACACTGTTGCTGTTCAGTAGCTGGGCCGGTCCCGGCGCAGTGCCGAGTTCGACCAGTTCATCGCCGGTTGAGACAATCGCCACCACCGGCCGGCGCTGGACCGTCACCTGGGCCTTGCCGCAGGAGGCCAGCAGCGAGATCTCGGCCGGACGCAGCAGTGTGCCGCGTTTCAGGATCAATTCACCGGCCCTGACATCCTCGCCCCTGCGCCGCAGATGCTGACCTGCCTTGACCGGCTGGTTGATGCCGACCTGCTCACCCGAGGTTTCGCTGGTCTCTTCAAACGGCACCACCGCATCGGCCCCCTCCGGGACCGGCGCGCCGGTCATGATCTTGATGCTGCAGCCGGCGGTGACGCGCATCCCTGCTGCTGATGCCCCGGCAGGCAGGTAGCCGGTCACCCGCAGCTTGCAGGGCGTGGCCAGGCAATCCTCCTGCCGCACGGCATAGCCGTCCATGGCCGAGTTATCCCACAACGGCAGGTCCCAGGGTGCCACCAGGTCTTCGGCCAGCACCAGCCCGACCGCCTCGACCAGCGGCACCTGCTCGGTCCCCACCGGGGCGACATTCTCCAGAATCGTCCTGAGCGCCTCGTCAAACGAAACCATGCTTAATCCCTCGGTACTGCCAGCATCTTGTCCAGGGCGGCCTTGGCCTTCAGGCGGACCTCCTCCGACACGGTCACGATCGGCTGCATGGTCTGCAGCGCCAGCAACAGGTCCTCCAGCGAGGTCAGTTTCATGTTGGGGCAGATCAGGGCCGGTGAGGCCAGGATGAACTCCTTGGCGGGGTTATCCAGGCGCAGTTTGTACAGGATGCCGGCCTCGGTGCCGATGATGAACTTGGTGGCCGGGCTCGCGGCACAGTAGAGGTACATCCCGCTGGTTGAACAGACATGGTCTGCCAGGGCCGATACCTCGGGCGCGCACTCAGGATGACAAATGAACAGGGCACCGGGATGGGCGGCCTTCATCTCCAGCACCTTGGCGGCGGTCAGGCGTTCATGGGTGGGGCAGTAGCCCTCCCAGAAGATGAACTCCTTCTGGGGCAGCGCCTTGGCCACCCAACGTCCCAGGTTGCGGTCCGGGGCAAAGATCAGCTTCTGCTCCGGCAATGAGCGTACCACGGAAACCGCGTTGGCCGAGGTGCAGCAGATATCGGACTCGGCCTTGACCGCGGCCGAGGAGTTGACATAGGTCACCACCGGTACACCAGGGTGTTGTTGCTTCAAGGCCCGCAGACCTGCCACATCCACCATGTCTGCCATGGGACAACCGGCGTCGGCCCGGGGCAGCAGCACCTTTTTTTGCGGTGACAGGATCGCTGCCGACTCTGCCATGAAGTGCACCCCGCAGAACACAATCACGTCGGCAGCGGTCTTGGCGGCCTCCATCGAGAGTTGCAGGGAATCTCCAGTAATGTCGGCGATCTCCTGCACCTCGTCACGCATGTAGTTGTGGGCCAGCAGCACGGCATTACGCTCTTGCAGCAGTTGCCGTATTTCAGTACGGATATCATTGGTTGGCATACGCTCTCCGGGGGCGACTCGCTAGTTGAGACAAGGGAAGCAAACGCATGGCCCGCTCCCACGTCTGCACGGACGTTTCCTTGTAGCATAGTGCCCGCTCTTTTTCCACCCCCCTGCAACAGTGCGGTAATGCACTGAAATCCACTGCTGCGCATTGAGCGCTTGACGTGTGGCAAATATAGTTGCATCATACAACCAATGTCCCTACCCATCCATACCTATGCCCTTGATACTTCTCTTGGCTACCTGGCCTCCCGCTTTTCGCGTGTGATCATACGCCGTATCAACCTGGCACTGGCCAGGGCAGGACTGGCTATTACTACGGAACAGTACTCCTTCCTGGTGCAACTGTGGTACTGTAACGGGCTGCCCCAGGGCAGTCTGGCGGAGCGGACTGCCAAGGATAAGACCACCATAGCCCGCCTGGCGGCCGGGCTTGAAACAACGGGCCTGATCGTCCGGGCTCCCAGCACCGCTGATGCCCGCGAACGGCTGGTATTTCTCAGCGACAGCGGCATGCAGGTTATGGAACAGGCCACGCTGCTGGTACGCTCGATCCTTGACGAGGCCCAGCAGGGCATCGACGAACAGCACGTGGAGATCTGTCGCAACGTGCTTAAGCAGGCCTATGACAATCTGCTTAGATAATTTTTCGATATATAGTTGCATAGCACAACCATTATGGAGCAAACCATGACCGCACTTCAACTCATCACGAATACGCAACCAGCCGCCATGAACCGCAAACAGCTCACCCTATTGATCCTGGTGCTCGGTGCACTGACCGCGTTTGGCGCCATGTCGATCGACATGTACCTGCCGGCGTTTCCCCAGATTGCCCACGACCTGGGGATTCCGCTTGGCACGGTACAGCTCTCTATCTCGGCCTTTCTGTTCGGCTCGGCTGCAGGCCAGATCTTTTACGGCCCGTTGGCCGACCGCTATGGCCGACGACTGCCACTTCTGGCAGGGCTGGCGCTCTACACCATCTCGGCTATCGGCTGCGCCCTGGTTCACAGCGGTAGCGGACTGCTGTTCTGGCGGGTAGTCATGGCTGTCGGCGGCGGCGCAGGCATGGTGATCTCCCGCTCGGTTGTACGCGACCTCTACGATACAGCCGAGGCGGCCCGCATGTTTTCCCTGCTGATGTTGATCATGGGTGCAGCCCCGATCCTGGCGCCGCTTTTGGGCGGCCAGATCCTGCTGGTTGCCGGCTGGCGCGGCATCTTTGCCTTTCTGGCAGCCTTCGGAATCGCCTCACTCGGTGCCTCAGCTGCCTTCCTGCCGGAATCGCTGCCACCCGAAAAACGGATTGCACGCCCCATGTCTGAGCTGATCAGTATCTACGGCACGCTACTGCAAGAGCGACGCTATCTGCTGTACGCCATTGCCCTGGGCTGTGTCTCCGGCATCAACTTTGCCTATATTGCCGGCGTACCGTTCCTGTTCATCGAACTCCACCACATCTCGCCCCAGCAGTTCGGGCTGTTTTTTGGCGTAAATGCCTGCGGCCTTATCGGCGCCTCGCAGCTCAACCGGCGGTTACTGCGCCGCATCAGCGCGGAAAGGATTGTTGCGCTGGTGTTTCTGATCACTCTCATTGCCGCCCTGGCGCTCACGGCCGCTGTCAGCACCAATGCAGGCGGGTTTGGCCTGCAGGTTGCCCTGATTTTTATCTGTCTCTGCCTGACCGGCCTTTTGTACCCCAACCTGACCGCACTGGCCCTGGCGCCGTTCAAGCGCACCGCCGGCAGTGCCTCGGCCCTGCTCGGCACCATCCAGTATTCGCTTGGAGCTACCGCCGGCGCAGTCGTAAGCGGTCTGCACAGCGGTACCGCCATCCCGATGACCGGCACCATGACCGCCTGCGCCCTGGCCGGCTGGCTCGCAACTGCCGCCACCCGTCTCAAAGGAGTGTCCGCAGCGTCATCGGTTCAGCAGTAAGCGGAACCACGTGGCAGCTCTTTTCAGGCGTATCGCTTGTAACGATCCTGCGAAAAAGTACGCCGGGGCTGCCAAGCTACCTCTTTCCTATTGACAAGAACTCGCCAGGAATGCTAGATATTTAATTCTTTTCGGGATGTAGCGCAGCCTGGTAGCGCACCTGCTTCGGGAGCAGGGAGTCGCTGGTTCGAATCCAGTCATCCCGACCATTGAACGACAAAGGGTCTTGCCGAACGGCAGGACCCTTTTTATTTGCGCTCAGGAAACAACCAGCACGGCCGGAAGCCGTCATGAAGAACGGACGCAAAAAGGCCCGATGCATGCGTATGCAACCGGGCCTTCACAACAGAGCGCAGGTAAACTTAAACCGGGTAGACCGATACCTTTTTACGATCGCGGCCCATCCGCTCAAACTTGACCACACCTTCGATCAGGGCGAACAGAGTATAATCCTTGCCGCAGCCCACGTTGGTGCCGGGGTGGATCTGGGTGCCACGCTGACGGAAAATGATGTTACCAGCCTTGACCAGCTCACCACCAAATTTTTTACAGCCGAGTCGCTGGCCGTCTGAATCACGGCCGTTACGGGAACTGCCGACGCCTTTTTTATGTGCCATGGTTGTATCTCCTCAGAAATAAATAAATCGACAGACGCCTAAGCGCTGATCTTTTCAATCTTCAGCACGGTGTGGTGCTGACGGTGGCCGATCAGTTTGCGGCTGTTTTTGCGGCGCTTGGATTTGAAGACCAGCACCTTTTTATCACGGCCCTGTACGGCAACCTTGGCGGTTACCTTGGCGCCATCAACCAGCGGAGCGCCGACCTTGACGGCGTCGCCACCGATCATCAGGACTTCAGCGAACTCAACCGTGTCGCCCACGAGATTGTCCAGTTTTTCAACCTTCAGAAAATCGCCTTCAGCGACTTTGTATTGCTTGCCACCCGTTTTGATCACAGCGTACATAGTCTGGTACCACCCTTCGTTTTTTACAGAGTTGTGGACTATAGTAAAAGGCGCTTGACAGGTCAAGCTTTTTTTCTTGTGCCAAATAAAAAAATCAGGGGCCAGCCACCAGCCCCCGAACAAGCCTCAGGAACAGCTGCAATCTCCCTGCTGCTCCCGTTGATAGGACAAACGCAACCCGCACTTCTGGCACCGCCAGAAGAGTCCGCCTCAGCCGGGCAACAGAACCATCTTGCCCTGGCATTCAGGACATTCTTTTTCATTTTCCATCTGGGCCTCCCCGTTACAGCTGAAGTATTATGCCACGGTTACGCGAACCGTGCCAACGCCGTCAATCGACGCCTCCAACCGGTCGCCAGCCACCACCCGGCCCACCCCGGCCGGGGTACCGGTCAGGATGACATCCCCTTCTTCCAGGCTGAAGACACCGGATAAATAGCTGATAATCTTGGCCACCGGATTAATCATCAACCCGGTTGAGCCATTTTGGCGCTCCTCGCCGTTAACCGACAAACGGATGGTGAGCTGCTGAGGATCCGCCACCTGGCCGGCCGGCACAAACACCGAGAGGGGACACGAGGTGTCAAATCCTTTGGCGATCTCCCAGGGCAGCCCCTTCTTCTTGAGCTCATCCTGCACATCCCGCAGGGTCATGTCGATGGCCACGCCATACCCGGCAACGTGTGCAAGTGCCTCCTCCTCACGGATATCCTTACCGTCTCTACCGATCAGTACCGCCAGTTCAGCCTCATAATGACAGTTGCTACTGTACGCGGGGATCACCACCTGCTCGCCGTCGTTCACCACGGCGCTAGCCGGCTTCAGGAACACCACCGGTGCGCTTGGCGCTTCATTGCCCAACTCCTTGATGTGGTCCACATAGTTGCGGCCGATGCAGAGAATCTTGCCAAGGATATATTCATGATCAGTGGCTGGGATGGCTACGGTCTTCATAACAGGCTCTCTCCGGTCATTTCCTTGGGTTGGGGTAGACCCAGCAGCTGCAGCATGGTGGGGGCGATGTCGGCCAGCTTGCCCCCATCCCGCAGCACGGCGTCCTTGCGCGTATCATCCACCAGGATCAGCCAGACCGGGTTGGTGGTGTGGGCGGTGTGCGGCTCCCCCTTTTCATCCACCATCTGTTCGGCATTACCATGGTCAGCGGTGATCAAGAGCGCTCCACCCAGGCTGCGCACCTTGTCCACCACCGTGCCTACACAGGCGTCCACCGCCTCCACCGCCTTGATGGCGGCCGATAACATACCGGTATGTCCCACCATGTCACAGTTGGCAAAGTTGAGGATCACGACGTCGTAGCGATCCTGCTCCAGCCGCTTGACCAGCTCACCAGCCACCAGGTAGGCGCTCATCTCCGGCTTCTGGTCATAGGTGGCAACCTCTTTGGGTGAGGGGATCAGGGCCCGCTCTTCACCGGGAAAGGGGGTTTCCACCCCGCCGTTGAAGAAGAAGGTGACGTGGGCGTATTTCTCGGTCTCGGCAATCCGCAACTGCTGCAGGCCTGCCTCAGCCAGCACCCCGCCCAGGATATTGGTCAGTTCTTCCGGCCCGAAGGCCAGCGGCAGACCAAAGGTGGCATCATACTCGGTCATGCAGACATAGCTGGCAAGCTTCGGTACGCGCTGGCGCGCAAAACCGTCAAACTGTTCAAAGGTAAGCGCCCGGGTGATCTCACGGGCCCGGTCGGAGCGGAAGTTAAAGAAGATCACCGCATCGCCATCTTGGAGGGGGGCCAACGGCTGGCCATCGCGGCAGATCACGCAGGGCACCACGAATTCGTCATTGACCCCGGCAGCGTAGCTCGTCTGAATTGCCTCGGCCGAGGAACCACGGCATTCCCCCTGCCCCAGCACCATGGCGTTGTAGGCCTTCTCCACCCGCTCCCAGCGGTTATCGCGGTCCATGGCATAGTAACGCCCCATCACCGTGGCGACCTTGCCACAGCCGATCCGCTGCAGTTCCGCCTCCAGCTCCGCCAGATAACCGGCGCCACTTTGGGGCGGTGTGTCGCGGCCATCCAGCAGGCAGTGCACAAAGACCTCCTGCAGCCCCTGTCGCCGGGCCAGTTCCACCAGGGCATAGAGGTGGGTGTTGTGCGAGTGCACCCCGCCATCGGACAAAAGCCCGGCCAGATGCAGCCTGCCACCGCCGGCCTTGACCTTGGCCAGGCAGTCCAGCAGCACCGCATTCTCAAAGAAATCGCCATCAGCAATCGCCTTGGTGATGCGGGTCAGATCCTGGTAGACGATCCGGCCGGCCCCCAGGTTGAGATGCCCCACCTCGGAGTTGCCCATCTGCCCTTCCGGCAGGCCAACCGCCATACCCGAGGTAAGAATCCGGACATGGGGATACTCCTGCAACAGCTGTTTCAGGCGAGGGGTCTGTGCCAGGGCCACGGCGTTATGGTCGGGACAGGGGTTGATACCCCAGCCATCCAGGATCATCAGCACAAGCGGCTTCTTCATCGGGTCTGCTCCTTTAAAAACGGGGGCCCATCGGTGAGCCCATACCGGTTGTTTTCTTTTTCTTGCCGTCTAGCTGTTCGGTGATGACCTCATCCCCTTCTTTTAGTGCTCCCTCCACCAGCTCCACAAAACCGGCATCGACCAGGCCGGTAGTAACGTTCACGGCAACCGGCTTGTCTTCGCGCAGCAGGTAAACCTGCTGCTGTTGGGCCGGCCGGCCCTTCTCCCGCAGGGGAGCCTTCGCCCCGGTGGCCGAAGGCTGCTTGCCAGTCTTACGTGTCTCGCCCGGTTTCGGCTGAAAGCGTAAAGCCGCCGCAGGCAGTTTGAGCACACCATCGCGCCGGCCGGTCTCAATCGCCACATTGGCGGTCATACCGGGCTTGAGCAGCAGCTGTTTGTTGTCCACCTGCACCACCACGATGTAGGTCACCACGTTCTGGACCGTCACCGGCGCCGAGCGAACCTGGATCACGCTCCCCTGAAAGGTGCGGTTGGGGTAGGCATCCACCGTAAAGGAGGCCGGCTGTCCCAGCCGAGTCCGGCTGATATCAGCCTCGTCAACGCTGGTTTCGATCTGCATCTTGGTCAGATCCTGTGCAATGGTGAACAAGGTCGGCGTCTGGAAGGAGGCCGCCACGGTCTGGCCCACGTCGACGCTGCGTGAGATCACCACCCCATCCACCGGAGAGCGGATCACGGAATTCTTCAGATTGGTCTCGGCCTGCATCAGGCTGCCGCGCGACTGGGTCACCCCCGCCTCTGCCGATTTAATACCGGCCAAGGCGGCATCGTAGGCGGTCTGGGCCGCATCAAAATCACTCTGGGCCACAATCCCCTGGCCCAGCAGCTGGCGGTTACGCTCCAGGGTACGCTTGGCATCGGCCAGTGTCACCCTGGCCTTTTGCAGGCTTGCCCGGGCATTCTGATAATTGCCCCGGGACTGTTCAACCTGGGCAAGAAACAGGGCGGGATCCAGTTCTGCGATCACCTGGCTTTTTTTCACATGGGAGTTATAGTCAACGAACAGCTTTTGAATGGTACCGGAGACCTGCGAACCGACCTGCACGGTCGTGACCGGGTTGACCGTGCCGGTGGCGGAGATGGCAGCCACGATGCTGCCTTTTTGAAGCCGAACCGTCTTGTAGCTGGGCCGGGCAGGGCGGCTGACAAAGGTCCAGGCCAGAATCGCCGCAGCCGCAAGCACCACAACGGTTATGCCAAGGTATTTTTTCATGATTCTGCAGGGTACGCAGAAAAAAACCCCGTGTCAACCGACACGGGGTTTGATTTGTTCGGCCCGCCGGTTATGCGCCCGGCAGGCTAGCTTCGGCACCCTTCCTTGCAGTGGGATACCGGACGGATTCTAAAATGTGCAGTCCACATGGCAGGATTCTCCTTTCGGGTGGAGTCAACTGATGTACAAAAATAATAATAACCACTACTGTAAAAGTCAATCTCACAAAGAAAGAAAAAGCGTGTTTGGCAGGGGTAGCAGGATTCGAACCTGCGGTGACGGAGTCAGAGTCCGTTGCCTTACCGCTTGGCGATACCCCAACACGACATGAACATCCGGCCGTTACGACACAGCCGGGAAGGCGTATGTAATGGTGGACCAGGTAGGGTTCGAACCTACGACCTGACGATTAAGAGTCGCCTGCTCTACCAACTGAGCTACTAGTCCATGCCCCAAAACAAGCAGGCCGCATATTATTCATTTTATCTATTTTGTCAATCGTATTTTACGCTTTATCAGTCCAAAGCCATATCGCCGTGCCTTTAAGCGCTTTTGCTTGAAAGCAGCCGTGCTGAACGCTATATAGGTATGAGAAAATCTTGTTTTCTTTACCTGCAGGAGGACCACCAGATGTCTTTCCGTACCATTGAGTGGCGTGATGACGCCGTTTTCATGATTGACCAGACCCGTCTGCCGATGGAGGAGCTCTATCAGCGCTATACCGATTTTTCCGCTGTTGCCGATGCCATCAAAGGCATGGTGGTACGCGGCGCGCCGGCCATCGGGGTCGCCGCTGCCATGGGGATCGCCCTGGGCGCCCGCGAGATCATTGCCGACACCCATGAGTCGTTTTACGGCCAACTGGAGCATGTCTGCCAGGTGATGGCCCGGACCCGCCCCACGGCCGTTAACCTTTTCTGGGCGATAGGGCGGATGAAGTCGGTTGCCCTGTCGCTTCAGGGAGCGCCGCTTGAGCAGATCCGTCAGGCCCTGAAAGAGGAAGCCATCAGGACCGAACAGGAAGACCTGGCAATCTGCAAGCAGATCGGTTGCCATGGCGCGGCCCTGATCCCCCACGGCGCCACCGTGCTGACCCATTGTAATGCCGGCGGCCTGGCGACCGCCGGTTACGGCACCGCCCTGGGGGTGATCCGGGCCGCCCACGAGGCCGGCAAACAGATAGCGGTTTTTGCCGACGAAACCCGACCCTGGCTGCAGGGGGCGCGCCTGACCACCTGGGAACTGATGAAAGACAAGATCCCGGTCACCTTGATTGCCGACAACATGGCCGGTTTTTTTATGGCGCGCGGCGAGATCACCTGTTGCGTGGTTGGGGCCGACCGGATTGCCGCCAACGGCGATACCGCCAACAAGATCGGCACCTTCAGCGTAGCGGTGCTGGCCAGGGAGCACGGCATCCCCTTTTATGTGGCGGCACCAACCTCAACCCTGGACCTCTCGCTGGCCGACGGCTCGCAGATCCCGATCGAAGAGCGCCCCGCCACGGAAGTAACCCATATCCGGGGCCTGCCGATCGCACCGGAAGGGGTCAGGGTGCGCAACCCCTCCTTCGATGTCACGCCGGCCAAGTACCTCACCGCCATCATTACTGAAAAGGGTGTTGCCCGCGCTGACTTCACCAAGGAGCTGGCAGCCCTGGCTGCGGCCTGATATGCCCAGTACCCGTTTTGATCATCGTTTTTCATGGATCATGGCCATGGAGGATGCGTCGGCCCGCGGCATTGAACTGATCACCCTGCTGGAACGTTCCGGCTTTGCCTATGGCTCCCGTTCAGCCACCAACGTGCTGCTCCTGCAGGAACGTTTTTCCGTGGACACCCTGCTGAAGATTACCCTGGCCGCCCTGCACACCCCTTCGCCCGACATGGCCCTGAACGGTTTTGAGCGTCTGGCCGGTGTGCTTGACCAGGCGACCCTACGGCGGGTGGTGTCCAATCGCAGACGTCTGGCACAGTTGCTGTTCTGCTGCGGCTCATCCCCGTTTCTGACCAACCTGCTTTTCAAGGAGCCCTCCTACTTCCTGCGGCTCTACCTTGACCATGAGCTGGAGCAGTCTCGCACCAGGACCGAGTTGTTGGAGATGCTGCGCCGAGCCGTGCCTGCTTCGGTTGACCTTGCGCTCCTGATGAAGGAATTGCGCTGTTTCAAACGTTTTGAAATCCTGCGGATCGCCACCAGGGACCTGAACAACCTGGCCCCCCTGGAAGAGGTGACCCGTGAACTTTCGGATCTGGCCTCCGCCACACTGCAGGTTGCCTATGAGACCTGCCATCGTCTGCTGGTGCAGGAGTACGGCCAGCCGCTGAAAGAAACCCCGGACGGCCTGCGCACGGCGGTCATGACCGTGCTGGGCATGGGTAAATTCGGCGGTCGCGAACTGAACTTCTCCTCCGATATCGACATCATCTACTTCTACGAAACCGACCGTGGCGAAACCGCCGGCATCGATGACGGCCGCGGTGGCCGCAAAGGCGTTGTCTCACTGCACACCTTTTTCAACAAGCTGGCGGAGCTGACCACCAAGGCCATCAATCAAGTCACGGAAGACGGCTTTGTCTTCAGGGTTGATGTCGGGCTGCGTCCCGAAGGAAAATCGGGTGACATGGCCGTCTCCCTGCGTTCGGCCGAGATCTACTACGAGTCCTGGGGACAATCCTGGGAACGAACCGCCATGCTCAAGGCCAGACCGGTTGCCGGTTCACGGGAGCTGGGCGAACAGCTGCTGCTGACCCTGGCCCCCTTCATCTACCGCAAATACCTCGACTACACCCTGATCGAGGATATGAAACTGATGAAGCAGAAGATCGATGCCTCGCTGGCCCGTAATCGCGAAGGTGAGACCAACCTGAAGCTGGGACGTGGCGGCATTCGTGAGATTGAATTCTTCATCCAGGCCTTGCAGCTGGTCTATGCCGGCAAGATCCCCCGCCTGCGCGAACGCAACTCCCTGCTGGCACTTGAGCTTTTGGCCGAGGCGAAACTTATCAGCGATGAGGACCGGCTGCAACTGAGCGAGGCCTACCGTTTCCTGCGCACGGTTGAACACCGTATTCAGGTGGTGCAGGAGCGCCAGACCCACAGTCTACCCGCCAAGGAGGATGAGCTGGTGGCACTGGCGCGTCGCTGCGGATTTCTGCGGGATAACGGCCTGCAACGGTTCAGGGAAACCCTGGAACTGCACCGCCACAGGGTCTCGGCCATCTACGGCAGCCTGTTCTTCAGCCGGGACGAGCAGTTGCAGCTGCAGGCGCCGCCCGAAATCCTCTATCTGCTGGACACCAAGGCCGAGCCGGACCTGGTGATGGATATGCTGGCCGAACGGCGGCTGGAAGATGTTGAACGGGCCTTTGAAAACCTTGCCATGCTCCGCAGCGGCCCGGTCAAAGGCGCGGTCACGGAGCGCAGCCGTCGCACCCATGCCCAGATCGCCCCCTTATTCCTGCAGGCCCTGCTGGATGCCCCGGACCCGGATATGGCCCTGGCCCATGCCGAGCGCTTCCTGGCGGTCATCTCCGGCCGCACCGCCTGTTACGCCCTGCTGGCGGAAAACCATGAGACCGTCAAACTGCTGGCCACCCTGTTCGGCACCTCGGCCTTCCTCTCAAAGATTTTGATCAGCCACCCGGAGCTGTTGGAATCGATGGTAGCCCACACCTATGCCTCCATGGTCAAGCCCCGCGAGGTAATGGACGAAGAGCTGTCCAGCCTGCTGCTGCAGGCCGAGGACTTCGAGGAGCGTCTGGATGTCCTGCGGCGCTACCGCAACGAGGAGTTCCTGCGGATCGGCCTGAACGACATCCACGGTCACCTGGGACAGGGGGCCATTGCCGAACAACTTTCCTGTCTGGCCGAGGTTTGTCTGGAAGAGGCCTACCGTCTGGCCATGACGGAGTTGAGCCGTTTCGGTCGTCCCTGCTACCAGGATGACGGGCAAAAACACAGCGCCGATCTGGCCATCATCGGCATGGGTAAACTGGGGGGGGAAGAGCTGAACTACCACTCAGACCTGGACATCATCTTTATCTACGATCACCAGGGTCATACCGACGGCGAGAAGCAGATCAGCAACCACGAATACTTTGCCAAATTGGCCCAGAAGCTGATCCTGATCCTCTCCACCCAGACCCGCGAAGGGTTTGTCTACAAGCTGGATACCCGCCTGCGCCCTTCCGGCAATGCCGGACCGCTGGTCACCTCGCTGGAGTCGTTTCTGGCCTATCACCGCAACGAGGCGCAGATCTGGGAGCGCCAGGCCCTGGCAAAATCCCGCGTGGTGATCGGTGAACCGACCCTGCGAACCAGCATCGACGTGGTGGTCCGCCAGACCGTTTACGGCAGCGCGCTTGAGCCAGAGGGACGCCGTGAGATTCACCGGCTGCGGATGCGGATGGAAAACGAAATTGCCAAAGAGAGCGCCGGCAATTACAATATCAAGACCGGCCGCGGTGGCATGGTGGATGTGGAGTTCATTGCCCAGTACCTGCAGTTGCGTCACGGGCACTTCTACCCCGAGTTGCGCGTCCCCAATACCGTCACGGCCCTGAAAGAGGTCAAGACCCTGGGACTGCTCGGCGAAACCGATGCCGAGACCCTGATCAGCGGTTACAAGTTCCTGCGCAAGCTGGAGAACCGCCTGCGCCTGCTGCATGATCATTCCATCAACGATCTGGCGGGGGATCAGCGCTATCTGGACACGTTGGCCCGGCGGCTGGGCTACGATGCCAAGCTGCGTCATCCCGGCCAGGCCCTGATGCAGGATTACGAAACCACCACCGAGGCGATCCGTGATGTCTATGACCGGATCCTTGGTGAACGCACAGAAGCTCCCTGAAAGACGAGGAATCATCCATGACCATCGCTACCCAGGTCGCCACCATTGCCCAAGACTCCCGCCAGGCCTCGCTCGTCATGGCGCGCCTGTCCACCACCGCCAAGAATGAGATGCTGCACACCATGGCCAATGCCCTGGAAGCGGCCACCGAGCACTTGATCGCTGAAAACGCCAGGGACCTGGCCACAGGCAGGGACAAGGGGCTGTCCGAGGCCATGCTGGACCGTCTGATGCTGGATGCCAAGCGGATCAGCAGCATGGCCGACGCCCTGCGGGAGGTGGCTGCCCTGCCCGATCCGGTGGGTGAAGTCACCAAGATGTGGAAGCGGCCCAACGAGTTGCTGGTGGGCAAGATGCGGATTCCCCTGGGAGTGATCGGGATCGTCTATGAATCGCGCCCCAACGTGACCGCCGACGCGGCAGCCCTCTGCCTCAAGTCAGGTAACGCCGTGATCCTGCGGGGCGGCTCAGAGGCGATCCACTCCAACCGTGCCATTGCGGCGATCCTGCAGGGGGTCATGCGCCAGCTGGATATCCCGGCAGCAGCCCTGTCGTTGATCCCGTTCACCGAGCGGGAAGGGGTGTTGGAGATGCTCAAGCAGGAGGAACTGATCGACCTGATCATTCCCCGGGGCGGTGAGAGCCTGATCCGCTTTGTGGTGGAAAATTCCCGTATCCCGGTCATCAAGCACTACAAGGGGGTCTGCCACGCCTTTGTGGATGCTGGGGCTGATTTTGAGATGGCAATCAGGATTATCATCAACGCCAAGACCCAGCGCCCGGGGGTCTGCAACGCCCTGGAAACCCTGCTGATCCACAAGGCTGCGGCTGAGGTCTTCGTGCCGCAGCTTGCCAAGGCCCTGGGGGCATTACAGGTAGAACTGCGGGGGGATGCGGCCTTCTGCGCCCTGACCCCGACCGCCAAACCGGCTACTGAAGAGGATTGGGCGGCCGAATACCTGGAGCTGATCCTGGCCTGCCGGATAGTGGACGACATGGACGACGCCATTGCCCATATCAACCGCTACGGTTCGCTGCACAGCGAGGTGATCATCACCAAGGACTACAGCAATGCCCAGCGGTTCATCCGTGAGGTCAACTCGTCCTGCGTGCTGGTCAATGCCTCGACCCGCTTCAATGACGGCGGTCAGTTGGGGCTGGGGGCAGAGATCGGCATCTCCACCACCAAGTTGCACTCCTTTGGTCCGATGGGGCTGGAGGACCTGACCACCACCAAGTTCATCGTATATGGAGATGGGCAGGTACGGGGGTAACGTTACGACAGAGGGCGCTATCCAAGCTGGATAGCGCCCTCTGTACTTGCCCCGGAATCGTAACTTAACGCAGTGCCTCAGCGATCTTGTCCGCTACCCGTACACCATCCAGGGCGGCCGACATGATCCCCCCGGCGTAACCGGCCCCTTCCCCGCAGGGATAGACTCCCGCCAGGGCAGGGGACTGGCAGTCCTCTCCCCGCAAGATCCGCAGCGGCGCCGAAGTCCTGGTCTCTACCCCGGTCAGGGTCGCCTCGGCCGTGACAAAGCCCTTCATTTTCCGTTCAAAGGCCCGAATCCCCTCCCGCAGCGTAGCGCTGACATACGGCGGCAGCACGGTGGTCAGGTCGGCCGCCACCGTACCGGGCTGATAACTGGAACGGTAGTTCCCTGCCTTGGTCTGCCCCAGGAACTGCAGCATATTCTGGGCCGGGGCCCGGTAATGCCCTCCTCCGGCCGCAAAGGCCAGCCGCTCCCAATGCCGCTGAAACCGAACCCCGGCCAGCGGGTCGCTACCGCTGAAGTCCTGCGGTCTTACATTCACCACCAGGGCGCTGTTGGCCAGACCGGAGTCTCTGCCCAGATTGCTCATGCCGTTGGTAACCACCATCTCCGACTCGGAGGGACCGCCGATCACCACCCCGCCCGGGCACATGCAGAAAGAATAACAGCTCCGTCCGGTCTGTTCGTTGTTGTAGGTCAGGGCGTAGTCGGCCTTGGGCAGGGCAGGGTGTGATTGACCGTACTGGATACGATCGATCAGCGGCTGGGGGTGTTCAACCCGCAAACCAATGGCAAACGGTTTCTGCTCCATCAACAACCGGGGCTGCAGCACGGCGTAGGTGTCACGGGCGCTATGACCGATGGCCAGCACCAGATGACAGCAGGGCAGTTCATCGTGCTGATTGTAGCGGATGCCTGCCAGTCTGCCGTCTTGCGAAACCAGATCGGTCAGCTTGGCACTAAACCGCACACTGCAGCCCTGCTGCTGCAAACCGGTGCGGATGGCGGCCACCACGCTCCGCAGGCGATCGGTACCCACATGGGGCTTGGCCAGGTAACGGATCTCCTCCGGTGCACCGAAACGGATCAGTTGCTCCAACACCCAGGCGGTATTGGGGTCGCGCAGGCGGCAGGTCAGCTTGCCGTCGGAAAAGGTACCGGCCCCCCCCTCACCGAACTGAACGTTGCTTTCCGTGTCCAGGATACCTTCTCGCCAGAAACGGGCCACATCCAGCACCCGCTCCTCAACGGCCTTGCCCCGTTCCAGCAGGGTGACCGGTATGCCATAGGCGGTCAGGCGCAGGGCACAGAACAGCCCGGCCGGCCCCATCCCCACCACCACTATCGGCTCCTGTCTGCAATAGGTCGGAAAGACCGGATAGACTACGGGCGCAAGTTGCTCCAGCTGTGACAATGCCGCATGCTTGTGCAGAAAGGCCGCCTCATCCCTGACACTGAAAGAGACCGTATAGACCAGCATGACACGGGGTTTTTTACGGGCATCGATCCCCTTGCGGACGATCCTGAACTGCAGCAGCTCTTCCGGCTTCAGACCGAATTGGGACGCCACCCGCTCAACCAGCAGGGATTCTGCCTCATCAGGGCGCAGCATAAGATTACGTAACAGTAAGGACATACGCAGAGGGGAATCAGGCAGACGTGGTGCGGTTCCGCTCAATCAGCTGCTCAACCAGAATCACAATATCCAGCGGCGGTGTTGATTTGGGAATATGGAAGCGGGCCCCCATCTCAGGGGTCTCGTGCTCATGGGGGCCTTCCTGAAACATGGAGGTCAACAGGATGATAATCGGTTCTTGCTCTGCGGCAACCCGGCTGATCTCCATACAGGTACTGACCCCGCCCATACGGGGCATCACCAGATCGGTAATCACCACTCCAGGCATCCGCTCCAGATAGACCCTGACGCCTTCAATGCCGTCACTGGCGGTGAAGACCGCATACCCGTTTTCCTTAAAGGCATCAGACAGGATGCGCTGGAAAAAGGGATCATCATCAATAATCAGTATTGAGGGTGCGGGCGACATCGAACTCCTTAGCGGGTCCCTTTGCGCTGCTCGCGCGGGATAGTTACCAGAAATGTGGTGCCGGCCGGCGAGGTTTGCGCCACAGAGACATCACCATGGTAGAGCCGGGCAATCCTTCGGGCAACCGGCAGGCCAATGCCGGTACCGCGGCTCTTGGTTGAGAAAAACGGCTTAAAGATGGTGTCGAGGTTTTCCGGCGTTATGCCACCACCATTATCGCTGACACGCACCTCAATCAGGCCTTCGGGGCTATCCATACTGATTGCCAGTTTACCCCCCTGGGGCAGTTCCTCAACGGCATTCATCAGCAGGTTGGTAAAGATCTGCTCCAGCTCGGCCCGGTCCGCCTTGATCGGCGGCGGCGGTTCTGGACAACTGAAGCTCACCTGCAGCTGGCGGGCCTCAATCTGCGGGGCAAAGATCTCCAACGCATCCTGCAGCACCTGGTCGAGCCGTACATCGTCAACCACCAAGCGGCTGCGGTTGGCGGCATCCACCAGCTTGTGGATGATATTGTCAATCCGGTCAACTTCCTTCAGTATCTTGCCGAGATAGTCGCCGATCTCGGTTTCCTCGGCCCCCTCGCGCATCAGCTGGGTAAAGAGCGAGATTGAATTCAGAGGGTTACGGATTTCATGGGCCATGCCGGCCGCGAGGTAGCCAAGCGCTGCCAGTTTTTCGGTCTGGGCGATCTCACTCTGGGCCCGGTGCAACGCCTCGGTTCGCTCCTGCACCCTGGTCTGCAGCTCCCGGTTCCAGGTTTCGATCTCCAGCATCAGATGCTCACGTTCAACCTGCAGGGCCTTATTGGCCAGCTCGATCTCCCGCAGCTTACGCACCGCATCGACCCGGTCCGGCAGCTGGCGCGTATCAAACGGCTTGAGCAGGTATTCGGAGGCCCCGGCCTTCATCAGCTCAACCGCCAGCTCCTGGTTGCCCATGCCGGTGACCATGATCACATAACAGGCCGGATAGCGTGACTTGATCTCCTGTAGTACCGCCAGGCCGTCGCTGTCGGGCAGACGGTAGTCCACCATCACCAGCTCGGGCTGATGCTCGGCCACCATCCGCAGCCCCTCATATGCCGAGGCGGCAGTCAGCACCTGATAACCGCGCCTATCAAGGACTACGGCAACCAGCGCCCTGATAGCCTCATCGTCATCCAGGACCAGAATTTTGGGGGAAACCTGCTGTGGGCGGTTTTCCATGGAGAGTGGGACCGGATTTATTCAGGCGTTATCGGCAGCCGGATCGTCATGACGGGGCAGGGGGCGCCACGTACGACCCGCTCGGCAGTACTGCCGAAGATCAGATGATCCAGGCCGGTACGACCGTGGGTACCGATGACGATCAGCGATGCCTCTTTCTCCGAGGCAATCCTGATGATCTCTTCGTAGGGAACCCCGGCAATGACCATTGTTTCATAACCACTGAAATCTTGAAGGTTTTCCTTGCAGAAGGTTTCCAGCAACTTGGTTGCGCCGGTTTCGATTTCCTGCTCAAGCTGCTCAAAGGAGATGTGGGGGACATAGAAGCCGCGCAGGTCAACCGGCTCGTTGATCACGTGCAGCACCAGCAGGGAAGAGTTAAAGGTCTTGGCCAAGGTCACGGCATACTCACATGCAACCTCGGAATAATCGGAAAAATCCGTTGCCAGCAGGATTCGCTCAAACCGTTTCATCTGTGTTTCTCCTCTCAACGTCCGCCGCTGAAAACATCTTTCCCATGACTTTGCGCAACTCTTCCAGTCGCAGCGGCTTGTTCAGATACTCAAAGGCTCCCAGGTTCAAGGCCTCCAGGTAGGATTCAACCTCACCGAAGGCGGTAATCATAATGACATTGCTGGCAGGATATTCGCGGTTCAACTCGCGCAAAAAGGCCAGACCGTTCATTTCCGGCATATTCAGATCGGTGATGATCAGCTCCGCGCCGCAGTGCCGCAGGCTGCTCAAGGCCTCTTTGCCATTGGCGGCGGTCCGGACATCGTACCCCTCTCTGCTCAGCAGGCGCGTCAAGGCAATACGGGTATTTTCCTCATCATCCACTACCAGTATGCGTTTGAGCTGTTCCGCCACGCCGTTTCTCCGTTGTTAAATGTCCGCTAGATGCAAGTCTAGCACGGAGAAAGCAGCTGTCAAGGCACCCCCTTGAAAGCCATAACAAAACGTCCTAATGCAACAATATTACCTGGCTTTATCTGTTTGACGCCATCCCGGCCACACCTAGGGATGTTCACGCCTGATGCCGTTGGCATCAAGCACCAGGTAGGCAGGCCTGCCGCCGGAACTGTCCGGCAGTTTGAGCGGTGTGCCGTTCAGTTCAACCTCAACCCCCCCCACATCGGAGAGGTCAAAGGCGATAATACGGGCGGCCTTCCATTCAATCAAATCGCCACTGGTCAGTTCATACCCCTGGGTGGCGGCATCATCGATGGTCACCGTCAGGTTGCTGTTCCGCTTGACCTTCATCCTGACCATAAAGCCGGATTGGGGCTTGGCCGGAGGAGTGGGAGCTGCCTGTTCAACTGTGGCCTCCACTTGTGGCGCAGATTTGACCTTTTCTTGTGCAGCCGATACTGGTGCCAACACGCTCGAGCGGGCAGCTTGCACCGCTACCGCCGGTATCGGCGGGGGTTGCACCGCCTGCGGCTGAACAGGCTGTCGCGGACGCTGCGGGAGTGGCGATGACAGGAACACGGTCGAAAGCAGGACGGCTGCCAACAGGATCACCGGCAGAATGAAACGTTGCCAGGGGATACCAGCCTGAGACACGACCGAACGATTCGGCCTGAGGGGCTCACTACTACTTGCCGGGGCGTGGGCCGTGGCACGCCTGACCAGCTCGTCATCCGGCAGGCCGAGGTAGGTGGCATACGCCCGGATGAAACCGGGCAGGTATGCTGCTGCCGGAAGATCCTGGTAGCGGTCCTCCTCCAATGCCAGCAGGTAGTTTTTACCGATCTTGGTGGCCTCGGCAACCGCCTCAAGCGAGACACCCCGCGCCTCACGTTCCTGCCGCAGCAGTGACCCTGCCGAGCCGGCGTCTGTGGTTTCAGTCATCATCTGCTGTTCCGTCGTCATTCGGCCGGTCTACCTGAGCAGGTCGATATACCGCATGGCAGCATGCCCCAGCTCGGTATCAGGGGCAATTCTGACCACTTCCTTAAAGGCCTGCCTGGCTGCAGCCAGCTGGCTCTGCTTCATCAGGGCCATCCCCAGATGATAGTGGCCATTGGCATAGTCCGGCGCAATACTTAAAGCGCGGCGGTATTCCTCTATGGCAAGGTCGGTCTTGCCTTCGGCAAACAGCACCCGCCCGATAGAGACCAGCGCCACGGGGTTGCGCGGGCTGTAGGCCTGTACCGCCTTGAATTCAGCCATGGCCGCCCCATACTCTCCCTTGCCCAGGTAGGCCAGCCCCAAGTTGAGCTGGGCAAAATCAGGCCGGGGGTAAAAGAGGTCGTCCTTGACCGCCTTAAACTGCTGGATGGCATTGTCCCAACGCCCGGTCTCAAGGTACAGCACCCCTAAGTCATTGCGTGCCTCTGAATACTTGGGGCGTAGTGCCAGGGCCTTCAGGAATTTGCCTTCAGCCAAGTCCAGACGGCGCCTGCCCACCAGTGCGCGCCCCAGGTTGTATTGCAGCTCGGGGTTGCTGTCGTCCTGCTTCTCAGCCTCACTCAGCTCTTTCAAGGCAGAGGTATAGTTACGCTCTTCAAGGTACGACACCCCCATCTGGTAATGGTAGGACTCCGAGTTTACCCCGCTTGTCGATGTCGTTGCACAGCCGGCCACGGCCAGCGTGCCGGCCAGCATCAGGAGCAGTATGCCTGAGCGCATGGAGACTCCTTGCTCGGAGATAGAGTTTATAACTGCACGTAAGAACTACCAGAGCGTACCTGTGATGTCAATCAAACCCCCAGGTCGCGGAAGCTGGTCAGCCCCTTGAAGCTGCGGTAGCGGGCCTCGATCTCGGGGTAGTTCAAGCGCTTCATCCGGTTGAGGCTGAAGTCCTCGACATTAAAGGAGGCCATCACGGAGCCGAACACCAGGGCCTGGCGGATCCCTTCCTCGGAAAGGTCGCCGGTATTGGCCAGGTACCCCATGAAGCCACCCGCAAAGGTATCGCCGGCCCCGGTGGGATCGAAGACCTCCTCCAGCGGCCAGGCCGGCGCGGCAAAGACGGTATCGGCGGTAAACATCAACACCCCGTATTCTCCCCGCTTGACCACCAGACGCTTGCACCCCAGGGCGATGATGCGGCGGGCCGCCTTGACCAGATTGGCCTCACCGGTCAGCATGCGGGCCTCGCCCTCGTTGATCACCACGATGTCAACCCGCCGCATCACCTCTTTCAAGGCCTCCGGCTTGGATGAGATCCAGAAATTCATGCTGTCGCAGGCGGTCAGACGCGGTTTTTTGACCTGATCAAGCACCTGCAGCTGTAATTCAGGGTCAATGTTGGCCAAAAAGAGCACATCGGTGTCACGGTAGCTTGCCGGAAGCTCCGGCTTGAACTCCAGCAGCACGTTGAGTTGGGTGTCCAGGGTCTGGGCCTCGTTCAGATCATAGCCATACTTGCCGGTCCAGTGGAAGGTCTTGCCCGGTATGCGCTGCAGCCCCTGCAGGTCGATCTCACGGGACTGCAAAAAGGCGATATGCTCGGCGGGGAAATCCTCACCCACCACCGCCACCAGCGAAACATCGCTGAAAAAACTGGCTGAGGTGGCAAAATAGGTGGCTGAGCCGCCCAAGACATTTTCTCCCTTGCCAAAGGGTGTTTCAACCGTGTCAAAGGCCACAGTGCCGACAACAACGATACCCATATCAATCTACTCCTTACTTCAGATAGTTACTGACAATCGGCCCCAGTTTGGCCACGGTGTCGCCCGGGATACGGCTGCGGTCGGTCACGATCGCGTATTGCAGTGCCGTGCCGCAGGTACAGGCGCGTTCAGACGGGTCGTCCAGCACGGCATGACGGATGATCTCCTTGGCCATGGTCACGTTCTGATGGATAATGGTCAGGATGGCATCAACCGTCACATCGTCGTGCGAGTCGTGCCAACAGTCGTAATCGGTGGAAAGGGCGATCACGCCGTAGCAGATCTCGGCCTCGCGGGCCAGCTTGGCCTCGGTCAGGTTGGTCATACCGATCACATCGCCGCCCATGCTGCGGTACAGGAACGACTCGGCCCGGGTCGAAAAGGCCGGACCCTCCATGCAGATATAGGTGCCCCCCTTGTGGGTCACGGCACCGGCCGCCTGGGCCGCTCGAAACAGTTTCTCCGAGAGGCAGGGGCAGGTGGGATCGGCAAAGCCGACATGGGCGACAATACCGTTGCCGAAGAAGGTGGAGGCGCGCTCGCCCTTGGTGCGGTCGATGAACTGGTCGGGGATCACGATATGGCCCGGCACGATCGCCTCTTTCAGGCTGCCCACGGCTGAAACCGAGATGATCCGCTCAACCCCCAGCTGCTTCATGCCGAAGATATTGGCCCGGTAATTGACCTCTGACGGCAACAGACGGTGTCCCCTGCCGTGGCGGGGCAGGAAGACCAGCCGCACGCCGTTCAGCACCCCGGTGATATAGGCATCCGAAGGCGCCCCAAAGGGGGTCTCCAGCACAACCTCCTCAACCTGTTCAAGTCCTTCCATCTCATACAGTCCACTGCCGCCAATCACGCCGATCATTCCGGTGTCCCTTCTTCCTGTTCTTGTGCTGTCTTCTGCTGTTCACGCTGCCGCTTGCGCAGCACTTTTTCGGCTGTCATGGCCGCCGAGGCCTCCCGCTGGGCCCGCATCAGTTCCGGCCCGGCATGGGCCGTACCGGCTCCCAGACAGAGCGATACCGCCGGCTGCAGTTCAGAGGCCCGCGCCACAGCGGCCCGGAAACGAATCAGCCCGGCCGCCGTCTGACGTTCGTCCATCCCCGGCAGCAGGATCGCAAAACCATCCCCACCAGTGCGGGCCACCAGATCCTCGATCCGGAAGCCTTCCTTCAGTAAGCGGGCGGCCTTCATCAATAAGAGATCGCCCTCTTCCCGGCCCTCTTGGTCGTTAATCTCCTGCAGGTTGTCCAGGGAGGCGATCACCACGCTGACCGGAAAGCGTCTGCCGCGGGCCAGCCGTTCCAGCTCGGTATCGAAATAGGCCCGGTTGTACAGGCCGGTCATCGGGTCGTACACTGTCAGGTAGGCTAACTGCTGCTCACGCTGGCGCCGCTCCGAGACATCGTGCCCCACGCTCAGGATTTCCAGCCGGCCTGCCGCGTCGCGGGCAGGGGAGTTGTCCCAGGCCACCCAGACCCTGCTGCCGTCCCAGCGGACCGTTTCATGCTCGGAGCTCCTGAACTGCTGCGGGTTGGCGCCGATCTGGGCGATCAACTCCCTCAGATTCTGCGAGGTGCTCTCAATCTCCGGCACGATGGTCCCCACCAGATGGCGCCCCACCAGCTCCTCCGGCAAAAAGCCAAAAAACTCGCAGGTATGCGAGTTGACAAAGGTGATGATGCCGTCACTGGTCCAGCGCAGGATAAAACTGTTGGAGCGTTCGACCAGTTCGCGGTAGTTCTGCTCCGACAAGCGCATCCGTTCCTCGATCCGCACCCGGTCGGCCACATTGCGGATCACCCCCTGGAAGCCCGTCACATCACCGATCTCATCCCGCACCGCCGCAACAGAAATTTCTGCCGGTGTCAGCCGTCCCGAGGCAGTGCGGATCTGGATTTCCCAGAGCCGGCTGTCGCTTTCTCCGGTGCTGACCTCTTCACGCGCAGCCCAGGCCTGCAGCCGTGTCCGCACGAATTCAGCAGAGCTCCCGGAGAGCAGGTCAGGCAGTTCATGCCCCAGGAGTTCCTCCGGGGGATAGCCGAATTGTGCGCTTACCGCCTTGTTCAGGTAGATCAGGCGCAATTCCCGGTCGGTCTGCCACAGCAGATCAGGGCACTCTTCCACCAGTTGCCGGTAGAGGGCATACGGTTCAGGGTGCATGGCGTACCTCCTCATGAACAGCACGGCGTTCCAGTTTGCCCTTCAGCTGTCCGCAGGCAGCCGAAATATCGCTGCCCCGGCTGTCGCGGGTAATCACGGTAAAGTGACGATCCAGCAGGTACTTGTGAAAGGCATCCAGGGCCGCCCTGGTGGGGGGCACAAAGTCGGCAGCTTCGTGCGGATTGAACGGTATCAGGTTGATCTTGCAGGGTATGTCGGACAAAAGCCGCACCAAGCGTTTGGCATCATCCGGGGTATCGTTCAGGCCGCCCAGCAGCACATATTCAATCGTGATCTTGCGGCGGCCCGGCAGGGGAAACCTCTTCAACGCCGCCAGCAGGGTTGCAATCGGGTAGGCCTTGTTGACCGGCATGATCCGGTCCCGCAGCTCGTCGGTGGTGGCGTTCAGCGACACCGCCAGATTGACGGTCACCTCCCGTCCCAACCGCTCCAGCTCCGGCACCAGACCGCAGGTTGAGACCGTGACTCGCCGGGTGGAGAACTGCAGACCGTTGTCGTCAACCATGATCTGCAGGGCCGGGATGACGTTCTCCAGATTGTGGAGCGGTTCCCCCATCCCCATCATCACGATGTTGCGAATCTCCACATCACGTCGCACCGCCAGAATCTGGTTGACGATTTCGGCTGTGGTCAGGTTGCGGGTCAGCTGAAAGGTGCCGGTCAGGCAGAAGGCGCACTGCATGGCACAGCCGGCCTGGGACGAGATGCACAGCGTATTGCGGTCCTCGTCCGGGATTACGACCGACTCGACGGCATTGCCGTCCTCCAGGCGGAACAGATATTTTCTGGTGCCGTCCTTGCCGATTTCCACGGCCTCCGGCTCCAACCGGCTGATCCAGGCGGACTGCGCCAATTCTGCCCGCAAGGTCTTGGAGACGTTGGTCATCGCTTCAAAGCTGCCAACATCGTGCTGGTACAGCCACTTGAATATCTGGACGGCACGGTAACGTTCTTTGCCCTGCCCCTGCAAAAAAGCTTCAAGCGCGGGCAGGGTCAGGTTCTTAAGGTCGGTGCGGGAGGAGTCGGTCATGGAAGGATGAAACCGGCGGCCTCCAGGGGGGAGGCCGCCTGCTGCTCTGTACTACCCTACCAGCTCAAAGCTGTTGAAGAAGTAGGGGATCTCAAAAGCGGCTGTTTCGGGCGCGTCGGAACCGTGGGCGGAGTTCTCTTCGATATTCTTGGCAAACTCCTTGCGAATGGTGCCGGGTTCGGCATTGGCCGGGTTCGTGGCCCCCATCAGGGCACGCCAGTCGTTGATGGCGTTTTCCTTCTGCAGGCACATCACGATCACCGGCGAACGGGACATGAAGCTGCAGAGGTCGTTGAAGAAAGGGCGCTCTTTATGGACGTAGTAAAATCCTTCAGCTTGCGCACGGGAAAGGTGGATTTTCTTCATGCCGACGATGGCAAAGCCGGCCTCTTCGATCTTGGTGATGATCTTGCCTGCCAGACCCCGTTCAACGGCATCCGGCTTGATGATGGCAAAGGTACGTTCCATAACTCTGTCTCCTTCGTATAAATGCAGTGGATTGAACGGTTGCTCTTAGCACGGTACTACGTGAAATGTCAAGGCGTTACAGCCTCTGCCGCCACAATGCGGCAAACCGCTTCCGCTTGGGGATTGCCAAGCCGGGCAACTCCGGTCTATGCTGCAGCCATGTCGAAAATTACGCCACCCCCACCTGCGGATAACTCCCCGCGCGCTGCCGCCCTGCTCTGCCTGCTGCGCCTGGCAGAAAGCAGCCAGCATGCCGATGACCTGATCGACCGGGAACTGTCCCGCCCCAATCTGCAGGGCCCTGACCGAGGGCTCTTTACTGAACTGGTATTGGGCGTCTTGCGGCACCAGGGCAGCCTTGATCATTACCTGAGCCAGCTGCTGCAACAGCCGCTTGAGCAACTGGAGGCGCCGGTACTGCTGCTCTTGCGCCTCGGCCTGTACCAGCTGCGGCAGCTGGACCGGATTCCTGCCCATGCCGCCATCCATGCCACGGTAGAACTGGCCAAACAGCTGAAGCCACGCGCAAGCGGGCTCATCAACGCCGTGCTGCGCAGTTACCAGCGTCGCCGGGCCGAGCTGACCCTGCCCGATCCGGCAACAACCCCGGCGCTCTGGCTGGCGGCGGCCCACTCGCTGCCGCTCTGGCTGGCCGAACAGTGGCTGCAGCAGTTGCCACTGCCCGAGGCCACGGCGCTGGCCGAGGCCTCACTCAGGATTCCACCGCTGACCCTGCGGACCAACACCCTCAGGATTTCACGGCAGCAGCTCCTGGAACAACTATCGGCAGCAGGTATCGCCGCCGAGGCCAGCAGTTTCTCTCCCGAAGGGATCAGCCTGCCCGGCCGCGGTCTGGTCACTACCCTGCCCGGTTTCACCGAAGGGCTCTTTACGGTGCAGGATGAGGCCTCCCAGCTGGTGGCCCACCTGCTGGGGCCGCAGCCGGGAGAGACCGTACTGGATATGTGTGCCGCGCCGGGCGGCAAGACCACCCATCTGGCCCAGCTGATGCAGGATCAAGGCACCCTGATCGCCACCGATCTGAACCAGCGGCGTATCCGCCGTATCCAGGAGTCCGCAAGCCGGCTCGGCCTGCAGAGTATCCGGACAGAGTCCGGCGATGCCCTGCACAACGACTATCTGCAGGAACGGCAGTTCGACCGGGTCCTGCTGGATGCCCCCTGTTCCGGCCTGGGGGTTATCCGGCGCAACCCGGAGGCCAAATGGCGCCTGCAGCCTGCCGAGTTGCTCCGTTGTGCCCAACGGCAGCAAGCGCTCTTGGAGGTGGCGGCCAGCCGCCTCAAGGCGGGTGGTGTGCTGGTGTACGCCACCTGTTCCACCGCACCGCAGGAAGATGAGGCGGTGGTAGAGGATTTTCTTTCACGGCATCATGAGTTTATGGTAGAAAATGGAGCGCAGTTGTTCCCGGCCTGGGCACCCCTGTTCAACAGCTGCGGTTACCTGCGCCTCTGGCCCCACTCCCACGGCACCGACGGTTTTTTTGCTGCACGATTGATAAGGACTGACCGATGAAAAAGATAGCACCCTCCATACTCTCGGCCGACTTCGCACGGCTTGGCGAGGAGGTCCGCGCCGTTGCCGCGGCCGGAGCCGACTATATTCATATTGATGTCATGGATGGCCGTTTTGTACCCAACATCACCATCGGCCCGCTGGTAGTCGAAGCGGTGCGCAAGGTGACGGACCTTCCGCTTGATGTGCATCTGATGATTGAAGAGCCTGAGCGCTACGTGGAGGATTTTGCCGCAGCAGGCGCCGACATCATTGTGGTGCATGCCGAGGCCTGCCGCCACCTGCACCGGGTGGTGCAACAGATCAAGGCCACCGGCAAGAAGGCCGGGGTATCGCTTAACCCGGCGACTCCGTTGCATGTGCTGGACTACGTGCTGGAAGAGCTGGACCTGGTCCTGCTGATGACCGTCAACCCCGGTTTTGGCGGGCAGTCCTTCATTGAGGCCTGCGTCCCCAAGATCCAGCAGCTGCGCGGCATGCTGGACCGCCGCGGCTGTGAGGCCGAGCTTGAGATCGACGGCGGCGTCAAGCCGGCCAATATCGCCCGCCTGGCCCACGCCGGCGCCGATGTGATGGTGGCCGGCAGCGCCGTATTCAACAGCAGCGATTACGCCGCTACCATAGCGGAAATGAAGCGCCTGATGCAGGAACCACGACTTTAGCCGTTTGCGGGGATACGCTCTATGGCCGACAGTGTACTGATCATCGACGATTCCGAAGCGATCCGTGACAAGATCATCGACATCCTGGAGTCGCGGGACCTGTTCTCCCGTTTCTATCAGGCTGAGGATGGTCTTGAAGGGTTCAAGAAGCTGCTGGCCTCGCCGGTGGACATCGTGCTGTGCGACCTGGAAATGCCCCGCATGGACGGATTCAAGTTTCTGGGGATGATGAAAGGCCGGCCGGAGGTCTCCGATACGCCGGTGATCATCCTGACCGGCAACGACGACCGGGACCTGAAGATCAAGGGGCTTGAGCAGGGTGCCTGCGACTTCATCACCAAACCGTTCGACCCGGAAGAGCTGGTGGCGCGCATGCGGGTCCACCTTAAGATCAAGCACCTGCAGGACGACCTCAAGCGCTCCAATGAGCTGTTGCTTGAGCTGTCCAATACCGACCACCTGACCGGTCTGTTCAACCGCCGCTTTCTGATGGAATGCCTCGACAAGGAGGTCCAGCGTGCCGGGCGCAAGGATGGCCAGCTGGCCCTGCTGATGCTGGATATCGACCATTTCAAGCGGATCAACGACACCCACGGCCATCTGCAGGGGGACGTGGTGCTGCAGAAGGTGGCGCTGCATATCCAGAAGGAGTTGCGCAGTTACGACATTGCCGCCCGTTACGGTGGCGAGGAATTTGTGGCGGTGCTGCCGGATACCTCCATGAAGGAGGCCTTTAACGTGGCCGATCGGATCAGGCTCTCCGTCCAGTCCATGCGCTTCGCCGGTTCGCTCTCCAACGAGCGGGTCACGGTCAGCGTCGGGGTCGCCATCTTTCCTTCACCCTGTTTCAACGACATCGACGACCTGTTGCGGGCTGCCGATGAATCACTCTACCGGGCCAAGGAGCAGGGCCGCAACCGGGTGATTGTCAGCGATCCGAACTGCAAGGGGATGTGAACACCGTCCCCGCAAGACTATCTAATCTCTAACTATCTGAAAGCAGGATGCTACGCACATGTCTCAAGCCATAGCCTTATTTCTTCGCCTTGTTTCGGCGGCCCTGGCCGCCGTTTTTTTATGCCTGCCCGCTATGGCGGCATCCACCCCGTACCACCTGACCTCTCTGCCGCTGGGTGAGCACTGGTTTGCCATTCTGGTGGACAATGATCAGGTGGGATTCTACTGCGAAAAGGTCCGCGTCTTGCCAAATGGGGACTACCAGGTTGAAGGCGACGGCAGCGTCAGGATGAAGATCATGGGCTTTACCAAACAGTCCAGCTCACGGGAAATCTATCAGGTCGGCCCGGACCTGACCTTAAAAACGGTCACGGTTGAGCAGACCATCAACGGCAAAAAATCACGCTTAAGCGGCAGCATGGCGGCAGGAGGCCTGAAGCTCAGGCGTGAAGCCGGCGGCAAGGCCACGGTCAGGCTGTTAAAGACCAAGAGCAGTGTCATCCCCGGACCGTTGTTGAACCTGGTGCCGCTCTTCAGGGGCGCAGCAACCGGCAAGCAGCACACCGTCCTCTCCTTTGACCCCGAGGAATCGGCCTTAAAAGAGGTGGAGATCACCGTGCTGGGGGAGGACAAGACCCCGGATGGTCAGCCGGCCCTGAAGCTGCGCAACAATCTCTACCCTTTTGTGGATAACGATATCTGGGTTGATGCCCGGGGCAATACCCTGCTGGAATCGGTCCGCGACGGCCTGGTGGTGACGCGGGCCGAGGCGCCGGAAAAACTGGCTGCCTTCATCAGCGGCATGGCGCTCGCTAAGAAAGACCTGATCTACGACTTCAGCCTGGTGCGCAGTACGCCGCCCCTGCGTCATAACCCTGCCGGGCTGAGCGGACTGACGGTTGCGATCAACGGCTATGCCGCCCAGATTCCGCTTTTGGCGGACGGTTGGCAGCAGGTGGAACGGCAGGGGGACCGGGTGCTGATCCGAACCGGCTCATTGCGGCAACCGGGCCCGGGTGCTACAGAGGGGCAGGCGGTTGTGGAACGTTACCTGCAGCCAGCGGAAGGGATTGAGAGCACCGCAGCGGAGATCAGCTTCAAGTCTCGTGAGCTGACAGCAGGGCTACCGAACAACCGCGCCAAGGCTCAGGCTTTGGTCAACTGGGTCGCCACCTGGCTGTCCGACAGTATCGATGACGGCGGTAGCGCCCTGGAAAGCCTTTCAAGCAAGCACGGCAACTGCCAGACCCATGCCCGCCTCTACACCGCCCTGGCGCGGGCAGCCGGCATCCCGACCCGTTTTGTCTCCGGTCTGGTTTCACAGGACGGCAGCGGTTTCCTGTACCACAGCTGGGCCGAGAGCTACCTTGACGGCGCCTGGGTGGCCGTTGATCCGACCTTCAACCAGCTTCCCGCCGACCCGACCCACCTGGCGTTTTTCGAAGGAAACCGGTTGGTTGACCTGACCCCGCTGGTGGGGGTAATCGGCAAGATCAGCCTCTCTGTTGTCGAGGAAAAGTAACGTCTGCTTATGACGTCAGGAGCGCGATGACACGTTCCTGGTCCACCCCGTCCAATGGCCCGATAATACCCAGGAAACGGTTGCCCGGCCGGAACAGTTCACGGGCCAGCGCCTGCAACTGCGCTGCCGTAATCTCCCGTACCAGTTGCTGATCATGATCAATGCTGCGGGCCACGCCCATCAGGGTGCCCCAGCCGAACCTGATTCCCATCTCACTGACCGAGTCGCGGCTGTAGTCCAGATCTGCCAGAAAGACCGTCTTGACTCGTTCCAGTTCATCCGCGGGAAGCGGCTCAAGCGTCAGCCGATGCAGCTCTTCCAGGGTGGTCGCCACTACCGTGGGCAGGTTTTCCGGCGCCGTGGCCAGGTCGATACTCAGGCAGCCGGTCTCCTCATAGCTCCCGATGGCCGCATCCACCGAATAGATCAGCCCCAGGCGTTCCCGCAGGGCCAGGTGCAGACGGGCACAGCCGCCGCCCGCCAGGATGCGCCGCAACAGCTTGAGCGCCGTCAGCTCCGGCGCGTTACGCCGGCAGGAGCGGAAGGCCAGCTGCATGGTGATCTGGCTGTCGGCATCCTGCACAAAGGCCCAGGCCGGGCCATCCGGCTGGCAGACCACCGGCAAGCTCTCCGGCAGCGCCTCGGCTTGCCAGCCGCCAAGATGCCGCTGTGCGGCCGACACCATCCGCTCATGCTCCAGCGGTCCTGCCGCCACCACCACGGCGTTGTTGGGACGGTACCAGCGCCGGTGATGTTCACGTAGATCCTGTTCGGAAATCCTCCCGATATCCTCCAGCCTGCCGACCGTTGACTCACTCAAGGAATGGCCGGGCCAGAGCAGCCGCCCCACCACCACATCCGGGCTGATCTCGTCACCATCCTGGCTGATATCCTCCAGCGCCTCTTCGACGATAATGCGACGTTCCAGCTCGATCCCCTCCAGTTGCGGCCGCAGCAGCATAGAGGCCAGAATCCCCAGCCCCTGTTCGGCAGAGCGCGGATGGATGCGACCGTAAAAGCAGGTTGAATCGGCATCGGTGGCAGCGTTGACCCCACCCCCCAGCGACTCGAAGGCCGCCTCGATCTCAAGCGAACTGGCATAGTCGGCCGTACCGCGGAACAGCATATGCTCAAGGAAGTGCGACAGGCCGCTCAGGCCAGGCGGGTCATTGCGGCCCCCAACCTTGAGGTAGACCGCCACATCGGCACTGTGCAGGTGCGGCAACGCGACCGTTACCACCCGCAGACCATTGGCTAAGGTGGTGCAGCACGGCTCCGTCATGCTGCCTCCTCAAGGTGGTGGCGGATCACCGCACACCGCTCCCGATATTCCTCAGCGCTCAAACGACACTCCCGATGGGGCTCGGCCCAGATCGGCCGCGGCCAGAGCGGGTCGGTGACGTGGCGCGGCACCAGGTGCCAGTGGATATGCGGCACCATGTTGCCCAACAGCTCGTAGTTGATCTTGTCTGCCTTGAACAGCCGGGCCAGCACCGCAGCGGTCCTGCTCACCTCTTCCAGCATGCCCTGGCGGATGGCCGGATCAAGGTGAAAAAGCTCCGTCACATGCTGTTTGGCAAGCAGCAGGCAGTAGCCCGGAAAGAACTGGTCCCGGTTCAGGACCAGATAGCTATGCTCAAACTCCGTGATCCGCAGATCAACCTCATCATCCCAGCGGCTGCACATGGCACAGCCGGTCTCTTTTGCTTGCATCAGGCCTTCTCCACAAGTGGTAATAACAGGGTAAAGGTACTGCCGCGGCCGGGGCCATCGCTGGCAGCCTGGACACTGCCGCCGCAATCCTTCATGACCGACTGGACGATATACAGCCCCAGGCCGGTGCCGCGCACCCGTTCATTGGGCAGCTCTACCCGGTAGAAACGTTTGAAGATCTTTTTGAGCTGATCCGGCGCCAGCCCCCTGCCGCCATCCTTGAGTGAGATGGCCGCCATGCGTCCCTGGCGCCGGAGCCGCAGTTCCAGCTCAGGCACACCGGGAGAATACAGCACCGCATTTTCCAGCAGATTGCGCAGGACCGTTCCTAACTCGTCCGGCTCAACCGCGGCCTTGAGCTGCGGCTCCAGGCGGACCTCCAATCGTGTCCCCGGCGGCAGCCGGTCTTTATGGTCATCAAGGTATTTCTCCACAAAGGCGGACAGGTCGATGATCCGGCGCTCGGCCGGACGGCGCCGTTGCTCCAGGCGCGCCATCAGCAGCAGGTTGTCGATCTGGGAATGCAGCCGCCGGGTGTCATCCAGCATGGTGTCCACAAAGCTGTCCAGGCGTTCCGGACTCGGCCGCCGCAGACGGATGGTCTCCAGGTGCAGCTGGATCGAGGCCAATGGAGATTTCAGCTCATGGGTAACCTGGGTGATGAATTCGCGCTGTTCCTGGTAGAGACGCGACTGGCGCCGCCAGAAGATGAAGAGGGCATAGACCCCGGCCAGGATCACCGCCAGGAGCAGCAGTCCCTGCACCAGGGTTGCCCAGCCCTCGGTCCTGGCCAGCAGTTCCGGGCTATAGCGAGCGGCCAGTTCCTTCAGCTGACGGTGTCTGATCACAAACCAGCTGACCCAGAGCACCACCACCACCACCCAGACCACTTGGATCGCCACCAGCGCAATCACCGGATTCAGAATGCGGCGGATCACTTTCATGGGGCGCCACCATGCTTTCGAGGTTGTACTTGGAACATCGTTCTGTTATAACCCAATCCCGCTGGAAATGACATCCAAACTGTTGTCCCCTCAAGGAGTATAGCGCTATGGCGTCCTATGATTTCACCCGTCTCAAACGGCTGACCGTGATTTACAGTGTCGTCCAGATCGGACTTTTGGGCCTGTTGCTGTTCATGGCCTACAATTTTATGCTGGCCTTTGCCAAGTACGGCATGCAGGGGGCCTTTCTGAAGAGCTTCGGTCTGGCGGTTGTGGTGCAACTACTCCTGATGTATCCGGCCCTGCTGCTTTCCCGCAGTGATGTGACGGTTGAGGTCGAATCCGCGCTGGTCGGCATTACGCCGGAACAGCAGGTGGCCCTGCGCCGCAGACGGCTGATCGGTGATATCTGGAAGCTCTCGGCCCTTGGCGCCTTTGTGGTATTTGTGGCCATGTCACCCAACGTCGACAAGGGACGGGGTGCCTCGCTGATCCTGGCCATCTCTTATTTCGCCTTTCTGCTGGTGGCGCTGACCTATTTCCAGTGTTTTAACTTCAGCGCCAGGCGCAAGTGCAAAGAGTTATCCTGACCGGACAGGCTCTCATCCCATACAAAAAGGCCCGGCATCCACCGGGCCTTTTTTTCTGTCGGCGCCTGCTAGTCGTCCCGCCGCCCATGGTGGCCGCGATCATGACGTTCATCGCGTTCCTCCTCGCGGTCCCGCTTCCACTCCTCTTTTTCACGCCGCTTTTCCTGTTTCCATTGCTCCTTGCGCTCCTTCACGGGCCGGTAGTGCCTGCCGCGATAATGTTCGTGTTCGTTCCGGTAGGCGTGGAACTCCCGATCCCGCTCGACCCGGATCCGCTCCACCTTGTAACGCCGGACCGGCGGCGGCAACTGTTCAAATCGTGTCACCACCCAGGGACCGTTGTAGGAAGCGCCGCGGTACCACTGGTTACCTTGAAAGAGGTAATAGACACCCGAAACCAGCACCAGGTCGTAGGGCATGTCCACCCCAACGTAAAAACCGAGGCTGGCCGGCGCCAGGAATAGCGGCGGGACACTGAAAAACACCTTGGGGCCAGCCGGGACCGGTGGCGGTGGCAGGGGAGCGACCGGTACCCCCACATTGATATTGACGTTGAACTTTGATTCTGCTGCAGCAACGGTTGGTGCCGTCAAAGCGGCAATCAGACACAGGGTCAGTAAACGTCGCATCGGTTCTTCCTCCTTGAACTGGAATGTGGTCAGTCTATTGCAGATTCAATGCCAGCAGGGAAAAAAAGTGTCATCCTGGCCAGGATCTCGTCCAGCGGGGCCACCAGCTGGGCCTCCTGTGGCAAGGACTTTCTGAAGCGGCTACCGTAGTTCTTGGTCACCGCACGGCTATCCAGGATCAGCACCGCCCCCCGATCGGTCCGGCTGCGGATCAAGCGGCCAAACCCCTGCCGCAGTTTGAGCACCGCCTGGGGTACCGACATCTCGCGGAACGGGTCGCCCCCCAGGGCGGTAATCCGTTCGGCCCGGGCCTGTTGGATCGGCTCCGTCGGCACCTGGAACGGCAGCCGCGCAATCACCACCAGCCGCAAGGCATCTCCTTTCACATCCACCCCTTCCCAGAAGGAATCGGTGCCGAACAGCACCGCATGCTGCTCTTTGCGGAAGCGAGCCAACAGCTGGTGCCTGCCGCCGCCTTCACCCTGGCGCAGCACAGTCAAGCCCTGCTGTTCCAGGCTGGTCCTGAGCGCGCTATGGGCCTGGCGCAACAGCTCAAAGGAGGTGAACAGCACAAAGGCCCCGCCCCGTGAGATCGTGACGGAGCGCAGGATCGCATCGATCAGCGGCTGACGGAAGGCGCTGCTGGTGGGGTCCGGCAGATCGCGGGGTATGCCTACCAGGGCCTGTTCGGCATAATCAAAGGGCGAGGCCAGAGAGAGCTCTTGCAAACGCTCCGGCTCCAGCAGATCGAGCCCGGTCCTGCGCCGCAAGTAGCCAAAGGAGCCACCCACCGTCAGGGTGGCCGAGGTCAGCACCACCGTGGGAATCGGGTCGAGCAGGGTTGTCTTGATGGTGCTGGAGACATCCAGCGGCGCCACACAGATGGTGGCTGCACTACCCCGGCTGGTCTGCCGGACCTCCAGCCAGCGGCAGGAATCTGGATCATCGTTGCAGAACCAGGCCAGTTCCTCGGTGATTGCTACCAAACGTGAACCGATCCCGGCGGCATCGGTCGACAGCCCTTCAACCGTCTGACGTACCGAGTCCGGCAGCTTGGCTGCTGCCCGGTCCAGGGCACCCAGGCCGTCAGCCAGCTCCTGCAGCTGTTCCGCCAGGCCTTTCAGGCGGGTCTCCAGCTCTTGCCAGAACGGTGTTGTCCGCACCTCAGGCGTAATCCTGCGCTTCAGCTCACCACCGCGCTGATCGTCACCTGCCAGCAGTGCCTGCGCCATGACCTGGGACAGCCAGTCCAGTTCCCGCTCAACCGCACCGGCCACCTGGTGGGTCTGGGGCAGCAGGGCCGCCTCGATCAGGCCGGAAAGCTCCTGGTAGAGTCCATCAAACTCTTCGGGCAGTTCCTTGGCAATCTTACTGTTGAGCACCGAGAGGATCCCGGCCCGGTTGCCGGACGGTGCCAGGCGGGCCAGTTGCCGCATCAGCCCGGCCCGGCTGATTCGCACCGACAGGGCGCCGGTGGCGGCCTCCTCCAGATGGTGGGCCTCGTCGATAATCAGGCGGTTGAAGGGTGGCAGGATCGCCACACTATCATAGCCGCTCTCGCGGCGCAGGGCGATATCGGCCAACAGCAGGGCATGGTTCACCACCAGCAGGCGGGCGGCAGCGGCATCACGCCTGGCCTTGTAGAAAAAACAGCGGTTAAACTCCGGACAACGGGAACGCCCGCACTGGTCCGCCTCGCAGCGCAGGTCATCCCAGACCTCGCGACTGGGGTGGAAGGCCAGGTCGCTCAGGCAGCCACTGCGGGTGGTCTCGCTCCAGCCGGCAATGGCCTGCAACTCTTCGCCGGCGCTGTCCGGAAAGAGCGATGGCTCGTCCAGCACCCCATCCAGCTTGCGCAGGCAGAGGTAGTTGCCGCGCCCCTTGACCAGGCAGGCGTGGAATTCGGAGCTGGCATGGCGCTGCAACAGCGGGATATCCTTCTTGATCAGCTGTTCCTGCAGGTTGATGGTATTGGTGGAGATGACCACCCGCTGGTCATTGCGGATCGCCCACAACAGGGCAGGAATCAGGTAGGCCAGCGATTTGCCGGTGCCGGTGCCGGCCTCGATCAGGGCCACCTTGTTGTCATTGAAGGCGGTGGCCACGCTGAAGGCCATCCGCACCTGTTCCTCGCGCTGTTCGTACCCCTTGAGGTGTTTGGCCAGCATCCCCTTATCGCCGAAGACCCGCTCCAGTTCGTCAAAATTGAGCAGTTCACCGGTGCGGGGGGTGTGGGGCGCCACCACCAGGTAGCATCGTTCGCACTGGTTATCGATGATGCCGAAGCCGATGGCATTGTTACCGCAGATAGAGGCCAGGTCGAGGTCGACATCGGAGGGGGTCAGGTCGCCCGAGGGGTGGTTGTGCAGCACCATCTGCCCGGCCGAGGCGCGGGACAGGATAGCCGGTACCGCGTGACGGTTGCCCCGCGCAATGGCCTGGGCCGCCACCATGACGCCAGTGTCATCCAGATCGGCAATAAAGAAGACTTCATTGCCGTGGGCCTGGGTGATCTCGTAACGGATCAGACTGCTACAGTCGGCTGAAAAGGTTGGCGGCATGTCAAGACAGGCTTTCCCACTGCTGGTACAGTTCTTCAAGCTTGGCATTCAGGGATGTATGCAGCTCGCCGGCCTGCAGGCCCCGCTCCGGGTCGTCAAAGAAACCGGGGGCATTCATCTCTGCTTCCAAGACTGCAATCTGTTTCTCAACGCCAGCAATCTCCTTCTCAACCGCCTGCTGCTGCTTTTCGCGGGCCTGTTCCTCCCGCTTGCGGCGCTTCTGCTCTTCACGGTCCTTGACCCGCTCATCCTTGTTCTGGGGGGGGAGAGACAACGCAGCAGATGCGTTTGGGGTAGATGCACTAACGGCCTTGGCCTGACGCGGCGGTGCAGCGGATGGCTGGGCCGATTCGCTTTCCTTCTTTTCTAAATAATACTCGTAATCACCATAATAATCCGTTAATCGCCCCTCGCCAACCTCCACAATCCGCGTGGCCAGACCGTTGACAAAGTAGCGGTCGTGGGAGACGAATACCACCGTGCCGTCAAAGCCCTTCAGGGCATCCAGCAGCACCTCTTTGCTGAACAGGTCCAGGTGGTTGGTGGGCTCGTCCATCAAGAGCAGGTTGGAGGGACGCAAGAGCATCTTGGCCAAGGCCAGACGGTTGCGCTCACCGCCGGACAGCACCCCCACCTTTTTGTGGATATCGTCACCGGAGAACAGGAAGGCCCCCAGGATATCGCGCAGCTTGGGCACCATCTCATAGGGACAATCGCTGTACAGCTCATCATAGGCGCTTCTGTCGCCGGCCAGTACCGCAGCCTGATCCTGGGCAAAGTAATCGGCCACCACGTTGTGACCGACGGTCAGGCTGCCACCCTGGTAGGCGCCACCGGCCAGCACCGCCATCAGGGTGGACTTACCGGCCCCATTATGCCCGACCAGGGCGATCCGCTCCCCCTTCTCCACGGTCAGATCAACCTTGTTCAGGACAACATGGCTGCCGTAGCTGCGGGTCAGCCCCTGCAGCTCCAGCACGATCCTGCCGCTCTTGGGCGCCTGCGGAAACTGAAAGCGGATCTTCTTGCGCTCAGGCGGCAGCTCGATCCGCTCCACCTTTTCCAGCTGCTTGATGCGGGACTGCACCAACGAGGCCTTGTTGGCCTGGTAGCGGAAACGCTTGATAAAATCTTCCGTCTTCTGCACCTCTTCATCCTGCAACCGTTTGGCCTCCCGCAGGGCCGCCACCCGCTCCTCCCGCTGTACCAGATAGGTTGAGTAGGAGCAGTGGTAGTCGGTGATGGTGTGGTTCCAAACCTCGGCGATGCGGGAGCAGACCTGGTCCATGAAGAAGCGGTCGTGGGAGACCAGGATCACCGAACCGGGATAGGAACAGAGGTACTGCTCCAGCCAGTTACGCGCCTCGATGTCCAGGTGGTTGGTGGGCTCGTCCAACAGCAGTACATCCGGCTTCTGCAGCAGCAGCCGGGCCAGGGCGATCCGCATCTGCCAGCCGCCGGAAAACTGACCGCAGTCCTTGTGCCAATCCTCCTGGCTGAAGCCCAGGCCTTTCAGCACCGTGCCGATCTCGGCCTCCATGGTGTAGCCGCCACGGTGACGGAACTGTTCCTGCAGATCGCCGTACTTCTGCAGCAAGCTGTCATGTTCGGCACTGTCGTGGGGCAGCTGCTCCAGCTCCGTCCCCAGGCGATGCAGCTCCTCTTCCATGGCCAACAGCTCGGCCAGGGCGGAGCGGGCCTCGTGGAACAACAGCCTGCCGCTGGTGACAATGCCGTCCTGGGGCAGGTAGGCGGCCTTGGCCCCCTTGGCAAGCTGGATGTCGCCGCTGGAAGACTCCTCCAGCCCGGCAATGATCTTCATCAGGGTGGATTTACCGGCCCCGTTCTCGCCGATCAGGGCAACCCGCTCACCCTTGCGCAGGTGCCAGGAGAGGTTGGCAAACAGGGTACGGCCGGCAAAATCTTTGGAAAGGTTGACAAGTTGCAGCATGCTTTAACTCTGGTGTGCAGTATCGGAAATAATGGCGCCGTCACGGAAGGTGATCCGCCGGGTGGCGTACTCCGCCACCTCCGGCTCATGGGTGATCATCACGATGGTGATCCCTTGTCTGTTCAGGTCGGTGAAAAGATGCATGATCTCATGGGTGGTGGCGCTGTCCAGGTTACCGGTCGGCTCGTCGGCCAGGATCACGGCCGGCTGGTTGACCAGGGCCCGGGCGATCGCCACCCGTTGTTGCTGACCACCGGAAAGCTGGGTACTGGTATGCTGAATCCGTTCCGCTAGGCCGACCCGCTCAAGGGCGGTCTGGGCCCGTTGATGGCGCTCCGCCGCCGGTATGCCGGCATAGATCAACGGCAGTTCCACATTCTCCAGGGCCGTGGTGCGGGGCAGCAGGTTGAACCCCTGGAAGACGAACCCCAGCTTTCGGTTGCGCACCTCGGCCAGTTGATCCGGCGACATCCCGGCGGTGTCAATACCATCCAGCCAGTAGGTGCCGCTGGTCGGCCTGTCCAGACAGCCCAGGGTGTTCATGCAGGTAGACTTGCCGCTGCCGGAGGCCCCCATGATCGCCACAAACTCCCCTTGGGCAATGCTGAAGGATATCCCTTTCAAGGCCTCTACCTGCTGGTCCCCTTCGCCGAACACCCGCCGGATATCTTGCAGTTTGATCACGTCAGCCATGGTTTTAGTGGTGGTAGGGCTCGTTGTTGAGGATGGTGCAGGCGCGGTAGAGCTGCTCCAGCAAAAAGGGGCGCACCATCTGGTGGGTAAAGGTCATGGCCGAAAGCGACAGCACCAGTCCGGCCCGGGCGCGAACCTCATCGCTGAAGCCGTAGGCCCCGCCGACGGCAAAAGCCAGCTCCGGGGTGCCGCTGTCGCGGTGCTTGCCGATGAACGCCGCAAACTGCACCGAATCCAGCTGTCGGCCGCGCTCATCGAGCGCCACCAGGACCGTCTGGGGTCCAAGCTGTTTGAGCAGCCGTTCACCCTCTCGGCGGCGCCCTTCGGCAGCCTCGGCGTCCTTTTCATCCTTGAGTTCGTCGATGCTGAACGGCAGATAGCGACTGATCCGGCCGCCGTACTCTGCAACCCCTTGCTTGACCCAGGCGTCACGCGTCTTGCCAAGCCAGATAACACGGCACTTCATGGCAGTATATGATCAGATGGTGAACGATGCCTTGTTGGCGGCATCGCTGGCCTGCAAGGCGGCGGACAACTCTACCTGGTCGGCCCTTTCCCACAGGCCGTCCAGATCATAATGACGGCGTTGCTCTTCGTGGAAGATATGCACCAGCACATCCACGTAGTCCATCACAATCCACTTGCCTTCGGTCTCCCCCTCAATCTCCTGCACCTTGCCGAACTTCTTCAGTTCCCTGCGGATGTGGTCGCAGATCGCCTGGTTCTGTTTGTCGGACTGGCCGGAGATGATCACCAGAAAATCGGCAATGGCACTGATCCGGGTGATATCAAGCACCCGGATGTCATACGCCTTCTTGTCGGCAGCCAGTTCGGCGCAGCGGATGGCCCGCTCACGGGGGGTCAGGGTCGCTTTTTCTGCTGATTGAATACTCATGCTTGATACAATCCCTTCTGGGTAATAAAAGTTTCGACAACCGGTGGTACCAGGTAGCGGATCGACCGCCCTCCAGCCACCAGCTCCCGCAGCCGGCTGGAAGAGATATCCAGCCTGGTTCCGGAAACAAAGCGGATGCAGCTGCCGCTGCAATGGCGCAGCAGGTCGGCGGACTCAGCGATAAACTGGCCCTGCACCGCCTGCGGCAACTGCAGCAGCGGGTTTTCAATCATCCGGTCCGGCCGCGCCACGACAATCAGTGAGGCCAGGCTGAAAAGCTCGCGATAGCGGTGCCACAGCCCCAGTTCCAGATAGGAATCACTGCCGATAATGAAGTGCAACTCGGCAGCGGGGTGTTCCGCCTGTACGGCCGGCAGCATCTCGACCGTGTAGGACTTGCCGCCCAGGCGTGCCTCGATATCACTGATACCGAACTGCGGGTGATCACCGATGGCCTGCTGTACCATGGCATGGCGCAGTTGAAAGGCCACCTCTCCGGCCAACGGCTTGTGGGGCGGGTCTGCGGCCGGAACGAACAGCACCAGGTCCAGCCCCCCCGCCTCGCGGGCCTCTTCGGCAATCCGCAGGTGGGCCAGATGGATCGGGTTAAAGGTACCGCCGAGCAGACCGAGCTTCATAGCGCCCCCTACAGAAACTCGGAGAGCTTCTCCCGCTCATCAACCAGGTAAAACTCAAGGGTTTGACGCAGGGCATCGTCAATGGTGGTGGTCGGTTCCCAGCCCAGGCATTCCTTGGCCCGTTTGACCGACGGCACCCGGGTCGGCATATCCTGATAGCCTTTGCCGTAAAACTGGTCGGAGGAGGTCTCCACGATCCGGCATTTCTCGGCCTTTTCCTTGTAGAGCGGGAAGGTGGCCACCATGCTGCGCAGCTTTTCGGCCAACTCCTTGACCGACAGGTCGTTCTTGGGGTTGCCGATGTTGAATATCCTGCCGTCAGCACAGCCGTCCTTGTTTTCGATGATCTTCATCAAGGCATCGATGCCATCCTCGATAAAGGTGAAGGAACGGCGCTGATTACCGCCATCCACCAGCTCAATCGGTTTTTCCGCCAGGATGTCGTACAGGAACTGGGTCAGCACCCTTGAGCTGCCTTCCTTGGCGGTATGGATACTGTCCAGTTTGGGGCCGATCCAGTTAAAGGGACGGAACAGGGTAAACTTGAGCCCTTCGTGGTTGCCGTAGGCATAGATGACCCGATCCAGCATCTGCTTGGCGCAGGAGTAGATCCAGCGTTCCTTGGCGATCGGCCCCAGCACCAGCGGCGAGTTCTCTTCGTCAAACTCGCAGTCCGGCGACATGCCGTAGACCTCGGAGGTGGATGGGAAGATCACCCGCTTTTTGTGTTTGACACACAGGCGGATGATCTTGAGGTTTTCCTCGAAATCAAGCTCGAACACCCGCAGGGGATCTTTGACATAGGTGACCGGTGTGGCAATGGCAACCAGGGGAAGGACCACATCGCACTTCTTGATATGGTACTCGATCCATTCCTTGTTGATGGTGATATCGCCTTCCAGGAAATGAAATCGCTCATGTCCCAGTGAACGCTCCAGTTTGTCGCACGCCATGTCCAGGCCATACACCTCCCAGCCGGTGGTGGTCAGAATGCGATGGGTCAGTGCATTGCCGATAAAACCGTTGACACCCAGGATCAAAACTTTCATGCATCACTCCTCATTAGGTACGTAAAAGTAGTCTGATTCAGTCACTGAACAGTCGGCAGCGGCGATCTCCGGTCCATCCCCTAGCTGCAACTGTCTGATTTCCAGCAGCCCCTGGCCGGTACCGACCATCAGCGGCTGCTGCGATACGATCCGGCCCGGCTCGCCGCAGCCTTCCCGTGGCCAGGCCGACCAGATGACCACCCGTCGGCCGTTCAGCTCACAGGAGGCGCCGGGGTAGGGATGGGTCACCCCACGAATCAGGTTATAGATCTCCACCGCGCTTTTGCGCCAGTCAATCCTGCCATCCTCCGGCTTGCGTCCGCCGAAGTACCCGCCTGCCTTCAGATCCATCGGCAGACGGGCAGCCGTGCCGTCCAGCAGCCCGGGCCAGGCCCGCCGCAGCACAATCACCGCCGCTTCCGTCACCTTACCGAAGACATCGTGGGCGGTGTCGCTAAACGCAATGGCAACTTTTTCCTGGTCCACAATATCGCCGGCATCCGGCTTGGCCACCATATAATGCAGGGTGGCGCCGGTCTCGGTTTCGCCGTTGATCACGGCCCAGTTGACCGGAACCCGGCCGCGGTACTTGGGCAGATACGAGCCATGCAGATTCAGCGCCCCTCTGGCAGGAATCTCCAGAACTTCGGGCTTGATCATGTTGCGATAGTAGAACGACAGCAGGAAATCGGGCCTGATTTGGCGCAACCGTTCGATATTTTCCGGTTCGTTGATGGAGCTGGTCAGGTAGGGGATCCCGTGCTGTTCTGCCAATGTTCGCACCGAGCTGAACCAGATCTGCTCCGCAGCTGAGTCCTCATGCGTAAAGATCAGGCTGATCTCAGCCCCCTGGCGCAGCAGCTCTTCGATGCAGCGGTAACCGACATTGTGATAGGCGCAGACGACCACACTCATGGTTTATCAAACCCATAGGTCTTTCTGACCACATAGCGCGGCCGTTTACGGACCTCCTGATAGATCCGCCCCACATATTCGCCCACAATCCCGATCCCGAAGATGACGATGCCGATGAAAAAGAACAGGATCGCAAACAGGGTGAAGACCCCTTCCACCTCAGCCCCTATCATGAAGCGACGCACGAACAGAAACAGCGCAAAGCCGACCGCCAGGAAGGAGGTGATGATCCCCAGTAGGGCGAACAGCTGCAGCGGCACCAGCGAAAAGCCGGTCATCAGGTCGAAGTTGAGCCGAATCAGGCGGTAGAAGGAATATTTGCTCTCTCCCAGGGTTCGTTCGGCATGCCCCACCATGATCTCGCTCGGGTTGGACGAGAACGTCTGGGCCAAGGCCGGGATAAAGGTGGTGGATTCGCCGCACTGGTTGATGTTGTTGATGACGTTGCGGTGGTAGGCCCGCAGCATGCAGCCGTAGTCGCTCATCTGCATGCCGGTCATCTTGTTGGTGGTGATATTGACGATCCGCGAGGCCACCCGCCGAAAGATCGGGTCCTGGCGTTTTTCTCGCACGGTGCCAACCACGTCGTGCCCCTTCTCGATCTCGGCAATCATGCGCGGGATCTCCTCCGGCGGATTCTGCAGGTCGGCATCAAGGGTGATCACGATCTCGCCCGCTGAACGCTCAAAGGCCGCCAGGATAGCCATGTGCTGCCCAAAGTTGCCGTTGAACTCGACCACCTTGACCCCGGGGTAACGCTGGACATACTCACGCAGGATAGCAAGCGAGCGGTCGCGGGAACCATCATTGGTGAAGATGATCTCAAACGGCTTGCCAAGCGACTCTGCCACCGGATAGAGACGGTCCATCAGCGGCTGCAACGACTTTTCTTCATTGTAGACCGGCACGACAAGGCTGACATACGGCGTGCTCATGCTGTCTGTTTCTCCTTTGCTCCGTTCTCCAACAAACCCTCCCCCCAGACCTCCAGCTGCCAGCGCCTGATCCCCTGAATCATGGCCAACTGCTCCAGCGTCTCCGGCTGCTGTTCGGCAATACGCTCCAAAAGCCAATTAGGCGCCAGCAGACCCGGTGCCAGATTGAGCTGTGTACTGATGTGGTCGCGCCACTGTTTCATCTGCGTGATACGTGCCTTGATGCCCGGGTTCGGTTCCCCCCGGGTGCGCGGATAGCGCGGCAAATCTGCTTCAGGCACGCTACAGCCCTGCCGGACCCGCTCCAGGAGCTGCTCGCCATAACGCTTTAACAGGCGCGGCGTGAGCCCCGGCAGATCGTTCATGTCGCGAACAGTCTTGGGCAGCAGTTCAGCAACCTTGAGTAAGGTCTCTGCCGGTAGTACCTTAAAGGGAGGCCTGTCCAGCTCCCGGGCCTGGTTGTCACGGAACTGCAGCAGCGCTTCAAGCACGGCCAGGTTACGCGGCTTTAGCTTGCCGGCACCCTTGCAGTGCAGAAACAGTGGGCCATTACCCTTTTCAGTCACCCGGTTATGTATCAACAGGCTGCATTCTTCTGCCACCCAGTCCAACCGGCCCAACTGCAACAACCGTTCGCGCAAATGGTTAGCCAGCTCCAGCAGGTGCGCCGTGTCGTGAGCCGCATAATCGGCCATTTCCGCAGTTAGGGGCCGCTGGCTCCAGTCCGCTTTTTGAAAGCGCTTGTCCAGCTCTATCCCAAAGCTGCCGCGCAACAGCGCTGCCAGACCAAACTCGCTGATTCCGCAAAACTGGGCTGCGATCATGGTGTCGAACAGCTGCCCAACCGTCATGCCGAAATCCCGGTGCAGTGAACGGATATCGTAGTCGCCGCCATGCAGCACAACCAGCCGCCCCGGGTCTGCCAGGAGCGGCGCCAACGCGGAAAAGTCGCTTACTTTAAGTGGGTCAATCAACCAGGTGGTATCTCTGGTTGAGAGCTGCAGCAGACAGACCTTTTCCCGGTAGTGATGCAGTGAATCCGCTTCCAAATCTAGGGCTAATTCAGCTTCAGGGGCCAGTCGGGCGCATAACTGCTCAAGCTGCTGCGGTTCTTCTATCAGACAATAACCGGTCACCTGTCTCAGAACTCCCGCACAATGGCATAGCCGGTGCTGCGCTGGGCCGCCCTGAAGCCCGCGCCCTGAATCAGGTCGATCATCTCCTGTTGCGTCATCCTGAAGCTGCAGCCTGCAGCCGCCACAACATTTTCCTCCAGCATGGTTCCCCCCAGGTCGTTGGCACCAAAAAACAGGGCTACCTGGGCCATCTTGGCCCCTTGGGTGACCCAACTGGCCTGAATGTTTGGCACGTTATCCAGGATGATTCGCGACAACGCCAGGACCTTGAGATATTCAACACCGGTGGCGGTAGTCCCACCTAATTCGGTATTTCCCGGCTGGTACGTCCACGGAATGAACGCGGTGAACGACCCACCTTGAGTTTGCAGCTCACGAATCCTGAAGATATGCTCAATGATCTGTTCAGGCGTCTCGGTGCTGCCGAACATCATGGTGGCAGTGGTAGACATCCCCAACGAGGCAGCAGTCAGCATCACTTCACCCCAACGCCTCCAACCGATTTTCTTGGGCGAGATGGCCTGCCGCACCTCATCCACCAGGATTTCAGCCCCACCGCCCGGTACAGAGGCCAGTCCGGCCGCTTTCAGGCGTGTCAGCACCTCTAGCACGGTCAGGTCATGCCGGTCTGCCAGATGGCAGATTTCGGCTGGAGAAAGCGAGTGATTCTGCACCTGGGGGAAGCGCTGCCGAATTTCACGAAACAGCCCTTCGAAATACGCGATGTCCAGTTTCGGGTGCAGCCCCCCCTGCATCAGCAGCTGGGTACCGCCATGTCGGACCAGCTCCTCGATCTTGGCAAAGATTTCGGCATGTTCCAACAGGTACGCGTCGGGTGCGTCGGCATCGCGGTAAAAGGCGCAAAACGAACAACGCGATTCGCAGACATTGGTGTAGTTGACGTTGCGGTCAACGACAAAGGTGACACGGTTCTCAGGATGCAGATTGCGCCGGATATCGTCTGCCCATTGCCCCAGTTGCAACAGGTCGCCGTGCAGCAAAAGTTCCAGCGCCTGCGTCCGCTCTGGCGTCGCAGGCTGTCTCACGACTGCTCTCCCCGTGTCAACAACTCCCGCACCTCAGCCGGTATCCTCCGGGCCTTGTGATGCAGGCTGATGCAGGCAAGCGTCACAACGGCTTGCACCAAGAGTTGGTTATCGCTGGCCCGCAGAATCTGTTGTTGCAGGGTAAACGTGGAGCCAGTCACCTTGAGCGGCACGGTCGTCACCTGTAGCAGCTCATCGTGCCTGGCTGGCGCCTTGAAGTCGACCTCCATTCGGACCACCGGGAATACGGCCCCTTCAGCCGCCAGCGCTGCCACCGACAGACCATGCTCTCGCAGGAACTCGGTCCGGGCCCGCTCCATGAAGTTCAGGTAATTGGCATGGTAAACCACACCGGCTGCATCAGTATCTTCATAATAGACTCTAATCTTCATCAACGCCTCGAAGGTGTCACTCTACTGCAGATAGCCGCACTCTGCAACCGCTGATGCTCCGCAGCAGCCAAATCCCGCTTTCCACCCAACCAATGCAAAATGGCGCCATATTTTGGCGCCAGCCGATTTTGCCATCAAACCGATACCCAAGCATACCTGCCGCCAAAAAATGCCCGCAAAACAAGATTTCAGCGACAAGCCCTGTCAGCCCGCGGTTTATCTGGTTTTGCGCAGGATAATCAGACTGCGTTGCCCTAAATTGAGCGGCAAGCTATAGGTAAGGGTCTGCTCCGGCGACAGTCCGAGCAGCTCAAGTCCGGCCTGCAGTTGTCGTAGCTCATGCACTCCCCCACCGCTTCGCATGGAGAGTATTCGCCCCCCTGACCGTGTCAGCGGATACGCCAAACGACAAAACTGCTCCAGGCTGCTGAAGGCGCGCGACGTCACCAGATCAAAATAGCCCGGCCGCGTCTGCGCCAACTCCTCCACCCGCCCATGCCTGGGCGCCAGGTTCTCCAGCTGCAGCATCCGCCCAACGTGTTTCTGAAAACTGATCTTCTTGCTGACCGCATCAATTGAACTGATCTGGCAGTCAGGTCGCATGATCGCCAGCACGATGGCCGGAAATCCAGCCCCGGAACCAATATCAAGCACCCGGTCGCCCTCCGCCAGTAATGGCACCAGTTGCAAGGAGTCCACCAGATGCTTGACGGTCATCTCCTCCGGCTTGGTAATAGCGGTCAGGTTGATCCGCTTGTTCCAGCGCGACAGCTCCTGCAGGAGCTGTTCGCAGGCATGGATCTGTGCATCACTGATCCGAAGGTCGAGTTCTGATGCAGCACCTATCAGTAACTCACGCTTCACGAGCCGGTTCCGCCCTCGTCTTAAGCAACACAGCCAGAATGGCAACCGCCGCCGGCGTGACCCCCTGTATACGGGCTGCCTGGCCCAAGGTATCCGGTCTGAAGCGCGTCAGCTTTTCCCGCACCTCCGTGGTCAGGCCGGCTATGCCCTCATACGACATGTCCGCCGGTATTTTGGTTTCCTCCTGGGCGCGCATCCGCTCAATCTGCTCAAGCTGACGCTCAATGTACCCCTGATATTTGACCTGAATCTCGACCTGTTCCCGTACGCTTGTAGGCAAATCAGCAACCAGCGGATCTATCTCGGCCAGCTGTTGGTAGCCGATCTCCGGACGCCGTAGCACCTGTTCCAGGGTGACACCCTTTTGCAAATCAGCGCACGCGTTATCGACACACCACGTCCGCTCGGCATTATCCATGCTCAAGCGAGTGCTGCGCACCCGTGACAATTCTGCCGCGATCTGCTCACGTTTCTTACAAAACGCGGCGTAGGTTGCCTCATCCACGAGACCAACACGATGGCCTATTTCCCGCAGCCTGATATCGGCATTATCCTCCCGCAGCAGTAACCGGTATTCCGCCCGCGAGGTAAACATGCGATACGGCTCCTTAGTACCAAGGGTCACGAGATCATCTACCATCACACCGATATATGATTCGTGTCGTCCAAGCATGATCGGCTGTCTCCCCTGCACCCTGAGTGCCGCATTCATCCCCGCAAGAATCCCCTGCCCTGCCGCCTCTTCATAGCCGGAGGTTCCGTTAATCTGCCCCGCATGGAACAAATTGCGGATCAACTTTGTCTCCAACGTGGCATGTAGTTGCACCGGGTTAACGTAGTCGTACTCAATCCCGTAGGCAGGCCGCATGATCTCCACCTGCTCAAGGCCAACCATGGAGCGATAAAAGGCGACCTGAATATCAATCGGCAGTGAGGTCGACATGCCACTGGGATAATACTCCACCGTCTCCAACCCTTCCGGCTCAATAAATGTCTGGTGTCGCTCTTTGTCCGGAAATCGCACGACCTTATCCTCGATTGACGGACAGTAGCGCGGGCCGATCCCCTCGATCACCCCGGCATAGAGTGGCGATCGATCCAGCCCACTACGAATGATCTGGTGGGTGCGCGGATTGGTGTAGGCGATGTAACAAGGAACCTGCGGCATGGTGATCCGCTCTGTGCTGAACGAAAACGGCACCGGAGGGTTATCGCTGTACTGCGGCTCCAGCTTGCTGAAATCGATGGTCCGGCCGTCCAGCCTGGCTGGCGTGCCGGTTTTGAGTCGCCCAACCTCAAAACCAAGCGACTGCAACTGGTCAGACAGTCCAACCGAAGGCAAGTCTCCAGCACGCCCACCCGAGTAATGAATCAGGCCGATATGTATCAACCCCCGCATGAAGGTTCCCGTGGTCAGCACCACACATTTACCCAGAAAGCGTATACCATTCCGCGTATCCACCCCACGCAGCTCGTCACCTTCAAGATAGAGGGCCGTCACCTCCCCCTGTTTAATATGCAGGTTCTGTTGTTGTTCCAGCACGCGCTTCATCCGCAGACGATAGAGCTGCTTGTCTGCCTGCGCCCGCCCAGCCCGAACCGCGGGGCCTTTGCGTGTATTCAGCACCCTGAACTGAATGCCGGTGGCATCGATGTTCTTGCCCATCTCCCCGCCCAGCGCGTCAATCTCTCGCACCAGATGACCTTTTGCCAGACCACCGATCGATGGGTTGCACGACATAACCGCCATGCCATCCAGACTCATGTTGAGCAGCAAGGTGAGACACCCCATGCGCGCCGCCGCCAGCGCAGCCTCACAACCGGCATGGCCAGCACCAACCACAATCACATCATAAACGGTTTCATAGCTATGCATAACTGCCACCATGTTTCACGTGAAACATTCTCACTTGCCAATACAAAAAGAGGAGAAAATCAGATCAAGCAGCTCTTCGGTGGTCGTATCGCCGGTAATCTCGCCCAAGGCAGTCAAAGCCGACCTGAGATCCAGAGCCAGCAACTCCGGCGGCAACTCCAGCTCGGTGTGTTCAAGAAAATCAAACAACGACTGTTGAACACGCAGCAAAATATCACGATGACGAACGTTCGAGATCGTGGAGCCATCACTAGAAGATATCTGGGTAGACTCGACAAAATAATCAAAAATGATTCGTGACAGCTGCTCAAGTCCAGAGTTGCTGCGAGTTGAAACACAACACACGCCCAGCGGAGCAGACAAAGCAGCGGGATCAACCTTTTGAGGCAAGTCAGCCTTGGTAATGACTACCAGGTAAGGCTTTGAAGCAAGCGAATCAGCCAGAGCAGTAAAATCAGAGTCTAAAGCGCAGGTTCCGTCAACCAACAACAGGACAAGATCGGCTTCAGCAACCTTATCAAGCGCACGCCGAACGCCTTCCTGTTCTACACTGTCGGTATGATGACTGCGGATGCCGGCAGCATCTATAACACTAACCGGCAAGCCATGAATGGAAATAGTTTCCTCTATCAGGTCACGGGTTGTGCCGGGCATATCTGAAACAATCGCACGCTCGAAACCTGATAGGGCGTTCAATAGGCTGGACTTGCCGGCATTGGGGCGCCCCAGCAGCAAGACAGCCACGCCATCTCGCAAAACCCTGCCGGTATTGAAGCTCTCCAAAAGCTGCTTTACGCCGGAAATCGAAGCCGCAACATGCTGTTGCACCACGGCAAAAACCGCAGGATCAACTTCATCCTCAGGAAAATCGATATGGGCTTCAACAAGGGCCAAAGCATCAACCAGCGGTGCTTTAAGCCGCGCCAGGGCGCGGGAGAGACGCCCCTCTCTGTGCGATTGGGCCAGACTGAGTGACCGTTCAGTACGGCTTGCGATCAAATCCATAACTGCTTCAGCCTGCGTCAGGTCTATACGTCCATTCAAAAAGGCTCGTTTAGTAAATTCACCTGGTTCTGCCAGTCTGGCACCGGCAGCGATACAAGCAGCAAGAACACGGCGCGCAATCAAATACCCCCCATGACAGTGCAACTCCAGCACATCTTCACGCGTGTAGGAGCGTGGCGCACGCATCAAGACGGCCATTCCTTCGTCAATCAAAGACGTATCGACCGGGTCGTGTAAATTACCATAGAAAAGGCGGTGGCTTTCAAAGCCACCGCCTTTCCACCCACCTACAGCTGCAAAAACAACCTGGCCGATTGATTCTGCGTCAGGACCGCTGACCCGCACAATGGCTATACCGCCGGAACCAAGCGGTGTCGCTATGGCAGCAATGGTATCACGGACGTACATATGACACTCGAATCAATCCTTAACCAGTTTGTTAATATACATCTGTTGACCAATGGTAAGTACGTTGTTCACCAGCCAGTACAATACCAGTCCGGAGGGGAAATTAAGGAACATAAAAGTAAAGATGACTGGCAGACCCATCATGATCTTTTGCTGCATCTCATCCATGTTGGAGGGTGTCATCTTTTGCTGAACAAACATCGTGATGCCCATAATGATCGGGGTCACATAATAAGGGTCCTTATCAGACAAATCGGTGATCCAAAGCATAAAAGGAGCATGGCGCAGTTCGATTGAAAACATCAGGGCCTTGTACAGAGCAAAGAAAACTGGAATCTGTACCAGCATCGGCAGGCAACCACCCAGTGGATTAACCTTGTGATCACGATACAACTCCATGATCGCCCTGTTCATGGCGTCCTTGTCGTTTTTAAATTTTTCACGCAAGGCCGCCATTTTTGGCTGAAGCTTACTCATTTCCTTCATTGATTTATAGCTCTTATGCGTCAAGGGGAAAAAGACGATTTTCAAGATCACCGTTATAATAATGATCGCAATGCCGTAGTTTCCGACAAAACCATAGAAAAACTTGAGGGAGTACAACATCGGCTTTGCTATCGCAGAAAACCAGCCGAGATTCAGTGACTGAACCAGCTGGCTGCCTTGCGCCTTCAGCACATCGATTTCTTTAGGACCGACAAAAAGTTTGTGGGCAACCGTCACTGCCTGACCAGGAGCAACCGAAAAAGCGGGAGATGTCACATCAGACTCAAGAAAACCTGCCGCATTCTTTTTCAACTCAACAGCAGCAATGCTCTTGTTTACGGCAAGCACGGCACTTAAAAAGTACTTATCATTGATACCGGCCCAAACAACGTCTTTGTCATACTTTTTTGAAGCGTCGGCAACACCTTTGGGCGCATCGGTGTGTAATGCGGCGTCCGCATACAGCGTTGATCCATAGGTTTCGTAACGTCCCGATTTTTCCGGCGCATCGAATGACGTAGTAAGGACCTGCTGGAAAGCACCGGAAATGGGAGAGGAGGAGTTATTGACGAGCTGGGTGTCCAACGTAATACCGTACCCATTCCCCTCAAAACCATAGGTCTTACGAACAACAAAGCCCTGAGCGTCAACATAGGTAAAAACCAACTGCTTCTTCTCGCCATCCGCAACTTGCAATTGGGAAGCAGAAGCTCCATAAACGGCCTGTGAAGAGAGAGCAAAACCAACACCTTTGGTAGCGAAGGATGCCTGGGAGGGATCAACATGCGTCAGTAAACGCACCTTTGCAGAGTTTGAATTGTTGGTTTCTTTGTACTGTTTCAGCGTCACAGAACGCAGACCAGCACCTGATGTTGTAAAGACCGCAGTATAACGGGGGGTGTCAACCGTGACATCACGTGCCGTAGTTGTTGGTGAAGTGGGCAGAGCAGGAGATGGCGAAGCAGGCTGGAGGCTTACCGCTGGTGCAGCCCCGACATTTTCGGTTTTTACTGCCGTCCCTGCAGAAGGCTGAAGCGCGTGCTTCTGCTGAGGACCATACAGAAGGGAAAAAAGATAAAAAACACCGATCGACAAAACAACTGCAAGCAAAGCCCGCTTTTCCATGTGAACACTCCAGTAAGGTTAACGAACAGGGTCATACCCGCCCGGATGCCAAGGATGACAACGCATCAAGCGGCGGAACGCCAGTAAACTCCCTTTACAAGCACCATAACGACGGATTGATTCTAAAGAATACGAGGAACAGGTAGGATAAAAACGACAGGAGCCGGGCAAAAAGGGAGAGATGAAATATTGATATGCACGTATACCTGTTATGAGCAGGCGTGACAGCATGTTGTTGAACCGATCTGCCGGAAGGCACGCAATAGTTCAGCAAAAAGAACCGCTGAGTGAGCATCAGCAGCCTGCCGTCGGACAATGACGTTGAGATCTACGGCAGGCAGTAACATTCGTTGTTGACGAAAGAACTCTCTAACCAGACGCTTGATTCTGTTTCTGACAACGGCATTACCGGCGCGCTTGCTTGCAGTAACACCAAGACGCGGATATCCCAAAGTATTGGATTGCCAGACCACCAAAATCAAGCGACCGGAAAAGACCGTTGTACTTGACGACAAAGCAACAAAATCTTGTCGCCGCAATAAACGATGCTGTTTTGGAAAGTTAGCGCGGATCAGCACCAGTACGGCAGCTCGTAACGGCCCGCGTATAAACTATTTGCTGGCAATCTGCACGGAAAGGCGCTTACGACCTTTAGCGCGGCGACGCTTGATTACCAAGCGCCCGTTTTTTGATGCCATACGCACCAAAAAACCGTGCGTGCGCTTACGTGAGGTATTGCTGGGTTGAAATGTTCTTTTCACGATACGGCTCCAACGTTGAATTTTCGCGCATTGCGCAACCTCTAGGTGAGGCTACCCATAAAACTGGAACGAGTGTTATACAGAAGCAAACAAAATATTGTCAAGTTTTTTGTTTGCTGACGGGGGTGGTTTTGACATTGAAAAAAAGAGGGAGCTCTGCTACAGTTCCAACCTTGCAAAACAGATCTAGATACGTATAAGTTTGAAGTATCATTAAGATTATTTACATCTAAGAAGATATCAACAGGTGTTGATATCTCTGTGAATAACTTAAATATTCAATTCAAATCACCAAAAACTTTAACAATAACAACCCTCATATAAAAAGATTTTTCAGTACCCGCCAATCAGATTGGAACCAGACATGCCTTCGTCCAAACATACTCCCATGCAGACAATCTGGAACCAAACGGTCACAAATCTGCAGAAAGTCATATCACCCCAAAATTTCACCAACTGGATTGAACCGATCCAGTTTAGCCATGCCGATGGTGAGTCACTCTACCTGAGCGTACCTAACCAATTTTTTAAGGAATGGCTTGAGGACAACTACGTTGACCTGATTAACAGCGCACTTTCAGTTACCTCTGAAAAAAACCTGCAGCCGTGTTTTCTTATACGGGATCTGGAGCTGGAACAGACCACAATTGAAATCGAAGAACCAGAAGAACCAAAACCGGTTCATGAACGCAAAGAAACAAGTCAACTCAGAGAACAGGCACCGCTTAATCCGCGTTATACCTTTGACCAGTTTGTAAGTGGTGCCGGCAACCAATTTGCCCACGCAGCAGCCATGGCTGTTGCCAGCAATCCAGCCATTACCTACAACCCGCTTTTTATCTACGGCGGTGTGGGCCTGGGTAAAAGCCACCTGCTCAATGCCGTGGGCCACTATATTATGGCCAAAGATCCTGCTGTTCGAGTATGTTATTGTTCAACAGAAAAATTCATGCATGAAATGGTTAACAGTATAAAACTCAACAAGATGGACGATTTCAGAGAACGGTACCGTTCAATCGATGTACTACTTATTGATGACATCCAGTTTATCAATGGCAAAGAACGCACACAGGTTGAGTTCTTCCATACCTTCAATGCGCTCTACGAGGCACGCAAGCAAATTGTTATCACCTCGGATAAGTTTCCCAGAGAAATCCCCAACCTTGAGGATCGGCTTCGTTCACGCTTTGAATGGGGTTTGATAGCTGATATTCAACCTCCTGATATGGAAACGAAAATAGCAATTCTCAAAAAAAAGGCTGAAGTGAACAAAATCAACCTGCCAGATGATGTTGCCTACTTTCTGGCAGGAAGTGATACCCGCAATATCAGGGAACTTGAAGGCATGTTGATCAGACTGGGAGCCTACAGCAGCCTGCAGCATATCCCGATTACACTGGCAATGGCCAAGAACAACCTCAAGGATATCCTTGTGGACAAACGTAAAGAGATCACGGTTGAGTTGATCCAGAAAACCGTGGCTGATTACTTCAATCTTAAAATAGCTGATCTCAAATCTGAAAAACGCTTGAAGGCCTTTGTGCAGGCACGTCAGATTGCTGTCTGGCTTTGTCGCGATTTGACCACTGCCTCATATCCGGATATCGGCGCAAAATTTGGCGGCAAGGATCATTCAACCGTGATACACGCAGTAAAAAAGATTGATAAATTACTGCTCGAAGATGCTTCGTTTGCAAAAACGGTCGATGAAATCAAGCAGATAGTGCAACGTTGATTTTTTTCCCCAGGACGGGTGGATCACCCTGTTGATACCTGTGGATAAAAATCGTCTGTTGAAAAGACAGAGATTCCTTCCCCTGTTTTCCACAGACACGGGAAGGTAAATAATAAATAATATAAAGATGTTACATATTATCAACGATTTCAACACGACTAATAACAATAATAAAGTTTTATAAAAATATATAAAAGAATGAATACCTGACATGCAAGGAGCCAACAATGAATTTCAAAATTGAAAAGGACACCTTCCTCAAGGCGCTGCAAAAAGTTCAGGGGATCGTAGAGAAACGTACGTCAATGCCTATTCTGTCAAATATTTTGATAGAAGCGCGCGGTGATGCCATAGAGGTTGTAGCAACAGATCTGGAGGTTGGTCTGAGGGGCAGTTATGCAGCCAAGGTTGAACAGGACGGAAAAATTACGGTTGGCGCCAAAAAACTCTACGAGATCGTCAAGGAACTGCCCAATCAAGAGATCAGTTTTTCCACAAAGGAAAACGACTGGGTAGAAATTACCTGCGGCAAGGTGCGCTTCAACATTGTGGGACTACCGTCGGATGAATTTCCTGCTGTTGCCACGGTGCATGGCGAGCAATTGCTCGAACTAGAGGCAGCTCTGCTCAGAAAGATGATTGAACGCACCTCCTATGCCATTTGTAATGATGAAACAAAATATAACCTGAACGGTATTTTCACCAGGGTAGAACAAACAGAGCAGGGACAGGTGCTGAAGATGGTGGCAACTGATGGTCACCGTTTGTCAATTGCAGCAGGACAGTTCAGTGGTAAGGCAAATCCAGAGCTACTGAAAGGAGTTATTCTGCCCAAAAAAGGTATCTACGAAATCAAAAAAATCACCGATGAAGGTGATGGTTTACTGCAGTTTGGTTTTGTGGACAGCAGTGCGGTTGTTAAAAAAGGGGACACCACCCTGGTGATGCGGCTGGTAGATGGTGAGTTTCCTGATTATACACGGGTAATTCCATCGGCAAATGACCAGATAGTCAAAGCGCCACGCGAGAACCTGATACACGCGGTACGAAGGATGGCCATTCTCTCAAGTGAAAAGTTCAAAGGAATTATGCTGGAAATAGACGGTAATGGCGTGAAGATATCATCAAGCAACCCGGAACTTGGCGATGCAATGGAAGAACTTGACGTTGAATATGCTGGCGCATCCTTTTCAGTACGGTTTAATGCCCGCTATCTGCTCGATGTGCTGATGATCTGTGAAAGCGAAAAGGTGCTGATGAAGTTCAAAAATGAGTTGTCGCCATCCATCGTCACACCGGATTCGGATGATGACTTACTTGCGGTAATCATGCCGATGCGTCTCTAAAAGACAACGTGTTTGTCAAAGCGATCAGACTCAAGCAGTATCGGAATATTGCAACTGGTCAGCTGGAACCCGGACGTTATCTCACCATACTGTACGGCAACAACGGCCAGGGTAAAACAAATCTGTTGGAAGCTGTCTACCTGTTAGGTACAGCACGCACCTTCAGGGCAGCTAAAGTTACCGACCTGGTACAGCATGAAGCAACATCCGCCCTGGTGCAGGGGACGGTGGAAACGGCAGGCCTGACCAGCAGCATCACCCACCAACTGGAAACGAATGGCGTCCGCCGGGTTAGTGTCGACGGTAAAACCGCGCATCGGGCAAGTGATCTGTACGGAAGACTGGCAGCGGTTGTCTTTTCACCCGATGATACGGCGATGGTTAAATTGGGGCCTGACATCAGGCGCCGCTACCTTGACCGCTCGCTGTATATGAGCGAACAAGGATTCTTGAAGGAGTACCACAACTACTACCGCACACTGAAACAGCGCAATGCCCTGCTCAAAAGCGGGCAGTTAGATGATCTGGATCTGTGGACAGAACAGCTGGCAACAGCGGGTGTACGGTTGATGGAACACCGCCAACGCTATGTGCTGACCCTGAATAGCCTGTTGCAGAATAAGTACGGCATACTTGCCGGTGAACAGGAGCAGGTATCACTGCAGTACCGTCCGGATTGCGGCGCTGAAGCAGCTCGTGACCCGGCAGCCTTTATCACCCTGTTGCAACAGCAGACCGATCAGGATCTCAGGTATAAGACAACCGGTCGAGGTCCGCACCGTGATGACCTGGTCTTTTACATCCAGGGCCGTCTGCTCAAGGGGTTTGGATCGCAAGGACAGCAGCGCAGCTTTGTGCTGGCGCTTAAACTGGCAGAGATGGAGCACCTGCGGCAGACCTTCAGTGAGATGCCGATACTGCTTCTGGATGACATTGCCTCAGAGCTTGATCGAAAACGGATCAGCAACCTGCTGCAGTATGTGCGTGAGCAGGAAGCGCAGGTAATCATAACAACCACTGATGTAGCCCCTTTTGCGGCCGTACTTGAGGATGACAGCAAACGCTGCTGCATTGAAGAGGGCAGACTGACGTATGAAGGAAACGGAAAACCATGAGCGAGATTGAACAAAACGGAGCGACGGCAGAGTACGGCGCTGACAGTATCAAGGTTCTTGAAGGGCTTTCCGCGGTCAGGAAACGGCCGGCCATGTACATTGGCTCCACGGCAAGCCAGGGTCTGCACCACCTGGTGTATGAAATTGTTGACAACTCCATTGACGAAGCCCTGGCTGGTCACTGTAACGAGGTTACGGTCACCATCAACACCGACGGTTCAGTCACGGTGGTGGATAATGGCCGCGGTATCCCGACCGACATGCACCCCACTGAAGGCCGCTCAGCAGCAGAGGTGGTACTGACCGTGCTGCACGCAGGCGGCAAGTTTGATAACAACTCCTACAAGGTATCCGGTGGTCTGCACGGCGTTGGTGTCTCGGTGGTAAACGCCCTTTCCAAGTGGCTGGAACTGGAGATCAGACGGGACGGCTCTACCTGGCGGCAATCCTACCGCCGCGGGGAACCACAGGCGCCGCTTGAGATTACCGGCACCACCAGAAGACGGGGTACCAAGATCACCTTCATGCCGGACGAAGAGATCTTTGAGACTACCGAGTATTCCTTTGATGTGCTTTCCCAGCGTTTACGGGAACTGGCCTTCCTAAATGCCGGGGTCAGGATCAAGATCAGCGATGAGCGGGCCGAGGGTAAATCCCACGAATTCTACTACGAGGGCGGTATCAATTCCTTTGTGGAGTATCTGAACCGGGCCAAGACCCCGCTGCATCAAAAGCCGATCTATGTCAAAGGGGAAAAAGGGGGCGTGGAGATAGAGGTCTCCATGCAGTACAATGACACCTATGACGAAAAGATCTTCACCTTTGCCAATAACATCAATACTCATGAAGGCGGTACCCATCTGGCAGGCTTCAAGGGGGCCCTGACCCGCACCATGAACGCGTATGCTGCCGCCAATAACCTCCTGAAAAACGCCAAGGTAGCCATCCAAGGCGATGACCTGCGCGAAGGTCTGACCTGCGTTATCTCAGTCAAGATTCCCCAGCCGCAGTTCGAGGGACAGACCAAGACCAAGTTGGGTAACTCCGAGGTCAAGGGGTATGTGGAATCATTGTTGAATGAAAAACTGGCTATTTACCTGGAGGAAAATCCCCAGGTGGCCAAACGCATCCTTGAGAAATCCATTGAAGCTGCCCGGGCCCGTGAGGCGGCCCGCAAGGCCCGTGACCTGACTCGGCGCAAAGGGGCGCTCGACCTGGGCGGCCTGCCCGGCAAGCTGGCCGATTGTCAGGAAAAAGATCCTGCTCAATGTGAGTTGTACCTGGTCGAGGGTGATTCGGCCGGCGGCTCGGCCAAACAAGGTCGCGATCGGCGCTTCCAGGCGATCCTGCCGCTCAAGGGCAAGATCCTCAATGTTGAGAAGGCCCGTTTTGACAAGATGCTTTCCTCGCAGGAGATCCGTACCTTGATCACCGCCATGGGCACCGGCATCGGCAAGGAAGATTTTGACCTTGCCAAGCTGCGCTATGGCCGCATCATTGTCATGACCGACGCCGACGTGGATGGTTCCCACATCCTGACTCTGCTTTTGACCTTCTTCTACCGCAACATGCGGGAACTGATCGAACGCGGCCACCTTTACATTGCCCAGCCCCCGCTCTACAAGGTCAAGCGGGGCAAGAAGGAGCTGTATCTGCGTAACGAAGCGGCGCTCCAGACCTTCCTTTTGGAAGAAGGGGCTGAAGAACTGGTCTTGAGTCTTGAAAAAGGGGATCGCTCCTATATCGGTAAACAGATCATACCGGTGGTGCGGCAGTTGCTGGAATGGCGCGCCCTGTTTGAAAAAGTGGTGAAAAAAGGGGTACCCGAGGATCTGCTGGACCTGTTGATCCGGGCCGATGTGCGGCCCGGCGTCGAGGAATTGGCCGGCATGGAGAGCTACCTGGCGGTCATGCAGGGGCTGCTGGCAGATTGCGACTACCAGGTGGAGGAAGAGCGGATCACCTTCAGGATCGGCAACATGCGCTCCGTGATCGACCACCAGACCCTGCTGGTGCTTTCAAGCCACGAATACGAGCTTTTGATGGAATCACAACACAAAGTGGTAGAGCTGATGGCCGGCGGTCTGGCCCGCCTGGAAGAAAACGGCAAGGGGCTTTTGGAAACCGGGCGCCATGAAGACCTGCTCGCCTTCTTCCTGGAGTATGCCAAAAAAGGCTTGGCAATCCAGCGCTACAAAGGTCTGGGTGAGATGAACCCGGAACAGCTCTGGGAAACCACCATGAACCCTGATAACCGGACCTTGTTGCAGGTCAAGATCGAGGATATTGTCGAGGCGGATGAGATCTTTACGGTGTTGATGGGCGACCAGGTTGAACCGCGGCGCGAATTTATCGAACAAAATGCCCTGAATGTCGTCAACCTGGATATCTGAAACAGTCCCGTGCTACATGCAGCAATAACGCCCGGTTTTTCCGGGCGTTTCTGTTTCCGGCTCCTGCTGCGCCGTACCAGTATGTCGCAGCAGCTGGTCAGGCAGGGCGAAGCTGCTGATACAGCTGTGTCAGCACAGAGCGTGTCAGGGAATAATCAAAGCGATCAAGGGCCTCCTGTAGAGCGGTCAGCCCGGGTTGCAGCACAGTCGTACCGAAGTGGCTGGACAGCTGGTGTGCAAGATCAAAGGCGGCTTGAATATCCTTGGTCAGTACCAGGGAAAGCTGGTCCAGCAGATCCAGGGCGCAGGCGACATCGTCTGGGGTGAGCGTCCGGGGGGCCTCCTGGTGCGCAACCGGCTCATCCTGAAAAGCGGTTTTCAGACCTGCAAGCACGGTTTGCAGGCAAGTGTCAAAACGCGCATACTGGTGGTCTGCGTTCTCCGGCGTTACTGAAAGCGCCAGTTCCAGCTCCTGGGCTGCGGCCATCAGTTCCATGGCGCCGATAGTGCCGGCAATTGATTTCATGGAATGGGCAATACGGATGGCGTCTTCATAGTTGCCCTGAGCAAGCAGGGCGGTGAGCTCTTGTGCGGTTTGGCTCTTGGTGCGCAGAAACCGTACCAGCATCTCGCGATAAAATGGCGTATTGTGATTGAGATGTTGCAGGCCGTGCTCACGCAAAATGCCGGGGAGCGTATCCGGTATGCCGACCGGGCTGTCCGCCCAAGCTGCAGGGCTGACAGACGGCTGTGACGTGTCGTGCTGCTGCGGCCTGACCCAGCGCGCAAGGGCACAGTACAATTCCTCGGGATGAATCGGCTTGGTCAGAAAATCATCCATGCCGGCATCCAGACAGCGTTGACGATCACGCGGCATGGCGTGGGCGGTCATGGCAATGATGGGAAGCACAACCCCGTTCCGGCGCAGCTGTTCCGTTGCCTGCAGACCATCCATGACCGGCATCTGAATATCCATCAGCACGGCATCAAACGTCCCGAGCGTAGCCAGTTCCACTGCCTTGAGGCCGTTGTCCGCAATGGTGACCACGGCGCCGACAGCCGTCAGCAGCTCGCCAGCCACCTGCTGGTTAAAATCGTTATCCTCGACCAGCAGAAGCCGGACCCCGACGAGCCGATCACCGGTCGGCTTGTCAGGAAGGGCAGGTTTTGGCGCTGCTGAGCCAAAGACGGACATGATCGTGTCAAACAGCGCAGATACATCGATCGGTTTGGCAAGATAGCCGTCAACACCTTCAGACAGCACACGCTGGTTGATGTCCTCATCACCGTACGCAGTGGCCAGGATGATCTTGGGCTGCAGCACCAAGCCAGGTAACTGTCTGATGCGGCGATGTACCTCAAAGCCGTCCATATCCGGCATCATCCAGTCCAGCACCACCAGCTGGTAGGGCGGAATAGCCTCCTTCAGGGCATGCAAGGCCTCGTCACCGGAACTGACCGCAGTCACCTCGAAACCGAGGTTCTTCAGCTGCAGGGTCAGCAGCTTACGACCGATCTCATTATCATCAACAACCAGTACACGTTTGCCGCGCAGATCAGATGCGTTTGCAAGCGCAAGCGCCTCGTCGGGTCGCCCGATGCCGAAGGTGGCGTTGAAACTGAAGGTGCTGCCGCGGCCAGGTTCGGACACTACCGTAAGGGTGCCACCCATGAGTTCAACCAACTGTTTGCTGATGGCAAGCCCCAGACCGGTACCGCCAAATCGCCTGGTACTGGAAGGATCTGCCTGGGCAAAGGGGCTGAACAGGCGCCCGAGCTGTTCAGCAGGGATACCGATACCGCTGTCTTTGACCGAGAACCACAGGGTGACGCTACTATCTTGCGGTGACGGCCGACAGGCTATGGCGACGACGATCTCACCCGCATCGGTAAACTTGACCGCGTTGTTGCAAAGGTTGATCAAAATCTGGCTAAGCCGTAACGGGTCGCCAACCAATGAGGCCGGGAGATCGTCGCTCAGCTGCAGGCGGAATTTCAGACCTTTTTCAGTGGCTTTGACCCCGATAATGGTGGAGATTTTGGCCAGGACATCCTCAAGCAGGAAATCGGTCTGCTCCATCTCCATCTTGCCTGCCTCGATCTTTGAAAAATCCAGGATATCGTTAATGATGCCCAGCAGGGAGTCAGCGGCAAACTTGGCCTTGCAGAGATAGTCGCGCTGCTTTGGCGTGAGCTCGCTCTGCAGGGCCAGGTGGGTCATGCCGATCACGGCGTTCATGGGGGTACGGATTTCATGACTCATGTTGGCCAGGAATTCGCCCTTGGCGCGGTCTGCAGCCTGGGCCGCATCACGGGCCGCCTCAAGCTCGTTCGTGCGTTGCTTGACCAGCTCCTCCAGGTGTTGCCGGTAAAGGTTCAACTCTTCTTCCACGCGCTTTCGCTCAGAAATATCGGTGATAACGGCGATCCTGGCCTGGCGCCCCTGATAAACCAGGTCGTGGGAGGTCACCACGATGGTCATAACAGATCTATCCTTGCGGCAATGGTGCCGTTCGCCGACATGAGCGTGGCTATCCAACGTGCTCGCTGCCACGGCAAGTTTTTCCTTTTCATCAGCAGGATAGAGGTCGGTAAGTAGCAGGGTGGCTGCTTCCTCTGCGGTGTAACCGTAGAGGCGCTGGAAGGATTCGTTGACTGCCAGTAGCTTGAACGTTTCCCGCTCATAAATCAGTATGGGGGCCGGGTTCCGCTCAAACAGCTGGCGGTAGCGCTGCTCGCTGCTCATAAGCTCGTCGCTTGCCTGCTGCAGGGCGGTTATGTTGTGGGCAATTCCCAGCACACCCACCAAACGGCCTTTTTGATCAAGCATGGGGGTCTTGATGGTTTCAACCAGTTCACGATGCCCGTCAGACGCAAAGGTGAGCCATTCCTGGTTAATGCAGGGGCGCTGGGCAGTCAGGGCCTGCTGGTCATGGGCCCGGAAAAAATCGGCCAGATCCTTGTCAACAAAGTCATAATCGGTCTTTCCAACAATGTCCGATTCCGTTGCGCCGTAGAGCTGCTCGAAGTGGGTGTTGCAGGTGAGATAGACGCCGTTGGGATCCTTCAGCCAGACCAGATCGGGGATGCTTTGCAGGATGACTTTGAGTTTTAGCTGCGCTGCTTGCAGTTCCAACAGGATCCGGCGTACCAGTACAAACAGCATCAGTGCCGTGATGGCGATAAAGAGCCAGCCTTTGAGAACGGAGATGGTCGTGATCAGGCGCGGATCATTGATCAGTAGCCCCACGAGCTTGTCGGAGAAGAAGACCCAGAGGATGCCGAAAACAGCATAGGGTCCTACGATCAGCAATGCCGCATGTTCATTTAGTTCCCGGTTTGCAGGAAACGGTTTTTGCTTGCTGCTTTCCATGGGGTGACCTCATTGAGAAGCGCGCTGGCGGCCCGTGTATCGCACTAAGGATGAGGGGAAGACGCCGATTGCCTTACTGGTTCCCCGTGTTTGAGCAACGTCTCCAGCGCCTCGCTGGGGAGCGGCCGGCTGAAGTAGAAACCCTGTATGATGTCACAGCCCCGTTGTGTCAGATGGTGCAGTTGTTCCGCGGTCTCAACCCCTTCGGCAACCAGCTTGAGACCAAGGCTTGCCGCCATGGCAATGATGGTGTTGACAACCACGGCGTCATTGGGCGTGATCAGCATCCGGTTCACAAAGGTACGGTCGATCTTTAGTTCGTGTAGCGGCAGCCTGCCCAGGTACTCAAGTGAGGAAAACCCGGTGCCGAAGTCGTCAAGCGAAAGCAGAACACCGGTCGTGTTCAGGGCGAGCAGTTGTGCCATGGCCTTGTCGCTTTCCTGCATCAACATGCTTTCAGTCAGTTCGAGGCATAACAGCCGGGGATCGAGTCCGGTCTGGTCCAGAATCGAGCGTACGACCTGATCGATGTCACTGCGCATGAACTGCAGCACCGAGATGTTGACCGACATCCGCAGGCGCCCCAAACCCTGCCGGTGCCATAGGGCGCACTGTCGGCATGCCTCGCGCAACACCCAGGCCCCTACCTCCACCACCAAGCCGAGCTCCTCCAAAAGCGGTATGAACTGTCCGGGCGGAATGGGTGCCGCACCTTCCGGCGTCCAGCGCAAAAGCGCCTCAACCCCGATAATCGAACCGTTGGTGGCATCGACCTGAGGTTGGTAATGCAGTGAAAATTCATTCCGTTCAAGGGCACGATGCAGCTTGGTTTCCAGGTGCAGACGCTGCTGCACTGCCCGATTCAGCTCGGGTGAATAGGAAACAACGCAGTTTTTTCCGCTCTTTTTGGCGTGGTACATGGCGGTTTCAACGTTCTTGAGGAGGGTGGCAAAGCGCTTGGTATGGTCGGTGCAGGTGGCGACCCCCAGACTGGCCTTGGCGTACAGCTCGATATGACGCACCTCAAACGGCTCATTCATGGCTGCATGAATCAGTCTGGCTGTTTCTGTGACCACGTCCGGGGTGGAGCGTCCCTTGGGCAGCACCAGAAACTTGTCGCCGACAAAACGAGAGACCAGATTGGTTTCGCCGCAGACAGAGCACAGGCGGGTGGCAATCGCCTTGAGCAGCAGGTCGCCGAATTCATGCCCAAAGGTGTCGTTGACAAACTTGAGGTTGTCGATATCCAGCAGGATGATGCTGTCTCTGCAGGAGCTGTACGCACTGCCGCACTGTGCGCAACGCTGCTCGAAATACCACTGACAATAGTTTCGGTTGGGCAGACCGGTCAGCTGATCGAAGTTGGCTTGCTGATAGAGGCGTTTTTCATAGAGCTTGCGTTCTTCGAGCTCGGCGTGCAGCTGGTGATTGGCCTGGTCAAGCGCCTCAGTACGCTGTCGCACCAGATCCTCAAGATAATCGCGGTATCTTTTCAGCTCCAGGTGGTTCTGGACCCTGGCCTTTACCAGGGTCTGGTTAAAGGGTTTGTAGATATAGTCAACGGCGCCCAGTTCGAGCCCGCGCCGCTCATCCTTTGCATCCGCCATGGCAGTCACGAAGATGACCGGGATATGGCGGGTGTCAGGGCTGTTTTTCAGACGCCGGCAGACCTCATAACCATCCAGACCGGGCATCATGATATCGAGCAGGATCATGTCCAGGTCGGGCTCTGAGCCTGCCATCTGGAGCGCCTGCTCTCCGGTGGTGGCAACCGTGACGGCAAACTCGTTTGCCAGGCAGTGCAGCAGCACATGGACATTGTCCGGGGTGTCGTCAACTATCAGGATGCGCTGTTTGCTGGTGGCTGACATGGGGGTTCCTCCGGTTGCTGGATCGAGCGCCGGGGTGACGGCAGCGTCGTGACAGGTGTGGTGGCTGTCCCGGCTAAGGGGGTGTCTCGCAGGGCAAAACAATGTTGAAGGTGCTACCCTGCTCCAGGGGCGACTCGGCCCAGATGGTGCCGCCATGCAGTTCGGCCAGGTTTTTTGACAACGACAATCCCAGCCCGGTCCCCTCGTATTTGCGGGTCGTTGTGTCATCTGCCTGGACGAACGGCTCGAAGATGCGCTGCAAGTCTTCAGCTTTTATGCCGATACCGGAGTCGCTGATCGAAAAGTGCAGGTAGACCCCCTCTTTGAAAGCGCGGTCAGGCTGCGTGCGGTGCAGCTCCTGCCGGTCGGTCAGGCGGGCCTGCAGACGCACGCTACCGTTGTCCGGCGTAAACTTGACGGCGTTCGACAGCAGATTGATCAAAATCTGCTTTACTTTGCGATCATCGAGTCGGCACAGCTCGGGCACGCCGGCGTCGACCGCGGCGGTGACGGTAATGGCGCGCCGCCTGGCAAGCTCCTTCACAAACAGCAGGCTGTCATTGATGATGCGGCGCACCTCGCATTTGGCAAGCTCAAGCTGCAGCTTACCCGCCTCTATCTTTGACAGGCTGAGCAGGTCGCTGATCAGTGCCAGCAGATGGTGTCCGCATTCAAGCACATACCCGAGGTATTCCTGCTGGGTCGGGTTGAGGGGGCCACATTCCTGGCGGTGTACCAAGTCGGTAAAACCGATCACGGTATTGAGCGGTGTTTTCAGTTCATGGCTCATGGTGGCCAGAAAGGCGCTTTTGGCTCGATTGGCCGATTCAGCCGCCTCTTTGGCCTGTTTCAGCTCTGCGGTACGTGCTTCCACTTCATCCTTGAGGTGGTCGCGGTACTGCTTCAGCTCAATCTGGTTGCGGATGCGCGCCCTGAGCAGGGCAGGCCTGAACGGCTTGCGGACGAAATCAACGGCCCCCAGCTCGAACCCTTTGCGCTCATCCTTGTCATCGTTCATGCCGGTGACGAAGATCACCGGTATGTTTTTGGTTTCCTCCTGCGACTTGAGGATGTTGCACACCTGATACCCATCCATTTCAGGCATCATGATATCCAGCAGGATCAGATCGGGCGGCGGAGCGGAGCGGGCCAGTTCGAGCGCTTTGGGCCCGTTTGTGGCAACCAGCAGGGTGTACTCGTGCAGGGTGGCCATGACGATATGGATGTTGTCCGGTGTGTCATCAACCACCAAAACGGTATAACGGTGAGCATGCTCAGTCACGAAGGGCTCCAGCGGTCCGGTTTCAGGGAAGGCCCGTGGCGAGGCGGTGCAGCGGCGGGCTTGTGTGCTCGCTGGCATCTTCGGCAAGCCGGGACAAATAACCTGGCAAAATTTTATGGTATTTAACTGTATTTTAACGCACTCCTGCAAGGGAAAAGCGACATGTGGTCGTGTGATCCGATAATATATAAAACATTGGTTTGACACGGTGTGGCGCGTACGGCCGGAAGCGACCGGCCACGAATAAGAGGGTTCTCTTGGCAGACAAACTATGCTATGTTTCAGAGCTATTTAGCCTCTGAGAACAGCCCGGGAATGCGGCAGATGAGACGCTGTGGCGGTGCCGATAGCGCGTTGGCGCCGCTGAAACGAGAAAAAGCCCATTTCATAACGTTAAAACGAGGGGATACCCTAGATGCAGGAACCAGTAACCCAGAAGATTGCGGTCAATATTGAAGATGAAATGAAGCGGTCCTATATGGACTATGCCATGTCGGTCATTGTGGGCCGGGCCCTGCCTGATGTGCGGGATGGCCTCAAGCCGGTGCATCGGCGGTGTCTCTACGCCATGCACGACATGGGCAATGACTACAACAAGCCGTACAAGAAATCGGCCCGCGTGGTCGGTGACGTGATCGGTAAGTACCACCCCCACGGTGACACCGCGGTGTACGACACCATCGTTCGGATGGCCCAGGATTTTTCGCTGCGCTACCTGCTGGTGGATGGCCAGGGTAACTTCGGTTCAGTGGACGGCGACAGCCCGGCTGCCATGCGGTACACCGAGATCAGGATGAAGCAGCTGACCCACGAGCTGCTGGCCGATCTGGAAAAGGAAACGGTCCCCTTTACCCCCAACTACGACGAATCCCTCTCCGAACCGGCAGTGCTGCCGGCCAAGTTTCCCAACCTGCTGGTCAACGGCTCGGCCGGTATTGCAGTCGGCATGGCCACCAACATCCCGCCCCATAACCTGAGTGAGGTGGTGGATGCGATCATCGCCCTGATCCAGAATCCGGCCCTTTCCTATGAAGAGCTACTGGAGCTGGTTCCTGGGCCTGACTTCCCCACCGGCGGCACTATCTACGGCCGTCAGGGGATCATTGACGCCTATGCCACCGGCCGCGGCATCATCCAGGTGCGGGCCAAGGCCCATGTGGAGACCAGCAAGAAGCAGGACCGCCAGTCGATCGTAGTGACCGAAATCCCCTACCAGGTTAACAAGGCCCGCCTGATCACCAGTATTGCCGAGTTGGTCAAGGAGAAGAAGATCGAGGGGATTGCCGACCTGCGGGATGAATCGGACCGGGACGGCATGCGGATCGTGATCGACCTGAAAAAGGACGAGAACGCCGAGGTGCTGCTGAATCAGCTTTACAAGCATACCCAGATGCAGACCTCCTTCGGCATCAATATGCTGGCCATTGTGCACAACCGGCCCAAGCTGTTGTCGCTGACGGAGATGATGCAGTGTTTCGTGGAGCACCGTCGCGAGGTGGTCACCAAGCGTACCCTGTTTGAGCTGAAAAAGGCCGAGGCCCGCGCCCATATCCTGGAAGGCCTCAAGATTGCACTGGACTGGCTGGACGCGGTGATCGAGCTGATCCGTGCCTCCAAGACCCCGCCCGAGGCCAAACAGGGGCTGATGGCCGGCGCCTTTGCTGATCCAGAGTGGCTGGCCAAGCTGAACCTGCCGCGTCCGGCAGGTTACGAGAATAGCAGCGTGCAGTTGTCCGAGCTGCAGGCTCAGGCGATCCTGGAGATGCGGCTGCAACGCCTGACCGGCCTGGAGCGTGACAAGATTCTGCAGGAATATGAGGATATCCTGCGGTTAATCGCCCGTCTGAAGGAGATCCTGGCCTCCGACGTTGAGATCATGAAGATCATTGTGGGTGAGCTGACCGAGATCAAGGACAAGTTCGGCGATGCCCGCCGCACCGAGATCGTCAACCAGACCGCCGACATCTCGCTGGAGGACACCATCGAGGATGCCGAGATGGTGGTGACCGTTTCCCATGGCGGCTACATCAAGCGCAGCGCGGTGGAGCTGTACCGGGCCCAGCGCCGGGGGGGCAAGGGCAAGACCGGCATGAAGACCCGCGATGAGGACTTTGTGGAGCAGCTGTTCATCGCCTCCACCAAGGATTATCTGCTGTTCTTCTCCGACATGGGCCGGGTCTACCGGATCAAGGTCTATGAGATCCCCGAGGGCAGCCGCACCACCAAGGGCAAGGCGGTGGTCAACCTGGTCAACGTACAGGAAGGGGAGAAGATCACCGCCATCCTGCCGGTCAAGGATCTGAACCGCGAGGATCTGTTCCTGCTGATGGCAACCAAGGGCGGGGTGGTCAAGAAGACCCCCCTGGTTGAGTATATCAACATCCGTACCACCGGCATCAATGCGGTCAACCTGGATGAAGGTGACAAGCTGATTGCGGTGGCGTTGACCGATGGCCAGAAGGATGTCTTCCTGGCCTCCCGCCAGGGTAAGGCGATCCGCTTCAGCGAAGAGGATGCCCGTCCGATGGGCCGGGTGACCCGCGGGGTGCGGGGGATGAACCTTGAGGCCCGGGACGAGGTGATCAGCATGGAGGTGATTGACCCGACTGCCAGCGGATCAACCATCTTTACGCTGACCGAGAACGGCTTCGGCAAGCGTACTGATCTGGATGAGTACCGTGGCCAGTCCCGTGGCGGCAAGGGGCTGATCACCATCAAGACCACCCAGCGCAACGGCCTGGTGGTGGGCGTCATGCAGGTCAACGACGAGAATCAGCTGATGGTAATTACCGATCAGGGCAAGATCCTGCGGGTGCCGGTCAGCGGCTTCTCGGTGATCGGCCGCAACACCCAGGGGGTTCGGGTGATGGTGACCGAAGAACAGGAGAAGATCGTGGCCGTGGCCAAGCTGGCCGAGCGCGACGATGAGGATGAGATTGATACGGAAGGGGACGAGGCCTAGATCGCAGGCACGATGTGAACCGACTGCGTACCCTTGATACCAGCTATCGCGAGCGGAGGAGAATTGTCAGGCTGCTGGATTTTCTGACCCGCGATCAGCTGACCCGCGACCAGCTTGAGCGGATCGGACGGCGCCTGCAGAAAGCCGGGCGGCGTGCCCTGCAGCCGCTGGTCCGGCGGCTCTGGAAGGAGCAGGACCGGGAGCGGCTTTACCGCTACACGTGCATGCTGGACTTTTTCGATGCCACCGCCTGGCTGGATCAGCTGGTGCAGCTGACCATTGCACGGCGGGATCTGCCGGATGACGGCAGGTTGCCGCTCTTGGAAATCCTGCACGACTACGGCGTGGATGTCAGCACCCCGCCCTTTGCCCGTGAAGAGATGCGCGGAGCAACCCTGGCCAGCTTTTTGGACCAGTGCCTGCAGGAAGAGGTTTGGGGCCTGGTGCGGCTGATGGACCGCTTTCTTGATGCCGACGAAATGCTGCGGTCCCAGTTGATCAGAAGGCTGGGCAACCGCAGTGATCATGGCGCCGAAGCCGCTGCTGCGCTGCGGATGCTGGCGTTTTTCGAGTATGCCGAGGTTGCCGGCCAGGCCGTTGAGGCGCTGGGCACCTTGCGGCATGGCTGTGCCCTGACCGCCTTGCAGGCACTGACGCACCTACCGGTTGCCGGGCTTGAGGACCAGATCAGTCGTAGTATCCGGCGACTTGGCTTCCTTGGTATCCGTGAAGCGCAGCCGTTGCCGGCGCAGCTGGCGGAACCGGTCAGCCTGGTGATGGTTCAGGCAGCCTCGCTTGACTATTACGGCGTGCGGGCGGTCTGGTTTTCCTGGGAGCTGCAGGATGGCAGTCTTGCGGGCCTGTTGATGCAACTGGGGGAGCAGGACGGCGTCAGACATGCCGTGGCCTCACGTTTTCAGAACCGCCGCGAACATGACGATTACCTGGATGAAGTCAACGCCGAAGAAGGCATGTTCGCCGTGCCGTACGGCTATGGTGTCAATCTGCTGAAAAGTGCCCTGCAGCAAAGCATTGAACGCAGCTATTACCTGCCGCCCGACCTGTATGCCAGCCGTTTCCTGTTTGGTGCAACCGACCTGCGGCCGGCGGACTACCTGCCCGACTTCCCGGTGGAACTGCTGGACGGATTGCCAAGCCGGATGAGTTCGCTTTTGGCCGGATGCGAAGAATTGTTGGACGAACCCTTTTTCGAGGGCTGGCTGCTGAATGAACCGCTGGTTTACGAATGCGCCGAGGCCCTGGAAGGGCAACCGCTGTCAAGCTGTTCAGACGATGCCCGGCAGGTGGTGGTCGAGCGGCTCTGCACGGATTTGGTTGAGCCGGCTAAACCGGCGCTCTTGCGGCGCCTTTTGCTTGTGGCCGACTTTATGCTCCGTACCGGTTGCCAACAGCGGCTGGTCCAGCGGGTTCTAGCGCTGGGCCTGAGCTTGGCCGGCGCGGGTCTGCCGTTGAGTCGCCATCCGTTCATCCACCGTCTGACGGTCGAGAGCGTTGAGCTTGCCCGGCAGGCCTTGGCAGAAGGGTTCGACCCCCGTATGAACCGTACCTACAACGATGACGAGGAATGGGAATGAAAATTGGTGTCATTGGAGCGGGCAGTTGGGGAACGGCCCTGGCGACGGTAGCAGCGGCCAATGGCCATGAGACCTGTTTGTGGGCCTACGAGCCGGAGCTGGTGAACAGCATGGCATCAACCGGCATCAATACCCTGTATCTGCCGCAGATTCAGCTCCATCAGGCACTGCGCTATACCAACGACCTGACCGAGGCCAGCACCGATGCCGAACTGCTGCTGCTGGTGACGCCAACCCAGGTGCTGCGCGGTGTGCTGCAGCAGATTGCCGCGACGATCAGCCCCGAGGCGGTGCTGGTGAATGCCTCAAAGGGGATTGAGCTGGGCAGTCTCTGCACGGTCTCCCAGATCTGCAGCCAGGTGTTGGGGCCGGTGGCGCTCGAACGCTACGTGGCCCTTTCCGGTCCCACCTTTGCCAAGGAGGTGGCCCTGGGGTTACCTTCGCTGATTGTGGCAGGTTCCGCCAATGCCGCTGCGGCGCGTCAGGTGCAGGCAGCCTTCAGTAACCAGTCCTTCAGGGTCTACACCAGTGATGATGCCATCGGCACGGAACTGGGTGGTGCGGTGAAAAACGTCATTGCCATTGCCGCCGGTATTAGTGACGGCCTCGGTTTCGGGCATAACACCCGGGCAGCCTTGATTACGCGAGGTTTGGCCGAGATTAGGCGCTTGGGGCGTGCCATGGGTGCGCAGGACGCAACCTTTGCCGGGCTGGCCGGCATGGGCGATCTCGTGCTGACCTGTACCGGCGATCTGTCACGCAACCGCACGGTTGGCGTCAAATTAGGGCAGGGACAAAGCCTTGGGGAAATCATGGCCGAGATGCGGATGGTGGCCGAAGGGGTCAAATCAGCTGAATCGGTGCATGCCCTGGCAGGGCGTCTGGGCGTGGAGATGCCGATCACCCAGAAGGTCTATGAGATCCTCTACTGCGACAAGCCGGCCCGGCAGGCGGTACTGGAGCTGATGTCCCGTGACCTGAAGCCGGAACAGGTCTGAACCAGCGCCTGCTTCGCCTTGTTCGTGCCCGGTAATGTCATGATACCGGCATCACGCACCAGGTCCTGCACGGTCCAGGCCACGCCAATAATCACAATCATCCCACCTATAAACAGTATTGGTTCCATTGTTGGCCTCCCTGTATAACTGCTGTCAGCATAGCACGGCAGTGTGACAGGATATGTCTTTTTGCATCCGGCAAGGTGGCAGGACGTGGTGCTCGCGGAGATCGGCAGCGGCTACCAGGGCAGGTGTGCGCCGGTGACCGTGTAAGACAGCGAGCTTAGATCAGCGTGGAGATCGCCGTGCAGGGGAAGCGGAACTACGGTTCGCGGGTTTCTGCCTCGCCGGAAAGCAGCACCATATCAACCCGTCGGTTTTTGGAGCGGCCTTCCGACGTGGTGTTATCGGCAACTGGGCGGTATTCACCGTAGCCGGTGGCGGACAGCTTGGTCGGATCGACATCATAATTCTTCTGAATGTAGCGCAGTACGTTGGAGGCCCGGGCAACGGACAGCTCCCAGTTGGAAGGGAACAGCGGGGTGCTGATCGGCATGTTGTCGGTATGCCCTTCAACCCGCAGGGGGTTTGAATACTGGGTCATGGCCTCGATGATGGTGTTGAGCAACTGGTAACCGGACGGCTTGATCACGGCGGAACCGGAATCAAAAAAGCCTGCCTCTTTAAGGCTGACCACCAGGCCGCGTCGGGTGATGCCGATGCTGACCTTATTCTGGGCGCCATGCTTGATCAGGTAGGCTTCAATGGCTGATTGGATCTCCTTGAACTCCTTTTCCTCGGCCTTGCCCTTGGCCCTGCCTTTCTCCATGCCCCCCTGACGCGGACCGGCTGGCGGCATCTTGTTGATCATGGGGATAATGGCCATTTCCGGCTTGATGGCGGGAATCGGCTTGATATCCTGGGATTGCAGCACCCCTCGTTGACCGGCAGCAGCCTGTGCCGAATACCCGAACGACTCGCGCAGGGAGGCGGCCACCTCCTCGACCTTTTTCTTGTCCGACTGCGACATGGCATACAGCGTCACGAAAACGGCAAACAGCAGGGTGATGAAGTCAGCATAGGAGACCAGCCAGCGTTCGTGGTTGGCGTGCTTTTCGGGTTCTTTTTTCAGCGCCACGTGCTTAGCTCCTAGTGCTCTGCACCGGCAAAGGCCTTAAGCTTCTGCTCAATAAAGTGAGGGTTTTCGCCGTTTTGGATGGCAATCAAGCCTTCCACAATCATGACCCGCCGCAGTACCTCTTCCTTCATCCGGATCTTGATTTTTGAGCCGATCGGCAGGCAGATGATATTGGCGGTCATCAGACCGTAGATGGTGGCCACGAAGGCGGCCGCAATACCGGCCCCCAGCTTGGAGGTGTCGGACAGGTTACTCATAACGTGGATCAGGCCGAGCACGGCGCCGATGATACCGATGGTGGGGGAGTAGCCGCCGGCTGCCTCGAAGAACTCAACGGAATGTTTCTTGTGGTCCTCATAGGCCATGATTTCTGCCTCAAGAGTCTCACGAAGTTTCTGGGGGTCGATACCGTCCACCACCAGTGAGATCCCCTTCTTGATAAACGGGTCGCTGGCGTTCTGCGCCTCCTGTTCAAGCGAGATCAGGCCGTTACGGCGGGCCTTGGTGGCGTAGCCGATGATATCCTTGACCACCGCCTCCGGATCTACCTTGGGCGGCAGGAATGCGGTCTTGACGTCTTTGAAGCCGTTAATACAGGCTGCCAGCGGAAAAGATACAAAGGTCGCTCCGAAGGTCCCACCCAGCACGATCAGGGCTGAGGTGGGGGAGATCAGGGCGCCGACATGCACCCCTTCCAGCACAGCGCCACCGAACACAGCGCCAAAACCTAGTGCGAGACCTATTATCGTTGCTAAATCCATAAATCAGATATCCTGACGGTGAAATGGCTGCTGCGCTGAGGGGTGGCCCTGATCCATAAGATGTTCACTGGCCGCGCGATGGAAGTGACGTCTGCGCTGGCGCCTAAGATAGGCATGCCGGCTCGGTACGGCTCCGGCTCGGCGCAGGATCATTGCCCGGAAGGCAATGATCCTGTTCAAGATAACATGAGACGCTTCGCGTACCAGAATATGGTTTCCGTTAAACAAGGTGATGACCGTATCCGGAGTTTCTTCCACACTGACGATCTGATCAGGGTTCAGGAACATGGACTGACGGTCAAGGCGAGTGACCAGAATCATGGAGGCCTCAATAAATGTTTTGCTAACAATATCAAACAAATGGCTTTGGTCAAGTCTTTTCGGGCCTGATGCTGCTGCATAGCGAAAAGACTCAGGTGAGCATGGCGTCTATTGCCTCAAAATTAATATACTTTTCGGCAATGCTACGAATAAGTTCAATTTTTTCCGTATCATCGGGACCGATCTTGGAGACGTGCTCTCGTAGGCGGTAGTATACCGCCGAGGTGGTGTCCTCAATCCTGATATAGGGAATCCTGCTGTCCTCCAGGATCCGCTGGGTGATGTCGGACATCGGAGCATGGCCGGCAATGATCAGGCCGGCCAACCGTTGGCGAAACTCGGGAATATGGTGCAGGGAGGAGGCGGTCACGATCAGCTCGTCGCGGGAACTGGTCACAATCAGCAGGGTTGATTCTTCCAGGCTGTCGATGACTCGTTGCGAGGAGGCCGCCCCCAGCTGGATGGTGTGGCAGATCCGGCTACGGTCGGTCGGGTCGCCGTGCAACGGCAGCTCAAGCAGCTCGGCAACGTGCTGCAAGGTCGGATCGGCCAGGGTTGGTGAATAATCAAAGGCGCTGGTCACCAGGACCTGATCCTGCTGAAAGGCCTTGGCTAGATAGGCCATGGAGCGCTCCCGTTTCTCCGCCACCAGCTTGTTGGCCATGATCACCCGCACCTTGGCCTGTTCGCGTTGGTACAGGGCCAGATTCAGCTCAACCGAATCGATCACGTTGCCGATCCCGCCGCCGGTGATCATCAGCACCGGGGCCTCCAGCATGGCTGCCACCTGGGCGTTGTTTGCCCCGACCACCGAGCCGACGCCACAATGGCCGGCACCTTCAATAATCAGGAAGTCGTGATGCTGCTCAAGCTCCTTGCAGGCGTTCAGAATCTGCTGGCGGGGGATCTGGGGGTCGATCCGGCCGTCCAGAAACTGGCGGGTGGTGCCGGGTGTCAAGGTCATGGGGGACATCAGGTGGGCGTAGGCATCCATGCCGAAGACACTGGCGAACATGGCTGCGTCCTTGTCCATGGTCAGGCCGCGGTACTGGATGCACTTGGGGCCGATCGGTTTCATGAAGCCGACCCGCTGATACCTGCGTTGTGCCAGGGTCATGAGCGAGAGGGAAATGGTGGTCTTGCCGCAGTGCTGGCCGGTGGCGCCGATAAATATTTTTTTGCACATAGGTTCTCACTCCCGGAGTGGGTCAGAGGATTTCGCACAGGTCCTGATAACGTTCACGTCCGGCATGGAAGCGAATGATTCGTACCCCCATGCCGCTCTTTTTAACCAGATGAAACAGGTTCTGGGGGACCCGCTTGGCCCACATCACCCGGGCATCGAAACTGATCGGATCGTCGTCATGCAGCAGCTCGACCCGCAGAACCGTGTTAGGGTTGCTGACGTTGGCAGTTTTGATGAACAGGCCGAACGGCGAGATATCCTCGGTAAAGGCCTTTCTGCCAGTGGCACCGTCGGTGCCGAAGTTCAGGGCAATCCGTTTACGTTTGCGGTTATTGGAACGTTTGTCGGACACACGCCACCTCCCTGGGTGAGATTGTTGTAACAATAGCATATTCTGGCTGATATGCACCTGCCTATCTGTGAGAATACCGTTGACAATGCTTGAGCAATCCACTAGGTTTATTGCAGTTCTTTTCTGCCAGGACATAGAAGTACCGCTAGGGGAGTTTCGACTGAGAGCGGCTGCGGCCGCGACCCTTGGAACCTGATCCGGGTAATTCCGGCGGAGGGAAGCGGCCGATATACCCAACCTATATCGACAAACGCCGCCCTTCCCGGGCGGCGTTTTTTATTGCAAGGAGGCATGGCATGGAGATTACGGTAAATGGCGAAAACCGGCAGGTGATGCAGGGGCTGACCGTGTCCGCGTTGCTGGAAGACTTGAAGATTCCCCTGACCCGCGTGGCGGTCGAGGTGAACCTTGAGATCGTACCCAAGGCCGGCTATGCCGGGCGGACCTTGCAGGATGGCGACAAGATCGAGATCGTACACTTTGTGGGAGGAGGATAACGAGCATGGCTGAGAGCAAACTGACAATTGGCGGCAGGACATTTTCATCGCGTCTGATGGTGGGAACCGGCAAATACGCTTCAAACGAGCAGATGGTTGAGGCATTGGAGGCCTCCGGGGCCGAGATCATCACCGTGGCGGTACGGCGGGTCAACCTGGCCGAGATGGGCAAGGGCTGCATGCTGGATTACATCGACCCTAAGAAATACACCCTGCTGCCCAACACGGCGGCCTGCTATACCGCTGAGGATGCCATCCGTACCTGCCGTCTGGCCCGCGAGGCCGGCCTGTCCGACATGGTCAAGCTGGAGGTGCTGGGGGACGAGAAGACCCTCTTCCCGGATAACGAAGAACTGCTGAAAGCCGCCAAGGTGCTGGTGGCGGAGGGCTTTACCGTGCTGCCCTACTGCAGCGACGACGTGATCCTCTGCAAGAAGCTGGAAGACCTGGGCTGTGCAGCCGTCATGCCGTTGGCCGCCCCGATCGGCAGTGGCCTGGGTATCCGTAACCCGTACAACCTGAAGATCATCATGGAGTCGGTCAAGGTGCCGGTGATCGTTGATGCCGGGGTGGGCACCGCGTCCGATGCGGCCATTGCCATGGAGATGGGCTGTGACGGCATCCTGATGAACACCGCCATTGCCGGCGCCAAGGACCCGGTGGCCATGGCCCGTGCCATGAAACTGGGGGTAGAGGCCGGACGACTGGCCTACGAGGCCGGGCGGATACCCAAAAAGCTGTATGCCACCGCATCATCGCCGTTGACCGATCTTATCGGCTCGTGATTGATTTTTCGCTCTACCTGATCACCGACCGGCACCAGACTGCCGGTCGGCCGCTGCTGGAGGTGGTCGAGGCGGCGCTGTCCGGCGGGGTGCGGGCGGTGCAGCTGCGGGAAAAAGACCTGCCCGTAGCTGACCTGTATGAGCTGGCCTGGGAGTTGCGGGCCTTGACCTCCCGCTATGATGCCCGCTTGCTGATCAATGAGCGGCTCGATGTTGCCCTGGCAGTGGAGGCCGACGGTGTCCACCTGGGGATCAACTCCCTGCCGGTCACCGCGGCCCGCAGGATTGCGCCTGAGCTGCTGATCGGCTACTCCAGCCACAGCGTGGGGGAAGCGGCAGCTGCCCTGGCCAAAGGGGCTGATTTTGTGACCTTTGGCCCGGTCTTTCATACCCCGTCAAAAGCAGCCTATGGCGAGCCGGTTGGTCTCGCCGAGCTGGCGAGGGTGTGCAACTTGCCAACTGGCGATCTGGTCTTTGGCCTGGGCGGCATCAAGCAGGGCAACCTGGACCAAGTCATTGCCAGCGGCTGTTACCGGGTGGCCTTGATCTCCGATATCCTGGCCGCACCGGACCCGGCTGCAGCGGCCGAGGCGTTCCGGCGGGGTTTGCAGTACATCGAATGATTTTGCCACAGAGACACAGAGGCTCAGGGAAAAGCGGAACCAAAAGACGTACACCCTAAAACAAGGGGTTTAAGGATTAAAGATTTTGGGGTTTACTCCTCACATTTAGGTTTACTCTAGCGCTTTTTCCTCTGTGTTCTCTGTGAACACTGTGGCTTACGCTTAAAGGTTTTATGCAGTCAACCCTACCTGGACATATTCATCCCGAACTGCGGATCAACTCCTATGGCCACTACCTGCGGCAGCGTTTCGGTTGCCGGGTCAGCAAGGTCAACGTAGATGCCGGCTTCACCTGCCCCAACCGCGACGGCAGCAAGGGCACCGGCGGCTGCATCTATTGCAACAACGTCTCCTTCTCCCCCCGCGGCACCCTGTCCGAGATCGGCCTGGAGGAACAGTTGACAACCGGCATGGCCTATCACCGCCAGCGGCTGGGCTCCGAGAAGTTTATCGTCTATTTTCAGAAGTACACCAACACCTATGCCGCGGTGGAGCAGTTGGAGCAGCTCTACACCCGTGCCCTGGGGCTGCCGGATGTGCTGGGTATCTCGGTCGGCACCCGCCCCGACTGCCTGACTGATGAGGCGCTGGAACTGCTGACGAGGATTGCCAAAGAGCGCTACGTCTGCCTGGAACTGGGTCTGCAGTCGGCCGATGACGCCATCCTGGAACGGATCAACCGCGGTCACTCACTGGACGATTTTCTCCGTGCGGTGCAGCGGGCCACCGGTCGTGGTTTCGATATCTGCGCCCACCTGATCTACGGTTTTTCCGGAGAACAGCCGCAGGAGTTCCTGCAGGCTGCCAGCCTGCTGAATGGGCTAGCAGGCATCACCAGCGTCAAGCTGCACCAACTGCACGCCGTGGAAGGGACCGAACTGGCCGCCATGTATCGCCGGGGTGAATTTACACCGATCAGCCTGGAACAGTACGTGACCACCGCCGCCGACTTTCTGGAGCGGCTGGCGCCCCGCATCAGCGTCCAACGTCTGTACGGCTCGTCACCGCTGGAGATCCGGGTGGCGCCGCAATGGGGTTTGAAGAACAACCAGATGTGGTATGCTGTGCTGAACGAACTGAAACAACGGGGAACGTGGCAGGGAAGCCACTACTCGAAAGGTTGTTGATGCAACCGGGCTTTTTGTTTACACCCCGCTAACATTGTGCTAAATCGATCAAAATTTACAAAAAACAGCACTGAAGCCCTCATGAACGATAAACGACGCTTTGAAATACGCTTTGAAGGACGCTTTGCCGATGGCCAAATGCTGCCGGTCGCGACCTTGAGCCAGGTTTTGAGTGCCATGCAGCGTGCGGTACATCTGCTTGCCATGCAGCATGAAAACGTATCGGTCCGCCAGAGAGAACGAGTCAGTAAGACTGTTGAGGCAAAATACCCTCTGCTGTGTTCCTTGCCGAAGCCCGGCAGTTATATTGTCCCTGTAGAAATTGGTGATCCGTCTGTCGAGCTGTTTGCACTGGATGATGTTGAGGCTGTCGGCGGTTTATTTTCAGCCTGTTGTGAATCTATTGCTACAGGTGATGCTTCTCGTTTAACAGTCGCTATTCCTGACCATAGTCGGCGTGATCGGTTTATTGAAGCGATCCGCTCCATGTCGCCTGCCCAAGGTAGCGGTATCAAAGCCGGAATCTCTCAGCCGAGTGGTCATTTAAAAGTTGCCTTAGAAACCTTGCACGAGCGCAGCAGAACCTACCTATCCTCCACCGCCGACCCTGAACGTCAGCTGCTTACGGTAACCGGTCGGTTGTCAGAGATTCAGTTTGATGACCGGAAAATCAAGCTCGTCTACCCGGCAAACAACCGGGAATTGGAGTGTACCTACAGCGAAGCGTTGGAGGAAATGCTGCTTGAGCGTCCCCGAGAACTGATTCAGGTTACCGGGGAGGTCATTATGGATGAAAATGACCTGCCTAAAAAAATTATCAATGTCGGAAACATCGAAGAAGTTGACCTTACCCCCTTCTACCTCCAATCCATTGAATACGGCGGCAGAATATTTGAGTTTTTAAAACCGCTTCAGTTGACACCGGAACTTGATGAGACACAGCAACTGTACTGCCTTGAAGAACAAGATTTGGGTATCGACGTTTACGCCTATACGCGCGATCAACTGGATGTTGAACTAAAAGAGCAAATTGCCTTTCTTTGGGATGATTATGCACAGGCGCCTGACGCAGAGCTGACCGACGCGGCAATCCGGTTGAAACAGAATCTTCTTGCCGCCCTACGCGAGGTGCCGCGTGCAGCGTGATATCCGTCGAATTGAATCCTCGCTGGAAAGCAAGGGGTTTGAGCGTTCAGAGGGGGATCACAGCTATTTTGTCTATCGCTCTACCACCGGGAAAAAAACCACGGCTAAGACCAAGACCAGCCACACTCCCAAAATGAAAAGCATCGGCGATGACCTGCTGGGCAAAATGGCAAAACAGTGTCATTTGACAAAGCCTCAGTTTCTTGACCTTGTTGATTGCCCCATGGATCGCCAAAAGTATGAAAGTATCTTATCTGCACAAGGGTTGGCGTAAGTACGTCGACCTGTAGGGCTTGATAAGGCCGCTCAGCAGTGGGCGGCCTTTTTTCACAGAAGGCGTTCAATGAAGCTCACCATTATAACCCCTCAAAAATCTCTCAATAAGGCTTACCTCAAGCAGAGCCTCAAGCGGGATCAGATTGATCTTTTCAGGACGAATCTTGCCGGTTTACTTGGCCCAATTGACCCTTATGCATGATGTCTTTTGCTGCAAAGAGGTGATGAAATGAAAAAAGACAAGAAAATCAACGGACCGGAGTTTATACGATTTTTCCAGCCAATCTTGGACGTCCTCAGAGAGTTAGGCGGGTCAGGCAATGCTGGTGAAGTAGTGGATAGTGTTGTTGAACGTATGAATATCACAGACGCCGAGCTGTCAGTATTGAATAAAAACGGTGGGTCAAGAGTCAAAAATCAAGTTGCTTGGGCAAGAATGTATTTGGTCCATTTTGGTGCAATAGACAATTCAACTAGAGGTGTCTGGGCGCTTACTGAGAAAGGACAGAAACTTAATATCTCTAACCATATTGAAGCCCTTATGCTGTTTAAAGAAATACAGAAAAAACAGAAAGCAAGCGCCCAAACTTTAGACGAAAAGGAACAGTCTTTAGAAATCAGCCCTGATGAAATAATTAGTGAAGCTGAATTCAGAACATCTCACCGAGAACAAATCATTTCAATTTTACGTTCTCTTCCTCCATCAGGTTTTGAAAAAATCTGCCAGAGGCTACTTAGAGAGTCTGGTTTTAAACGTGTTGTGGTTACAGGAAAAACAGGAGATGGTGGAATTGATGGCGAAGGAATCTTAGAAATTAATCCACTCATTACATTTAAAGTACTTTTCCAGTGTAAACGATATAAAGACAACAATCCAATCGGACCCTCAACAGTTAGAGACTTTAGAGGCGCAATGCAAGGCAGAGCTGATAAAGGCATAATTCTATCAACTTCAAGCTTTACAAAGGATGCAAAAAAAGAGGCTATTAGAGATGGGGCTCCTCCAATTGAGCTTATAGATGCTGACGGGCTTATTGATTTGTTTGAAAATAAAGAGCTTGGCCTTAAGCCGCTAAAAATATATGAAGTTGATGAGTCTTTTTTTCAAGAGTTTGAAAATGGTTAATATAATTTCCGTTCAACAGCCTTTTGGGGCAGAACAACTCCCCGCTCCTCCCGCCACCCAAGCTCAGCAAGCTCCCATCATCGAGCGGGTACAGCAGATCCTCGCCGCCCCCGACGGTCCGGAGGCCCCCCGGCTTGAGGGCGAGATTGATCAGTTGGTCTATGCCCTTTACAGCCTGGCAGACGAAGAGATTGCCCTGGTCGAGAGTGCTTCCGCAAAAGGAGCAAAACCATGACTAACGCAATCAAGCTGTTTGAGCATCAGCAGATCCGTGCTGAATGGGATGCACAACATCAAAAATGGTACTTTGCTGTTGTTGATGTTATTGCAGTTTTAACCGGAAGTATTGATCCTGGCGCGTACTGGCGCAAGCTGAAAGAACGGCTGAAAAAAGAAGGCAATGAAACCGTGACAAATTGTCACGGTTTGAAAATGACAGCTGCCGACGGCAAACAGCGCCTTACAGATGTTGCCGATACCGAGCAGCTTCTACGGCTTGTCCAGTCCATCCCCTCCCCCAAGGCAGAGCCATTCAAACGCTGGCTGGCCCAGGTGGGCTACGAGCGGATACAGGAAATTGAGAATCCGGAGCTGGCCCAGCAGCGGATGAAGGAGCTGTACGAGCAGAAAGGCTACCCTAAGGATTGGATCGACAAGCGGTTGCGTGGCATCGCCATCCGTCAGAATCTGACTGACGAGTGGCAGGAGCGGGGCATCAGCTCAGAGCGTGATTTTAGTATTCTGACTGCTGAGATAGCCAGGGCTACCTTTGGCGTGACGCCGTCAGAGCATAAAGAGCTGAAAGGCCTGACCCGCAAGAATGATAACCTGCGTGACCATATGACCGACCTTGAGTTGATCTTCACCATGCTGGGCGAAAAAGTGACCACCGAGATATCGCAGTCAGAAAAGCCTGATACCTTTGAAAAGAATAAAAACGTGGCCAAGCGTGGCGGCAGAGTGGCAGGTAAGGCCCGTATTGATACCGAAAAAGAGCTGGGCCGTAGCGTGGTCAGCAAGCAGAATTACCTCCAGAAAAAGATTACAGACAGCAGTAAAAACGACCAATGAATCCCTTCATGTCGATAGAAAGAGAGTAACCGATCATGTCCGACCTGCGCGTCCGCTTTGCCCCCTCCCCCACCGGCTACCTGCATGTGGGTGGCGCCCGCACTGCCCTGTTCAACTGGCTTTATGCCCGCCACTTCGGCGGCACCTTTATCCTGCGGATTGAGGACACCGACACCGAACGCTCCACCAAGGAGTCGGTGGATGCCATCCTGCAGGGGATGGAGTGGCTGGGGCTGGACTGGGACGAGGGGCCGTTCTACCAGACCGACAACTTTCCGCTCTACAAGCAGCATGTCCAGAAGCTGCTGGATGAGGGCAAGGCCTACCGCTGCTGGTGTACCCAGGAGGAGCTGGAGGCCAAGCGTGAGGCAGCCATGGCCGAGGGGCGCAAGCCCAAGTATGACGGCACCTGCCGTCACCGCCAGGACCAGCCGCTGGATCAGCCGCACGTGATCCGCTTCAAGGCCCCGGAAGAGGGGGAGACCGCCTTTGACGACCTGATCAAGGGCCGCATCGCCTTCCCCAATGCCGAGCTGGATGACCTGATCATCAGCCGTACCGACGGCACCCCCACCTACAACTTCTGCGTGGTGATCGACGATGCCCTGATGAAGATTTCACACGTGATCCGCGGTGACGACCATGTCAACAACACCCCGCGCCAGATCCAACTGTACGAGGCGCTGGGCTACCCGGTGCCGCTGTTCGCCCATGTGCCGATGATCCTGGGCAGCGACAAGGCCCGCCTCTCCAAGCGCCACGGTGCAACCAGCGTGATCGCTTACCGCGAGATGGGCTACCTGCCGGAGGCGCTGAACAACTACCTGGTGCGGCTGGGCTGGAGCCACGGCGATGACGAGATCTTTTCCCGCCAGGAGATGGTGGAGAAGTTCGACATCAACAATGTCGGCCGGGCGCCGTCGGTCTTCAACCCGGACAAACTTAACTGGCTGAATGCCCACTACATCAAGGCCTCCGAGCCGACTCGCCTGGCCGAGCTGCTCAAGCCCCATCTGGCCAGCCGTGGCGTGACCGACACCAGCGTACCTGATCTGGCCGGGGTGGTGGCCACCCTGCAGGAGCGGGCCCAGACCCTGGAGGAGATGGCCGAGCGGGCCCTGTTCTACTACCAGGCCCCCCAAGCCTATGACGAGGCGGCCCTGTCCAAATTTGAGAAGGCTCACCTGGCAGCGGTCTTTACAGCGGTGGCGGCCAAGCTGGCAGCAGTGCAACCGGCTGATACAACGGCAGTGGATGCGCTGTTCAAGGAGATCTGTGCGGACAACAGCTGGAAGATGCCCCAGGTAGGTCAGCCGGTGCGGGTGGCCCTGTCCGGCGGCACCCAGGCACCGGGTATCGGTGAGATCGTGCTGGTGTTGGGGATTGCGGAAACCCTGGCGCGGCTGCAGCGGGCCAAGGAAACGATTACGGCTGGATAATCTATGTGCGGTTACGTTGCGTCGGTGGTACGGCGTAGCCGCTTGCGGGTAAATTCTTCGGCTGGTTCCGGGCGACTGAAATGGAAGCCCTGGGCCAGCCGGCAGCCCAACTGCTTAAGCGCTTGATGTTGTCCTTCCGTTTCCACACCTTCGGCAACCGGGGTCAGTCCCAACTGTTGTGCCATGGCGATGATGGTGGCCACAATGGCCCGGTCGTTTTGATCCACCAGCATGTCCCGCACAAAGGCCTGATCGATCTTGAGCGTGTCCAGCGGGAAACGTTTCAGGTAGACCAGTGACGAATAGCCGGTGCCGAAGTCGTCAACAGCCAGGGAAAGACCTTGCAGCTTCAGCTCGGTCAAGATGGCTGCCACCCGTTCCGGATCTTCCATCAGCACACTCTCGGTCAGCTCCAGCTCAATACAGCTGGTGGGAATACCGGCCTCGGCAATGATGTCGGTCACGTTTTTGAGAAAGGCCGGATCAGCAAGCTGGCGGGCCGAGACATTGACCGCGATCCTGCCGTGGCAGAAATGGCCGGCATCCTGCCAGGCACGCACCTGTCTGCAGGCGGTGCGCAGCACCCAGTTCCCCAATTCCACCATCATGCCCCGCGCCTCGGCAATCGGGATGAATTCGGCCGGGCCGATCCAACCCAGTTCCGGGTCATGCCAGCGCAGGAGCGCTTCGGCCCCCACTACCTGACCGTTGATCAGGTCGATCTTGGGTTGGTAGTGCAGGGCCAGGTGGTTTTCCTGCATGGCCCGCTCCAGGCGGTGGGCCAGGTCCAGGGTACGGTTCAGCTGCTGGCCCATGTCGGCCCGGTAGAAGCAGGCGCCGCCCCTGGCTTCCTGGGCCTTGGCCATTGCCAGGTCTGCCTTGGACAGCAGTTCCTGCGAGGTCTCGCCATCTCCCGGAAAGATCACCACCCCGATGTTGCCGCCGATACTGAAACGGTGCCCTGACAGATGGAAAGGCGCCGTGGTCTGCTTCAGGATGACGTCTCCGAACAGGGCTGCACCGAACTGATCAAGGCCGGGGCAGATAATGGTAAAATCGTTGCCGCTGAAGCGGGCCACGAACTGTTCATGGTTGCACAGCTGCTGCAGTTGCCCGGCAACGCGGATCAAGATCTGGTCCCCCATCAGGTGGCCATGCACTTCGTTGATCTCGCGCAAATAGCCCAAATTCAACAACAATAGTGCAAAGGGGCGGTTTTCGGCTGTTGCAGCGGCGATGGCGCGGTCAAGCTGTTCCGTGAACAGGCTGCGGTTGGGCAGGCCGGTGAGCCGATCGTAGTAGGCCAGCTGTCGCATATGGACCTGGGCTGCTTCATGAGCATGGCGGATACGCAGGGTCTGAATGCCGAAGGAGAGATCGTCGGCCAGTTCGTTCAACAGCTCGATCTCGTGCTGGTGAAAGGCATGGGGTTCCGGCGCATAGATGGCCAGGGCGCCGATCACGTCGGTTGACAACCGTAGCGGCAGGGCAATGGCCGACTGGTAGTTGCGGCTGCGGGCATCCTCGTGCCAGGGGGCCAGTTGCGGGTCGTTCAGGATATCCTGTCGCAACTGGATGGTACCGGTGCGGATGGCGGCGGCCATGGCGCTGGTGCCGCGGGAACCGTCGGCCCAGCTCATCTGGGCGCTACTCAAAAAGCCTTCCTCGGCACCACACCAAGCTGCCGGGCTGACGGACTTGTCGGTGTCGAACATGGCCATGCCGACCCAGGCCAGACGGTACCCGCCGATCTCCACCGCGATCCGGCAGACATCCGCCAGCAGCGTCTCTTCGCTGCTGCAGCGCAAGAGGGTCCGGTTACTGGCCGAGAGCAGCCGCAGGGCCCGGTTGACCTGCTGCAACTCTTCGGCAGCCAGGCGTTGGGAGGATATGTCCCGGATGGTTGCCAGTATCACCAGGCCGCTGCCGCTGCCGATCGGCCCCAAGGCAATATCAGCCAGGAAACGGCTGCCGTCCTTGCGTTGGCCATACAGGTCCAGGCCACTGCCCAGGGTTCGCCGGGCCGGGGCCTGGAGAAACTGCTGCATCACCCGGGTATGATGGTGACGTTTTTCCGTCGGCACCAGTTCCCCCAGGGGCAATCCGGCAAGCTCATCATCGCCGTAGCCAAAGAGTTGCTCAGCCCGTTTGTTGGCGTGTCTGATCAGGCCGCTGCGGTCAACAACAATGGCAGCATCGGGAAACTGGGCCAGTATGGTTTCAAAGGTGAGATTTTGCATGGCACGCTCGCCGGTCAGTCTTTCAGTTCCCGGATAATCTCGGCCTGGCGCTGGGCAATGTAGCGACCGATCAGGTCTTCACTGCGCAGGTCATGTTCAAACAGGAAAATACAGCGGCACGGGGTGCTGTCGCTCTCAAAGCGGAGCAGACGGGCCATGATCCGCAGCTTGTGCGGTTCCTGGCGGCCTTGGAGCGCAAAAGAAAAGTTGAGGTGAAAGTAGGTAAAGCTGCCCAGAAGCGCCTTGTCAGGAATCTCGATGGCGCATCCGCCCAGGGAGAGGTCCTTCAGCTTGGCCACAAAGGAGTTGGTGCCGGCCTCGATCGTTACCAGGAACAGACCGCCGATCTTGACCCGCAGGGTGTTGCGGCGGTCGGGCAGGACCTCGACGTAGGCGAATTCCGAGAGCGTGATCTCATCGGATTCTTCATTGTAGGCAGCGGTAGCATAGATATCGTGCTTGAACTGACTTGAGCGGACAATGGTGAATTTGCTGAGCTTGATCGCCTTGGACTGGGTCTGGTTGGAGCGGCAGGCCAGGGTATCGCCGAAAACATAGAGCAGTTCTGCTGCGGAAGTTATTGGCACCTCTTTGTAATAATTGAAAAACTTAAGATCATGGCTTGTCTTCTGGGAAAAGGAGAGCAGCAGCTCAAGGATTTCATCCTGGGCCGTATGGTCCAACAAGCGTAACTGATCTTCATAGTGCATTTTTTCCATGCGGGTCTCCCGGGCGCTACTCTAGCATTGTGACAGACACGCCGCAAGTGCTGGCCTCTTGCCTTCAGGGGGAAATCATGACAAAGTAGGCACGATTTTGTCCTTCCAGGAGCTTGTATGGCCTTACGTCTGTATAATACCCTTTCCGGTGAAAAAGAACCGTTTGTTCCCCGCATACCAGGCAAGGTGGGCATGTATGTCTGCGGCGTGACGGTCTACGACCTCTGCCACATCGGCCATGCCCGGGCCGGGATCGTCTTTGACATGATCTACCGCTACCTGCGTTTTAGCGGGTATGAGGTGACCTATGTCCGCAACTATACCGACATCGACGACAAGATCATCAACCGGGCCAACCAGGAAGGCTGTGATTACCGCACCATCGCGGATCGCTACATTGCCACCTTTGACGAGGACATGGACCGGCTGGGGATGTTGCGTCCCTCCATCGAACCCAAGGCAACCGACCATATCGACGATATCATCGCCATTATCCAGCGCCTGATCGACAACGGCCATGCCTATGCCGCTGCCGGCGATGTCTACTTTGCCGTGGAGACCTTTGGCGACTACCTGAAGCTGTCCAAGCGCAACCTGGAGGATATGCAGGCCGGGGCGCGGGTCGAGGTGGATGAGCGCAAGCGTCACCCGATGGATTTTGCGCTCTGGAAAGGCTCCAAACCGGGTGAACCCTGGTGGGAATCACCCTGGGGCAAGGGGCGGCCCGGCTGGCACATCGAATGCTCGGCCATGAGCATGCGGTTTCTGGGGCCCTCCTTTGATATCCACGGCGGCGGTAAGGATCTGGTCTTTCCGCACCATGAAAACGAGATCGCCCAGTCGGAAGGGGCCAATGGCGGCCGGTTTGTCAACTACTGGCTGCACAACGGCTTTGTGAACATCAACAGCGAAAAGATGAGCAAGTCGCTGGGCAACTTCTTTACCATCCGCGAGGTGCTGGAGCTGTTCGATCCGGAAACCCTGCGCTTTTTCATCCTGCAGGCCCACTACCGCTC
>CAZUSH010000002.1:0-48890 GCA_964622705.1 uncultured Geobacter sp. | reverse complement strand
GGTGAAGAGCAGATCCAGGCCCTGATCCTTGAGCGGGCCGAGGCGCGCAAGGCCAGGAACTTTGCTCGCAGCGACGAGATCCGCGATTATCTGCTGGCAAACAATATCCAACTGGTTGATACGCCGCAGGGAACCACCTGGAAACCAAAGTAATGCCATTTTGCACGAGGCTCATGCCGTGAGCCGTACATTGAAAGCGGCATAACCGTACCCAGCTGCCGAGCGCCCTTGACCCGTGTCATTCCCGTGGTAAGCTGGAGAACGGAGACTGCTCAATGGATATCAGCACCGAAACAGACTGGGAATGCTGCTGGGAGCGCGACCGTATCGCCATGGGGGACTGCCCCAATATCGGCGAGGGGGACGAGGACCTGCTCTTGTCGCGCAGCCGCCGCTTCCTTGAAAAATGCTGTGAATGCGACAACTTCAAGCGCGACATGATCCGCTTCCGCGACAGCGGCCATCCCCTGGCGCCGGTTTTTTCCATCCTGCATGCCGATTACCGCCGACGCCGGTACCAGATCCAATCCCTGGCCAGTTTTCTTGACACCAAGACCCTTGAAATCCGTTTCCTGCACGAGTTGGGCTCGGTCCTGCAGAGCTCCGTCGACCTGGACGAGGTCCTTTCCGTTGCCCTGACCGCCATCACCGCCGGCAAGGGGTTTGGTATGAACCGGGCCTTTCTGCTGTTGGTTGATAAACAGCAAAATGTCTTAAAAGGGCACCTGGCCATTGGTCCCCGCTCTGCCGAGGAGGCCGGGCAGACCTGGCAGGAGATCGAATCCGGCGACCTCGACCTGCAGGGCCTGTCACGCCTGTTTCAGAAGGACAAGCTGAATGCGGAGCGGGACAAGTTCCATGATATTCTGGAACAGCTGGTGGTGCCGCTGGAGGATGAACAGCACCTGCTGGTGCGGGCCCTGGAAGAACGCAAGCCCTTGCTGGTCACCGACGCCTTTCGGCGTCCGGACGTTGATATCGAATTCGTCCGGGCCCTGGGGGTTGACTCCTTCCTGGTTCTACCGCTGGTCTCCCGTAATCGCCGGGTCGGGGTGATCATTGCCGACAACTTCATTACCCACCGCACCATCTCAGAGCAGGATATGCAGTCCATCGAGACCTTCAGCTTTCCGGTGGCCTTTGCCATTGAACGGGCCTCGCTGTACGAGCGGGTGCAGGAAGAGGTGGGTAAACTCAAGCAGGCCAACCAGCGGTTGCAGGAACAGCAGGAGCAGCTGGTGCGGATGGAAAAGATGGCGTTGGTGGGGCGGATCACCTCCAGCATCGCCCACTCCATCCGTAACCCCTTGATGGTGATCGGCGGGTTTGCCCGCTCCATCCTTAAAACCACGCCCGAAAGCGATCCGAAACGCTGCTTTCTGGAATCAATCGTTACCGAGGCCCGCCAGATGGAAGAGGTCTTGGGAGAGATCCTGACCTATTCCGATGCCCTCTACCCCACCTGTGATTTCTGGGATGCCAATCAGCTGGTCGAGGCCGGCCTGCGGGAGGTGCAGGAGCGGATCCTGTCCCAGGATTACACCTGCCGTTTCCACCCGGCCGAGCGGCTGCCGCTGGTCTATATTGACTTCAAGCAGACCAGCTACTGCATCCGCAACATCCTGCTCAGCACCATCGACGGGCTCAGCAACGGCACCATTGACATCCGTACCCGCGCCGAGGGTGACCGGGTCTGTATCGAGGTGCTGGATCACAGCCGTACCCTGTCCGAGGATGAGCTGGAGGCGCTCTTAACCCCCTTTACCGAGGCCCGCGAGATGGGTTCGGGCCTGAACATGGCCCTTTCGCGCAGCATGCTGGACAAACAGAACATCCCCCTGGTGGTGGTGGCGCCGCCGGAGGGGGGGGTGACCTATACCATCAAACTTCCCACCTACAAGGAGGAGTCATCATGAGTAAACTGCTGGTCGTCGATGATGAGGCCAATATCAGGTTGCTGTACAGCGAAGAGCTGCGTGACGAAGGGTATGCCGTTGAGACCGCCGGGACCATCGCGGAGGCGGTTGCCAAGCTTGAGCAGGACAACTTTGACCTAGCGGTGCTGGATATCAAGCTGAAGAACGAAAGCGGGATTGAGCTGCTGCAAAAGATCGTCAAGGAGCGTCACGATATGCCGGTGATCCTCTGCTCGGCCTTCTCCTGCTACAAAGACGATTTTTCGGCCTGGATGGCGGACAGCTACGTGGTCAAGTCGGGCGACCTGACCGAACTGAAGGAGGAGATCAAACGGGTACTGGCCAAGAAGGCCCAGCGTCGCGCCGCCGGGCTGTAAAATGCAGGGTACCTGAACATTCAACCACCACGTCAGAAGCGAGTATGTTCGCTCTGGGAGCGGTGGGTAAGCAACGATGCATTGGTCATAACTAAAACAGCACGGAAAAAGACCGTTCCCTACCAAGGAGATATTATGAAAGCAGTGATCATGGCCGGCGGTTTCGGCACCCGCATCCAACCCCTCACCAGCAGTATGCCCAAACCGATGATCCCGCTTTTCAACCGGCCGATTATGCTGCACATCGTGGAGCTGCTCAAAAAACATGACATCACCGACCTGGTGATGCTGCTCTACCATCAGCCCGAGGTAATCAAGAAGTTCTTCCGGGACGGCTCGGATTTTGGGGTCAAGATCACCTATGTGACGCCGCTGGAGGATATGGGTACCGCCGGCGCGGTCAAGGCGGCGGAAAAATATCTGGACGAGCGCTTTCTGGTGATCTCCGGCGACCTGCTGACCGATTTCAATCTGAAAAAGGTGATTGATTTCCATAACGACAACAAGGCCATGGCCACCATCACGCTCACCTCGGTCAAGGATCCGCTGCAGTTCGGGGTGGTGATCACCGACAAGGAGAAGCGCATCACCCAGTTCCTGGAAAAGCCGGGCTGGGGCGAGGTAATCTCCGATACCATCAATACCGGCATCTACGTGTTTGAACCGGCTATCTTCACCCATATCCCGTCCGGCGAAAATTTCGATTTCTCCCAGGACCTGTTTCCGTTGATGTTGAAGAACCAGGATCCGTTGTTCGGCTACACCTCCAAGGGCTACTGGCGCGACATCGGCAACACCGATTCCTACCGCGAGGCCTACCACGACATCTTCAAGGGCAAGGTCAACCTCAAGATTGATGAGGAGAAACAGGACTTTGTGGGCAAGGACCTGCGGGTCGGCACCGATGTGACCCTGGAGGATGCCTCGGGGCTGTCCGGCACAGTGGTGATCGGCGACAACTCCCAGATTCGCGGTGAGGTCCAGATCAAGGACTCGGTCATCGGCCGCAACTGCACCATCGAGGCCGGGGTCAAGCTGAATCGCTGCGTGCTGTGGGACAACGCCTACGTCAAGAAAGGGGCAAAGATCACCGACAGTGTGGTCTGCGCCAATGTGCGGGTTGGTCAGGGGGTGGTGCTGGATGAGGCCGTGATCGTGGCCGACGATACCTCCATCGGCGACGAGGCCCATATCAAGGCCGATGTCAAGATCTGGCCCCGCAAGGTGATCGAGGCCGGCTCCATCGTGACCGCCAACCTGATCTGGGGCGAGAAGTGGAAAAAGTCGCTCTTTGAGGGGGCCATCATCAAGGGGCTTTCCAATGTGGAGCTGACCCCCGAGTTCGTTGCCAAGCTGGGGTGCGCCTACGGCACCATGCTGCCCAAGGGGAGTTTTGTGCTGGGCGGGCGGGATGCGCACCGCTCTTCCCGCATGCTCAAGCGCTGTTTCGTGGGTGGGTTGCTCTCGGCCGGGGTGAATGTGCGGGATATGACCATGACCTCGCTGCCGGTGATCCGCTACAAGCTCAAGAGCTTCGGCGAGGTGGGGGGCTTCCACTTCCGCCAGGCCCAGGATGATCCGGCCTCGATGGAGATCGTGTTTCTTGATGGCGATGGGCTGGACTTTTCCAGCAATATGGCCAAGAACGCCGAGCGGATCTTCTTCAAGGAGAACTTCCGCCGGGCCCACCATACCGAGCCGGGCGCCTTGGTGGATATTCCGCAGGTGGTGGAGTTCTACCGCGAAGGCTTTCTGCGGGCGCTCAACACCGAGCTGATCCGCAAGGCCGCCTGGACCGTGGTGGTGGACTTCAACTTCTCGCCTGCCTGCCTGGTGCTGCCGACGCTGCTGAACGAGCTGGGCTGCAACGTGATCGCCCTGAATGCCTACGTGGACGAGGCCAAAGGCGGCATTACGCCCAAGCCCAAGGCCGAGGCACTGGCGCAGATGACCGCCATTGTCGGCTCACTCAAGGCCCAGGCAGGCTTCTGGCTGGAGCCCAATGCCGAGGCGATCACCCTGGTGGATGAGAGCGGCGCCCTGTTTGAGGGAGCCAGTCTTCTGGCGCTGGTCACGGCGCTGAAGCTCAAATCGGACCAGCGCGGCGCCATTGCCGTGCCGGTCCAGGCGCCGTCACTGATCGAGCAGATGGCGCTCAAGAAGAAGTGCGCGGTTACCCGCACCAAAAGCAATGACCGGGCCATGCTGGAGGCGGCCAACTCCTCGGAGGTCTTCCTGGCCGGCACCATTGACGGCCGCTTTGCCTTCCCCCGCTTCCAGGCCGCCTTTGACGGGATGTTTGCCATTGCCAAGTTGATCGAGCTGTCGGCAGCGCAGAACCTGCCGTTTTCCAGGGTCCTGGCCGATGTGCCGGGCCAGACCTTTCTGCAGACCAGTACCCCCTGTCCCTTTGAGATGAAGGGGGGCATCATGCGCAAGATGAGTGAGGACTCCCTGGACAAGGAAGCCAGCTTCATTGACGGCATCAAGGTCCATAGCGGTGATGACTGGGTCCTGGTGCTGCCGGATCAATACAGCTCCTATGTGCATATCTTTGCCGAGGCCAAGGACGAAAAGAATGCCCGACGGTTGCTGGATGAGTACCTGAAGAAGGTTGAAAAATGGAAAAAGGAGCTGCAATAGACGCAGATGACAAAGCCGATTGATGTCATATTCCTGTGGCACATGCACCAGCCCTACTACAAGGACCCGGTCAAGGGGGAGTATGCCCTGCCCTGGACCTATCTGCATGCCATCAAGGATTATTACGACATGCCGGCCATTGTGGAGGACACGCCCGGGGCGCGGGCGGTCTTCAACATCGTGCCGTCGCTGGTGGAACAGCTGCTTGAGTATGCGGCCGGTACTGCCGTTGATCCGTTCCTGCTCAAGGGGCAGATGAACCCGGCAGACATGACGGAGGATGACAAGATATTTCTGCTGGAGAACTTCTTCTCCGCCAACCGTCAACGGATGATCGAGCCGCATCGGCGCTACCTTGAGCTGTTGTACATGGCCGGCGAGGGCAAGTCCGGCTCGGCGCGGGAACGGGTCAAGCATTTCAGCAACCAGGACCTGCTGGATCTGCAGGTTTGTTTCTTTCTGGCCTGGACCGGCGAGGCGGCCCGGCGGCGGTTTCCGGTGTTTCAGCAGCTCCTGGCCAAGGGGCAGGACTACACGATTGACGACCGGGCGCGGTTGTTCGGCGCTCAGCGTACGCTCTTAAACGAGATCGTGCCGCTCTACAAACGGTTGCATGCCGCCGGCAGGATCGAGCTTTCGGTGACCCCCTACTTCCACCCGATCCTGCCGCTGTTGTGCGACAGCCAGATGGCGCGGGAGGCGATGCCCAGGATCACCCTGCCGGAAGAGCGCTTCCGCCATCCCGAGGATGCCCGGGCCCAGATCTGCCAGGGGCTGCAGTACTTTCAGGAGATTTTCGGCATTGCTCCCCAAGGGATGTGGCCTTCGGAGGGGTCGGTCAGCAATGAGGTGCTGCAGCTGATCAGCGACTGCGGCCTCAGCTGGGTGGCCACCGACGAGGAGGTGCTGGCCCGTTCGCTGGACGGCGGCCTGGGTGAGCGCCATGAGCGGCTGTACCGTCCCTGGCGTTTTGCGACAACCAAGACTGATCTGGGGATCTTCTTCAGGGACCATCAACTGTCCGACCTGATCGGCTTTACCTACAGCCAGTGGGATGCCCGCCGGGCCGTCTCCGATTTCATTGCCCGTTTGCGTCAGATCGGGCGGCAGGTCGGCAGTGACGATCGGGTGATCCCGGTGATCCTGGATGGCGAAAATGCCTGGGAGTTCTATCCGGACAATGCCTATGCCTTCCTGTCCGGATTGTATGCCGCTGTGGCCGAGGCGCCGGACCTGAACCTGACCACCTGCAGCGATGTCATGGCGCAGAGCAACTTTACGGGGCGCTTGCACCGGATTCACCCCGGTTCCTGGATCAACGCCAACTACGGCATCTGGATCGGACACCCCGAGGAGAACCTGGCCTGGGATCTGTTGGCCCGTACCCGCCGGGTGCTGGAGGAACATCACCCCGCTGCAGCCAAGCAACTGGCCAGCGGCAGGCCGGATGGCGATGCCCTGACCAGGCTGCTGTGCACCTCGCTCTATGCCGCCGAGGGCAGCGACTGGTTCTGGTGGTTCGGCGACGATCACTTCTCGCCCCATAGCGACCGGTTTGACCGGCTGTTCCGTCAGCACCTGAACAACATCTACCACCTGCTGGGGCTCAGTCCGCCCCGGGAGCTGCTGGAGCCGATCAAGAAAAAGAGTCCGGCCGGGCTGGTGCGGGAACCGGCCGGTTTCATCGAGCCCGAGATCAACGGCAAGGTCGGCGACTACTTCGAGTGGCTGGCAGCCGGGCTTTTTGACCTGACCCGGCAAGGCTCGGCCATGCACTCGTCAGACCGGCTGCTGCAGGGTTTTTATTGGGGCTATAACCGCAGTCAGCTCTTTTTCAGGATCGATGGTGTCCAGGATCTGGCGCGCCTGCTGCGGGAGAACGATATCCTGGCCCTGCACCTGATTGCCGACCGGGAATACCGCCTGCCGATGCAGCGGAGCTGCGGTGAAGGTCTGCTGCTGGTCAGGGAGCTGGGTAACTGGAGTCCCACCGCAACCTACTGCCGCTGGGCCATTGAGCGGACCTGCGAGGTGGCCATCCCGCTGGAAGGGCTGGGGCTCTCGCCGAAATCCAAGCTGTTTGCCAGCGTTACCCTGACCCGTGACCGGGAGGAGATCGGCCGCTGGCCCTCCGATGCGCCGCTGATGCTGCGGTATGAGGGGCCGGAGCTGGAAGCCAATGACTGGCTGATTTGACGGGGCATGCAAACACTATTGCGGAGGCAGTCTACTGCGTTGCGCGGTACTCACGCCCTCGCCTACCTCTATCGGTATGTCTCGGGCATTGCGTTCCGTGCGCCTGGTATCCTGCCTTCCTCATGACGTGTCTGCATGTCCCGTGTCGTGCATGGTAGGCAGATTGATCGGAAATCCTCGTTTCTCTATACAGGAAGGGTAGCTATATGTCCGAACTGAGATGGGACCCGTTAAAACTGCACTGGGTGATCATAGCCACGGAACGGGGGCGCCGGCCGCGGGATTTTCAAGCAGAGCCGGAGAGCCTGCCGATCACCTCCTGTCCATTCTGTTACGGCAATGAGGACAAGACCCCGCCGGAGATTTTTGCCATTCGCCCCAGCGGCATGCCCAATACTCCCAACTGGAAGGTGCGGGTGATACCCAACCGCTATCCGGCCTTGCGGATTGAAGGCGAGCTGGAGAACCGGGGGTACGGCCCCTATGACGTCATGAACGGAATCGGCGCCCATGAGGTGATCATCGAGACGCCGGAGCATGACCGTTCCATGGCAGACTTGGCGACCACCGATCTGAGCAATGTCTTGATTGCCTGGCGGACCCGGCTTTTGGACCTGCGGCGGGATTTCCGCTTTCGCTACATGGTGCTGTTCAAGAACCACGGGGTCAGGGCCGGGGCTACCCTGGCCCATGCCCACAGCCAGTTGATCGCCGTGCCGTTGTTGCCGCCGGTGGCCGCCACCGAGCTGAAGGTCTGCCGCAGCCACTTTGAGAAAAAGGAGCGCTGCCTGTTTTGCGATGTGATCAACTTCGAACTTGAGCAGGGCACCCGCGTGGTGCGCGAATTTTCCAATTTTGTGACCCTGGCGCCCTATGCGGCCAGCTTTCCGTTCGAGCTGCGGCTGTATCCCAAACGGCACAGCCACGACTTTGCCCTGCTCAACGACGCCCAGCTGGCCGAGCTGGCCGTGGCCCTGAAGGATATGCTGCTGCGGATCAAGATGGTACTCAAGGATGCCCCCTACAACTTCATCCTGCACACCGCCCCCCCCATGCACAAACGTCCGGGCAAACCGGCCATGTGGACCTCGCTGGAGTATGACTATCACTGGCATATCGAGTTGGTACCCCGCCTGACCTCCATTGCCGGCTTTGAATGGGGCACCGGCTTCTTTATCAACCCCACCTCGCCCGAGGATGCGGCCCTGTTTCTGCGCGAGGCAGACGTCTAGGTGCCGCGCAGACCTTCGCTCAAGCAGACCCTCGAACGGTTGTACGCGGCCCGCTCGCAGCAGCACCTGGCCAATGATCCGTTGTCGTTCTGCCACCGCTATGAGCAGCGGGAGGATCAGGAGGTGGCGGCGCTGATTGCGGCGGTGTTTGCCTATGGCTCGGTCAAGGTGATCAAGGGCAGCCTGGAGCGGATCTTTGCGGTCCTGGGTAAGACCCCGGCCCGCTTTCTTGATGGCCTTGATCCCCGTACGCTGCCCACCAGCCTGCAGGGCTTCAAGCACCGTTTTAATACTGAGATGGATCTGCGGGCGCTATTTTTGGCCATTCGGCTGATGCGGGAACAGTGCGGCAGTATCGAGGGATTTTTCAGCCGCTTCCACCACCAGGATGCCCCGACTGTTGAAAAGGGGCTGAACGGCTTCAGTAGCGCCCTTTTGGCGCTGGATTATCGTCCGGTCTTCGGTCGCCGGGGCCTGCCGCAGGACAGTTCCTTTCGCTTCCTATTTCCGGCCCCGCAGGGTGGTAGTGCCTGTAAGCGGCTCTGCATGTTTCTGCGCTGGGTGGTGCGGCCGGCGGATGGGATCGACCTGGGGGTGTGGCAACAGGTCGGTCCGGCGCAACTGGTGATGCCGGTGGATCGCCATATCGAGCGGATCAGCCAGCTGCTCGGCCTGACCAGCAGAAAGACGCCGGACTGGCGCATGGCCTGCGAGATTACCGCAGCGCTGCGCCGCTTTGCCCCTGACGACCCGGTGCGGTACGACTTTTCACTCTGTCACCTGGGGATATCCGAGGGGTGTAACGGCCAGGCGAACGAGCAATGCCGCGCCTGTCCGGTCCGTGATTTCTGCTGTGCCGCAGGGGTACGGACGGGCGGATAAGAAATTGACACCAGCGGAACGTTCTGTTACACAATACGCTGATTTCTCAAAGATTCACAACAGATACCACCTGCCGACGGGGAGCTGGCGATGATAATTCAATGTGAGCAGTGCCGGACCAAGTTCAGACTTGATGATGAAAAGGTCTCGGACCGTGGGGCCAAGGTCCGATGCGCCAAATGTCGTCATGTTTTTACGGTACGCAAGGATGAAGGGCAGGCAGAACCTGCAACGGTTGCGCCGCTGGCCGCTGAAGCGGCCGCAGCCCCGGCTGACGAGGCCACTCGTCTGGCGGTTCCCCCCGCAGCGGAACCGGAGGCCTCCGGCCTTGCCACCGAGCCTGCAGTAGCCTTTGACTTTGGCACCACCCCTGAACCACCCGCTGCCTCGTTTGATCTGCAGCCTGTACCTGCCCCGGCCGCGAGCGGCTTTGATTTTGGTGATATGGCCTTTACAACCGACGCGGCGGTTGCTGCTCCGGATCTCGGCGATAAGACCATGGTCATGCCGCCCAAGCAGACTGCCGAGCCGGTTGCCGACCTTGGGATCGATTTTGGCCTGCCCCCGGCCCCGTCTGCAGCCGTGGCCCAGGATGAGGCCGCCTTTGACTTTGGTGAGGCCCTGGCGTCCGGCACAACCGCCGCACCAGCCAATGTCAGCTTTGACTTCGGCGATCAGCCTAAACCGGCAGTTGCTGCCGGTGATGTCGATCTGGGTGGCTTTGATTTTGGCGAGGCCCTGGGATCTGCAGCACCTGCCCCAGCCGGTGGCGATTTCAGCTTTGATGATGCCGTGCCCCAGCCCCAGGAGGCTCCGGCTGGCAGCTTTGACTTTTCCGGTGTGGATTTCGGCCAGGCCACGCCGACCGGGGAGGCGTCCAAACCGCAGGTTGACGCCTTCAGCCTGGGTGATATGGACTTCTCCACGGAGACCGCCCCGGTTGCGGTTGATGCTGCAGCAGCGACCCTGACCGGACCGCTGTTTGCACCGGTTGACGAGGCAGCGGTACAAAAACAGCAGGACGCGGCAGCCGATATCAGTTTTGAGGCGCCCGCCGCAGCCCCTGAAGAAGCGCCGCCCCTTGGCATCACTTCACGCCGTCGTCAGAGCTCAACGGTCTCAATCCTGATCGCGGTCGTGACGGTGCTGGTTGTCGGTGTGCTCGGCTTTATGGCCTATACCTTTATCAACGACGGCCCCAATGCCCTTACCATCTTCGGCAAGGGTGGGACCCCGGTGGAAGACGGCAAGATATCGGTGCAGAACGTCAAGGCCTACTTCGTACCCAAGGCTGCTGCCGGTGAGCTGCTGGTGATCACGGGGGAGGCGCTCAACAGCTATAAAAAGCCGCGTGCTGCCCTGCAGGTCAAGGGAATGGTGTTTGGCGCCAACAGCCAGCCGGTGGCTACCAAGACCGCCTTTGCCGGCAACACCCTGACCAGGGAACAGTTGCAGGAGATGCCGGTGGAGAAGATTGAGGCTGCCATGAACAACCAGTTTGGTGACTCGCTGGCCAACCTGGAGGTGCAGCCGGGCAAGACGATTCCGTTCACGATCGTGATCGTCAATCCGCCCAAGGATGGCAAGGACTTTGGGGTTGAGCCGCTGGGTTCAACCGTGGCGGCCTCAAAATAATAGCCGCACTTCCCGGCTTTAAACAACAAAAGGGCTGTCCGGATCCGGGCAGCCCTTTTGTGTGATGCATGCGAGGGGTAAGCGGCTAGACGATCTCGACCAAGCGGATGGCAAAGGTCAGGTCCTGACCGGCCAGGGGGTGGTTGGCGTCCAGGGTCACGGTGGTCTCGGTTACCTCGGTGATCAGCACCGGCATGGAGGAACCGTCCTGCAGCACCACTTCAAGATGCTGGCCTTCAATCGGCTCGATCTCGCCGCTCAGTTCGGAGCGTTCGACCACCGCTACCATCTGGTCGTGACGGGGACCGTAGGCATCCTCGGGGGGGAGCGTGACCGTGATGCTCTCGCCGACACTCAGGCCCAGGACCGCCTTTTCAAAACCGGGGATGACGTTACCGGCTCCGATCTTGAATTCAAGCGGTTCGCATTCACAGCTGCTGCCGCAGCCGCCGGAACTGCAACCGCAGCTGTCCTGCTCGGCTGCTTCGGATGAATCAAAGATGCTGCCGTCGTTCAAGGTGCCGGTATAGTGTACCCGAACGGTATCACCGTGTTGTGCTTGTGCCATGATGGAATCTGTTCCTTTCAGGTAAGTACCCGCTGCGCGAACGTGCGGGATAGGTTATGAACTGGCCAGCAGGGTTTCGAGCTGGATCGTGCTGGCGCCTTCAATATGCAGCCGCTTGTGCCGGGAGGTTTCTCCGGCCACCAGCGTGATTGCCGATTTGGGGACCTTGAGCTGTTTGGCGAGAAATTCACGGCAGCAGTCGTTGGCTGCACCGTCCACCGGCGGCGAGGTCAGACGCAGCTTCAATTCACCTTCATGAATACCGCAGAACTGGTTGCGGGAGGAGCGGGGCTGGACAAAGACGCGCAGTACCAGGGTGGTGCCGTTTTGCGACCAGGGTTGTTCCGGCTTACTGCTCACTAGCGCTGATCATCCTGGCATGGGTGTCCAGCAGGGCCTTCAGCTCCGCCTCAAACTGCAGCCGTTGCCGGCGCACATCCTGAATCCGGGCCTGTAGGTCAGCCACCTTGCGTTCGGCGTCGTCCACCAGCCGCTTGGCCTGCAGCTGTGCCTCCGAAACGATCAGCTCCGCCTCCTTCTGGGCGTTGTTTTTCATCTCGTCGGTGATCCGCTGGGCAGCCAGCATGGTCTCGCGCAGGTCCTTTTCCTTTTGACCCTGATCGGCCAGCTCGCGGGATTGACGATTGGCCAGTTCCTTCAGCTCGGTGTTCTCACGCAACAGTCCTTCCATCTCGGCTGCCACTGACTGCAGAAAACTGTCCACATCGTCCGGGTCCAGACCACCCAACATCTTGCCCTTAAACTGCTGCTGCTGAATATCAAGCGGTGTAATCTTCATGCCGGTTACCTCAGTTTCAGTACCATGCTGTAGTTGATCAGGTACTGGTAGATGGTGTTCAGGATCACGATCTGTACGACATAGATCAGGGCAAAGGCCACCAGCGGTGAAAGATCAATCGCGCCCAGCGGCGGCAGCTTGCGGCGGATGCGGGACAAAAGCGGCTCGGTCACCCGATAAAGAAAGTTGACGATCGGATTGTACGGGTCGGGGTTGACCCAGGAGATCAGGGCGGTCGCGATCAGGATATACTTGTAGACCGTGAGCAGGCCATCGGCCAGCTCAACCAGCTTGGCCAGCGCATACAGGATATTGCCGAAAAGTATCATTGCTGCAGAACCCTCCCTGACGACAGTAGCGTTGTACTATGCCGTAATGCCTCCGGAAAGTCAAAATCTCTCTTGTCCTTTGCTTGCCAGCGGGCGGTGATTCTGCTAATGATGTTTCATTTTGCGAGGATCGTATGTCACTACACCACCTGCTCGATACTGCTGTTGCGGCTGCCCTGGCGGCCGGACGGCTGCAGCGCGCCCGTTTTGCCGATCAGGTTCGCGTGGATATGAAGGGGGACAAGAATCTGGTGACCGAGGTTGATCTTGCCTCGGAAAAACTGATTGTTGACCAGCTGCTGCAGCGTTTCCCCGATCACGGCATCCTGGCCGAGGAAGGGGATTATCCGGCCGGGGACGGCCGCCACGTCTGGATTATCGACCCCCTGGACGGCACCACCAACTATGCCCACGGCTACCCCTGGTTCTGTGTCTCGATTGCCCTGAGCGTGGCCGGTGAACTGTTGGTGGGGGTGATCCATAACCCGATGACCGACGAACTGTTTACCGCCACGGCAGGCGGCGGGGCCTTCCGTAACGGTAGCCGCCTGCAGGTGTCGCAACGCAACCCCCTGTCGGCCTCCCTGCTGGCCACCGGCTTCCCCTACGATTGCGCCACTGATCCGGAAAACAACTTCGACGCCTTTATCAGCTTCCAGAAGGCGGCCCGGGGTATTCGGCGGGCCGGGGCCGCGGCCCTGGACCTTGCCTATCTGGCCGCCGGGCGGCTGGACGGTTTCTGGGAGGTCAAGCTGAAGCCCTGGGATGTGGCTGCCGGTACCTTGCTGGTCCAGGAGGCCGGCGGCAGGGTCAGCGCCTTTGACGGCTCCCCCTATGAGGTTACCAATCACCGGATCCTGGCCAGTAACGGCCTGATCCATGAAGAGATGCGCGCCATGCTGGCCTGCAAGGAGCAGCCATGAAACGTGCCCTGATCGCCCTGTTGCTTTCGGCCCTGATCCTGCCCGGCCTCGGCCAGCTGTACCTGGGGCGCCGCACCAAGGGGATCGCCCTGATCATGGCGGTCAACCTGTTGCTGCTGGCGGCCTTCTTTTTTGTGATGAAGCTGGCCAGCCCGCTGATCGGCGCCCGCTTGAGCGGTACGCCGCTTTCTACCGGCCTGATCCTGACGACGCTGCAACCGTACAGCGGATGGGCCAAGCTGCTGCTGGCAGCCTTCTTTGGGCTCTGGGGCTTCGGTGTGGTGGATCTTTTCAGTGCTTTCAAGGGGGAAGCAGCCCCACCCCATAATTGACAAACAATGTTTGTTTGTGCGATGATAGCGGCATTTCAGGAAGGAGCGTCCGCAGGTAACTGCAACGGACAGCATACATGATACAGGCACAGATTATCGGCAGCGGCGCCGGCATACCCGAACGGGTGGTCGGCAATGATTTTTTTTCATACCTGGTAGAGGATGCGGAGGAGTGGATCGCATCGCGCACCGGCATTCGTGAACGTCGTTTTGTCAGCCCCGAGGAGTCAACCTCCGATCTGGCGAGCCGGGCGGCCCTGGCCGCGCTGCAGGACGCCGGGATTGGCGCTGACGAAGTGGATTGCATCGTGGTCGGCACCTCCACCCCGGACATGATCCTGCCGGCCACCGCCTGCATGGTCCAGAAAGAGATCGGGGCGTCAAACGCCTTTGCCTTTGATATCAACTCGGTCTGCGGCAGCTTTGTCTTTGCGCTTGATACGGCAGACAGCTTCATCCGGGCCGGTAAGGCCCGCACCGCCCTGGTGATCGGCGCCGATACCTACTCCAAGATCCTCAACTTCGAGGACAAGACCACGGCGCCGCTGTTCGGCGATGGGGCGGCGGCCGTCGTCATCCGTGCCCAGGATGATCCCGCCAAGGGGATCCTGCACTCCTTCATCCGCACCGACGGCAATGGCTGGCCCCTGATCCAGGTCCCCTCATCCGGCTCACGCAAGCCGGTCACTGCCGAAACCATCGCTGCGAAAGAGAACACCTTCTACATGGCCGGCAAACCGGTCTATGTCTTTGCCACCAGCGCCATACCGGAGCTGATCCAGACCATCTGCGGCAAGGCGGGTATCACGCCGGCCGACCTGGACTGGCTCATCCCGCACCAGGCCAACCTGCGGATCATCGACGCGGTTTCCAAGAAACATGACATTCCCAAGGAAAAGTTCCTGGTCAACCTGCAGAAGTACGGCAACACCTCGGCTGCCTCGGTGGGTCTGGCCCTGAACGAGTTCCGCCAGGACGGCACCATCAAGCCGGGCCAGTTGGTGTTGGTGATGGGCTTTGGCGGCGGGCTTTCCTGGGGAGGCTTGCTGATCCGTTTCTAGCAACCTGCCAGCAGGCAGCTGAAGCAACCGGATCTCCAAAAGACAGGCGTTTGCCTGTCTTTTTTGTCTGTGCCCTTGGAAAACTGGCACGGCTCATGCTGGAGGATTCGGCATGAAAACGACATCATCCGATAGGGGTGGGGCAGCAACGGTGCTGATCTGCACCCCCGACACCGTGCAGCAGGAGTATCTGGTGCGGCTTTTGGCCGAGCACAATGCGGGCCGTGCGCTCTGTGCCGGAGACGCGGTGATGGCAGAGCGGCTGGCCTTGCAGGAACTGCCGGGATTGGTGATTTGTTGCCATGATCCGCAGAAAATCAATGGCTTGGCGCTGGTGATGAACCTGCAGGGCAAGGTCCGGCTGCCGGTGATCTTATCTGCTGCCCAGTGGGACGCAGAGCTGGTAAAAGCAGCAGTTACTGCCGGGGTTGCCGCATTTCTGACCAGCTATCCCACCCAGGCAGAGTTGACCAAGGCGCTTGTTGAGGCCCATGCCCGTTTTGAACAGGAAGAACTGCTGCGCTCACAGCTGAAGGAGCTTGAGCAACGTCTGGCTGATCGCAAGCTGATCGAAAAGGCCAAGGGGCTCTTGATGGAGCGGGAGCAGCTGAGTGAGGATGCTGCCTTTAAGAAGATGCGCGGCCAGTCCATGATGCGCAGGATCAGCATGGCCAGACTGGCGGAGGAGTTGATTACCAATATGCTCCGGCCGGACTTGCCATGATCAGGCGGTCGGCATGTTCCTCCAGTTCCCGCAGCAGCTTGGGGTCCAGCTTCTTGAGCCAGCGGCGGGGAATATCATCCAGGCCGTAATAGGCGCCTGCCAGCATGCCGCAGATAGCGCCGGTGGTATCGGCATCAGCCCCCTGGTTGACGGTCCCCACCAGGCACTCCTCAAAGTTCTTTCCTTTGAAAAACCAATAAAAAACCGTCTGCATGGTGTCAACAACATAGCCGGTGGCCAGTCCGCGATACGGCTCAAAATTGAACGTGGGAAAGCGGGCCACCAGGCCATCCACTTCGCGGCGCAGCCTGCTTTTTGAGGCTCCCTGCAGGATCAGGTGGATCAAGGTGCCCAGGCAGATGCAGGCGGCATCGGACAGGGCCTGGTGGTGGGTCAGCCGGGCCTGTTCGAGGGCATATTTTTTAAGCAGCTCTGTGTCGGGAAACGCGAGCAGCGCCGGCGGCAGCATCCGCATGGCCGCGCCGTTACCGCCATCCCATTGGTTGTAGGGCATCTCAAGGGTGCCGTGCAGCATAAAGGCACGAATCCCCTTGCGGCAGGTATCGCCGCAATCCACCGGCCGCGACTTGAGCCAGGCCGCAAACTCATGGGCGATTGCCTCGCGTGACCAACACTGGTTTTTGGCAATTGCGCGGGCAATGCAGAGCGCCATTTCGGTATCGTCGGTCACCTGGCCCGCCTTGAGCCGCAGCCAGCCGCCGCCGATGATCTCTTTGAAGGTGCCGTATTTGGCGGTGATCTCCGGCACGGTCATGAACTCGACTGTTGCACCCAGGGCGTCACCCAGCGCCATGCCGATAAAGGCAGCCCGTGCGCGGTCCATCAGTTCTTTCCGGTCCAGGGTCAGGTTCATACCGTATGACAAGCAAGGAGTGTTCCCGGATGCGTGAACTGCAACAGGATATCTGGTCCTATCAGGGGCAGGCCGTGATCGTGCTGACCACCAATGGCAGTGTCACCCGCGATGGTCGCGCCATTATGGGGCGCGGCGTAGCCCGCCAGGCTGCGGCGCGGTTTCCTGATCTGTGCAGCAGGCTGGGGGCACTGCTGCAGGGCGGGGGCAACCATGTCTATGAGATTCAAGCCGGCCTGGTCAGTTTCCCGGTGGAGGAGACCCCCTTTTCCCTGCCGGATAAACGCCTGATCCGGCGTTCGGCTGAAGAATTACGCAGCCTTGCTGATCAAGCTGGCTGGCAGCTGATTGTGGTGCCGCGGCCCGGCTGCGGCGGTGGCGGGCTGGCCTGGGAAGAGGTCAAACCACTCCTTGTGGGGCTGTTTGATGAGCGTTTCATCGTCCTGTCTGCCCCAAAGGCGCAAAACTGATTAAAAAATTTGCATAATGAGCAAGACCGGATAGGCAATATATTGAATTTACTGGGATAATAAAACTGGCATGCTCTGTGCCTTAGACAGGGCATGCTGCTGCCGGTCGTCTGGTTTAGCCACCAATAGCAGCAGAACCAGCACAGGCAACGGCGCCTGCGGGGAAGTTCCCCTGCGGCGCCGTTTTGTTTTGAAAGGAGCAAGACCATGGCTACCACATGCGAACAGATGAAAAAGATTCAGGGACACCCCTGCTTTGGGGGCAACCATCACAAGACCGGCCGGATGCACCTGGCGGTTGCGCCGGCCTGTAATATCAAATGCGGTTACTGTACCCGCAAACACGACTGTGCCAATGAGTCGCGCCCCGGTGTCACCAGCCGGTTACTGACCCCGGCTGAGGCCCTTGACAAGGTACGCGAGGTGATGGCCTCGCCACTCTTGGGACCGACCATGCGGGTGGTGGGGATCGCCGGCCCTGGCGATCCGCTGGCCAACCAGCAGACCTTTGAGACCTTCAAGCTGGTTGGGGCCGAATTTCCTGATCTGATCAAGTGCATGAGCACCAACGGCCTGCTGTTGCCGGAATCGCTGGACCGTCTGCATGAGCTGGGGCTGCACAGTCTGACCGTAACCATCAATGCCATGAACCCGGACACCGCTGCGCAGATCTACCGCCACATCTACTATCACGGCAAGCGCTACAGCGGCAGGGATGCCGCCGAGATCCTGCTGGCCAGTCAGTATGAAGGGGTACAACGGGCCGTTGAGCTGGGCATGGTGGTCAAGGTCAATACCGTGTTGATCCCTGGTATCAACGAGGCCGAAATCCCGCAGATTGCCGAGCGGATTAAAGGGCTGGGTGCCTTTGTGATGAACGTGATGCCGTTGATCCCCCAGGCTGACCTGGCCCATATTGAGGCGCCGACAGCCGAGCAACTGGCTGAGATTAGGAACGCCAACGAGCGGATCATCGGGCAGATGCGGCATTGTAAGCAGTGCCGGGCAGACGCGGTCGGATTGTTGTAGGCCGCAGCCAACGGGCCGTCTGCTTTGTTCCGCCCGCTTCTCGTCGCTGCGACGTACCGTACGAGTACGCCTCACTCCTCGAAGCGGCCGCGCCTGGCATCCGGCTCCCCTGGCTGCGTCCGTAAGCTTGATTGGCTATATGAAACGAGGTTCGTTATGCAGATCAGCAGCTTTACTCCGGAAGATATTCACCCTTTTCTGGCCATGGCCAGGGACGAGGGCTGGATCAGTACCCGGCGCGAACTGGCCTTTTTGCTGGAGCGTTCGCCGGAGGGCTGTCTGGTCTGCCATGACAACGGCAGGCCAGTTGGGTTTGTGACGGCGGTGCGTCACGGCAAATCCGGCTGGATCGGCAATCTGCTGGTGGAGGCAGCCTCGCGCGGGCGCGGCATCGGCACGGCCCTGTTCAAACAGGCCATGCAGATCCTGCAACGGTGCAGTGTCACTACCATCTGGCTGACCGCCTCAACCTACGGTAGGCCGATCTATGAACGCAACGGCTTCCGGTCCTGCGACCAGGTCAGGCGCTGGGAACGGCCCGGTGCCGGCAAGGTGCCGGCCGGTATGGCTGCACAGGTCAGACAGGGCTGGCAGGAGATCGACTACCTGGGCTGGGGTGATGCCCGTGACGAGTTGCTGGCCTATGCCGCAGCAGGCGGCATGGTGGTGGCAGAGGAAGAGGGTTTTCTGATGCTGCAGCAACTGGGCGACGGCAATCAGATTGGCCCGTTTGGGGCCTTGAACAGCGGCACTGCCGGCAGCTTGCTGGACCGGGTGCTGGCCTGGGGCGGACGGGTGCTGCTGGATGTGCCCGCAGCGAACCGGGCTGCCTCAAAGCTGCTGACCAGCAAGGGCTTTACCGTCAACAGCGAGGTGGAGCTGATGTATGCCGGTCAGCCGCCGGCCTATCATCCCGAGCATATCTTCGGGCTGGCCTCCCTGGGGAGCATGGGGTAGGTCTTCTTTTACGCAGGTTCAAGCAATCGCATCATCTCGGGAACATCCTGCACCCGCCAGACATGGATATCGTTGCGGTATTGGTGTTCCGTGCCGCCGTATACCAACGAACGGGCCATGGGCGGCGTCTTCAGGCGGTCGGCAAACGTCAGCAGTCCCTTGAAGTAGTCGCCGGTTACGGTTGCTCCGGCCTTGATTTCAACCGGCATGACATCCGGTCCTGCCTCAATCACCAGATCAACCTCGTCCCCTTTTGCATCCCGCCAGAAGTACAGGTTATTGCGCAGCCCCCGATTGAAGCGGTACTTCAGGGCCTCAACAACAATCAGATTCTCAAAGAGATTGCCCCGTAGCGGATGGCGGCTGATATGCACCTCATGTTCGGCGCCAAGTAGGTAGGCAGCCAGCCCGACATCGTAAAAATAGAGCTTTGGGGTTTTTACCTGACGTTTGGCAATGTTGGCATGCCAGGGTTGCAGCAGAAAGACAATATAGCTTGCCTCAAGCAGGGTCAGCCAGTTGCGGGCAGTGGTGTGTGAGATGCCGATGTCGTTGCCCAGGCTTTGCAGGTTGAGCAACTGCCCGGTCCGTCCTGCGCACAGGCGGACAAACTTCTCGAACTGCGCCAGATCCCGAATGTTCACCAACTGGCGGATATCCCGTTCAACATAGGTCTGAAGGTAGTCCCCCAGGGCCTGGGTCGGATTCAATCCGGCATCGTGGATGCGAGGATAAAAACCGTTTAACAACATGGTGTCCACGGAAGGGGCGCTTCCTACGGTTGCCAGCTCTTCCAGACTAAACGGCAGCAGTTTTAACAGCGCTGTCCTGCCTGCCAATGATTGGCTGATGGTATTCATGACTTCAAACTGCTGACTGCCGGTGAGGATGAACAGACCGGCGGTGTTCCGTTCATCAACAAGCGGTTGGATGTAGGACAGCAGCTCGGGCGTCCGCTGGATTTCATCAAGTATGGCGCCATCGGGATGGGAGGCGAGAAAACCGCGGGGATCTGACAGGGCAAAGGCCCGTGTATCCGGATTTTCAAGGTTGATATAGGGTTTGTCGGGGAAGACGGTGCGGCAGAGCGTTGTTTTTCCGCTTTGCCGTGGCCCGGTGATGGTCACCACTGGATACTGGCTAGCCAGTCTGAGTAACGTGGGTTGAATGGTTCGCTTAATCATATCAAGATGTTTAGCATGTTTGGTGAAATATGCAAATGCAATTTGCATATTTCACCAATGAAGGCCGCCAGCCTATCATCCCGAGCATATCTTCGGGCTGGCCTCCCTGGGCAGCATGGGGTAGTACCCGTGCAGTCCCGCGCTAGGCGCCTTTCCGAAAACAGCTGCGGACCCACGCGGCAGCATCTTCAAAAAGTGTGTAAAAAATAGGTACATACAGCAGGGTCAGGAAGGTGGAAAACATGAGTCCGCCAATTGCCACCACTGCCAGCGGCGAGAGACGTTCCAGGCCAATTGCCCGTTCCAACGCAATCGGCACCATCCCGACCGCCGTGCCGAAGGCGGTCATGATGATCGGCCGGGTGCGGACCCGCACGCTGTCGACCAGGGCCTGCAGGGTGGTGGCCCCCTGTTCCTTGGCCACGGCAATGAAATCGATCAAAAGGATCGAGTTCTTGACCACAATCCCGGAAAGCAGGATCACCCCCATGAAGGCGGTGGTGGTCTGCTGCCTGCCCACCAGCAGCAGCGACCAGACCGCGCCGATCAGCCCCAGCGGGATGGCGCTCATGATGGTCAGCGGATGTATGAACGACCTGAAGGCCGGCACCAGTGAGAAGTACAGCAGCACCATGCCGATCCCCAGCGCCAGTGTCAGTGAGGCAAAGTTGCTCTTACCCTGCTTGGCATCCCCCTCCTGTGAAATCTTGTAGCCCGGCGGCAGTTTCAGTCCTTTCAGCTCCTTCTGGATATTGGCCATGATATGGGACAGGGCCGCCTTTGACTTGTAGCCGTAGACATCGATGCAGCTCTGCATATCCTGCCGGGTCAGCAAGGCCGGCACATAAGTGGGGGTGATGGTGCCAAGTGTTGCCAGGGGAATCGGCCCCAGGGGGGTTGCCACCTTGATCTCGGCCAGCTTCTGGGGGCGGTCGCGGTAGGCCTCGGCCAGCCGGATGCGGATCGGGAAACCATCCTCGTTGGGCACGCGGAAGGTTGAGGCCACGCTGCCTGAAATGGCTGCCTGGGCCTGGGTCGCCACCTCGCGGGGCGAGATGCCGTAGGTGGCACAACGTTCGCGGTTGGCCTTGAACAGCACCTCCTTTTTATCCAGGTTCCAGGAAAGCGAGACCGATACCAGGCCGCCGGCCCGTTCCATCCGGCGTTTCACCTCTTTCCCCAGTTCAGCCAGCACCGTGGGGTCGGGGCCGGTGATCATCACGTCAATCGGCGCCTTGATGCTGGACATGGCGGTGGCGCCATATTCAAAGATATCAACCGATTTCAAGCCCGGTATCCCGGCAAATGCCGTGCGCAGGTTGTCTTCCACCTGCCAGATCGATTGCGTGCGGTGGAAGCGGTCGATCAGGTTGATGGTGATGTTGCCGCTTTGGGGGTTCTTGCCGCTGCCAAAGGAGATGGTGGATGGTTCTGAGCCGATCACGGAGCTGATCGCCACCAGCCCTTCCTGTTTCTTGATGATCGCCTCTATGCTGTTCAAAATGCTATTGGTCTGTGCCAGGGATGAATTGGCATCGGCCTCAAAGGTAATCTTGATAATGCCGGTATCCATTGGGGTCTGGATGCTCTGCCCCACCAGCGGTTTGGCAACGTTCATGGTCAGCACCAACGCAAGGAATGCCACCGCCACAAACCAGAAGCGATGCCGCAGGGCGCTACCCAGCATCCCTTCAAAAAAGTCCCGGATACTGTTCACAAAGCGGTCGCTTCTGCGTTTGACCGCTGCTTCAAACCGGTTTTCCCCGCCGGTCTTCTTGAGGATAAAGGGGGCGAGGATCGGGATGATGGTGACCGAAACGATATAGGATGCCACCAGGGCGATGGTCAGCGATAGGGCCATGGGGCGCAGCACGGTCTGGATATAGCCGCCGATGAACACGATCGGGATGATCACCACAATGGTGGCATAGGTGCCGGAGAAGATCGCCAGCATGACCTCCTGAACGCCGCCGGCCACCAGCCCGGTCAGGTCCTGCTGTGATTCGTGGTAGTGGCGTTCGATGTTCTCGATCACCACAATGGCGTCATCCAGCAGCATGCCGACCGCCAGGATCACGCCGGTCAGGGTGACCATGTGGAATTCGAAACCACACAGCCACATCACCGCAAAGGTCAGCAGGTAGGTGAACGGGATCGCGATGGCGCAGAGCAGCATGGTGCGCAGATTGGCCAGGAACAGGAACAGCACGATCACGGTGATGAGCACCGCATCGAGCAGGGCCTCAAGCATGTTGTCGACGCTGCGCTCGATCAGGTCCTTTTGGGTGTAGCTGACCTCAAAGTCGATGAACGGAAAGCGGGCCGTCAGCTTTGGCAGGATGTCGTCGGTGGCCTGGATGGCATCCAGGGTATGGCCGTTCTGGTTGCGCAGGATATTGATGCCGATCGCCTCTTTCGCATTGCCGTGATAGGCTGATTGCGGTTCCTGCACCCCGGGCTCGATCCTGGCAACATCCTTGAGATGTATGATGCCGGTATCCCTGCGTGCGATGACCAGCTCCGCAAGGTCATGGACCTTCTGGGCCGTGCCTTCGGTCTTGAAGAGGTACTGTCCGCCCTTGTTGATCACCATGCCCTGCGGGATGTTCTGATTCTGCGCCGCTATTGCGGCCATGATCTCGGCGAGACTGATACTGAACCGGTTGAGGCGATCCTGGTCAACCGTGACCTGGATCTCCGGCTGATAACCGCCAAAGACCTCGGCATTGGCGATTTCCGGGCTGCGCAGCAGCTCTTCCCTGATCTGGTTGTCGGCCAGTTCCCGCACCTTGCGCAGATCCACCGGTGCGCCGGGTTTGGGTGAAAGCGCCAGGGTCATGACCGGCTGGGTGGCCTGGCTGATCTTGAAGATCTGGGGTGCGCGCACCCCCTGCGGCAGGCGGGCGGAGATCTTGCTCAAGGCATTGGCCACATCGGTGGCGGCGGCCTCCAGTCCTTTTTCATATTCGAACTCGGCGGTCACCACCGAGACCTCATCCTTGGAGGTGGAGGTCACCTTGCGCACCAGGTCGATGGTGGAGACCTCCTTCTCAATCAGGCGGGTGATGTCGGTTTCCACATCGCCGGCCGCACCGCCCGGCATAACGGTGATCACGGTGATCTGGGGGCGGTCAACGTCCGGAAACAGGTTGAACGGCATCTTGCGGTACCCCAGCATGCCGACCAGAGAAAGCAGCAGCACAAAGGAAAGCACCAGGTGGGGACGGCGAATATAACGCTCGACCAGGCTCATTGAGCGCCTCCGGCCGCTGGTGCCGGCATCACAACCGGCGTAACCCTGCTCCCTTCAATAAAGGTCAACAGCTTGTTTTCCTGGGCCACAGCCACGGTTTCACCCTGCGCCAGCCCTTCCGGAGCCACAGCTGATTTGCCGCTCCCCATGCCGAGCAGCTTGACCGGCTTGATATGGATCACCCCGTCCTTGACCTGATACACAAAGGCGCCCTGCTTGTTCTTGACCAGGGCCTGATCAGGCACAAGCAGCCCTTCCAGCTGCTTGGTGACTACATCAAAACCAACCGTGGCAGACGAGGGCAGGCCAAAGGGAGCTCCGGCGGTCAGCACCTCAACGGTTGCCAGCATATTTTTGTTCAGGGAGGGATAGATGCGATTGATCCTGGTCACCAGGGACTGGGATGCATTGCTGAGCACCACCTTGCTACCCGGTTTGATGCCGAGCAGCTCCTCCTGCGGCACCTGGGCCAAGACTTTATAGGTGGCTGTTTTCTCAATGGTCAGGATCGGCTTGCCAGGGGCTGCCAGATCGCCGGGTTCTGACCAGCGTTTGGCAATGACGCCGCTGAAGGGGGCCGTAATACGGGCATAACCGGCCTGGGTCCGGGCAACGCTGGTGTTCATGGCCAGGCCTTTGAGGCTTTCCTGATAGGCATCCACCGTTGCCTTGCTGCTATCCAGCGCAGCCTGGGACCGGTCCAGCGCCTCCTTTGAGATGGCACCGGCCTTGTACAGGGTCACATCACGCGCATAGACGGACTTCTGGGTGGTGTAGGCGCTCTGGGCGCCGGCCAGGCGTTGCCGGGTTGCCAGCAGCTCGGCATTGACCGCAATCGAGCGGTCCTGCAACTCACGGTCGTCAATGGTAACCAGCAGTTCGCCCTGGCGCACCAGATCACCCTCCCGCTTGGTTACCGCAAGGATAGTGCCGGAGATCCGCGGGGACAGATCGCTCTTGGTCAGGGGCTCGATACTGGCCAGATAATGGGCGGTAACGGCAAGGGTTCCGTGCTGCACCGTGGCGACCTGAACGGACGGGATCTGCTGCTGCGGTTTGGGCAGGTTGGCCACAGTTTTTTGTTTCAGCAGCACAACCGCCACGGCAGCGGCGATAATCAGCAGGGCGATACTCAGGGTGGTGGTGCGTTTCATTGCAGATATTCCTCCAGGTTGCTGGTGGCCTTCTGCCAGTCGACAACGGCCGCATTGTAATCATAGAGCGCTTGGGAATAGTTGGCTTGGGCCGTTGCCTCGGCGGCCTGCGCCAGCAGCAGTTCCGCCATGGCGCCGGAGCCGACGGCGTACTTTTGCTGTTCAATCCGGAACGACTCCCTGGCCTGTTCCAGCACCTGTTCTGCGGCGCGTATCCGGTTTCTGCTTTCGGTAATGGAAGAGATGGCGTTGCGCATCTCGAATCGGATCTGATTTTCTATGGCCTGCAGCTTGCGGGTGTTTTTCTCCTGCAGGATCTTTTCGCGGCTGATGTCGGCGTAGAGGGATTTGTCAAACAACGGCAGGTTGAGATTGAGCCCGACAAACCAGTTGGCCTCCTTGTACCAGGGGTTGAAACCGAACTGGTCAAGGTAGCCGCCAAAGGCGTTGATACTTGGCAGCAGCTTGCCAAAGGCCAGTTTGCTGCTCAGGTTTGCTTCATCCACCGCCTGTTTGTAGAAGCGGTATTTTGATTTGCTGAAGGCAATCTTCAGGCCTGCCTCAAAATCGGTCCCGATCGGGCGTTCCTGCAGCGGGTCGCTCAAGCTGAGCGGCTCCGAGTTCGGTTGCAGGGTCTCCCCCATGAAAAAACGCAGCGCATTGGAGGCGTTGTTCAGGGCCTCCTGGTAGGCCAGCAAGCGCTGTGCTTCATTGGCCTGCTGCACCTCAACCTTGAGCAGGTCTACCCGGGCAATGCGGCCGACCTCCAGCATCAGGCGCGCATTCTTGGCCTGTTCACTCAGGGCCGCCACCGACTGCTGTGCCGACTTTTTGAGCTGGAGCAACTGCTGGATCTTGTAGTAGGTGTTCACCGTGTTGGCGATCAGCTCGTTGCGGGTCATGATAAAGGCATCCCGCTGGATCGACTCCCGCACCTTTGAAAGCTTGACACCGTTTGCGGTTTGCCCCCCCTGGTAGAGCGGTACGGTCACCTGCAGGGTATAGGAAGCAAAGTTGTCGCTGAAGTGCGGGCCGATTTTGGCGGATTGGGCCGGAACGTACGGCAGCGGGTCCTGGCGTTGGGTCAGGTTGGCATCCAGGGTAAGGCGGGGATAATGGCGCCCCTCTGCCGACAGGGTGCTTGCCGCTGCAGCAGCCACGCTCTTGCGCGCCTCATCCAAAAGCGGGTTCTGGGCAAGGATCCGTTTGACGCAGTCCTTGAGCGAGAGGGTCTCGGCCTGGGAACAGCTTGTTGAGAGTAACAATGCCGCAAATAAGAATAATGGTACTCGATGTCGTGTTAAGGTCATGAAGATCGCCTCATTTAATAAACATGCTCAAATTGCTTTCAAAAATTCAAATGATAAGTGCCTTTCGTGCTTGTAGTTACTAAAACAGCACAAGTGAAATGAGCGAACCGAGCAATACGATCAAGAGAAGATTAATCTTGCGAAACAGTGCGCAAATCACTGCGGTTACAAACACAACCTTGCTGAATTCCCAGGTGATTGCCAGTGAGAATTTGACCGTCATGTACAACAGCAGACCTACAAATGAGGCCAATATTCCTCTTGTAGCTCCTGAAAAATATCTTGAGCTTTTAAATCGGTCGAAAACAGGTGTAATTCCAACCAATAGCAAAAAAGAAGGGGTAAAGATGGCAGTCGTTGCAACGATGGCTCCTGCAACCCCCTGAAGCAAATAACCGACAAAGGTTGAAGTAATGACAATTGGGCCGGGAGTCACCTGCCCAAGCGCAATTCCGTCCATAAAGGTTCCGGCATCAAGCCATCCCCGTTGCTTCACAACTTCATGAAACATGAGTGGTAGCGATCCAAATCCACCACCAAAGGCGAAGAGATCAACTTTCAACATGAGTGCAGCTAAACTGAACAGTTTTGGGTCTATACGATACAGAAGCGCAAAAATGACAGCAGCGGGCAGAAGTAGCAGGATGAGGTGCGTCTGAGTGGCCAACCAGTGTTCTTTGACACGAGCAGGGGCCGCTTGCGATGGCGCTTCTCTGAAACAGAGCATGCCGGTCAGGATTGCACAGATAATGACGCTAAAGGGGCTCATCCCGTACCAGAGTAAAACGGCAGAGGCAGTGCCAATCGTATAATCACGGGAGTTGTTCAAGGTGTCTCGCCCGAACGAAAACGCTGCATGGGCGATGATTGCAACGACTATCACTTGAAGGCCGCGAAACAGAGACACTGACTGCGGGTAGTACCTGGAGCCTGCATAGCATGCCGAGAGTATGAGCATCGTAATAAAGGCAGGCAGACCAAAGCCCGCAAATGACATGAATGCGCCACGTATGCCACGTATTTTCAGCCCAATATACGCTGCCATCTGCATGGCAGTCGCCCCTGGTATCAGTTGGCAGAGGGCAACCCCTTGCTTGAACATCTGCTCGTCAAGCCAGTTCTGACGCTTCACTGCCAACTCTTTCAAGTGCGCAATCATGGCCGGGCCACCAAAAGCAGTGATGCCGAGCCTGAAAAACAACAGGAAAATGCTGGTAAGAGAGGTGTTATTTGGCGTTGTATGGTCTAGTGGCACATTCAAGAACTCTTGTCTTGCAGGCTGTTTTGCAGCAGATCAATGAATTTCTGCTGCCGGGGCTTATCCAGCTTTGATTTTTCCAACAGGAGATGGTCAACCACCATGGCCTCGACATCGCCCTGCAGCCTGCCGATCTCGGCCAGCGCAGTGCCGAGCGCCTGGCGGTCGGGTGTGTCGCTCCGTAACAGGGTCAGCAACTGTATTTTTTTGCCGATGATCTCAGTGCGCTTTTGTTCCAATCTGGCGCGGAACGGTATGGCTGCAGCGCGCATCTGCTGGGCCTGTTCCCGGCTCAGGGCCATTTCATCGAAAAGGAAACGGTCGTTACTGAGCGTGACCCCAAAGGGGGTGGTCCAGCTGTTGTGCCGTGTGTAATAGACATAGGCCGCCCCGGCTGCCACGGAAAGGTTGAACAGCAGGGAAAAGAACAAGGCTATCTTGAGGTGGCGTGTCTTCATGGCCGTACCTCAGTCACCTGCAGGTAGCTGTGTGCCAGGGAGGCAACCGGCAGGGGGTCAAAGGTTTCAGACGGCATCCCTGCAATGGTGAGCGGTTGCCTCTGAGCAGGCGCCGCCAGGGACGTTAGCATGCTGCCCGACAGCAGGCCGATGGCAACCAGTGCTGCACCGGCAAAGGCCTCTGCACAGCCGACCATAAACGGCTGTCTGAACCAGGGCAGCGGCGGCTGTGTCTGGATACGGGCCATCACCCCGGCAGCGAAACCTGTTGGCGCCGGCTGTGCTGGAGCGGCCTGGAACAGCAGGCTGACAGCAGTCAGGTCCTGCAGCTTTTGGGTGCAGGCCGGGCAGGTGGCGCAATGCGCCTGCACCTGCTGCTGTTGTTCAGCAGACAACTCATTATCAAGATATGCAGAAAGATGTCGCGTTACCCAGAAACAGTTCATGTCCGGTCTCCAATCATGCAAACGTTTCAAAAAAGATTTTGTTCCGTACTTTTTTTCATCAGCCGCACAATTTCTTCACGTGCCCGGGATATTCTCGATTTTACCGTGCCCATGGACAGGTCGAGCAGAGCGGCGATCTCTTCGTAGGAAAGTCCTTCCAGCTCCTTCAGGACAATCACGGTGCGCAGCTTGGCCGAGAGCTGCCTGAGCGCGCGCTGCAGGTTCTGCAGCTCCTGGCTCGTGGCGTAACGAGACTCCGGATCAGGGGCCGGCGCAGCGTGGGAATCGAGTTGGGCCGGTGCGGTGGTGAACAGGAACAGGGCGCGCACTGCGTCCCGGCGTTGGTGATCAAGGCAGGTATTGACCGCTATGCGGGACAACCAGGAATAAAACGGGGTGCCGGGGGTGTAGCTGGCAAGGTTCTGATACGCCTTCGCAAGGCTTTCCTGGGCCGCATCCTCGGCATCATGGGGATTTTTCAGCAGATAGCGGCAGAGCCTGAACAGGCGGTCCTGGTAATGCAGCACACGTTGTTCGAATGGGGTGCTGTCGCTGTCTGGAGAGGCAGCGGTATGCCTGTGGCTTTCCATGGCGCGAACATAGTTGAAGCGGTTCATAGGCGTCAAGGCGGGAAAGCAGCACCAGGTGATGAGCCGGTGCCGGTGCCTGCCGAAGCAGCCCCGCCAAAAAGGGCGTGACATCCTGTCGCGCTTTTGATATTAGAATATGCGAATATCATGTAAGGGCCTATCATGCCGGCAGTTATTGAAAATTATTGGGTCACCGTTCTGAAGGCGTTGGGCCACCCCACCCGGCTGCAGATCGTGATTGAACTGTTACAGGGCACCAAATGCGTGACCGACATCCACGAAATCCTGCCCGCCTCGCAGGCCAATATCTCGCAGCACCTCACGGTGTTGCGTAATGCGCGGATCGTGGACTTTGCCCAGGACGGCTCCCAGCGTTGCTACTACGTCTGTCGCCCCGAACTGGTGGAAGGGGTATTGGCGCTCTTACGCAATGAGCAGCCGGAGAGCCGGGGCACCACGGTACACTGCTGCCTGAAAAAGAACGGGTAAGCCCCGGTTTGAACACAGGATCTTAGCCTTAAAAGGAATGGACAACATGCAGATCACAATCCAGTACTGCGCATCCTGAGGGCAGCAACCCCGGGCAGCGAGTCTCGCTGCCGAACTGAAGCAACAGCTGAACAGTGCCGACGTGACCATTGCGGTTGGTCCGCAAAAGAGTGAGTTTGCCGTGTTCGTGGATCAGGTGCAGGTCTTCTCCCGTCTGGAGCAGCGCCGCTTCCCGGAAACCGACGAACTGGTGGCAATCTGCACAAAGATTGCCGGGCAGTGACTGCTGGTACGTCATGCAGACACAGGCCGAGACTGAACGCTATCTGAAATCCTGCGCAAGCGACTTCTGGCAACGGGTGTTCGAGGCTGAGCTGCAGTATCTGCTGCAGCATCTGCAGCCCGGAGATGCAATCCTGAGTGTCGGCTGCGGGCCTGCCATTATGGAGCGTCGCCTGATTGAGCTGGGTTTTACGGTGGCGGGACTTGATGTCTCGCGGGAGGCCCTGGCCTGTGCCGGCGATGCCATCCGTAGCGTGGTTGCCCCGGCAGAGGAAATGCCGTTCCCGGATAACTCCTTTGATGTGGTGCTGTATATCGCCTCGCTGCAGTTTGTTGACGATTATTGTGCTGCTTTGCAGCGGACCGCTGCGGTGCTGAGGCCGGGAGGCAGGCTGATCGCCTTGCTGTTGAACCCGGCCTCTCGTTTTTTCAGCGAGCGGTATGCCAATGCCGCTTCCTACGTCCGTAAGCTGCGGCATACCGATTTGGCAGCAATCGAAGCAACAGCCGGAAACTGGTTCAAGACCAGTGGTGAATATCTGCTTGGCATCGACGGTGAGCGGCTATTCGTGACCACTGATCCGTCTGCAGCAGCCCTGTATAGCGTTATGGGCACCAGATTGCGCTCGCACGCCTGCACCTGATCGGCCTGCGCTAGGCGCGCTGAACAACCGCCTGCAAGGTTGTTTCCTTGCTTGGAGCGCAATGCCTTCAGACAGACGTAATCGGGCCACGTGCATGCACAGCATTCTATGGCTCTGTTGACTGCAGCCAGGTCTCGATCTTTTCCTTGATGGCATCACGAATCTGCCGTGTTGCCGCACGTTTCTCTTCAGGTGAGCCGCTCAGGGCTGCCGGATCATCAAAGCTCCAGTGCAACCGCTGGGTGATGCCGGGGAAAACCGGGCAGCGCTCGGCATTGGCGCCATCGCAGACTGTAATCACCGTACTGAACACCTCACCCTGCTTGAACAGCCTGAATACGTCCTTGGTCTGTTTGTTCGAGATATCGATCCCCAACTCAGCCATCACCTCAACCGCAAGCGGATTCAGGACACCCGGTTCAAGACCGGCGCTGTGGGCCTCAAAGCGGTCCCCGGCCAGCTGGTTCAGCAAGGCCTCGGCCATCTGGCTGCGGGCGCTGTTATGGATGCAGACAAACAGTATCTTTTGTTTTTTCACGTTGAAGCTCCTTGGGTGAGAGGTCCTGGTTGGGTATCTAGTAGCATTTCCTGCGCGCTGCAGAGGTCACAAGATCGCTTCAGTACGGTTACAATGCTTCCGGCCGGACAGTAAACCAGCGGCGCTGGAACCAGAAGGCCACGTTGACCAGGCCGATCATCACCGGCACCTCCACCAACGGCCCGATCACCGCAGCAAAGGCGGCCCCGGAGTTGATCCCGAATACTGCCACCGCCACGGCAATGGCCAGCTCGAAGTTGTTGCTGGCTGCGGTAAAGGCCAGGGTGGTGGTTTGGCTATAGTCGGCCCCCAAGCGCTTTCCCATCCAGAACGAAAGCAGAAACATCACCACAAAATAGAGCAAAAGCGGTAGGGCGATTCGCACCACATCCAGCGGCAGTTGCACGATCAGCTGACCTTTCAGGCTGAACATCACCACAATGGTAAAGAGCAGGGCAAGCAGGGTCAGTGGACTGATCTTCGGCACGATCTCACGGTGGTAGCGTTCCCTGCCCAGCAGCTTGACGCCTGCCAGGCGGGTTACGGCACCTGCCAGGCAGGGGATGCCCAGGTAGATGAAGACGCTCTGGGCAATCTGCCCGATGCTGACCGGCACTGCGCTCCCCTGCAGGCCGATCAACGGCAACAGGACCGTGATGAAGAACCAGGCATAGACGCTGTAAAACAGCACCTGGAAGATGCTGTTAAAGGCCACCAGCCCGGCAGCATACTCGGTATTACCCTTGGCCAGCTCGTTCCAGACAATCACCATGGCAATGCAGCGGGCCAGGCCGATCATGATCAGGCCCATCAGATATTCCGGCTTGTCCGGCAACAACAGGGCTGCCAGCAGGAACATCAGTACCGGCCCGATCAGCCAATTTTGGATCAGCGACAGAAGCAGCACCCGTTTGTTGCTAAACACCTCCGGCATCTCTTCATAACGCACCTTGGCAAAGGGTGGGTACATCATCAGGATCAGGCCAATGGCAATGGGCAGGTTGGTGTTGCCGACCTGAAAGCGGTTGATCACGGTTGCCATGCCCGGCACGAACCAGCCCAGGGCCACCCCCAGTGCCATGGCGCTGAAGATCCAGAGCGTTAACCAGCGGTCAAGAAAGGAAAGCCGTGATGAAAGGTGGGTCTGCATAAGGCACCTCGCAGGTGAATCTGGACATGGCCTGCACGGTATGAATCATAGTATCCGCTTAGGCGGATGTAAAGCATAAAAATATATACCTGGTTCAGGTGCAGGTTTTTTCTTGCTGGTACCGCGCAAGGCGTTGCTGGTCAGCAAGGCTGTCCTGAAGAGATGAGGCAGCACGATGCAGTGTAGCCAGGATATCGTCATGGAGTGCAGAACGTTGCTTGGCAAGGGAGTAGTACATCCAGACGCCTCCGCGCCGGTCGGTCAGCCAGCCTGCATGCTTCAGGTAGGCCAGGTGCCGTGAAACGGTGGACTGCGGCAGGTCAAGCGCGGCCATTAGGTCGCAGACGCACAGTTCGTCCTGTTCTGCCAAGAGCAGCAGAATCCGTAGACGGGTCTCGTCAGCCACTGATTTGAAGAGTGCAGCCATTGCTTTCATGGCAGGACTATAAATGACGCGCAAAGCAGGCGTCAAGCAGACAGGCGCTGTTGGCATCTGCTGCTGATGACCGTTGCTGCTCAGCAACGTCCCAGGCTGCCTGTTTATGCGTCACCTGCGGGTCGTTGCGGGATAGCACATACAAGGATGTGTTGTGTAACAGCTTGTAGTTGCTAAAAAATGTCTCTTGGTATGTCTGATGCAAAAGGGTTGGTACCGCATCAACGGAAAGGGGCACGCCATGGTCAACCGGGCAGACATTATCATTGACGATACCACCCTGCGTGATGGCGAACAGACCGCCGGGGTGGTCTTTTCCCTGCAGGAGAAGCTGGCCATTGCCCGCCTGCTGGATACGATCGGTGTGCAGGAGATCGAATGCGGCATCCCGGCCATGGGGGCTGATGAGCAGCACAGCATTCGCGCCCTGGTTGAGCTGGGTCTGTCGGCCCGCCTGATTACCTGGAACCGCGCCCTGATACCCGAGATCCGGGCCAGTATCGACTGCGGCGTAACGGCCGTGGATATCTCGCTGTCGGTATCGGATCAGATGATCGCCCGTAAGCTCAAGAAGGACCGCACTGCGGTCAAGGAACAGCTCAGGACTGCGCTGGACTTTGCCAAGCAGCACAACCTGTATGTCTCGGTGGGTGGTGAGGATGCCAGCCGGGCCGATATCGCCTTTTTGGTGGAACTGCTGCAGATCACCCGTGAGCTGGGGGGTGATCGCTTCCGTTTCTGTGACACCCTGGGGATCATGGACCCCTTCAGCATGTACGACAAGGTGGCCTGGTTGCGGGCTGCCGTGCCCGAGGTCGGGATCGAGGTGCACACCCACAATGACCTGGGCATGGCCACGGCCAATGCCATTGCCGGTATCAGGGCCGGTGCCCGCTTTGTCAATACCACCGTCAATGGCCTGGGTGAACGGGCCGGCAACGCCGCTCTGGAAGAGGTGGTGATGGGGCTGAAGCATGCCTGCGGCATGGATACCGGCATTGAGACCCACCGTTTTCGCGAGCTGTCGCTACTGGTGGCGCGGGCCTCCCGCAGGGAACTGCCTTCATGGAAACCGGTGGTGGGTGCGCGGGTCTTTGCCCACGAATCAGGCCTGCATGCCGATGGCGTCCTGAAGGACCCCCACAACTATGAAGGCTTTGACCCGGCCGAGGTTGGGCTGTCGCGCCAGATTGTCGTGGGCAAGCATTCTGGTGCCAGCGGACTGATCGAGCGCTACCGCAATCTGGGGATTGTGCTTTCCCGCGATAACGCGACACTGTTGTTGCCGGTGGTACGCACTGAGGCGCTACGGCGCAAACGGGACCTGAAGGATCGGGAACTGATGAACATCTACCTGCATGGCGCCGAGCTGCTGAAGGCGGCCTGAGGAGGGTAAACCATGTGTACAGCGGCAAACGCTATCTCAATCGACGAGGCAGCCGAGTTCTTGGCAACCACGGCACCCAGAATCCTGATGATGCTGAAAAAGCAGGAGTTGGTCGGCAGCCAGGATGAGGAAGGCGCCTGGATGATCGACAGGTCCTCGCTGCAGCGCTGCAATAAACCGAACCCGGCTGATATTGTCGAAAAAAAGTGTGGCGGCGGTTGCGGCGGCTGCTGCGGTCACTAGCGGAGGTGTACCATGGTGACGATAAAGGCGTCGGACCTGAAATTCAAATACCGGAAATATGTCAACCAACGTGATGAGCCCAAATTCAGCGGCCTGCCCGACCCAACGCCCTTTAACCGGGATGATCTCTACGAGATCCTGCCGATGATGGGTGCGGTGATGGAGCGTCTCAACAGCGTTGACGGCAGGGTATTGCATCTGCTGGAGGATCTGCTGAACGAGATGCCGCGCTTTTTGACCAGCCGTGAGGATGTCTACGGCTACCTGGTGGGCTGCGCCAGCGAACTGCTGGAAGGTTGAGGAGTACAACAATGGCAGTGATACGTTTTTATACCAAGATCGGTTGTCTGACCTCGCTCAAGCAGATCGCCCTGCTGGAGGAGGCCGGCCATGAGGTGCAGGTCTGCGACCTGATTGCCGAGCCATGGACTGCGGACGAACTGCTCGACTATTTTGGCGATATGCCGGTGGCGGCATGCTTCAACCCCAACGCCACCCGAGTCAAATCGGGCGAGATCGATCCGGAGGCCTATGGCGCGGAAGAGGCGCTGGCGCTGATGCTGGAGGACCATCTGCTGATCCGGCGGCCCCTGATGGAGTCCGGGGAACAACGTATGTGCGGGTTTGATCCGGGCGCGGTGCATGCCTGGGTGGGGCTTGCCAAACAGGGGGATGCCTTTGTCTTCAGGGGGGATCTCAGCAGCTGCTCGCATCCTGGGGTTGCCGGTCCCAGCGCCTGTCCCTGATGGCGTTGCCCGCGTGAAGGTGGCTGGCCTTTCGCGTCGTGGGTCATTGCGGTGGCATGGCCGGTCACCAAACATGCGGGAAAATTGGGAAGCTGACTCTGATAGTGCTTAACAACTGCCTAAAAGCTGCTAGAATCATGCAGCAGGAAACAAGCAAAGGAGCCAGCCCCATGTCGATGAAACCGTATTTCCTTGCCGTATGCGCGCTGTTCGGTTTACTTGCCGCAGGTTGCAGTCATACCCTGCCGCCCCACCAGGAAATCAACCAGGCCCTGCAGAAGACCTTGGCTACAAGCGGCTACAACTACACCTCAAAGAGCCGACTAACCGAACTGGCCCTGCCGGAAAAGGAGATCAAGGCTGATACCTCCACGCAGCAGTACCTGCAGCAGGGCATTGAAGCGGCACGCGGCATCACGGCCAGCGCCGAGGGGGCCGTTGATCTGAAGGCCAAGAAGTCCGAGGTCGTGTACCATGTGCGGTATGACCAGGATAACCTGGAGGTCTCCATCAAGATACCGCTTTTGTTTGACTATGGCACTCAGAACCTGTACGTCGGCACAACCTTTCTGAATCGCATTCTGCCCTTGCCGCCCGGCAGCAAGGGGAAGATGATCAAGATCGATCTGAACGAGGTGTTGCAGCAGCTTGACGCTAAAGCGGATAAACTGAAGGAAATCTCCGGCAAGAAAGGCTTTGATGCGCTGCAGGAAGGCTTGAAAACCGGCATTCTGAAGGGGTTTGCCGAACTGAAGGATGAGCGGTTTGCGGACCAGCCGCTGCAGGATGACGACAAGGCAGGCGGGGTTGTGCGGCGGGTCGGTGTGCAGCTGAATCGTGAGGAGTCGGTCGGCCTGCTGCTGACCATTGCGGATGCCGTGATTCAGCGGTTCTACCAGGACGGCATCCTGACCAAGGAAGAGTACGGCAGCTTGATGATCCTGACCGACCGTCAGAAGATCGATAGTTACCTGGAGAGCTCAAATCTGGCGCTTACCCTTGCGATCGGCCTTGATGCTGAAGGGCGCATCAGCCGGATGGAAACCCGTCTGGCAGCCGCGGACAAGGACAACGCATACCGGCTCGGCCTGGAGAACATCAGCAGCTTCAAACGCTACGATGCCCCGCTGTTTTCAATGAAACCGGAACTGACGGGCACGGTTGATTACAAGGTGATTCTTGATGCCTATATGACGGCGCGGGCCGCTGCCAAGGCAAAAGCCGAGGCAGCCAAAGAAAAGCCGGCCAAGCCGGAGGAGCCAAAAGAGCAGCAACAGCCGGGTAACTAGCCCGGCTAGCAGCTCTCGGCCTCAATCTGTTCCAACAGCGCCAGGGCTGGCTGGTCGTCGTATTCCTCGAACAGCTCCCTGATGTTGTTGATGTAGGAATGCACCAGAAACAGCTCATCCAGGCAGCGTCCACCGTGCGGATCAGGCTGGCCCACCCGGGCCAGCTTCTGTTTGAACAGCTCCCAGAAGCGGTTGCTCTTGGCCGGGTCATCGATATGGTGGCGCAAGAGCCGCATCAACTCCTGCGCATTGGCATCCCCTTCAATGCCGACAAACGAAACGTACCGATCCGGCTTGTGACTGGTGTACATGCTTCCTCCGTCTGTCATTGCACGGCATCGAGACGCAAAGCAAAGGTCAGGTCCAGGCCGGCCAGGGGGTGATTGCCGTCCAGCGTGACCTCCTGCTCGTTTGCCGCCAGGATCATCATGATCCGTTCCCTGCCGCCGCTGAACTGCAACTGCAACTTCTCGCCGATCCGTAGTTCCCGCTCTGCCGGAAACAGCTCCCGTTTTACCTTCAGGATATTGTCGTCCAGGCGCGGACCATAGGCGTCTGCTGCCGCAATCAGGATATTTTTGGTCTCACCCACACCCATGCCGATGATGGCCTGCTCCAGCGCGTCAAAGACCTGATCATTACCCAGGGTGAAGGTCAGCGGGCCGCTTGTCTCGGTGCTTTCAAAGATCCTGCCGTTGTCCAGGGTGCCGATGTAGCTGATGGTGACACAACTGCCTGCTTCTGCACGTTTCATGGTTCTACCTCCTTGCCGGGCCTTGAAAACTGCTGCGGAGACCGTCTGCGTGCCCGCTCCCCCGCCTGTCTGCCCGGGCATGTCACGGTTGCTGCGCGCCGTTACCGCAAATCCGGCCCATCCTCATCACGATCTTCAAAGCCGTGTTAGTAGCGTTGCTGCGGTTCATGCAACTTTGTTGCCGTCTGCATGGATTTGAGGCGCACGCTGCAACCGAGCTATACACAACTACATAACGCCTGGGCGCGGGTCGTTCCAATAGGTCAATTTCACGGAATTATTTTTTTTGCATTGTTTGGCATGACACATGAATGTCAGAAGCAAACCTCATAAGAAAGGCTGTTTCTGCAGCAGAAACAGGGTAAAGGGTGGCGGTTGTGCACACTATTCAGGCAACGGTGCCGGAATCCAGAACACAGGTCAGTCTCACACGGCAGGGGCTGCAACGTTTCCAGCTCGGGCTGGAAGGCCGGCTTGAGCCGGGTTGGGCAGGCCGACTCAGTAATGGATTGGCACAACGCAAGATCAACATCGTGCGGGTGGAGGCTGCCCGCAGGCATGCGCGGCACTGGAGTTCTCATATTGATCTGGACTTTATGACCGCCAAGGTGCGGCCGGAGAGCCTCGACTACCTGGCGCTCAGTCAGGAACCGCCGGAAAAGCAGCACCAGGAAGCGTTGGTGCTGGATGATTTTCTGCTGGAGCGTTCAAGCAAGTGTGACGGCAGTCTCTATCTCGAGGCGACCGGGCCGGACCGGATCGGCTGTCTGTCGGCCCTCTTGAACACCTTCAGCCTGTTTTCGCTCTTTCCGGCCGAGATGCTGGTGGAAACGCAGCACAAACGGATCTTCGACCGCTTCTGGCTGAAGGGTCTGGGGGGCAGTGAGCCCAGCCCCGAGGCGGTGGCAGCCCTGAAGGTGCGGATGAACGAACTGCTGCGTGGCGGGGGAACGAGCGCATGATCGCTGCCGGTCTGAACCTGCTGGCCTTGCTGCCCTGCCCGGTCAAGGTTCCGCTAGAACAGGCCTTTGAGGAGTATCTGGCATCCCTGCCAGCTGGCCGGGCCGCTGCGTTGCGCTGTCAGTTGGAAGGGAACGCCAACATAGAATCCGACTACTACAACAGCGTGGAAGGATTAACGAAACTGGCGCAATTCCCGGATATCATCATCTCCCCCGGCTTTAACAGCCTGTTTGAACGCCCGTTTGTTGAGCGATTTATTCACACCGATCAATTTGTCAGCGTCAACGACTATGCCGGTGACCGGCATCTCAGCGCCTTGGGGGTCTGCGACCCCACCAATCACTACACCATGCTGGCCATGAACCTGCTGGTGCCGGTGGTCGACAGGGCACGCTTGGGAGATCGAGCGGTACCGGGCTGCTGGGCAGACCTTTTGCGGCCTGAATATGAAGCCAGTCTGGCCATCCGTGGCCATAAGGACGGCACCTTCTGCGAGACCCTGTTGCTGACCATCTACAAGGACACCGGTGTGGAAGGGTTACGCAAGATGGGTAAAAACGTGCGCTATGGCTGGCACCCCTCCCAGATGGTCAAGGCTGCCTTGGGCAGCAGCCCGGATGCGCCTGCCATCAGCGTGATGCCGCTGTTTTTTGCCCAGAACCTGGTGGGCAAAGAGCGCTACCAACTAATCTGGCCGGAAGACGGCGCCCTGATCAGCCCGGTCACCATGCTGGTTAAACAGGAAAAACGCGTCGAATTGAAAGACCTGCTGGCATTCTGGGCCGGTCCGCAGGTGGCAGCCATCTTCAGCAACGCATTCTTTCCCGCAGTGCATCCGCAGGTGGACAACCAGCTGCCCGAGCAGGCCTGTTTCAAGTGGATCGGTTGGGAGTACATCATCAACAACGATATTAAAAAGCTGATTGCCGGGGTCAATCTGGCCTTCAGGCAGGGGCGGGGAGAGGATAGCCGATGCGCCTGATTACCGTGGCCGGGCCACCATCATCCGGTAAGACCTCCGTCATCAGCAAGACTGCCGAATCACTGCAGTCAAGCGGTATGAAGGTTGGCGTCGTCAAATTCGACTGCCTTTCCTCAGGCGATCAACTGCTCTATGAAAAGCGGGGCATCCCGGCCCGTACCGGACTTTCCGGCAACCTCTGCCCGGATCATTTCTTTGTCAGCAACATTGAAGAATGCCTGCACTGGGGTGAGCAGGACGGGTTTGACCTACTGATCAGCGAAAGCGCCGGGCTGTGCAACCGCTGTGCCCCGCATATCAAAGAGATCTGCGCAGTCTGCGTGATCGACAACCTGAGCGGCGTGGAAACGCCGCGAAAGATCGGGCCGATGCTCAAGATGGCCGATATTGTCGTCATCACCAAAGGGGATATCGTTTCGCAGGCAGAGCGCGAGGTCTTTGTCCACCGGGTACGTCAGGTCAACAGCGGGGCAATCATCATCCATGTCAACGGCCTGACCGGCCAGGGCGCCCATGAACTGGGGCGGCTGCTGCGTGATGCTGCCGTCGTGGACACGCTGCAGGGCAAGCTGTTGCGCTTTTCCATGCCAGCGGCACTCTGCTCCTACTGCCTGGGTCAACGCCGGATCGGCGCAGACTTTCAGATGGGCAATGTCAAGAAGATGGAGCTGTAAGCATGTGCAATCCGTACCGTGGTATGCCGCTGGCGCAACTCCTGCTGGAGCAGCCCCATGCCGGAGATTTCTTTCTTGCCCTGGGGTTGCTGGACCTGCCACAGGAACTTTCGCTGACAGAGGCGGTCAGCCAGCTGGACGACGAACTGCTGCTGGATGTGGGGTTAGAGCGCCAGGAACTGTTGAGCCGTTTTGAAGCCTACATGCAGGGGATGGAGGCGTTGCTGAACCCGGCGCAGGAAACCGTGAGCAGCGTCACGGTGGTGGGGGGGCGCACCAAAAGCGGTGAGCCTGAAGATTTCAGGCTGGAGCTGCGTCCCGGTGAGGTCACCTGCATTGTTGGTCCCACCGGCTCGGGCAAAAGCCGTTTTTTGGCAGATATCGAGTGGTTGGCCCAGGGAGACAGCCCCACTGGCCGCCAGGTGTTGATCAATGGGCAGGAGCCGGACCTGGCGCGGCGCTATGCCGTCGAGCAGAAGCTGGTGGCGCAACTTTCCCAAAACATGAACTTTGTGATGGACCTCTCGGCCCAGGACTTTATCCGCCTGCATGCCGAAAGCCGCATGGTGGCCGATCCTGATGGAATCACCGCCACGATCCTTGAGTTGGCCAACTCCCTGGCCGGTGAGCAGTTTACGCCCGCCACACCGGTCACGGCCCTGTCCGGCGGCCAGTCCCGCGCCCTGATGATCGCGGATGTAGCCTGTCTGAGCAGCTCACCCATTGTGCTGATCGACGAGATCGAGAATGCCGGGATCGACCGCAAGCGGGCCTTGTCGCTGCTGGCTGATCAGGACAAGATCGTCTTGATGGCTACCCATGACCCGATCCTGGCCTTGATGGGCCAGCGCAGATTGATCTTTAAAAACGGCGGTGTAGTTGCCATCCGCACCACCAGTCAGGCAGAACTGGCCAACCTGGCCCTGTTTGAGCAGATGGATGCCCGCCTGACCGCGGTACGGCATGCCCTGCGCAACGGCGAGGAGATTGCGGGGAAGTGGTAGGCACGGGACTGCCAAGATATGCAATGTCCTCCGTAATTCCGGGTGCCACAGAGTCAGGCGAAAAATTGGTAAGATTGGTCTATCGGTTCTACTGGTGGGTGGATACAGACTGTTTAGGAGTGTGCGAGTTGAATGAAGGGACGTGTGAGGAAAGTTAAAAAGGGGCTGCTGATCGGGAGTTAGTGTGGATACTGACGGTTGTGCCCCCAGCTTTTTTCACTTTCTCCTTAGGCAGTCGAGGACGCAAGTCAAGAATGTGTACTGCAATCGCAACTGATCCAGCCATTGCAGCCTCTACGCGCTTCGCCTCATCGCAAAGCAACGATTTCAACTCTGCTAGTTTGATACGTTTGCCACTGTCTGGATGATCCCAATACCTATCCTTCGCCAGCGTTATGAGTAGGCATCCTGACCGGCTATTGTCGGCCGCCATATACTTTTTGACCAGTTGCTCATAAATCGTATTGCGCAAGTCGTGTGCTGTTCGGTGATTTGCGAGTTTAAGTTCAATCACTGCTTCATAATCGGATACAACGGAACGTAACCGAATATCGGTCTCCTTCTCATCAGCAGTAGCGGCCTCTTGGTCTACCTTGTACAGGCCATTCGCACGATGGCTCAGTTCCCGTGCAATTTCTCGACGCATAACCTTCTCGTCCGTAATACCTGCCCAGGCCTCCCTTGGCGTCGTATCGCATAACAAGAGATCATCAAGATCTGTTAAACGATCACACAGGATGGAGAACATTGCCTCATTGGTGGAAGCGGGTGCTTCACCTGTTTTATCAAGCGCAATAGCTTGTGCCTCGTTGAAAGCAACTGAGTCAATCTCTTGAGCCCAACTTTCTTCGGCATCCGCGAGAATGCGGTCTTTAAAGTGTGCACAAATTGGATCGTCAGCCATCTCCAGTTTTGTTGCCCAGCCTTCTTCACCTTTGGTTTCCAGCAGAGCACTCACGATCTGATGCCGTGCATATTCGGCATTATCCCGAGTGTCCAGCGTATGGCTACCTTCATGTTTAGTATCATCGATGGGTCTAACGTGGTGGTACACGAGCCGAAGAAGCCGCAGAAGCAGTTTGGGAGCAAATGCTTCACTTCTCAGATTAATTCCATTATGGCGATCACCAAAAAGAACACTGAACCATGTGACAGCTTCACTACTCTTGCCTGGTTCAACGGTTCTGAGCCGATCTTCAAGCGCAGCAACGCCGAGTTCTGGGTTGATTCTCATAAGCGTTGGCAGCCAAATAAAAACAAGTTCATTTGGCAGAGAGTTCTGAAGGCGCTGGCGTGCAGCGTTTAGTAAATATGTGCCGACAGCATCATCGCCATGTTTCAACATCACGTCGATAACCTGTTGGAGACGTCTAGCTATGACGGAGAGGTTGCTCTTGTCATCTATATGGTCACAGTCCGCATAAAGCCAAGTTTGGAGGCAGGGAAGAAATAATCTGGCAACGGTGTTTGATGCGTAGCTTATGTTTTGTAGTAGTAACGAATGGCCATCTGTGCTGGTATCTTGCGACAATTCCCAACGCAGTTCCTTGCCAAGTGTTTCGTCCACTGCTTTGGAATGGGCAACGGCAAGGTTTTCTATCCATTGAGGGAAGCCATTGAATTCAATGGGGGCGTAGCGCGCCGCAAGCTTTGCTTCTTCTTCACTTAAATTGCCAATCCACCCAGGATCTTCCGCCTCTGCGTAAATTGCGGCCAGACCGAGCTGCCAGCGGACGAGATAGGTATTGCGTTCGCTAGCTGGTCTTTCACTCGCAAGGGTCGGAAAATCTTTGCGCCAGATACTCATTAGTATGTGTCGCAACCGGTCAGCCGTCTCTTTTCCAAACTGTTCCTCAATGAATCGTCGATTCCAGCCTGATGAGCGACTGTTTTCACCATAATTGCTCATTGCTCGCCAGAGGTTCCAAGCGGTATTTCCGCTGCATTCGGACGAGAATGCTCTCTCGGGATGTTCTGCTACTTCTCGCCAAAACTGAATCCAGCTCGCCCGGTTTTTTGCCAGCTGCCGTTCTCTTTGCTTCTTCCGTTCTGTTGCCTGTTTCTCCCATCGTTGGTGTTCTTTTTCGTATTTGGAGGGTTTCAGTCTTTCGTCAATTGTAGAAAGGAGGGCTGGCTGATCGGCTACCAGCAGTTTGAGACCTGACACATGATCACGCCAGTCTGCATGGATCGGCGGTAGGTTTACCGCCGCAGCCAAGAGCATAGCTCGATCATTGGTGGCACGAGTCGTGTCGCTAAGAGCTTTTTTGACCCATTTTAGGTCACGATCAGCAGAGAGTCTAACTGGTCCCTCATGCCATGTGGCCTCCACCAAGCGTCTAAACGGATCGGTAATGCCGTGTAGCGATTGCAGCAAAGAATCAGCCGCCCAAAAGAGACGAGCATTGTCTTCGGCATTAACGTCCGTTAGGCACTCTTGAAGCACCTTATGTGCTTCATTGTCGCTGTATTCGTGATGGTGAAGGCGCAGGGCGAGGACACTGGCGCGAAACCAGTCATCACTTTTACTCATGACGAGACCACGTACACAAGTTGACGCCAACGCACCACTTAGATGTGAACGGTTGCTGACAATGTGTGGCCATTCCTTGTTCCAGCTGAGTCCGTCAGAAACGAGATCGACAAGCCCATCGCGAAGCGTTTCCAGACTAGTTAGATCGAGTTCGACATTCTCTATCAGCCGTGATAGTTGCCAGCCTAGGTCCCCTGCGCTACGTCTTCTTTTTTTCATCCGACTCAATGTCTGACAGAGTTGCGTAACTGACAAGTAACGCGGAAACATCCTTAAGATGGCTGCATCCGCAATTCCATTTGGCCATAACCGATCATTTGCGGACACTGTGCATGCAATATTCTGAAGTCTTGAATCTTCAAGCGCCACCAGTGCGTCAAGAGCAACGATCCGTTCTATTTCAGACGCTTTTTGACTACACACGACACCATGAGCAATGTCTGCGCAATCGCTGATATGCCCCCTTTCAATAAGCTGGAGAAGTGTCTCCCGGACATCAGGGTTTTCAATACCCAGCCTCCAAAGCCGGTTGACTTCGCTTGCCAATTCCGTCGAGGCAAAACGGTGAATCTGAATATGGGGTACATTTAGCCCACGCCAACCACCCTTGCCATAACGTTTGACATACGCTTGCAACGCTTGGTTGCGTTGCGTCTGGGTCAACGTCTCAGGATCTCCTTCATTGAGAAGTACAGAGGGCTCATTGTCTCGCAGTAACTCAAATATTCCGTCAATCATGAGAGCCAACCAGCCGGCCACAGCTCGTTTCGATGGACGGACAATTGTCCTGCCTTTAGTTTCAGCAAACAGTAAACGTTTGAGTGCACGGAAAGGCATGCCGAGTTTGCAAAGCTCCTGGAGACGTTTCGCTGCAAGATATTCGGCGACAGAGCGGTGATGAAAACGTACACGCCCATAAGAGGCGAACCCGAATAGCGGACGTTCAAGCAGAGCTTTCCGTTCACTCAAAGTCCAATCTGATAAAATAATCGAGGGGTCGAGGGCCGCTCCATCGTTTATGGCATCAGATGCGGTGCTATGCCGGATCGTCAAGCAGCGTGTGACAAACATCGCAAGTGCTAAACGACTGGCACCCTCAATGGCTTTGTCAATAGACAGTTCTGCTGGTTCAGGCCTATCGTCTCGCGGTTGCAGCTTTATGCGTATATTAGCGATTACTTGGTCGTGATGAGTCCGGATACGTTTGTTTTCACGCCAGCCCGCACAGAGTTCGATCAAATCTTGGGGGCGCCGAGCGAATTCCTGAGCGTTCCGTTTCTTTAAGTCATCTAATAAAGCTATAGGCTCCTCAATACCTTGAATTCGTGAAAAATCCATGATTTGTGCGTCAGATAGGGGCATGAGAGCGACTGTTCGCCAATCTGGAGCAGCGTCCTTGTCCTTTTCGCCAGTTTGCGGGGCTTTATGATCGCCCATTGCGATCGTCGCGAAGGTTTCTTCATTTGACTGCATCTGAGGAGCCGGAGGTATGGGTAGTAAACGGCGCACAAGCTGCTGGTCGAATGGGATAGGCCGAGTGGTTATGACGATTCTGGCCCGGCTAAGCTGGTTTTCAATCCCTTTTTTAAAGCATTTGAGCGCCTGTTCGAATGATCCCAAGCTTAATTTTAGCTCGTCGATTGAATCTAGGAAAAAGGTAGCAACATCGGACTGGGATGAAAGCCAAGCGTCCAGGCGGGTTTCCTCTTCAGTATCGAGCGTGCCACGAAGGTCTGTTGATGCTAGAAGTGCCAACTCAACGAAAAAGGCAGCTTCGCCGGCATCCCGTAATCGTTGAGCTTGATTACGGCACTCATAGGTTTTTCCTGCGCCGGCTTCTGAAATTATCAACACTCTTTTTGACCGTAGTAGAACCTCCCAGGTAGTACTTTTTGACCATCCAAGGCTAACCAAAAAAGACTGTTGGTCAGCATTGTTTAATTCGTCATCTCGTATGTTTTGAAATGTTCTTTCAATCATTCTTTTCTCAAGATGGCAGTGGTGAATACGCTGGGATCATGCTTTTGGGTCTCGGCTGCATGAGTCGTAAAATTTCAAAACGTCTCGTTTGTTCATGTCAGGGAAGCTATTGAATAAACTTGTAATCTATCCTTTCGCGGATTCCTCGTCCTCCGCTCCCAGCTCCCGTAAGATTTCTGCCTCAATCTGCTTGGCATCGGGCAGTTTTCCGGCCAACTCTTTGGGTAGATCGTGGGTTAGGCTGTATTCTGCCACACCAACCGGCTTGTCGATTCCGCGTAGGGCGTATTCCACCTCTACCCGGTTGCGGTCAGCGCAAAGGATGATACCGATGGAAGGATTTTCTCCTGGTTCACGGACAAGATCATCCAGCAGATTAAGATAGAAATTCATCTTACCGGCGTATTCAGGAAGAAAAGCGCCGCTCTTTAGCTCCACTGCTACGAGGCTCTTCAAGCGACGATGGTAAAAGAGCAGATCAATAAAGTAGTCCTTCCCCTCCAAGCTTACCCGTTATTGGCTCCCAAGAAAGGCAAAACCGTAACCTAGCTCCAGGATCACATCCTTGATCCTGTTCACCATGCGGCGTTCCATCTCTCGTTCCATCACCGGCTTGGCAATGCCGAGAAAATCCAACAGGTAGACATCCTTCATAGCCTCGTCTGCCTGCCCCGCCAGATGCTCCGGCAGCGTTTCGGCGAAGTTATGTTGCTTCTGTGCCAAGGCATGACGCTCAAACGCCTGTCCCTTGATCTGGTTCAGTAGAACATTACGGCTCCAGCCCTGCTCGGCGGTCATGCGCAGGTAGTAGGCGCGGGCAGCACTATCTTTTACTTTCGCCATGACCAGAAGGTTTTGCCCCCACGGAATTTCTCCAACAAGCTGTTGGAGATTTGGATTAGACTGATATTCAAGGAAAAATTGCCGCATATACCAAAGGTTTTGTGCCGAAAAGCCTTGTTGACCAGGAAACTCGTCGCACAAGTCTCTGGAAAGCTGCTCCACGACGGACTTCCCCCATGCGGCCTGTTCCTGGCGCTGGGCAATCTCACGGCCAATGGACCAGTACAAATCGATCAGCTCTCGATTGACGGTTCGTTGTGCCCGTAACCGCGAGTCTCTGACCGCGGTTTTGATGTTCCGGAGCATATCAACATAGGCACCGGTGGTTGCAAGCAGGTCGCTCATCCATCAACCTCCTTATTCCACTTTCCAAAAACTCAAGGGGCTCATGCGCTAAGCCTTTTTGACAAACTCAGATTTCAACTGCATGGCCCCAAACCCGTCGATCTTGCAGTCAATGTTGTGATCCCCCTCCACCAGGCGGATATTCCTGACCTTGGTCCCCACCTTGATCGGGGCTGAGGCGCCCTTGACCTTCAGATCCTTGACCACGGTCACACTGTCGCCATCCTTCAGCTCCGTGCCAAAGGCATCCCGCACCACCACGGCCTCTGGCGCCGTTGCTGCGGCGTGGATCGGCCATTCATGGGCACACTCCGGGCAGACAAAGTTGTCGCCGTCTTCATAGGTATAGGTAGAACTGCAGGAGGGACACTTGGGTAAATCACTCATTGCTGATTTCCTTTTCGGTTTTTTTTAGCTGTGGATACAGATTGCACCAAGAGCAGGCTAGCCCTGCGGCACGATCTGCACACAATGGGCACTGGCCTCGGCTCGTTCTCTGGCCTCGTCAGTGTTGGTACCCTGGGTCAGGGCAACCCCCATGCGGCGGCCGGGGCGGGTGTCGGGCTTGCCAAACAGGCGCAGCTTGGCGGTGGGCACCTTCAAGGCCTCTGCAACACCGGCAAAGCGTACCGTTTCCTGGCTGTCGGTTGCCAGGATCACATGGCTGGCTGAAGGGGCCAGGTTCAGGATCTCCGGCACCGGCAGCCCCAGGATGGCCCGCACATGCAGTTCAAACTGGCTCAGGTTCTGGGAGATCATGGTCACCATGCCGGTGTCGTGGGGCCGGGGCGAGACCTCGCTAAACAGTACGGTATCCCCCTTGATGAACAGCTCCACCCCAAAGATGCCGTAGCCGCCCAGGGCGGTGGTGACTGCCTCGGCCTGACGCCGTGCCTCGGCCAGGGCGGTTTCTGACATGGCCATCGGCTGCCAGGACTCGTGGTAATCACCCTTGATCTGCACATGGCCGATCGGCGGGCAGAAGGAGGTGCCGCCCGCGTGGCGCACCGTCAGCTGGGTGATCTCGTAGTCAAAGTCAATGAACCCTTCAATAATGACCGTGTCCGAGGCGCCGCGGGCGCCCTCCATGGCGTACTGCCAAGCGCCATCCACCTCGGCTGCTGTCTTGACCACGCTCTGCCCCTTGCCGGAGGAACTCATGATCGGCTTGACCACGCAGGGGAAGCCGATGCTGTCCGCAGCTGCCCGCAGCTCTGCCGCACTGGCGGCAAAGGCATAGGGGGCAGTGGGCAAGCCCAGCTCTTCGGCTGCCAGACGGCGGATACCTTCGCGGTTCATGGTCAGGTTGGCAGCCCTGGCCGTGGGGATCACCCGCTGACCGGCCTGCTCCAGCTCCAGCAGAAAGACCGTATCAATCGCCTCGATCTCCGGCACAATCAGACCGGGCCGTTCCTGTTCAATCACACGGCGTAACGCCTCGCGGTCAAGCATGCTGATCACATGGCTGCGGTGGGCCACCTGCATGGCCGGGGCATCGGCATAGCGGTCAACCGCAATCACCTCCACCCCCAGGCGCTGCGCCTCAAGGGCAACCTCCTTGCCCAGTTCTCCTGATCCCAACAACAGCAGTTTGGTGGCGCCGGCCTTCAGCGGGGTTCCAATGCTCATACAGTAACATCCTCCATGGTCGTGTTATTCAGACAGTTTTCTAAGACAGTCATCCAGCGCAATCGCCGTAACCTCTTGATTCAACGGGCCGGTGGTATCGCTTAGTGACAGCAGCAACCGCTCAAGTGGTACCTCAATATTGCGAGGGGTGTCGATCAGGGGTGGAAGGATAGCATGGGACGTGCAAACGTTTCGATGCAAATTTAAGGTGCCATGCAGCAGCGCTGTCAATGTTCAAAGTGCAGTGACACCCGTTGCTGCTGATTATCAGCAGCAACCGTAACACGGTCGGCGTACTGGCGGATCAGCAGGGCCGGCAGGCGCGTCAGCGCCGTATCCTCATCAAGGGGCTGTTCCGGCGCCAGGGGCTGGGCCAGCGCAATAAACGGCAGACCAGCATAGTGCACTACCACATCCAGGTTGTATTCGTCAAAACCAGCCTGGATCGTGATCTCTTCTGATGCCAGTTCCAGCAGGATCAGGGTCTCCAGCAGTTCATTGACTGCCGCCTCCACCCGTTGCACCACCTGGCGCCGGGCACCCCACAAACCGCCGCTGTTCTCAAAGAAGTTCCTGACATCAGCAATACTGTCTAATTGGGGTTTGATACAGACAAGCGCGTTTTGGGCCGTGCCGATACGGAAGAGCAGGTTCAGCATGATGGCGCTGATTGCAGCAACCGCAAAGGGTGATCCGGCAATGCTGGAAAACCAGTCCGGAAAACGGTTGATCAGCCCGGAAAACTGCATCACGGAGAGCCCTGCGATTATGGAGCCGCCAACCATGAAGATGCGGCGGTTGTCCATCATGCGGGAGGTGATCAGCGCCATGCCGGAAGTAATCAGAAAGATGGAGGCATACACCAGCACCGCCCCGATTACCGGCGTCGGCATCCGGGACAGCAGCTTGGCAACCGGCGGTACAAAGGCGGTTATCAGCAACAGCAGTGATGCCATCAGGCCGATCCGGCGGGCAGTCGCGCCTGTTGCCGATGAAAGCGCGATATGGGCGGAGGAAACCCCGGTGCCAAGGGTTCCCAGCAGACCGGCAACCGCAACGCCTATACCGTCTGCCAGAATACCGCCGCTCAGGCTCTGCATGTCCGGCCGGACCCACTCGGTCTGATTGATCTTCTGACAGGTAACAATACCGGCAACCGAATCCAGCGACGACACCAGCGCGGTCATCAGAAACGGGATCAGCAAGGCCCACTCAAATTTCCATGCAGGTACGGTTATGGTTGGTAACGACACCAACCCGCTAGCCATAATGCTGCGCAGACTTGCAGGATCAATAACACCAAGATAGAGCGCCGTGCCATAGCCGCCAATCAGTCCGATCAGCACCGAATACAGCCGGATATGTCCCTTTGGCCAGAC
>CAZUSH010000001.1:0-175774 GCA_964622705.1 uncultured Geobacter sp. | reverse complement strand
CACTCCTGATCCAGTCTGCTGTAAAGCGGTACAGCCTGACCCCGCTGCTGCGCTGGTTCAGCCCCAGCCGTTGCAGGGCAGAACGCCAGGCATAGTGGGCGGTGCGGGCCTCGCCCGGTACAATGGCCACCCCACGGCCATCCGGCCCTTCCACCAGCAGTCCTTCATGTAGCGGATCTAGCATGCGCCAGTCACTGATCGGTTGCGGCTGACCGGGAAAGGTGATCTGGATTGCTGCTGTCTGCGCCAGTTCCGCTGTCAGCCGGACAGCACGGGGATCATTCTTCAGGGCCAGCCGGATGTTGTCGCTGATCTCTTCATGCAGCGCAGCGTGGCGCGGGGTAAAACTGCCGAAGCAGGCCATGACCTGACGTTTGACAAAGAAGGTGACAAAGCAGGCCCGCTGTGACGTGTTGACACCGGTTGGCGGTGGCGGCGCAGTACGGTTTTCAAGCCGGTTGACCATGACCTGACGGGCATACTGCAACAGCGCCTGCTGGTCCGGCTTTGGCAATGGTTCCGCTGCTGCGGTGACGGCCAGCAGGCAGCAGAGCAGGAACACCAGGACAGGGCTGGTCTTCATCGGCTGGTGCCTGCCACGATCCGGCTGGGGGCCGGGTAGCTGTCCTGCGAGATCAGCTCATCCCGCACCTGCCCGTTCTCTTTGGTTATTCGTCTGGTTTCCGTGGAAAAACCGCTGGTTCCGGTCTGTTGTGGGCTGTTGGCGCTAGTGCCGAGCACGACGGTATCCGGCTCCAGCCGGGTGCGGGTGACGGTGATTTCCGTGCTGAACGGCTTTGCAACCGGTCCGTAGAGCGAGGTGGTCAGGCGGTTTTGGTTCAGGACAATCCGCAACTGCAGCGGGTAGGGGAAGGGGTTTTTCAGCTTCAGGTCTTTACGCCAGGAGGCGATGGTGGCATCACGGCCCGGCGGCACATGGCCCACGGTGCGGGAGTGGGGATGCCGTTCCACTACCTGCATACCGGCCAGCAGCCCGGCATTGTAAATGGTGGAGGCCAACTGGCAGATGCCGCCGCCGGGAATATCCTGCAGCAGGCCGCTGGCGGTAATGATCGGCGCGGCACGGTAGCCTTTGCCGGAATCGCGGGCGCCGACCCGCTGATTAAAGCTGAAGGTCTCCCCCGGTGCGATGATGACCTGGTCCAGATCGTGGGCGGCAGTGGCGGTGTTGTGGCGCTGCTGGTCTGAGCGCAGCACCAGGGAGGTGCTGAAACCGCCCCAGAGCTGGTTGAAGGCATCGTCTGCAGTAGCCGGACAGCTGCTGCAAAACAGCAGCAACAGGCACACGACAAACAGCTGAATTGTCAAATATGCAAGGCAGTTAGGGCGCATACTGAACCTTATAGCACAAGTTTGGCAAAGTGCATGGTTTGATGCTTGTACGCAGGATTTTTGACGGACAATGCTGCGGTTGTGTACCCGCCTGTTTTGCGTGCAATCAAGCCCCTTGCGTGATGCAAGCTTCCTGGTTAACCGGATTGTGAACCAACATGCCCCCTGGGATTATAGGCTGTTCCACCGTTGGAGGCCGGGAATGATCTGCTGTTGTGATGCGCAGATAGTGTTGCTGTGCACATTTTGTGTGCATTTTTGATACAGATCATGGTTATCTGTAGGGTGCGTGAGGTATTGGTACCGTATGCCGGCCTGGCACACGAGAGGCGTGTGCGAAAACGTGCGTGCTTGCTGCCAATGATGAGAGGATTTAAATGGCTTAATTAGTTGCATTTGCCTGCTAAAACTGTAAAAATATGTACAAATATAGCCAGTGTGTTCAAAATTTTACATTGCCTTGTGGGGAGGTATACAATGTCATTTTTTAGAAATATCAAGCTGTTTTGGAAGTTTTCGGTGTTTGGTGGGCTGGTGTCACTTTTGCTGGTCATTACCATGGGTGTCTCCTATCTGGGTATGCGGGGAACAAACGAGCGGGTTGACCGCTTTATCAATACCTCGCAGGCCTTGGCCCTGACGGTCAAGGGGCTGTATGCCCAGGGCTTGCAGACCGAACAGGCGGTGCGCAACGTCATTTTGAATCCGGCTGACCAGAAGGCGTTGAGCAACTATCAAAAGGCGGCAGAGGATTTTAAGGGCTTGGTGGCAGAGGGACTCAAGCTGGCCAAGGAGTTGCCCGGCTATGAGGCAAAGCTGCAGAAACTGGGCCCGCTTTGGCAGGAAGGGGGGAGTATCAAGGAGGAGATCATCACCCTTTCCCGCTCCGGCAAGCATGATGAGGCCGTGGCCATGATGGTCGCAAAGGAGACCCCCAAATGGCGTGAGACCAAGGATCTGATCCTGGAGGTGCAGAACGAGCTGACCAAGGATATGAAGCAGGAGCACAAGAGCCTGACCGCCTTTAGCGATCAGACCTTCTACAAGACCGTGATGGCCCTGATTACCGCGATTGTCCTGGTCAACGTGCTGCTGCTGGTCTTCTGGCGCATCATCCAAAAGTCGATGGATGACATGGTGCATCGTCTGCATGATATCGCGGCCGGCGAGGGGGATCTGACCCAGCGGATTGCCGTGCAGGGCAAGGATGAATTTGCCGATGCCGCCCATTGGCTGAACGAGTTTATCGAGAAGCTCAACCGGACCCTGGCCAGCGTTTCCGGTACCAGCCAGACCATGGCCTCGGCCACCTGTGAGCTGAACAATACGGCTGAGCAGATGGCCACCAGTGCCGAGGAGGTGGCATCCCAGGCCGCGGCCGTTGCCACGGCCAGTGAGGAGATGGCTGCTACCAGCAATGATATCGCCAACAACTGCCATGCCGCCGCAGACAGTGCCCAGCATGCCGCCAATACCACTCAGAAAGGCTTTGAGGTGGTGAAGTATACGGTGGAGGGGATTCGCACACGCGGCGATAACACCCGCAGCACGGCTCGGGCCATCGCCTCGCTGGGGGAACGTTCGGATCAGATCGGCGCGATTGTCTCCACCATTGAGGATATTGCCGACCAGACCAACCTGTTGGCGCTGAACGCCGCCATTGAGGCTGCCCGGGCCGGTGAGATGGGACGCGGCTTTGCGGTGGTGGCCGACGAGGTGCGCGCCCTGGCGGAACGGACCACCCGCGCCACCAAGGAGATCAGCGAGATGATCCGCACCATCCAGCAGGAGACCCGTGCGGCGATCGTTTCGATGGAGGCCGGGGTCGAGGCGACCGAGAAAGGGGCCGCGGAGGCGGCCGGGTTGGAGAACGCCCTGGCAGAGATCCTGGAACAGGTCAATGCCGTGACCATGCAGGTCAGTCAGATCGCCACGGCTGCGGAGGAACAGACCGCCACTACCAGCGAGATCACCAATAATATCCAAAAGATATCCGAGGTAATCGACGGTACGGCCAAGGGGGCGCAGGATACCTCTGACGCCGCCAATGCACTGTCAGCCATTGGGGAGGAGTTGCGGCGACTGATGGGGCAGTTCAAGCTGGCCTAAGTAGCCGCTGCCACCTTTTTTGAACTGAAAACGGAACATGCCGATGTCGCGAGAAGCCCACCCTTACCGGTGGGCTTCTCGCGTTTCAGGCCTGCTCAGATGAAGCGGACAAAGACCTGGTTGGAGAGCAGCATACCCTGTGGGGTCAGGGCGATCTGTTCCGGGGTGCAGGTAAGCAGCCCGGCCTGCTGCAACTGACTGATCTGAGAAGCAAAGCGTTGCTCCAGCCGCTCACCGAACAGCTCGGCGAACCGGTTGAGCCCGATGCCGTCAGCCATACGTAGTCCCAGGAAGATCGTCTCCTGCAAGGCCTCTTCCCGTTCAAGCAGGTGCTGCTCTTCGTGACAAAGCCGACCGGCCTCCAGGGCCCGGCTCCAGCGCGTAAAGTCCGGCGGGTTGCTGAAGCGCTCTCCCCAGCCCCGGAGCAGGAAGGAGTGGGCAGCGGGGCCGAGCCCCAGGTAGCCGTCCCGCTGCCAGTAGCCGCAGTTGTGGTCCGAGCGGCGGCCGGGACGGGCAAAGTTGGCGATCTCGTAGTGCTCGTAGCCGTGGTCGGTCAGGAACAGGTCGGCCTGCTCCAGCATGCTTGCCGTCTGGTCGTCGCCCGGCAGCGCCTCGCTATCGGCAGGGTAGCGCCTGGCAAAGGGGGTGCCCTCTTCAATGGTCAGGCCGTAGATGGAGAGGTGTTCCGGCTGCAGCCCAAGGGCCGTAGTCAGCTCTTGCTGCCAGTCCGCCGCAGTCTGCCCCGGCAGCCCGCAGATCAGGTCAAGGCCGAGGTTGGCAAAGCCCGCCCGGCGCGCCTGTGTAACGGCATCCCGCAGCTGCGCTGACGTATGCCGCCTGCCCAGGGTCTGCAACAGGTCGTCCCGGAATGATTGGGCCCCCAGGGAGAGGCGGGTTACCCCGGCCCGGTAATACCCGGCCAGCGTGTCCTGATTGAGGGTGCAGGGATTTGCCTCCAGGGTGATCTCCACCGCATCGGCGAGCCCGAAACAGTCTTGGGCGCATGCCAGCAGTTCCGCAAGCTGCATTGGTGAAAGCAGCGAAGGGGTGCCGCCCCCCAGATAAATCGAACGGAGCGGCTGGTTGCTGATGCCGCTTTGGGCAAACAGCTCCATTTCGCGTTGCAGCAGTCTGCAGGTTTGTTGCAACGCTCCGGGCAGCAGCGGTTGGGAATAAAAGGCGCAGTAGCCGCATTTGCGCAGGCACCAGGGGATATGCAGGTAGAGTCGTGAGAACATGGGTTATGGATTAAACGGTTGCAACCAACGGCCGCGAGCTGTAAAGTTCCGGCAGCTTGCGAAGAAAGGATGAACCGTAATGAAGAGTGCAAGTTGCGTGCTGATGATACTGTTCCTTGTTGGCACTGCCTGTGCCGACCAGCCCGGGGAGAGACTGTTTAACCGTAAATGCGCCATGTGCCACAAGGTGCGCGGAAGAGGCGGTGACATTGGTCCCGATCTGACGAAGGTGGGGAGCCGCTTGTCGTTGACGCAGTTGCAAGCCAAGATCGCCTACCCCAAGAAGGTTACCCCGGGCAGCAGCATGCCCTCCTTTGCCACCCTGCCTGCCGATGAGATGCAGGAATTGCTGAACTATTTAAAAACACTGAAGTAGGGCCCTTTTGCAGGACTGCTGCGGAGTCAGTCTGCCGCGGTGTGCGGTACTCACTCCTTTGTCTGGCTTGGGGATTTTGTCTCAGTCGCTGCGGGATCTACGCCTTGCATCCTGTCTGCCTGCTTGGTTTTTCCAGAAGCACGTCGTTATTCCTTTTCACAACTCAGGTCGGTGACCTCAACCTGCCTGGCCTGTTCGGACAGTTGCAGCGTGAGCTGCCGGGCCAGTTCCAGGCGTGCCCGCCCCTTGTCAAGTTTCACCTCGTCATGAAAGATCGTCCGTCCGGTGAAGCGGATGGCCTGATTTTCGTTGCCGGCCGCGATGTAGCCGTAACGCAGGTCGCAGTAGTAGCGGACCGGCCCGCTGAACGTCTCGGGGCCGCGTACCCGCATGGTGCCGGAGAGGATACATTCATTCGGTTCCAGCACCCCTTTGTTGCACACCAGGGTTGGCATGCTGACCCGGACGCTGACCGGCTCGTCGGCCAGACTGGCCGTGACGGTGGCGGCAGACAGCAGGCTGATGAGGGCAAGGTGTCGAACGAGGGCAGCGGACATGGTTACCTCCTGATGGGCCAGCCGGTCTCAAAGCCGGGGGGGAAGAAGTTTTCCCTGGTGCGGTTGTAGTAGCCGAACTGCAGTCTGGGAAATTCGCGTTTCAGTTCCTGCAGCAAACGATACATGCCGATCCCCCGCGTCGTGACCCCCATGGCCTGGTTATAGAAATCAGGGTCAATGGACAGGTTGCGCATCTGGATCATATCGACCCCGGTATCAGCCACAAACTGTTTCAGCGCCGTTACCTCGTCCGGGGCGTCACTGACGCCGGGCGAGATCAGGTAGTTGATCATGATGAAACGTCCCGCCTCTTTGGCGATCCGGAGTGAGCGCAGCACGGCGCTGAAGGCATACCCCTTGGGGCGGTAGTAGGCGTTGTAGCGCTCTTCCAGCACCGAGTTGAGCGAGAAGCGGAAGGAATCCATGCCGGCATCGCACAGTTCCTGAATCCGTTCCGGTAATGAGCCGTTGGAGTTGAAGTTGATGGTCCCCCGTGAGGTGGCTGCCTTCAGACGCCGGGTCGCCTCGGCAATGGTGGGGGCCTGCATGATCGGGTCCCCCTCGCAGCCCTGACCGTAGGAGACGATGGCCTGCTCGGCCTGTTCCAGATGGGGCAGGGCCAGCTCCACGATCTCGTCCGGGGTGGGGACAAAGCCGATCCGGTCGTGGTTGGAGGGACAGCATTCCGAGGCCTGCAGCGAGATGCAGCCCAGGCAGGCGGAGTTACAGACCGGCGAGGTGGGCAGCGGTGCCTCCCAGCGTCTGAAAAAGAGGTTTTTGGCGGCAAAGCAGTGGTAGTCGATGGCGCAGCGGGCCAACTGCTCCAGCAGGCGGTTGTGGGGATTTTCGGCCAGGCGCTGGCGTACCAGCGGGTCAAGCAACCGGTCATCATAGTTTTCCGGGTTCCAGTTCTGGTTGCTGTCTACCTTGGTGGCGGCCACCACGAAGCAGTCCCGCTCCTCATCCCAGCCCACGGCGGTGTAGGACCAGAGCGGCAGGTGTACCCGTTTTGTTGCGTAGTGACAGGCCGGCAGCAATGTCCGGGCATAGCCGGGGGCCATAAAGGCCGAGACTGCCTGCAGTTTGCCCCTGATGCCGGGGGCCTGCTCAACGGTGACAAACTGCTTTTTGCGTCCGTCCCAGGCAACCGGTGGGGTGTCCGGGATGGTGAACAGGCGGCTGCCTTCCGGTAGCGGAATCAGTTCAATCTGCTCCGGCAACACCGCTTCAGGACCGCTCATGCCGGCCATGGTCAGGTAGGGATGGTCGTAGATCTGACCGCGGGCATCGGCGTAGACCAGTTTGGGTAAGGAACGTTTCATTGGTTGGGAGCGCGATAACCGGCTGCGGCCGGGCCGTTGCCGAAACCGAACAGGCCGGCCAGGTTGACGTTGATGGTCCAGGAACGGTCGCCGGGGCGTTCGCGGTAACCGGCGATGATGCTCCAGCACTGGTGACGGTATTCAGCGGCGTAATAGGATTCGAGGAAGTCTTTTTTATCGAACGAGTAGCGGGTGGTGTAGGTCAGAAAAAGCGGGCTGGTCAGCGCCAGGGTTGCCCCGGCCTCAAGATAGTCCAGTTGCCGTTCCACCCTGCGATAGCTCAGGCGGGCGCTGTTGCCGCGCAGGTCGTTGAATTCGGCGCCGCTGGCGGTACTTGCCAGGCGGTGCTCATAATGGTTGTAGCGCAGGTCGGCCAACAGTTTCAAGGAGCGGGTAACCCAGGTCTCGCTTTCAAGGATCAGGTCGCTCCAGTGCCGGGAGTCGTCCGTGGTCGTCAAGAGATCCTGGCGGCTGCCGCTCATGCTGTAGGACTGCAACAGCCGGATGGTCATCAGGTCGCGGTATTCCGCCGTACCCTGCTTGGCGATCCGCCCACCCAGATGACTGGCCAGCGCCAGGCTGACGGTTTGCTGGGCCAACCGGCGGTCCAGCTGGTCAAAGAACGGCGTGCTGCTCTGATCCTGTTGGCCTACATACTGGTAGGACACGGTGGGAACCAGTTCATGACGCAGGCGTTGGATATCCAGAAAGGTCACATCATAGGTGCGGCTGAGGGAACTGCTGAGTTGCGCGCCTGCCTCCGGAATGGCGACGAACTGGTTGCCGTCAACGCCGGCGGGGCTGTTTTCTGCATTGTAGCCGCGCAGCTGGGCGCCGCCGTACAACGAGAGGTTCAGCCGGCCGCCGAGCAGGGACTGCTGGTTGCTGACGCGGGGGGCCAGCACCATCCGTTGACCATCCATCCCCTTTTCGCGGTAGTAGTTGGTCAGCAGCAGGTCCATATCAAGGTAGAGGCCGGGGATGTACGGCAGCTGTTCCCGCACCCCGTAGAGCGACAGCTCCGGTGCCCGCTGCAGGGTGGCGGTGTTGCTGCCGCTGTAATAGTTCTGGGTGTAGACCCCCTGGGCGCTGGCCAGCCATTGGTTCCAGAACTTGGTCAGGACCAGGTAGGAGGCGTCGTACTGGCGGTTGTACTCACCGCTCTTCTGGCCATAATCAGACAGATAGGTACGGTCGCTGGTGATGTTGAGGCTGGAAACCAACGAGAGGCTGTCGGAGAACTGCTCCTTGTGGAACTGGATCAGTTCCCCCCGCTCGCGATTCACGTTGTTGTCATAGATCAGGTAGCCGCCCAGGTTTCCCTCGCTGGTGCGACTGCGCAGGTAGCGGTAATCGAGCCCCAGGCCGACGCCGCGTTTGGTCTGGGCGTCCAGGTTGATGGTGGCCTCCTGGGAGGGGGAGATAGCCCAGTAAAAGGGGATGTCGGCAAAGACACCCCGCTTTGACGAGGTGCCGAAACGGGGGAAGAGCAGGCCGGACTGGCGCTCCCGCTTGACCGGCACGATCAGGTAGGGAAAGTAGAAGACCGGTACGTCCTTGACGTAAAAGACCACATTTTTGCCGGTGGCGTACTCCTCAAGTGTCACATCCAGCTCTTCGGCACCGAACTTCCAACTGGGGACACTGGCGTCGCAGGTGGTCAGGTTGCCGTTGCGCAGGGCGTAATCGTTCTCACCAAGTCTGGCGATCTGTTTGCCTTCAGCCCTGAACCCGGTGTGGTCCTGCTGCATGAAAAAGCGAGCGTTACTCAGTTCGGAGCGGCCCGTGGTCGTATCCATCAGCAGCTGGTCGCCCCACATGATGTCGCTGCCTTTAACCAGCTTGATCGAACCGCTGGCGGTCAGGCTCTGTCTGCTGCGGTCGTAGGTGGCCTGATCGGCGGTCATGGTCATATCCTGCCAGACGACCTCCACCGTCCCTTCGGCCCTGATCTGGTCGCTGGCAGCGTCATGGGACAACCGGTCGGCCCGGATGATCATGCCGGGCGCACCCTCTTGCTGCTCGGCAGCCCGCAGCAGGGCGGGGAGCATCAGGCAGAGTAGCAGTATGATACACAGAGTTCTGAACATGGTGTCCCGTCGTGTTGTGTGGTGGTTATCCCCGTACCGCGTTGCAGGGAAGGTTAGCCAGCAGGGCCTTGATCTCGCCGACCAGAAACAGTGATCCCGCTGCAACCAGCAGGTCGCCCGGTTCGGCCAGCTGTCGGAGGCAGGCCAACCCCTCGGCCACGGAGCCGGCGGCATGGCTCGATACCCCCAGCTCGGCACAACGGGCAGCCAGCCTGCGGTCGTCAAGGGCCCGTTCCTGGCGGGGGGTGACCGTTATTACCTGTGTGGCGTTAGCCAATAGGTGCCGCAAGGTGCCGGTCAGATCCTTGTCCTCCATCATGCCCAGCAGCAGCAGCCTGCGGCGGCAGGGCAACTGCGCCAGGGCCACGGACAACGCCTCGGCCCCGGCCGGATTGTGGGCCCCATCCAACAGCAGTTCAAGACCTTCCGACAGGCGGACCCGCTCCATCCGTCCCGGCCAGCAGGTCGTTGCCAGGCCGGTCCGAACCGCTGCGGGGGTGAGCGGAAAACCGCAGGCTGCCAGTTCTTCTGCAGCTGCCAGTGCGACAGCGGCATTACTGCCCTGGTGCGGCCCTGCCAGCGCCAGGCTCAGTGCGTCGTAGACGGTTCTGCTTCCGTGGTACTGCAGGGTGCCGTCATCAGCAAAGGTGGCCTGGAAATCCCGGCCTTCAAGCACCAGCCGGTTGCCGTTGGCGCGGCAGTGCGCCTCGATCACCTCCAGAGCCTCCGGCTGTTGGCGGGAGCAGACAACCGGCGTACCCGCTGTGGCGATCCCGATCTTTTCGGCGGCAATGGCTGCCAGATCGTTGCCCAGCCATTGGCAGTGATCAAGCGACACCGGCGTGATGATGGTCAGGAGGGCCGGTATGGCGGCCGTGGCGTCACTGCGTCCCCCCATGCCGGCCTCCAGCACGGCCAGCTGGGCCCGGCGCTCCGCAAACCAGCAGCAGGCCAGGGCGGTTGTCAGCTCAAAGAAGGTTTCGTCTTCAGCAGCGGTGTCGAGCAGTTGGGCGATTAAACGCTCCAGCTCCCGCTCCGGTATGGTGATGCCGCCAAGCTGGAAACGTTCGTGGTAGTTGACCAGGTGCGGTGAGGTGAACAGGCCGGTGACATAGCCGGCCTGGTTGAGCAGGGATGCCAGCATGCTGGCTGTGGAGCCTTTGCCGTTAGTGCCGACCACATGCAGTGCCGCGAATGACCGCTCCGGGTGCCGGTGCCGCTCCAGCAAGGCATTGATACGGTCAAGTCCCGGTTTGATGGAAAAACGCCGCCGTCCGAACAGCTCGGTCAGCCGCCCTGTTGCGGACACCGTTACTGCTGGCTGGTCAGCATGGCCAACAGCTGGCCCAGCACCGTGCGCATTTCAAGGCGTGAGATGATCATATCCACCATGCCGTGTTCGAGCAGGTATTCCGAACGCTGGAAACCGGGCGGCAGCTTCTGGCGGATGGTCTGTTCGATCACCCGTGGACCGGCAAAGCCGATCAGGGCCTTGGGCTCGGCAATGTTGAGATCCCCCAGCATGGCAAAGCTGGCGGTGACCCCGCCGGTGGTGGGGTCGGTCAGGATCGAGATGAACGGCAGCCCGGCAGCCTTCAGCTTTGCCAGGGCAGCCGAGGTCTTGGCCATCTGCATCAGCGACAGGATCGACTCCTGCATCCTGGCGCCGCCGGAGGCCGAGATGATCAGTACCGGTTGCTTTTTCTCCAGGCCGCGTTCAATGGCGCGGGTGATCTTCTCACCCACCACGCTGCCCATGCTGCCGCCCATGAAGGCAAAATCAAAGATGGCAATCTGGGTGGCAATCCCCTCAATACTCCCTTCAACGCAGATAACGGCGTCGCGGGAACCGCCTTTGGCAACGGTGGCGTTGATCCGTTCCTGGTAGCTCTTGGTGTCTTTGAATTCCAGGAAGTCGGTGGAGGTCATCTCGGCATCGTATTCCTGCCAGGTGCCGTTATCCAATAGCGCCTGCAGCCGCTTGCGGGGAGCGATACGATAGTGGTGGCCACATTTGGGGCAGACCTGCAGGTTCTCCTCGATCTCCCTGGAGAGCATCGACTCATGACAACCTTGACACTTGGTCCAGAGCCCTTCGGGGACCTTGACATGCTTGGTGACGTTGTTCTTTTCAATTCCGGCCTTGTCGCGGTTGAACCAGCCCATACAGTATAACCTCTCAGGAGATAGGAGTCGTGTAGCTATGCCGTGGTCAGCGCAGCCTTGAGTGAGCGGACCAGCCCGCTTACCTCTGCCTCAAGCGCTGTACCACAGTGTGTTTCAAAGAGTTTGACTATGGCGCTGCCGACCACCACGCCGTCGGCATCCTGTGCGACCTGTCCGGCCTGCTCCGGTGTCGAGATACCAAAGCCGGCGGCAACCGGAAGTTTGATCACGGCACGTAGCTGTTGTAATTCTTCGGTCAGGCTGGCGGAAACAGACTGGCGGGCGCCGGTGACACCGGTGACCGTGACGTAGTAGATGAAGCCACTGCCGTAACGGGCCACCTTTTTGAGGCGCTCGGTGTCAGAGGTCGGCGTCAGCAGGAAGATCAGGTCAAGCCCGGCGGCCCGGGCAACCGGCAGCAGTTCATCGCTTTCCTCCGGCGGCAGGTCCACCAGCAGCAGGCCATCGACGCCCGCTGCTGCTGCGTCCTCGCTGAAACGTTGCCAGCCGTAGGCGTAGATCGGGTTGCTGTAGCCCATCAGGATGATCGGGGTATCGATCTGTGTGCGCGCTTCACGGACCAGGTCAAGTACCGCCTCCAGGGTGGTGCCGCTGGCCAGGGCCCGTTCTGAGGCGCGCTGGATGGTGGGGCCGTCTGCCATCGGATCGGAAAACGGGATGCCCAGTTCGATGATGTCCGCGCCGGCCTCGGCCAGCAGCGGCAACATGGCGGCGGTTGTCGTCAGATCGGGATCTCCGGCCGTGATAAAGGTTATCAGGGCCTTGTCACCTGCTTTGCGCAGGCTGGAGAAGCGTTGGGCTATACGGTTTTTCATATCTTGAATCCTGACATCTCTTTTTCAAGCTGGTCAATCTGGTGGGAGAGACCGGTCACGGCGCTGTTCATGACCTGTGCTGCCTGGGAGGTGGCCGCAGAGGACTGACGGATATTTTGCGTCATCCGGTCGATGGAATGGCTGTACTCGGTCTGCGCATCGCAGGCCTCCCTGATCTTCTCAATCATGGAGGTGATATCCTCGGTGGCCTTGGCAATCAGGGCGCTGGTCTTGCTCTGCTCACGGGTGGAACCGCGCACCTGGCCAGTCATCTCGCGCATCCGTTCCACCGCCACGGTGATCAGGTCGCTGCCACGGCTATGCTCGCGGGCAGAGTTGGCCATCTGCTCAACCATCTCTTCCACCTGTTCCATGGCGACCCTGATACTCTGGCTGCCTTTGGCCTGCTCGACCGTGGCCTTGGCGATGGCGTCAATCTGGAGCCCGGCCTGGTGGACACCGGCCACGATCTTCTCCAGTGCCGCTCCGGAGCGTTCCGATAGCTCCTCGCCGGCGCCGATGGCCAACTCTGCCTGATTGATGGCGGCAACCGCACGTCCGGTGTCCTCCTGAACCCCTTTGATCACCTGGGCAATCTCACGGGTGGAAGAGGAGGTGCGCTCTGCCAGCTCCTTGATCTCGTCGGCCACCACGGCAAAGCCTTTGCCGTGCTCACCGGCCTGGGCGGCAATGATTGCGGCGTTCAGCGCCAGCAGGTTGGTCTGTTCGGCCACTTCGTCGATCACCGAGAGGATGGCGCCGATGTCGTTGGCGCGCAACGAGAGGTGCTCAACCACCTCGGCGGTGATCTGGGAGGCCCGGCGGATCTCCTGCATGCCGGCAATGGTCTCCTGGACCGAGGTCAGTCCGTTGGCGGCGTCGCTTTTGACCGTCTCGGAAATCACGGCCGTATCGATGGCGTTCTTTTCCACCTGGCGGATGGTGGCATCCATTTCTGCTACCGAAGAGGCGGTGGTGGTGGAGGCATCCAGCAGATTGACGATGTTGGTGTTGATCCCCTTGATGGAGGTGGCCATCTGGATCACCGAGGAACTGACTTCGTCAACGGCCCCGCCGAGCTTGTCGGTGTTGAGCGCCACCTCTTCGATGCTGGCGGCCATCTGCAGCACGGAGGAAGAGGTCTCGGTGGCGGAACAGGAAAGTTTATCGACACCGTCCGATATCTCAAGCACGGAGTGGTTGATCTGCTCAACCGTGCGGGAGGTCTCGTCAATCGCCTCTTCCTGCAGGCGTACCGCCCCCACCACCTGGCGGGCCGCGGTTTCGATGTTGCGGTCGATGGTGGTGAGCTCACCGGTGGCCGCATTTAAGCGGGAGACGATGTTGTGCAGGTTCTCGGCCATGGTGTTCATGGCTGCAGCCAGGTCGCCAACCTCGCCACAGGCGGTGATGGTCAGGCGGCTTTCCAAGGAACCTGCCGCCACCTGCTTGGCAAACTCAACACAACGCCTGATGGGGCGGGTGACCGATTCGGTTATGACAGCGGAGAGTACGGTAATCAGGGTCACCAAGATGAACGCGATGATACCGGTGACCACGGTTTTTTTCTGGGTGATGGCGGAAACTTCCTTTTCGGTCTTGTAGACATCCCGCCGCAGGCTGTCCACCATGAGGGCGATGGTGGAGCTGAAGGAGCTGAAGCGCTGTTCCTGGACGCCGCTTAACAGGGCATTGGCCTGTTGCAGGTCACCTTTTTGGACCGCCGGAATGATCTGCTGCAGCAAGGTTTTATGGTAGTCATCCCAAATCCGCTCGGCCTTGATGATAGCCTCGCGTTTTTGCTGCGATTCGATCAGATCCTGGACATCGCCGTACATGAAGTCGATATCATCGGCATGATCCTGGATTTTTGACAACAGCGCCGCGGCTTCTGCCTTGTCACGCTCGGCCATAAAGGCCAGTACCTCGCCGTTTAACTGGTAGATGTCGGACTTGAGCAAGGCGATTTTTTCAAGGGCATCCTTGCTGTTGCGGATGGTCTTGTAGTTGCTGCCGTTGATCCGTACCTCGTTCAGCAACAAGGCCCCGAGCAGGATAATAATCAGGATGGCGGCAAAAGAAACCAGGGACAACAGAAACATTCTGGTGCGCAGTTTCAGGCCTGAACAGGTTGTGCCGGAGCTGGTTCCTTCCACGTGCAGTGGTTCCTTTCTGCCTTGATTGGTTGTTAAAGCCCCGGAACTATAACAGAGCAGCGCTTGGCAGGGCAAGTGAAAAGGGGGGCAAATGGCAGGTGGTCACGGTCTGCAAATGCCGCAGCAGGCTGTCCCTGTGCTCAACGCGGAAGCGGGTGTCCGCTCCCTGTAACCCGGAGGTGACAACGGTGGAAAATGGAGAGGGCCTCGCATACCGATGGTGGCTGTCAGAGCCGGGTTTCACGCCTGCGGCGTCAAACTCGACTCTGACAGGAACGATTGCGGGGACTCGGGCTGGTCAGTGTGGGAATCGTCTCGTAAGTGAATGACGGCAGGAGCTGCTGGTGGCTAGTGATTTATTGCATTGAGGCCATCTGATCATTGAACGCCACGCGAGATCGGCTGCGGTCCAGCTCATCCAAGAGGGCATGTCTGATCTCGCGCAGTTTTTTCAGGTACGCCTCTGCCTGCGGGCCAACCCCGCAGTAGAGTTTCTTTGCCAGATCCATCTTGCCTTCGGCGATGGCCAGTTTACTCAGCAGGGTACGTACGGCCGCCTCGGCGCATTTTTCGTCATTGTGCATCTCGGTGGGGGAATAGCCATGGCTGCGCGCCTGGGTTGGCATCAATTGCCAGACCCCGAGCGCACCCTTCACGGAGGTGGCCTTGGAGGAAAGCCGATGCCCGCCGGTTTCAGCCAGAGCAATCTCAGCCAAGTCCAGTGGGGTGAAGGGGGTTCCCAAGGTCTTTAAATAACAGAGCGCCGCAAGGTTGCGGGCTCGTTCCGGGGTGGTCTTGCGGGAGAAGGCCAGTTCGATCACCGGTACCTGCCGCTTGCGCTCCTCCAGGGAGATTCCTTTTTCCATGACGGAACGGATCTCTTTTTCTAGAGAGGTTTCATCAAGGTTGCTGTCGAGCGAGGCGTGTGACACGGCAGGCTGGGGGGAGTTGCTGCAGGCAATAAACAGCACCGGCGACCAGAACAATAGGATGCCCACGGTGAAACAGCTGATTTTTTTTGTAATTGTTTGATTTTGCATAAGAAATATGGGGGAAGACTGGACGGATTGGTTGCCGGACAGGCGCACCACGCCGGGAGAAGTGAGGGTAGATATGTCCGGCAGGCTCCTTTCATGCTGAAATTACCGGGGAAATTCCACTACCGGTCTGCAAAACGACAAAAGTCCCGCAGGTGTACGCGAGACTTTGGGCTGACCGTTCCGGTTAAAAATTGTAGTGGCTGTTTAGCAGAGAAACAGCGGTATGTCAAGTAAAACGGGGAAATGTGTATTATATTAAACAGTTATTTGTCTGCAAGGTCTTTGAGGGTGATTCCGGCCAGCACACCGCGCACCTGCTGCTGGACCTGACGCCAGATCGGGTGGACCGTACAGGAGGCGTCCCGTGCACACTCACCCGGTTTCAGTACGCAACGGTTAGGCAGGATGGGGCCTTCCACGGCCTCGACTACCTGCAACAGGGTGATGCTTTCCGGCGGTCCGGCCAGAAGAAAACCGCCACCGGTGCCGCGAAAGGACTTGACGATGCCGGTTTTACTGAACTGCTGGAATATCTTGGCAAGAAACGTCTGCGGGACATCCACGGCCTCGGCAATCTCGCTCAAAAGAGAGATCTTGTTCTGAGGCTGGCCGGCGAGATAGACAATGCCGCGGATGGCGTAATCACCCTTGCGGGTCAGTTCCATCATGGGGAAGCTCCTAAAAGGACTTTGATGGTCCCTTTATACAGCTTTGGTAAAGGACCTGTCAAGTCCTTTACCTGCGTCGAGGCATGCTAGAGGGGCTGTTGGCTCTGCGCGTAAACGGCCCCCGGGGCGCGGTCGTTGATACGTGAGCCCGGCGACCATTGTTCAAACGGTCTCCGGCTCAGCTTCCACCGGTGGTGCCTCCCGTTTCTTGCCGAACAGCAGCGCCACCCAGACGCTGACCTCGTACATAAGGTAGAGCGGGATCATAATCACAAACATCGTCACCAGGTCGGCGTGAAAAGCTGCCACGATGGAGCTGGCCAAAAGGGCGTATTTCCGCTTGGGGGCCAGCATCTGGTAGGAGACGATCCCGAAGCGGGCGAGCAGCAGGGTGATGATCGGCAGTTCGGCGATCAGGCCGAAGAGCAGGATCAGGCGCAGGCAGAAATCAACGTAGGCCGAGAGCGAGAGCCAGCTGCGCAGCCCTTCCGTCTCGTAGGACAGGGAAAAGTTGATGATGAACGGCCAGATAGTGGTCAGAAAAAACATGGCGCCAACGCAGAACGCGATACTGGCAACCGTGACGAACGGCACCACCAGTGTACGTTCCTTGCGGGTAAGCCCCGGGGCAATAAAGGCCCACAGCTGGTGGAAGACGATCGGCAGCACCAGAACAAAACCGGCAATGACCGAGATCTTGCATTGAATGAAGAACGGTTCAAGCGGCGCGGTGTAGTTGAGGGCATGCTGTTTTTTGGGTTTGTTGAGTTCCTGTTCCAGATTGGCCCGGCCGTAGATGGCGGGGAAGTGCTCCTTCAGGTAGCGATACCCCTGTTGTTTGGCCGTATCCAGATAGGTGGTGCCGGTCAGCGGCTTTTCCATGAAGATCAGGATTTCGTCTGCCAGATTCCAGGCGAATCCCATGCCGATTACCACGGCAACCACGATGATGATCAGGCGCTTGCGCAGCTCTACCAGATGTTCGATAAACGGGAGAACCTTTGATGGCTCGTCAGCAGACATGGCAACTCCGTGAGATGATTAAGTGGCAGCAGGCTAGCACAGGCAACTGAAGCTGGCAACTATCGTTGCTTCTTCAATTGCGGACGCTTTCCCCTGATCGGCAGTCTGGGATATTCCGCCGGCACCGGCTGTGACGGTTCCAAGGGGTGACGTGCCGGGCTATGGCTTTCCAGGACAAACTCGATTCTGCGCGCCTGGGGATTGACCGCCACCACCCTGATTCTGGCCGGATCACCGATCCGCAGGGAGCGGCCGGTACGCCGGCCGGTCAGGCAATGGTTCTGTTCGTCGTACTGGTACAGGTCATCCGTCAGGGTCGAGATATGCACCAATCCCTCCACAAAGACCTCGGTTAATTCGACAAAGAGTCCAAAACCGGCCACACCGGCAACAAAGCCGTCAAACTCCTCGCCGATCTTGCCCTGCATGAACTGGAGCTTTTTCAGCTCCACGATATCCCGCTCGGCCTCCATGGCCACCCGTTCGCGGGTACTGGTATGTTCAGCCGCTTCCGCCAGGGTTGCGGTGAGCCGTTCCACTTCCCGTTGTCCCTTTTTGTCCAGTTCGTCTGCCTGGCGTGCCAGCGCCAGCTTGAGCAGGCGGTGCACGATCAGGTCGGGATAGCGCCGGATCGGTGAGGTAAAGTGGGTGTAACAGGCAGAGGCCAGGCCAAAATGGCCGAGGTTTTCTGCTGCATAGCGTGCCTGCTTCATGCAGCGCAGGAGCCCGTAGTTGACCATCCGCTCCTCCGGCTTGCCGGCCGCCTCGGCGATCAGGTGCTGCATGGCCTGGGGTGTCACCTTGTCGCCCTGCATCTCCAGGGTAAAGCCAAAGGGGAGGATGAAGTCGCGGTAGGCTGCCAGCTTCTGGGCGTCCGGCTGCTCGTGTATCCGGTAGAGAAACGGCAGCTCCATGGCGGTCACAAAGCGGGCTACCGCCTCGTTGGCCGCCAGCATGAACTCCTCGATCAGCTGGTGCGCCAGATTGCGTTCGCTTTTGATAATCGCTTCGGTCTGACCGGTCAGCCCCAGGATGATCTCCGGTTCGGGCAGGTCAAAATCGATGCTGCCGCGCTGTTTACGCATCTCCTGTAATGCCAGGGCCAGCTGTTTCATCTGCAGCAGCATCGGCGCCAGATGGTGGTGTTCACCCAGGGCCTGAGGCTCGTTATCCACAATGACCTGTTTGACGATGGTGTAGGTCAGGCGGGCCGTACTCCTGATGACGCTGGGATAGAAGTGCGACTCAAGCAGCGTACCGTTTGGGGCAAACAGCAGCTCGGCAGTCATGGTCAAACGGTCCACCCGGGGGTTGAGCGAACAGATGCCGTTACTGAGGCGCTCCGGCAGCATCGGCAGGCAGCGGTCGGGAAAGTAGACCGAGGTGCCCCGCAGGTAGGCCTCCCGGTCGAGTTCGCTGCCGGGCAGCACATACTGGGAGACATCGGCAATGGAAACCCACAGGCGCAGATTTTCTCCTTCAGCCTGCAGAGAGACCGCGTCGTCAAAGTCCTTGGCAGTTTCGCCGTCGATGGTGATGGTGGGACGCTTACGCAGGTCTACGCGCTGTTTGAGGTCGCTATGGCTGATCTGGGCCGGTACTGCCTCGGCCTCATGCTGCACCTCGACGCTGAACTGGTGGGGCAGGTCAAACTTGCGGATAACGGTCTGTACCTCGACATCGGGATCATCGGGCCAGCCCAGAATTTCGACCACCTTGCCTTCGGGCGGACGGCCACCTGCGGGCCAGGCCGTAACCTCGATCACCACCTGCTGGCCGTCAACGGCCCCCTGCAGGGCATTGGAAGGGATGCTGAAGAAGGTGTTGAGCCGCAGCTCTTCCGGGATAAAGCTGGCACCGCGTCTGCTTTGTTGCAGCCGTCCCACGATCCGGCTGTTGGCCCGCTCCAGCACCGCCACGACCCGTCCTTCCAGCTTGCCGCGCTGAAAGCGGCTCTTTTCCGCCCTGATTGAAACCGTATCGCCATGCAAGGCGTTGCCAATAAACTTGCCGGGGATGAAGATATCTTCGCCGCCGCTTTCCGGGCGTACAAAGCCGAAGCCGTCCCGGTGGATTGCAATGGTGCCGCGAATCGTGCCGACATTGTCGGCGCCCGGCAGGGTGTACCGGTTGCCCCGCAGCCGAATCACCTCGCCGCTTTTTACCAGGTCATCCACCAAGCGCTTTAGTTCGTTCTTGATATGGCGGCCGCCAAAGGCCCGCAAAAGTGACGCAAAATGGAGTGCCTCGGGCTCTTCGGCCAGCAGGTTCAGGATCTCTTTTTTATGCAGCAGCATGGGATCGTCTGCCTTTCGTGGTTGCTTGCGGTGGAGCGTTGGCGGTGATAAGCTGCAGGCATTATAGGAGTGATTGCTGGCGAAAGGCAAACAGTGAACCGTGATGCTCGTAAAATTCTTGTCGTGTTGCTGCTGCTACTGGCGATGACAGCCAGTGGGCGGGCAGAGGTCTGCCGGGCCCCGGACGGGTCCCTGCTGCAGGCAGCGCCGGAGCTGTTTGAACGATTTGACGCCTTGCTGGATGGGGTCAGGGATGGCGCCATCGGCAAGGCTGCGGCCCAGCAGGAGCTGGGAGCCTTGCTGCCGCTGGTTGCCAGGCAGTATCGCACGGCAGGTGGCCATCTCTATCGGCGGGATCGCTGGATTTTTCCTCTGGCCGGCTACGGGCCAGGGGCCGTTCCGGGCAGAAAAGGGAAGGGATTTATCGTGCAGGGGTACGACTTTTTCAGCGGTAACCGTCACGGCGGTCATCCGGCCTATGATATCTTTATCCGCGACCGTAATCAGGACGAGCTGGATGACCGGACGCAACAGCCGGTGGCCGTACTCTCGATGACCGGTGGCGTGGTGGTCTCGGCTGAAACGACATGGGAACCGGGCAGCAAGCTGCGTGGCGGCAAATATGTCTGGATCTACGATCCGGCCAACGACCTGTTGGTCTATTACGCCCACAACCGCGAGGTCTTTGTCAAACGGGGTGACCTGGTGCAGCCCGGCAGCAAGCTGGCAACGGTGGGACGCAGTGGTCTGAATGCGGCCAAACGTCGCTCACCCACGCACCTGCATATGACCGTACTCCGGGCCAACCGGGGCAATCCCCTGGCCGTGCGTTTCTGGAAGGACCTGAGCAAGACCAGGACGGTCAGCTGTCCATAACCCCCCTCCCCAATGCTCTTACAGCTACTTGTTTTTCAAGATAAGGTCACATTTTTGCACAATAGTACTCAAAGGTAATTGCAGAGTTTTGTTTTTGCGATACCCTCATAAACTTGAGGGGTTTTTCTCTTTGTTGTGCCTCGTGCTTAAGCCGGTTTGGGGGGAGAAAACGCATGAACAGGGATCTTGGATGCTTCAAGAGTATGAGTGCCGCCTGCGACAACGCCATCTGGATCACCAACGCAGACGATGTGCCGGTTTGTACAAACGGCGCCTTGCGCGATCTGTTGGAATCAAACCTGGGCAAAGCTCCCGGGTACACCTGGTTTGGAGCTGCCATTTTGGATGATGAGATTGGGCAGCAGCTATCATTCTGCTATCAAGCAGCCCGCCAAAAATTGCGCCCGGTGAGCTGTTCGGGATCAGGGCTGTGTGCGAACGCTACGGGGTCCCATCAGTACATGGGCAGTTTTACTCCGTTGTCAGCCAATGGCCGCTTCAGCGGTATGATTTGTGTGCTGGCATTTTATGAAAGCTCCGAAACAACCTGTATCCTGCAAGCTGATCGTTTTGATTTTCACCGATCGTCACCTAAACAACACCTTCCGCAGTTGCCACATACTTCAAGCCCCAAGCACGAAATTATAAATGCAGCCCATACCCTGCAACTTGGTTTGGGACTCCTTTCACATTTTTGGGAGGATCTGCTTATCCATTTCGAAGAGTATAATGAGGGCAGTCATGAGTCATTTTCGGGGATTACTGAACAGGAGCTGCCCGTGACCTGTGTGCCCAGCATTATTTCGGGCCTGATACAATCGGCTCATAAGATTGAGCTGCTGCTTGCTGGTCACCATGAGCTTGCCTCAACGACGCTGGAAGGTGATGCTGAGGCCCATGGCGCTTATGCGAGAAGGAATTAAGGGACGATGAAGGCGTGTGCTCCTGCAAAAGGCTTTATTCTTATTGTTGATGACGATGAGCAGGTCGCCAACATGATGGCGCTTACGCTGAAGACCGAAGGACTGGGCGATGTCAGGATCTTCACTGACAGCAGCAGGGTTCTGTCTCTCTTAAAAAGAGAACACGTAGGCTTGGTCCTTTTGGATATGCTTATGCCAAAACTAAACGGTCGTGAGTTGTTGACGCAGATCAGGCAGGAATATCCAGCATTGCCGATTGTTATGGTAACCGGACTGAGTGATGTTGAAACTGTGGTGGAGTGTATGCGGGGCGGTGCCTGTGATTATCTGGTTAAGCCGGTTGAACCGAGCAGATTGATAGCCTGTGTTCGCAATATTGTGCGTTTACGTGACCTGCAGGATGAGGTGAACGCCCTGAAGCAGAGTCTGTTGCGGGATAGTCCCCTGCATCCTGAGGTGTTTGCTGCCATTAAGACCGGCAATAAAAAAATGCGGGCTATTTTTCAGTATGTCGAAGCCGTTTCTTCTTCCGGTCAACCAATATTGATCACGGGGGAAACAGGTGTCGGCAAGGAGCTTATAGCCCATGCGATTCATCAGCTGAGTGCCGTTAAAGGCGAATTTGTGGCCGTTAACCTGGCAGGTCTTGACGATAACATGTTTTCTGACACGCTCTTTGGACACTGCAAGGGAGCATTTACCGGCGCCGATCACTGCCGTGAGGGGTTGGTAAAACGAGCCTCGGGTGGCACGCTGTTTCTTGATGAGATTGGCGATCTGTCTTCTGCCTCGCAAGTTAAGTTGCTACGGTTGTTGGAAGAGCGGGAATACTTTCCCGTGGGGTCCGACAATGTCAGGAAAAGTGATGCCCGGATTGTGGTGGCCAGCAACCGTAATCTTCCTGATGCAATCGGGACAGGGCGTTTCAGAAGCGACCTTTACTATCGTCTCTGCGCACATAAAATCGAATTGCCGCCATTACGCGAACGCAGTGACGACATACCGCTTTTAACAGCTCATTTTGTTGAAGAGGCGGCTCGCTCGGCAGGGAAAACGCCTCCCTTGCTCTCAGCCGAGTTGGTTGTTCGTCTTCGGACACTGCCTTTTCCCGGGAATGTCAGGGAACTGCGCGGGCTTGTCTTTGACGCCATGGCATGCCATCAGGCCGGACCGCTTACTGCGGAATACTTCAAACTGCCGCTATCGGCAGGCGCCGGGCTCGAGCCTCCCTTAGGCGAACGGGAACCGTTGCAGGCCTTTTTTGGACACTTTCCAACATTTTATGAGATTGAAAACTACCTGATTGATGAAGCGCTGAAACAGAGCAGCAATAACCTCAACCTGGCCGCATCCCTCCTCGGGGTGACGCGCCAGACCATTACCAATCGTCTCAAAGCCCGTAAGCAAGCTGCTGCGGCCTGAGAGCAGCCACCATAATCCATCCACCTCTCCCTCCGAAACTTCAATTCAGTAAAAAAATTACCCCCAGGTAAAAACTTTGGACTCTGCCGGTCCGCTTCAGCACTGACGGGTCGCGTATGTCTGTCCTGTCGGTCTGCTCATAAACGTAAAAATCTTACCGGTCATCCGGAAAAGCAGTTTGAATATGTTAATTGATTTAGCAGGTTATCCGTTTGGGTGGATTGGTATGCTTTCTGTATAGAGATGGTTTGCTTAAAAAGTTCTCACGAAACCGCTTGGTTGTAACCGGCCTGATGATCTTTGGAGGAAACCATGAGTGCTGAAATCACAAGCATAGCAACCAGACTCTCCGGTGATTGGACGATTAACAGTATCGTCAGTCAAGCAAACTACCTGATGTCGCTGTCTGAAAACACTGTTGCTGGAGCCGCGCTGCATAGGCGCTTTCAGGTTGATTGCTCCGAGGTCGACCGGATCGATTTAAGTGGCTTGCAACTTCTGTATGTCTGGATGCAATGCCTGCAAATCAAAGGGGTGAGCGCAGAACTGGTAAATCTTTCCGATGATATGCGGCTGGCCGTACAGCAGTTTGGGCTGCACACCCTGCTATCCTGCGCTCAAGCTGCTGAGGCAGCATAATTGGAATAGATCAGAGGTTAGCGTGCCCACAGACCTTGAACAATTTTTTCAGGTTTTTTTCGACGAAAGCGCGGAGCACCTGGACGAGATGGAGCGTATCCTGCTCGCCATTGATCCTGCTGCGCCGGATGATGAGGCGTTGCATGCAGTATTTCGTGCGGCGCATTCGATTAAAGGCGGGGCGGCCACCTTCGGGTTTAACGATATGGCCGCAACTACCCATACACTGGAATCACTTCTCGATCGTGTCCGCCATCACGAACTGCAGCTCACTGCCGATATGGTGGATGCCTTCCTTAAGACCAAAGATGCCATTGTCATGCTTTTAAGCGCTCATCGTGACCGTACTCAGGTTGATCAGCGGTTTGTCGAATCGGCCTGTGAAGGTCTGATGCGGATTGAATGCGCCGTAAATGCAACCGGTGAGGCCAGGCAGACAGAGTGCTTGGCCTCACCAGTACAAGCAGCAGATCCTGCTGGTGAATCAACATACCGGGTAATCTTCAACCCCCCGCCGGATATCTTTAAGCGTGGTGTCAGAATTGAGCCGCTCTTTGCTGAATTGGCATGTCTTGGCGACCTGACAATAACGGTTCATGCGACCGTTCCCGACGACTTTGGAACCTTTGATCCGGAACTCTGCTATCTCTCCTGGCATATGACCTTGAATAGCACCGCCTCATGTGACGAGGTGCGCGACATCTTTCTCTTCGTCGCCGATGACGATGAGATCATGGTCACACAGCTTGCGTGCGAGGGGACCGCTTCCAATGAGCATCCCGATCGAAGAAGCCGGCCGGTTGACGAGATGGCGGGACAATCCGCTTTGGAACCCCCTGGCCGGCGGCTCTACGACCGGAATGAACTGGCGCCGAACGCCTTTGGCCGGAGGCCGGTTGACGGTACTGAGTCCTCCTCCATACGGGTTGGCGTTTCCAAGGTTGATCAGCTGATTAATCAAATGGGTGAATTGGTCATTACCCAGGCCATGCTTGCCCAGATCGCCCAGCAATTTGATCCTGTCCTTTATGAAAACCTGCACCGCGGCATTGAGTTACTGCAGCGTAACACCCGTGACCTGCAGGAGAGCGTCATGTCGATCAGGATGGTGCCGATCAGCTTTATCTTCAGTCGTTTTCCGCGGTTGGTTCACGACTTGGCCACCAAGCTGGGCAAGCAGGTGGAGTTGAAACTGTATGGTGAAACGACCGAGCTGGACAAAGGGCTGATCGAAAAACTGACCGATCCCTTGACCCACTTGGTGCGTAACAGCCTCGATCACGGCATCGAATCTCCTGAAGCTCGCGCGCAGCTTGGCAAACCGCCGTGCGGTACCGTCACCCTGCGTGCGGCACAGTGCGGCGGGAGGGTTGTGATTGAGGTTGTAGATGATGGAGCCGGGCTGAATCGCGGCAAGATACTCAAGAAGGCCTTGGAAAACGGTCTGCCGGTCTCTGAAGAAATGAGCGATGAAGACGTCTGGCTGCTGATCTTCGCTCCCGGATTTTCAACGGCTGAAACGGTTACCGACGTGTCCGGCCGCGGGGTTGGTATGGACGTGGTTATGAAAAACGTCCAGGCCATGGGGGGGCGTGTCAGTGTTTTTTCGGAACCGGGCAAAGGCAGCAGGGTCATGATCTCTCTGCCGCTTACCCTGGCCATTTTGGATGGACTTTCGGTCCGGGTGGGCGCAGAGACCTTCATTATTCCGCTCAACGCAATCATCGAATCGCTGCAGCCACCGGCCAGTGATATTGTGAGCGTCGCCGGCAATACAGCGGTTCGAGTTCGGGGTGAGTATCTGCCGTTGCTTCGGTTAGGAGAGATCTACAGCATACGTGCTGCCGTGCTTGCCCCGGAAGAGGCGGTGGTGATGATCGTGGATGTTGACGGGGAACGGGTGGCATTGCTGGTGGACGAACTGCTGAACCAACATCAAGTGGTGATCAAGAGCCTTGAAGCAAACTACCGCAAGGTGGACGGTACCGCCGGAGCCACCATTATGGGGGATGGTCATGTGGCCCTGATCCTGGATGTCGGTGATCTGGTTCATCTGTGGCGAAAACAGGAACGTAGTGCGGCTGTATCTGTCTGAAAGGAGGGGTCTGTGGCCATGGAAGAAATGAGTAAGACAATGGTGGATAGTGGCGCCAGGGAATATCTCACCTTTACGCTGGGAAACGAAGAGTATGGCATGGATATCCTCAAGGTCCAGGAAATCCGCGGGTACGATGCGGTTACCTCAATTGCCAATGCGCCGGCGTTTCTCAAGGGTGTCATCAATCTGCGCGGCGTGATTGTACCGATCATTGATATGCGGATTAAATTCAGTCTTGCCAATGTGGTGTATGACGAATTTACCGTGGTGATCATCATTAATGTGCTCGGGCGAGTCATCGGCATGGTGGTTGACGGGGTTTCCGATGTGGTCAGCCTGTTGCCCGAGCAGATCAAACAAGCCCCTGAGTTTGGCGCGGCCATTGAGACGGAGTACATCACCGGTATCGGCACATCCAATGAGCAGATGTTGATACTGGTGGATATTGAAAGGCTGATGGCCTCTGCAGACATGCAGCTACTGGACCATACTGCGGATAATCGCCTTGATTTGGCAGCCTGAGCCGGTCTGCCGTTCGGATACTTGGATGTGGGCACTGATACAGAGGAGGTTCTGGCCATGTTGAACCAAATGAAGTTGGGCACCAAGATACTGGCAGGATTTGGCGTTGTGACCGTGATTTCGGCGTTGATGGGGATTGTGGGGTATTGGGGGCTGCATGAAGTAGCAAAAGACCTGGATGAGCTTGGTGATAACCGGCTGCCCAGCGTCCAGAGTCTTCTGACCATGAGTGAGTCTCAGAACAAGATCCTGGTGGGGGAACGCGGCTTGACCAATCGCAGGATGATGGAACCCGCGATTCGCAAGGCCCAGTATGACTATATCGAGAAGGCCTGGAAACGCGCGGATGAGGCGTGGAAGGTGTATGAACCATTGCCGCAGACGCAAGAGGAAACGGTAATGTGGAAGGCGTTTGTGCCAAAATGGGAGACATGGAAAAAGGCTGATCAGCAAGTTGTCGATATCTCTAGAGAAAAAGATGGCTTGGTGGCTTCGGGGGTTGGCCTCGACGATAAACGAGTGGTGGCACTGGATAGCAAGGCGTATGCAGCCTCACTGGAGTCTCGTAAAAAGTTTCTTGAGGCTGAAGGGGTCTTGAGCAAGCTTGTAGAGCTTAATATAAAGCTTGGCCATGATGCCAACAAGGCCGGAGAACGGGAGTCAAGCCGTGACAAGATCGTGCTTGCCGTTGCCCTGTTTGCGGCAATTCTTTTGTCCTTGCTGATTGGGCTGTATCTGAAGCGGAACGTCGTTGCCATTCTTGACAGTCTGCTGAATGAGTCCAAGCGGCTGACCGAGGCGGCTGTTGCCGGCAGGCTTGCGACCCGTGGAGACACAGAAAAGGTCAATTTTGAGTTTCGCGGTATAGTGGAGGGGATGAACAGCACCCTTGATGCCGTGATCGGCCCTTTGAATGTTGCCGCCGAATACGTGGATCGTATCTCCAAGGGTGATATCCCCCCGCGCATCACCGACAACTACAATGGTGACTTCAACGAGATCAAGAATAACTTGAACGGCTGCATTGACGCGGTTGGTGGTCTGGTCGCCGACGCCACCATGCTTGCCGATGCTGCCGTGGCAGGCCAGCTGGCCACCCGCGCCAATGCAGCCCGGCACCATGGTGACTTTCAGAAGATCGTGGAAGGGGTTAACCAGACTCTCGATGCCGTGATCGGCCCTTTGAATGTTGCCGCCGAATACGTGGACCGTATCTCCAAGGGTGATATCCCTCCGCACATCACCGACAGCTACAGTGGCGATTTCAACGAGATCAAGAACAACCTGAACACCTGTATCGATGCCATCAATTTGTTGGTGAGCGATGCGGATATGCTTGCCGACGCTGCATTGCTGGGCCGGCTTACAACACGGGCAGATGCGGACAGGCACCAAGGTGACTTTAAAAAAATCGTTGCCGGAGTTAACGAGACCATCAACCGGCTGGTAGGATTTCTCGATAATATGGCAACCCCGGCCATGATCATCGATAAAGAGTTCAACATGCTCTACATAAATGAAATGGGCGCCAAGATTGGAGGTAAAACCCAACAGCAATGCCTTGGTACGAAATGCTACGACCACTTTAAGACGTCGGACTGCCGCAGCGGGAAGTGTGTCTGTGGTCGGGCCATCAGCACTGGCCAGACGGTGAGCAGCGAAACCGATGCCCATCCGATGGCAGATGTGGCGATGGAAATCAGTTATACCGGCGTGCCGATCAGGGACCGGCAAGGTGCCGTCATCGGTGCCTTTGAGGTGGTCGCTGACCTGACGTCTATCAAAAAGGCAGTCAGGGTCTCAGAGAAGCAGGCCGGCTTCCAGAACGAAGAGGTTGGCAAGGTGTTGGCAAATCTTGAAAAACTGGCGCTTGGCAACCTTGATGTTGAGACCACGGTTGCGGCGCATGACGAAGACACTCTGGCGATAGCCGCAAATTTTGAACGGATTAACGCCGCCATCAGGCAGAACGTCGCGGCGCTTAATTCCATTACCGCCAATGCCAAGCAGGTGGCGCTGGGGGATTTGGGTGTTGAGATTACCCCCCGTTCCGAGCAGGATCAACTGATGCTTGCCCTAAAAGAAATGGTGAGCCAGTTGAAGCTGTTGGCTCGCTGCGCCGAACAGATTGCCGACGGTGATTTGACGGTTTCGCTGAAGCCTGCATCAGAAAAGGATGTGATGGGCTGTGCCTTCCTGACGATGGTCTCCAATCTACGAGAGATCGTCGGCAATGTCAGTGCCAGTACCGAGGCCATTGCGACCGCCTCGCAACAAATTGCCAGCGGCAATGCCAATATGGCCCAACGCACCGAGGAACAGGCTTCGTCACTTGAAGAGACCGCTTCCAGTATGGAGGAAATGACCTCTACCGTGAAACAGAACGCTGAGAATGCCCAACAAGCCAACCAGTTGGCGATCGATGCAAGCCAGGTTGCAGTGAAGGGAGGCTCTGTCATCAACAAAGTGGTTACCACGATGGATGCCATCAGCGACAGTTCCAAAAAGATTTCGGACATCATTGGCGTCATTGACGGTATTGCCTTCCAGACCAATATTCTGGCCTTGAACGCCGCTGTTGAGGCAGCCCGGGCCGGTGAACAGGGGCGTGGGTTTGCCGTCGTTGCCGGAGAGGTGCGGACACTTGCGCAACGGAGTGCCGCAGCTGCGAAGGAGATTAAGGCCCTGATCTGTGACTCGGTTGATAAGGTTGACGACGGCGGCAAGCTGGTAAGCGAGGCCGGCCAGACAATGCAAGAGATTGTCACCAGCATCAAGCGGGTAACCGACATTATGGCGGAGATCTCGGCAGCGTCAGCTGAACAGAGTAGCGGCATTGAGCAGGTGAATACCGCCATTGCCCAAATGGACGAGATCACCCAACAGAACTCATCGGTGGTGCAGCAGGCCGCTGCAGCTGCCGAAGCCTTGAGAGAACAGGCTCAGGTCCTGGTTGCGGCAGTCAAACGGTTTAAACTCGACCAAGCCTCCAAAAGCCAGATCAGCGCGGTATCTGACCAGCGTGGGTTTGAAGCTGCTGCCGCGCCACTGTTGCAGCCGTCAAAACAGTTTGGACATCTGGAAAAGACAAAAAAAGCAAACGGCTACCATAAGCATGCGTCTGTTGAGACCAAGCAGACGCTTGCTGCCAAGGCGGTTGGGCATGATGCCGATTGGAACGAGTTTTAGAGCCGTTTTCCTCCAGGCATAGCGCCTTGCGGCAAGGCGCGCTTTCCTTGTAACGCGCTGTCTCGACCATTGGCCGGAGGCCTCAATGGACGGCATCTGTACGCAACATAGTGAACCGAGCCCGGCGAGGGAGTTTGTGTTTACCGAGGCTGATTTCAAGAAGATCAGTCGCATGATCTATGTGCGAGCCGGTATTTCCCTCTCTCCCGCCAAGCGTGAAATGGTCTATAGCCGCCTTTCTCGCCGCTTGCGGGTGTTGGGGATAGCCTGCTTCGCCGAATACCTTGACGTGCTGGATCAAGGTAATGAAGTTGAATGGAATTTCTTCGTTGGCGCACTCACCACCCACTTGACGGCATTTTTCCGTGAGCCGCATCATTTCCCCATCATGGTCGATCATGTGGCCGAACGGGCGCGGAGCGGCAAAGTGCTGCTCTGGAGTTGCGCCTCCTCTACCGGCGAGGAACCGTATAGCATGGCCATGGCAGTTGCCGAGTACTTTGAGTCAATGACGCCACCGGTTACTATTCTTGCTACTGATGTTGACGTCGGCGTTCTGGATATGGCCCGTGAGGGGGTTTATCCGCTTGAACGGGTACACAACCTGCCGGAGAAGATGCTGAAGAAGTTTTTTTTGAAAGGGGTCGGCGACCATCGTGGCTTTGTGCGGGTTAAGCCGGAGTTGAGAGAGTGGATTCGTTTCCAGCAGTTAAATTTGCTCAACCCGGTCTGGCCGATGCGGGAGTGCCGGTACGATGCGATTTTTTGCCGCAATGTCATCATCTATTTCGACCGAACGAACCAGCAGAGGGTGCTGGAGCGCTGTCGACGTCATCTGAAAGCGGATGGACTCTTTTTTGCCGGTCACTCAGAGAACCTGCATTACGCTTCGGAGGTTTTTCAGGCCTGCGGGCGCACGGTGTATCGGCCGCGTGTTGCTGCCTCTCCGTTCGCCGTGAGTTCTCGCCCAACTGCCCTGGCTGGGGAGTGCGCCTCATGAAGTCTCAGCCGCCGCCGGTCAAAACCGGTCCGTGTGGATGCAAGCAAGGCAGGAAGACCGCAAAGCGTGGTGTTGCCGTCAAGCCGGCTCGCGACCAGATCAGTACACGTGGGGATCAGCATGAATACCTGAGGATTCAGCAGGCGCATATGACAGCGATGAGCGAACTGGTTGGTGCTATTGCGCATCAATGGCGACAACCTCTGAACGCCTTGGCGATTATGATTCAGAATATTCATGATGCCTACGAATACGATGACCTGAGCTCGGCTTTTCTGGAAGAAACCGTTTTACATGCCATGCAGCAAATTCATTTGATGTCGAAAACAATTGATGATTTCAGGGGCTTCTTCAGGATGGACGAGTCCTATGAGTCCTTTGATGTCTGGAAAATTGTTAACGATGTTGTTGTGTTGCTTTCCGGTCTGTTCGTGTGCCATGACATCGCTGTGGAGACGCGCTGTGAGCTGGATACGGCAGAAAAGCCGGTTTTGGTGGTGGGCGGCAGCAACGAATTCAAGCAAGCAACCTTCAATGTGTTGATGAATGCCTATGATGCCATTTTGCAGCGGAGGAAAGCCAGCAACTGGCAAGAGCGTGGACAGATAACGATAATGCTTGTGTTTTCACCGGACGGCCGTGTGACAATTCGTTTTATGGACAATGGTGGAGGTATTCCCGTTGAGGTCGCAAACCGTATTTTTGAGCCATATTTTAGTACAAAAAACAGCTGTAAGGGGAATGGGCTTGGTTTGTACATAGCTAAAATGATTATTGAAAATAATATGGGCGGGAGTCTCTCGGCCCAGAGCCTGCGTGATGGGGCACTGTTTACCATTGAGCTTGCAGCAATGCACTAGGAACGAGTCATGAGAGAGCGTACAGAAGATCTGTCTCTGTTGTACGTTGAGGACGATGACGCAGTTCGTAACGGCGTGGAATGCTTTTTACGGCGACGCTTCGAACACGTTTGTTTTGCCAAAAACGGGAGAGAAGGCCTTGATCTGTATGCCAAGGATACTCCCGATATCATTATTACCGATATCAGGATGCCTGAGATGGATGGCATTGCCATGGCCAGAAACATTCTGGCCATGGATCAACATGTCCCCATCATTGTAACAACTGCCTATAATGAGCCTGACTATCTGCTCGAAGCCGTAAATATAGGGATAAGTCATTACGTCTTGAAGCCGATTGAGCGGGACAAGCTGCATCAGGCCATCATGAAGTGTTCAGATGTTGTCCGGAACAGACGGCAACTCGATGAACACCATAACCGTATTGCCGATGCGTATCGCATCATCAATTCCCTGATTGATTTTGGCGAAAAATCAGCCTCCCTTGAAAAGCGCTCCTATTCCGATCGTTCCGACAGCCTTGATACCATGGTCAACTCGCTTTTGCACCATGAGTATCATACCGATGAGTTGCCCGGCCCATCAATCGTGATTCTCACCGTCAGCAGGGCTGATACACACGTGCTTGAATGGTACTGGTATGAAATAGGGGCGGAAAGGCGATGCAACAAGTATCATTATCTTGATCACCCGGAGCCTGCTCTGCATGAGCAGGCGGCGACGCATGCCTTGCATTTTATTAATTTTAGCGAACCATTGCCGGATGACCCAAGCCTGCTGGCGTTTGTTAAGCATTTTTCAGATCGGGGTGAGCAGTTTAAAAATCTCGTCTGGTATCGCAACGGGAGTTTCGTGATCTGTGCCCTGAACTATCCCCGGCGAGTTACCGCCCATGATGCCATGGTTGTGAAGGGATTGGCTGTTCAGACCCTCTTTATTGAAAATTTGGCTTGTCAGTGGTTTCAGGCAGAAAATGCCTTTGCCTATACCATTGATGCCTTGGCACGAGCCGCTGAGGCGAATGACGAGGACACCGGCAACCATATCATCCGAGTAGGTGAGTATTGTGCCGTACTTGCTGCTCATCTCGGTTTCAGTGTAGAAAAATCGCGTGCATTGGCCCTGAAAAGTCATTTGCATGACGTGGGAAAGATACACATCCAGCCAGCATTGTTACGGAAGCCGGGCAGACTGACCCCTACCGAAATGGCAGCCATGCGTCAGCATACCATCTATGGTGCGAATATCATTGGGACACACCCTCGCTTGGATCTGGCCTACAACATGGCTCTCTATCATCATGAACATTGGGATGGTACCGGTTATCCCTATGGGCTGGCTGGAGAGGCTATTCCAATGGAAGCACGTATCGTTGCCCTGGCGGATACCTATGACGCCCTGCGCAACAGGCGCAGCTACAAACCGCCCTTTGAGCACTCGGTTGCATGTAAAATAATGTTGGAGGGGGATGGGAGAACCGTGCCCGAGCATTTTGATCCGGCGTTGCTGATGGTGTTCAATCAGTTAAAGCCGGTCTTTGCCGACATCTATAAGCGACTTGAAGACACATGTTCATTCCCCCGGAGGACGGACAATGCCATGTCGCGTGTTAGTTGTTGATGATTCCGCGCTGGTAAGAAGCCTGTTGAGCACCCTGATCAATGCTCAGCCCGACATGCAGGTTGTCGGCACGGCGTCTGACCCCTACGTTGCCAGAGAGCGGATTAAGGCGCTCAACCCCGATGTCTTGACGTTGGATGTTGAGATGCCGCGTATGGATGGACTGGTGTTTTTGGAAAAGTTGATGCGTTTACGCCCCATGCCGGTGGTGATGATTTCGTCCCTGACAGAGCGTAGCTCTGAGGTGACCTTGCGCGCATTGGAGCTGGGTGCGATAGATTACGTTACCAAGCCGAGGATTGATATCCAGCGGGGTATCAATGCGAGCGGCCAAGAGATTGTTGAAAAGATCCGGGTTGCCAGCACTGCCAAAGTAACTCGGCTTATCCGCGCGCTGCCGACGCAACTCCTGGTTGAAAAAAAATATTCGGCTGATGCGGTCTTGCCCTCTGTTGCCGGCAAATTGGTAACTACCGAAAAAGTTGTCATTATCGGCGCTTCAACGGGTGGGACTGAGGCGATCAAAACAGTACTCATGGCGATGCCTGCCGATGCGCCCGGGATCTTGATCACGCAACATATGCCTGCTGCTTTTACCAAGGCCTTTGCCAAGCGTCTTGACGGTTTATGCCGTGTCTCGGTCAGAGAGGCCCATGGCGGAGAGCGCGTTTTGCCCGGCCACGCCTACATTGCACCTGGTGATCGCCATCTGCTTTTATCCCGTTCCGGGGCTGATTACGTTGTTGAAATTGTGGATGGGCCACCGGTCAGCCGGCATCGCCCCTCGGTGGATGTACTTTTCCGCTCGGCGGCAAACTGTGCCGGGAAAAATGCCATCGGCGTCATCTTGACCGGTATGGGGGACGATGGAGCTAACGGTATGCTGGAGATGCAACAGGCCGGAGCCTATACGCTTGCCCAGAATGAAGAGAGTTGCGTGGTCTTTGGCATGCCGAAGGAGGCCATAGCTCGGGGTGGCGTTGACGAGGTGGTCGCTTTGGCGGATATCGCCGCAAAGATTATCGGTGTGGCTTCATCACAAGGTGTGAGAGTGATCAGGGTTTGAGGACGGGCGTTAATGAAACCTGCAAAGGAGGGTGTGTCATGGCAAAAACCATTATGACAGTTGATGATTCCGCCAGCATCAGGCAGATGGTCGTGTTCACCTTGAAGCAGGAAGGGTATGACGTGTTGGAGGCTGTTGATGGGCGTGAAGCTCTGTCAAAACTGGCCAATGCCAGCCTAGACTTGATCATTACCGATCTCAATATGCCCAACCTGGATGGAATCGGACTGATTCGAACGGTGCGAGCAGATGTTTCCCGGCGTTTGCTGCCGATTGTCATGTTGACGACTGAATCACAGGAGGGCCGCAAGCAGGAAGGCAAGCAGGCCGGTGCCACAGGCTGGATCGTGAAGCCGTTCAGACCCGAGCAACTTTTAGCCGTCGTCAAACGGGTACTTGGATAAACTGGTTTTTGCATACGACAAGGAGACCGCCATGAACATGGAGGAAATCAGGACTGTAGCCCGGCAATTCAGTATCAAGCCGGCCAAGATGAAAAAACAGGAATTGGTGCAGGCCATCCAACAGGCAGAGGGAAATCGTCCTTGTTACAACACCGCCACATCTGCTTTTTGTGAGCAACTATCCTGTTGCTGGCGTGAGGATTGCCGCTAAATGGGGTTCGCTTCGATTGCATAACTCCTGAACCACGCTATAGTCGTTGCCAACGATGGTGAAAGCGCCAGAGGAGGTGTCGTGCGTGAAACATCGCAAGTCGACACGTAGAAAACCGAAAGATTGCTTGTCTGAGCAGCTCCATGAGCTGATTGCCTCCTCGATGGACGGCTTTTGTCTTCTCGATTCTACCGGTCTGATCTTGGCAGTAAATGAAGCCTACTGTGTCCTGCTTGGCTACAGTCAGGATGAATTGCTTGTGATGCGGGTTGCCGATCTGGAGGTGGCTGAAGACAGCGCCGCAGTTGCACAGCATATTAAAAAAGTTATGGAAAACGGTTCTGATCGGTTTGAGACACGCCAGCGCTGTAAAGATGGTCGTGTGGTCGATCTCTCTGTGAACTGCCGCTATAATCCGCATGACGGCGGCAGATTCTGCGTCTATCTGCATGATATTACCGACTACAAACGTATTCAGCGAGATCTGCAACTTGCTAAAATGGCAATTGAGCATTCGGGCGAAGCCATTATGTTGGTTGATTCGCGTGGCAGGGTTTGTGATGCCAATCAGACGGCCTGCACGTGGTTGGGCTATACACGGGCCCAATTGCTGAATATGTCGGTCTCAGATTTTGATCCGAACTTTCCCCCGGAGACCTTTCAATCAAATTGGCAGCCCATCAAGGAACAGGGCTGTCTTATTTTTGAAACCGTACATCGTACGGCAGAAGGGCTGCTCTACCCAGTGGAGATGACGGTTAACTATCTGGAGTACGAGGGTAAGGAATACAATTTTGCCACCATTCGTAACATAACGAAACGTAAAGAGGTCCAAGAAGAACTTGAGGCCGAACGTGAGGTGATGCAGAAGATTCTGGTGATATCACAGCATAAGACCGGTTCATTGCAGGAGCTGCTGGATTTCGCCCTGAACGAAATCTGCGACATTACCCATAGCCGATTTGGGTACATCCACTATTACAATGAAGATACTCGTGAGTTCACCTTTTTCTCCTGGTCCCAGAAGGTGATGGAAACGTGTGGCATCAAGAATCCCCCTGCTGTACGTAAATTGGAGGCAACCGGTATCTGGGGGGAAGTGGTGCGGCAGCGACGCCCTATCATGTTGAATGATTTTGCTGCGCCGCATCCTCTGAAAAATGGCTTGCCCGATGGGCATGTGTCTATCAGCCGTTATCTGTCAGTGCCGATTTTCTCTGACGGCAGGATTGTAGCGGTGGTAGGGGTTGCCGACAAGGCGAGTAACTATACAGAATGGGATGAACGGCACCTGAACCTGATGACGGACGCCATCTGGAAGCTTTTCGAACGCAAGCGGTTAGAGCTTGAGTTGGAAAGGCTGAACAAGACGTTGGAGCAGAGGATCATTCAACGGACTCAGGAACTTACGAACGCCAACCTGCTGCTGGAACAGGAGGTCCGCGAGCATCAACGGGATGAACAAGAGGTGCGGCAGGCCAATTCTCTGCTTACGGCTGCCCTTGAGGCAACGGCTGACGGTGTTCTGGTGGTAAATCACGAGCGGAAGATTACCAGCTATAACAAACAGTTCCTGGATCTCTGGAAAATTCCTGCCTCGGTTGCTGTTCGAGCCGATGACAAACTCCTGTTGCAGTATGTCATGAACCAATTGGTCAATCCGGAAGAGTTTCTCGCCAGGGTTGAAGAGTTGTACTGCCAGCCTGAAACAAGCTCATTTGAGGTTGTTGAGTTGTTGGATGGCCGCACCTTCGAGCGTTGTTCCATGCCGCAACTCATTCATGGGCAGGCCGTGGGGCGAGTCTGGAGCTTTCGTAATATCACCATTCGGACAAAGGCATTATATGCCTTACAAGAAAGCGAAGAACGCTATCGTCGGATCAGCGACGCTAGCAACGACTATATCTATACCGTAATCATCAAAGATGGGCGTGTGCTTGAAACCAGGCACGGTGCGGGATGCGAAGCGGTAACCGGTTATACTGAAGTCGAATTTCGTCAAAATCCTCGCCTGTGGATCGAGATGGTGCCGGCGGAAGACCGTGAGATGATCCGTGCCCACGCCCGTTCGATCCTCTTTGCCGTCTGTCCATCGCCTCTTGAACACCGCATTATTCGCAAGGATGGCACGGAGCGTTGGGTGCGAAACACACCTGTCCCGCGTTTTGATGGCAATGGCACACTTGTTTCCTGTGACGGATTGGTGCAGGACATTACAGAGAGTAAGCAGGCATGGCTTGCTCTTGAAAAGGCTTCTCGCTACAGCCGTAGCCTGATAGAAGCCAACCCGGATCTGTTGATGATTGTTAGCCCTGACGGGACTATCTCTGATGTGAATGCAACAGCTGAAAAGATAACGGGCTATTTACGGTCGCACCTTCTTGGTACGGAGTTTTCCTGCTACTTTTCGGAGCCTGAACTGGCCCATGCTGCTTATCGAAAGGCGTTCCGCGTCGGAACGGTTCATGACTGCGCATTGGAGGTCAAGCATAAGGATGGCGCCGAAATACCTGTCCGTTGCAATGCATCGTTATATCGCGATGAGACTGGCGAAGCCATCGGCGTGATCATGGTTGCCCGTGACATTACCCGGCTGAAACAAATTGAAACGGAATTGCGTAGTCACAAGGAACAACTTGAGGAATTGGTGCAGCATCGCACCATTCAGTTGCAGGAGGCCCGTGAACAGGCCGACGCAGCAAATAAGGCAAAAAGTATGTTTCTTGCCAACATGAGTCACGAAATCAGGACGCCCTTAAACGGCATCATTGGGGTGTCGCAGCTACTGGGTAGTTCCGAGTTGAGTAAAGAGCAACAGAGCTGGCTGGATGGGTTGCAGCTGTCTGCCACGAATCTCCTGGAAATTATCAATGACGTGCTGGATATTTCTAAAATTGAAGCCGGCCGTATAGAGGTCGAGCGGATTTCTTTTAGTCTCCGCAACTGCCTCAAAGAGGTTGTGAAGACGCAAAAGGGCGGGCTTAAGGCAAAGTCGCTATATTGCCGCAAAATGATTGACCGGGATATCCCTGATCAACTCGTCGGAGATCCCCTGCGCCTCAAGCAGATTTTACTTAATCTGATCGGTAATGCCGTAAAATTTACCGAATCAGGAGGAATAACCATTGCCGTCCGTTTGCAGCATCTTACTGGGGAGACAGCTCTGCTTCAGTTCTCCATCAGTGATACAGGCATCGGTATGAGTCCAGAGGTGATGGAGGTGATCTTTGCCCCGTTTTGCCAGGCAGACCCCAGCACGAGCAGGAAATACGGAGGTACTGGGCTTGGCCTGGCAATCTGCAAGAACTTGCTGGGGCTGATGGGGGGCCGGATCTGGCCGGAAAGCATTGCTGGACGTGGGAGTACCTTTACCTTTGAATTGCCGTTAGGGGTGGACCGGATACAGCCTGCCGCGCCGGAGTATACGCTAGACCAGTATTCAAGCGGTGAGCTGAAGCAATCGTTACGTTTATTGTTGGTTGATGATAACGAATTGAATTTGACCTTTACGTCGCAGTTATTGCAACGCCGTGGCCATCAGGTGGCGTGTGCCAACAACGGTAGGCTGGCGGTCGAGTTGGCGCTCACAAGCGGATACGACGTCATTCTGATGGATGTCCGTATGCCTGACATGAGCGGTATTGAGGCTTTGCAGCTTATCCGTGAGCATGAAAAGACATTGGACGTTCATACACCTGTAATAGCCTTGACTGCCCATGCCTTGATGAGCGACCAATGCTTACTGCAAAATTCTGGTTTTGATGGCTATCTTGCCAAGCCGATTACCATTGAAACGTTACTGGATGAATTAAGTAGGTTTATGTAAACCAGTCACTTGCCGGCTATTCGGTGGCTGTGAAAAGAGGTGTGTGGCAATGTGGTGATTTCGATACACCTCATTATGTCTGCCAAAATAAAAGGGGCTTGGAATAATCCAAGCCCCGTGTTTTCTTTGGAGGCGACGAGCGGATTTGAACCGCTGAATAAAGGTTTTGCAGACCTCTGCCTTACCACTTGGCTACGTCGCCGTAAAACTTTGAAGAATTCACTTTATATCGAATGCAAGGTGCTGCTGTCAAGATTATTTAAACCGAATCGCCGTGCCGGCAGCGCGGTACTCGGTGGCGGGAAACGCGGGAAATGCCACAACGGTGAGCTTTCTGCTGGTTATCTCCGGCAGAATCACGGCATCGGCCCGCATCTTGCGGGCCTCTTCCCGCAGGGACTTGCTCCCCCATTCCTGCAGGCTGGGATCAAGATCAAAGTCAGAGAAGTAGACCTCGCGGGTGATCTGAATCCGGCCAATGGAGTCATAGGGACGTAACAGCTCGTCCTGGGTCAGGATCGGCGGCAGGTCATCACGTTCGTGTATGCTCTGCGGGATGGCGGAACAGCTGCTCATCAATAACAGGCCCCAAAGGGCGAGAAGACCGAAGAAGAGAGGTCTGGGAACAGCCATAATGCGATCCTCCGAGGTGGCTGGTACGTGCTAGGGCACAGAACATGGGCGTAGCGCTCTATTGCGCCGTGACGAAGGGCGCTGGCGGCGTGCCTGGGCAGCAAGGCTGCGCCTCGTGTCCAGCCTCCCTATAGCACTCCTACATCTCCTGTTAACAGTATCAGGATGCCACGTTACTGTCCAGCTTAGCAGTGCCAATTTCAAACTGGACACCTTTATGGCCTGCGTGATAATAGAAACAGATTCTGCCATGAGGCTGACCAGATTTCAGTGTGGAGGAGTTGGACTATGTCGGGCCATAATAAATGGAGCACCATCAAGCATAAAAAGGGGGCTGCAGACGCCAAGCGCGGTAAGATTTTTACCAAGCTGATCAAGGAGATCTGTGTTGCCGCAAAACTGGGAGGTGGTGATGCTTCGGCCAACCCGCGGCTCAGAACCGCCATCGACAAGGCCAAGGCCGAAAACATGCCCAAGGACAATATCGAACGGGCCATTAAAAAAGGTACCGGCGGCATGGAAGGGGTCAACTACGAAGAGATCATGTACGAAGGGTACGGCCCCGGCGGCGTTGCCGTGCTGGTAGAGGTGATGACCGATAACCGTAACCGTTCGGTTTCCGAGGTGCGCAGTATCTTTACCAAGTGCAACGGTAACATGGGTGAAGCGGGCTGCGTGGCCTGGATGTTCGATAAAAAAGGGCTGATTGTGTATGACAATGGAGTTGATTTTGATCAGCTCTTTGAGGCGGCCCTTGAAGCAGGGGCCGAGGATGTGCTGGAAGCTGACGAGCAGATTGAGGTAATGACTGAGCCGTCCAGCTTCATCGAGGTACGCGAGGCCCTGGAGGCCAAAGGGTTCAAATCGCAGAGCGCGGAGATCACGATGATCCCCCAGACGCAGGTGGCCCTGGAGGGCAAGCAGGCTGAAAGCATGCTCAAGATGATGGAGCGACTGGAGGACTGCGACGATGTGCAGAACGTCTACGCCAACTTTGACATAGCAGCGGATGAGATGGAAAAGCTGATGTAACCTAAAGGGGGCTACCAAGCCCCCTTTTTTGCAGGGAGACGCGAACATGGAAAAGGCGACCTTTGCGGCTGGATGTTTCTGGGGAGTCGAGGAGGCGTTTTACGACGAGCCCGGGGTAATCTCCACCCGTGTCGGCTATACCGGCGGGACACTTGATCATCCAACCTATCAGCAGGTCTGCAGCGATACGACCGGCCACGCTGAGGCGGTTGAGGTGACCTTCGATCCCTCGCAGATCAGCTATACCCAACTGTTGAAGATATTCTGGCAGATTCATGACCCGACCCAAGTGGATCGCCAGGGGCCGGATGTGGGCCGTCAGTATCGTTCCGCCATCTTTTACCACACCGAAGAACAGCGCCGTGAAGCGGAAAGCTCCCGCGAGCAGCTGGACAGCTCCGGGCGTTACCATCGCTCGATTGCAACCGAAGTCCTGCCGGCAGGCGTGTTCTGGGAGGCCGAGGCGTATCACCAGCAGTATCACCGCAAAAATGGCGGAGGCTGCGGGTTCTAGTGCGGGTGCTCGGTATTGATCCCGGTTCTCGTATTACCGGTTACGGTTTGGTGGAGCAACAGGGCAGCAGTCTGCTGCATGTGGACAATGGCGCCATTTTTACCGATAAGGCCGCTGACTTTCCTGGCCGTCTCAAGCTGATCTTTGAGGGGATCTCACAGGTGATCCGCGAGTACCGGCCGGTGGCGGTGGCGGTTGAGGATGTCTTTTTCTCAACCAATGTCCGTTCGGCGCTGAAGCTGGGGCAGGCGCGCGGCGCAGCCATAGCGGCGGCGGTCCACGCCGGGTTGCCGGTCTTTGAGTATACGGCCTTACAGGTCAAGAAGGCCGTGGTTGGCGAGGGCAAGGCAGCCAAGGAACAGGTCCAGCGTATGTTGAAAGCCCTGCTGAGTCTGCCCGAAGTAGCCCAGGCCGATGCCTCCGACGCCCTAGCCGTTGCCGTGTGTCACATCAACTCCCATGCCTTACGAGCACGGACCGGTCCGGCCGCCTCTGTTGCAAAACGTACCACTTCGTGGAGGAACTATCGACCATGATCGCCCTGTTGACCGGCACGATCGCGCATAAATCCCCGGACCATGTCATCCTTGATGTGCATGGTGTGGGTTACCGGGTCATGATCCCCTTTTCCACCTATTACGAACTGCCGGAGGAGGGGAGTGCTACCCTGCATATCCACACCAGCGTCAGAGAGGATGCGATCCAGCTCTACGGATTTCGGACGCGGACTGAAAAATCGTTTTTTCAACTGTTAATCTCGGTCTCCGGTATCGGTCCCAAGCTGGCCCGTGATATCCTCTCCAACATTCAACCGCCACAACTGGCGGCTGCCCTGATGCAGGGGGATCTGCACAAACTGTCGGCCATCCCCGGCATCGGCAAGAAAACAGCTGAGCGACTGGTGGTGGAGCTGAAGGACAAGGCCGGCAAGCTTGAGAGCGGTCTACCTGCAGCAGCGGAACAGGTGGGGCGTGTGTTGCCGGAAAGCGGTGTGCTTGATGATGTCACCTCAGCCCTGCTCAATCTGGGGTACAAGGAACAACAGGTCAGGAAAGTGCTGGCCGAGCTGGACTGCCCTGCGGACGCCACTGTGGAAGGTGTGTTGAAACAGGCCCTGAAGATTTTAATGAAGTGAAAAAACAGGGAGGTGCCTGCGCAACCTCCCTGTTGTACCTCTCTGATGGACCGGGTTAGTCAAGCAGCATGGCGTTGATCCGCGCCCTGACCTTCATCCCCTCTTTGATGGAGGCCCCGCCCTTCTCGTAGAACCGTCCTGAAAGGCTGCCGTCCTCAATCTGTAGTTCATCGATGCTGCCGAGTACCTGATTGCTGTCGTCCACCACCTCAACCGCCTGCTGTTTCTTCGGGACCTTGCGTAGCTTGGAGGTGTTGATCTGCACGTAGGCGATCCGTCCGTTTACCCGGCTGATGCTCCCCATCTCATAGCTGGGGTTGAAGCCCATCCCCAGCCGGTCAGCCGCAGCCCTGAAACCCACGGTGACAGCACGTTTATAAAAGTCCTGTTTCTTCTCCGGTCCGACGAACTCTTTGCGGGGGACCCTGCTGTCCAGTTTGCGGTCATCACTGTAGGACTTGACCAGCTCAACCTGGCCTTTGGTGTTCATAAATTTGACATCCAGCCTGACCCGGGCCTTAAAGGTCACGACCTTGCGGGTCGGATCCATGTTCAGGGGGGACTCGAACGAGGAAAGGCTCTCGATGTGGGGTTCGATGATGTAGGTCTCCTGGTCGGAGGCGTTCATCAGCACCTTGGTGAAGCGCTTGGTGTTGGCGAGTTGGGCCTGAATATCGTTCATCAGCTCGTCGGATAGCTCGGGAGAGAGCTGGCTGGAAAACTTGCCGTTCAGATCCTGCCTAAGGCCGATGGAATCGAGGTTGACCGGCTCAAGGGCCTGGGTGGTCACCTGTTGTGCCTCAGTGACGTAGACCGGTTGTGGGGCCGTGGCGCAGCCGAAGGCCAACAGGCAGAGCAGGCTGTAGCCGACATAACGAAGATAACGTGTCATGATGCTCCCTCCCGGTTAATGGTACATGTTGTCCAAGGCGGCCAGCCTGGACAGGTCGTCTGACGCGGGAAACAGCGCGGCGATGGCCTCCAGCTCCTGTGCCTCCCGTGCACTGAACGCCACCGGCTTTCCGTCAAAGGCCAGGGCCAGCTTCGGTTCAAGCTGCTGCAGGGCGTTTTCAGCCAGTTCGATCCTGCGCAGTGCCTCCTTGGTTTTCTGCTCCTGAACCGGCTCTTCCTGGATCTGGTACTTACCCTTGATCTGCTGGTACATGGTCTTGTACACGGTGTACTGCAGCCCCAGGTTGTCCTTGTAAATCTTTAATGACCCCAGCACCATCTTGATGCGCGGATAGAGCATAGCGGCGTTGTAGACCCCGCGCAGCTTGCTGAATTCTTTGTCGATGTTGGGGAAAGCCCGTACGCCGTTGACCACCGCGCAACCGATCTTGACCACCGCAGCCATGGTAAAGTCGGCGCCGGCCACCGAGGCGGAGTAGACCTTGTTGGCGAGTTTGCCGTAGTTCTTCTCCATGGTGGTCATGTCTTCGGTTTTTTCCTTCAGAGCGGCGGTAATCGTTTCATCCTTTAATGCAGGATCTTTGCATGCCGCATTTTTGATCTCTTCGCTCGTATCGGCACTGGCCTTGCGCAGGAAGGCGTCGCATTGGGTATAGCCGTTGGCGGTCAGGTTGATCGCTTCCTCAAGCTGTAGCATTTCCTTCTTGTTGTTGGCCACCACGCCGTAGGCCATCAGCGGATTGCGATAGACGTATTCGTTGATTGTCTCGGGCTGTTTGCGGTCGCCCAGTTCGCGGAAATAGACGTCCCGTGGCTGTGCCTTGAAAAAGGCGATGTCATCCTTGTTGACATGCTGGTCCAGCAGCTTTTCCCGCTCCTTCAAGAAAATATAGAGGGCGCTGGTGGGACGGGGCCAGCCGGTGGCCGGGTCGATCTCTGTTGCCAGGGTGATCCCTTGCGAAGAGGCAAAGGCCGACAGTCCCATTTTGAAAAGCGCGGTGCCCGAAGGGGCGCCGTACAGGTCTTTGGGCCAGGTGTCCTGCTCCGACATTGGGGAACGCAACAGCACCCGGTTGGACAGTTTGATCGCAATAGCGGCTGACTCAAAGGAGTCAAGGGATGCCATGACCGTTGGGTTCATGGACTCTGCCGCGCATTCAAGGCCGGACATGCCGGTGGCACAGCCGCTCAAACTGCCTGAGGCCAGGGCCAGCAGGCATGCGAACACAAGGTAGGCTGCCTGTCGCAAATGGGAGGTAATCTGCATACTGTCTGCTCCTTAAGAAAGTATTTTAGCTGCGCTGCCGCTTATTTGAAGACTACCTTGTTGCCCTGGATTTCAGGGTTCCAACGCTTGAGTTGCGTATCCTTCTCAAAGTTGTCCATCAACAGGTCCACCAAGTCGCTGATCTTGCCGGCATAGTAGAGATCCACCACCATATCGCCTTTGCCGCGGTTTTTCTGACTGACATTTTTCAGCCCCTTGATGTCCTCGCCCAAAAGTTTGAGCAGTTTGCGCTCAAGGCGATAGTTGCCGCCCGTTGGCAGCACCAGTTCAAAGCGGGCGCCACGGCGTTCTTGGGTCAGGGTCTTAGTGTTGAGGGCGTTGACCACCTCTGCGGCAAACTTTTTGCCGCCGGCAATCGCCGCCAGGCGGATGGCGGCCTTGGCTTCATCCTTGGAGGCCCGGGCTGCACCATCCGGGTTGCCTTCCCACATCAGGTCGCGGCTGGTCAGGCTGACCGCCTTGCCGGTCATCATGGCGCGGTAGACATAGGCGGAGCCGTTGGGAGCCACGCTGACATCCACCTTGCCGAGCACCAGCCACTCACCTTTGTCCGCCAGTTGGTCGGCAATCTTGTTCATATGCTGGACCATCTTGTTGTAGTCCGCCTCTTCCGTCAGGGCCTGGTTGACCGCCTCGTCGTCAGAGTCGATCACGGTGTACTCGGCAGCGGTCAGGCTGCGGCGAACCTCGGCCCGAACGTTGTCCAGGATCATTGGCGCATCGCCGGTATCCATCTTGCCGGGGATGATCATCACCACGATGCGGCGCTCTTCATTCTTGCCGGTCACGGCCCCCTGGCGTTTCAGATAGGCGCGCACCGCTTCTTCATTGATGGTGACGCGGATCTTGGCCTTCAGCTCCTTGCCGAAGACCCCTTCGACCGAGCTTTCGAGGATCTCAAGGTCTTTGATGTACTTCTCATCGCCGGTCAGGTTCATGGTGGCGGAGCGATCAGGGTAGACATCCCGCAGGTAGTGTTCCAGCGCCTGTTCGCGGGCCCGTTGTTCAGCCTTTTTCTTGGCGGTGTACTCGTCGTCGTCAACCTTGACGGTAACCATCTCCGTATAGGTGCGCACCTCTGCTGCCGCAATGAGCGGTACCAGCATCAGGCCGAAAACAACCAGCAGCATCAAGAGTCGTTTCATGTCTGTTCTCCTTTATCGATTGTCCGTTATTGTCGCTTCCAGGTGCTGCGCGCGCCTTCTGAACGCACCAGTTTCAGGTTCCAGCCAAGCTGCTTGCCGACCTTGTTGACGGCGCTTTTGACCGCGTCGGCGTTGCTGCCCGATTTGATCTCAAAGGTGGTCTTGCCGCCACCGGACTCGCGCTCACGAATCTTTTCCATGCCGGGGAAAACCTTGAGTGCGTCCTTGAAGCCGGTGACCTCATCAACCTCGGCAACGCCGTCGAGCACGATGATGAAGGTACCGGCCCCCGATTTTTCTCGTTTCCAGTTTTTCTTGATGGAGTCCACCATCACCAGTGAAATCTTGTGGCCCACATCCTTGGCGGAACGGTACAGCGCCTCCTGCAGGGTGCCGGCATAGGAGGCGGATTCCACGTCCTTGCTGGCAACAATGCGCGAGGTGGTGGGGTTGATCAGCTGTGCCCGCAGGAAAATCTTGGCAGCGCCGCCGGTATACTGCCAGTACCCTTCTCGGCCAATGCCGACGGTCTGATAGTAGAGTACCAGATCGGCGTTGTATTTGAGGCCATAGGCCGCAGCCCTGTTGGTGTCGATATCCATCTCATGGGTCTCGGCCACCTGAACGGAAAACCGCTGGGCAGAACTCTTGTCGATCACATCAAAGCCCTTTTCAACCAGCACATCGACAATGGCGCCATAGGAGTTGTCAAAGAACGCCTCCAGGTCTGCCCGGGTACTACCCAGTCTGGCCCCTTGCGGCAGGTTGGGGTTGTAGAGCACCATGATGCGTGGATTGCCCATGGCGTCCTGCAGCAAGCCCAGGGCGTTGATCTCATTTTCCAACGCCTTCATGTTGACTTCGGCGGTCAGTTGCACCTCATAGCCGGCACCGGTGAATTCGGGATCTCCCTTTTGCAGAACCCGGGCAAGTTTTCTGCTCTTGCCTTTCAGGGCCGCTGCGATCTTTTGCTTGTTGCTCTTGACGGTTTCCTCGTCAAGCAGTTGTTTGACCGCCGTATCGATGGCGTTGTTCAGGCCGCTGGTGACGGCCGCATCTTCGGACAGGCCGCGACCGGTTGCGGAGAACTGATCGGCACAGGCAAGACCTGAACAGGCGAGTAAGACAAACAGGACGACGGCGAGGATGCGCTGCATAGGTGCCTCCTACTGTTTTTTCCAGGTGCTGCGGGCACCTTCGGCGCGGATCTTTTTCATGCTCCAGCCAAGCTCCTTGGCCGCACGGATGACATCGCGGTCAAGCTGGTCGCGCTTGCCCTTGTACGAGGCCTCGAAGGTGGTCTTGCCGCCACCGGATTCCACTTCTTTTGCGCCGGAGGCCAGGGGAAATTTCTCGAACATTTCAGTGAACTGGGCGATCTGCTCCGGGTCGTCAACGCCATCGATCACGATGGTGTAGAGGGCGCCGTTCTGCTGCATATCCATCCAGTGTTTCTGCAGCACATCGATCATCGGGTTGACGATCTTCTTGCCGCCTTCCCGGCCGGCCTTTTCAAGGGCCTGTTCCACGGTCTGTCCCATGCCCGACTGTTCTACCTTCTTGTTGGTGATGACTTGGGCGCGAGTGTTGTCGATCAGCTGGGTCTTGACGTTCAACAGGACACTCTTGCCTATGGCGCCTTCGCGGACCACCCCGCTGATATTGTAAAACAGGGTGTACTCGGCCTGGTACTTCAGGCCATAGGCGGCAGCCTTGTTCAGGTCAACGTCGATTTCATGGGTTTCGGCCTGTTGCATGGAGAAGCGCTCGGCCGCGGCCTTGTCAACCACCCGGAACTGCTTGTCGGTCAGCGACTCGACAATGCCGTTGTAGACCTCTTCGGTAAACTCCTTGTCCCTGAAGATCTTGTCCTTTGATTTGTTGCTGAAGGCCACCAGGATACGGGGATTGCCGACGACCGCATTCTTGCGCAGGATCGTCAGGGCGTCGATGTCCCCCTTGAGCAGCTTGTTGTCCACGGTGGCGGAGATGGTGACCGATACGCCATCGGCGGTCTTTTCTTCTTTCAGAATCTTGTAGCTGGTCACATAACCTTTGCTGTGGGAAAGAATCTTGTCATCCACCAGGGCGGAATCAATCACGGTCGTGTCGGATTTGACAAAGGTGCCGACCCCTTGCTCGACGGCACGCCGCATGGCCGTTGCCAGCGCCACATCCTTGCCGGGACCCTCGCCCGTTGCGGTGACCGTTGCGGCCAGTGCCCAACTACTAGTCATCAGCATGATGCCAAGCATCAACAATACGATCCGTTTCATACCGTTACCTCCTATTTGATTTTCCAGGTACTGCGATTGCCTTCTGATCTGATTTTCGACAGGGTGATGCCCTGCAGGGAGACCAGCTTCAGCATATCCCGCTCCAACTGGTCCCGCCGGACCCGGCTGATGATTTCAACGGTGGTCTTGCCGCCACCGCACTCAACCTCTTTGATGGCTGCCACTGCAGGGCTTTTCTCCAGCAGGGCGGATATCCGCGCGGCCTGGGCTTCCTGCCCGTCGAAAACCATGGTAAGGGTGCGACCTTCAGCGCCAAGCTGGGCCACATGACGCTCCAATGCCGTGGTCAACTGCTCTGTCAGCTTCTTGCCTGCCGTACGTGCCGCCTTTTCAATGGCGTCGTCCGTGGCATAACCGGTTGAGGACGCCTCCGCATGCTTGGCCGTTATGATTCTGGCTCCGGTATTGTCCACAATCTTGGCACTGATGCGTACCAAGGCGCCAATGCCTTTGTCCGGATCTTTCACCAGGGTGGCGGTCTTGAAGTGAATGGTGTATTCGGCCAGGAATTTCAAACCGTAGGCGGCGGCCTTGTTCAAAAGCGGGTCAATCTCATGGGTGGCGGCTATCTGGATTGAGGCCTGCTCTGCAGCGGCCCTGTCAACTACCCGGTAGCCATGTTCGGTCAGGTATTCCACCATGCTGTCATAGACAGCCCCCTGGGCCGGTTGTTCCTTTGCATTGCCACCACCACCCGCGGCACGGATCAGCAGCAGCCGCTCACCGTCGGCCGGTTTGGTGACTCCGGCCTGCAGGGGGGCTGCTACTGCAAGAAAGCAAAAAAATAAAACGGACAACCATAGGGGCATGGGGACGCTCGGCAATGCACTCGTGTCAGTAAAGTTTTGTAAGCATACCAGAAGCTGGCGGCGCTGCAAGTTACCAATCGTCTGAGGAGCCGCCGCCATCGAAGTCGCCTCCACCTCCGGAGAATCCGCCGTCATCACCGCCAGAGGAAAAGCCGCCGCCGCCACCGCCGTAAAATATGGTGGGGCCGCCACCACCCCAACCGCCGCCACCGCCGCCAGCAGCGATAAGCCGCATCAATAGGCTGATCAGCAGACCGGCAGCCCCACCGAGCAAGCCCAGCAGCACAAGCTTTCCAACTGCGGCTCCAAGACCGACTGCTGCGGCTGTCGGTAGGCTGATTGCGCCGGCCAGGGTGCCGGCGGTACGGGACGAGGTGCCGGCAATCGCGGTGACCACGAGCCCTGCCAGGATCAGCAGGATGAAGAGACCGTTGGTGCTGCCCTTTTTCTTTTTGGTTGCCCGCTGATCGGCAGCCGATGCCTTGAACTCGCCCTTGGTGGCGTCAATGATTGCGGCCAGTCCGGCGCTGATGCCCTGATCGAAGTTTCCGGCCCGTAAATGCGGGGCAATAACGTTGCGGATAATCTGCCCGGCGGTGATGTCGGGCAATACCCCTTGCAGGCCGGTGCCAACTTCAATGCGTATCTTACGTTCTTTTTGCGCAAGGATCAGCAATACCCCGTTGTTTTTGTCCTTTTGACCGATCTTCCAGGCCTCAGCCACTTTGATGGCAAAGCCCTCTATCACGTCACCCTCAAGTGACGGGATGGTCAACAGCACCACCTGGTTGCTTGTCTCCTGTTCAAAACCTGCCAGTTTCTGCTCCAGGGCTTGGGTCGTTGCCGGGGTAAGCATGTGGGCATAATCGTTGATCCTGCCTTTGAGCGGGGGTACCTCAAGGGCGGTCACCGGCTGGACCGACCAGCTGAGCACTAATGTCAGCAGTATGATGAATTGGGCGATGATCAGGCGCATGGGAACCTCGTGACAACCGGCTAAACGCTAAAATTTTACCTTTGGGGCGGTTTTGGCCCCTTCGTCAGCCTTGAACGGCTCTTTACGTTTCAGATGCAAGAGGAGCGAGTTGGTCAGGCTGTTGGGGAAGGTCCGGATGCTGGTGTTAAATAGCTGCACGGTCTTGTTGTACCGCTCTCTGGCCACGTTGATCCGGTTTTCCGTCCCCTCCAGCTGTTTTTGCAGATCGAGGAAGTTCTGGTTTGCCTTCAGTTCCGGATACCGTTCAGCCACTACCATCAGACGGGAAAGGGCAGAGGACAGTTCTCCCTGGTTTTGCTGAAATTTGGCGAGGGCGGTGGGGTCGTTGATCAGTTCCTTGGTCAGTTGCAGGGAGCCGACCTTGGCCCTGGCCTCGGTGACCGCCTTGAGGGTGTCGGCCTCATGTTTGGCATAGCCTTTGACCACCTCAACCAGATTAGGCACCAGGTCATTGCGCCGCTGATAGGCTGACTCGACATTCCCCCATGCTGCCAGCACCGCTTCTTCGTTGGCCTGCATGGTGTTGTAACCGCAGCCTGACAACAGGGAGACAAGCAGGGACGCCAAGAGAAGAAAGATTCCTTGTTTCATACGATTACCTCCTTGGGGGGATCGGGATCGTTTGGCTTGAACCTGATTTTCATGGCCGTCAGGAGCAGGTTGCAGACCAAGGGGGTGATGTTGGCCAGAATCAGGGGTGCGTCGCTGATCAGCATACCGTAGATCAGCCATAATGCAACCCCGACGGAAAGCAGCAAGGGCTGCCAGATGGAGAGGTCGCGAGCATGGCGGCTTTTCCAGGTTTTGATAACCTGCGGCAGTGATGCGAGGCTGGTCAAAAGCCCGGCTACGAGGCCAACCCAGGTGGCGTTCATGATGATTTCTTTCTATCCGAGAAGCTGGCGGTGGCCCAGTCGATCTGAGAGAACATGCCGCGCAACAGGGCGACCTCGCGGCTATCCAGCGTGGCACGGAACATGATCCTGCGCAGTGAGCGCATGATATGCTCCGGATTTTGGGGATTCAGAAAGCCGATACGCTGTAAGGTGTCCTTCATCTGCTGGAAAAACGGCTCAAGTTCGCCGGAGGAGGCCTGCGGCCGTTGTTGGGGCGTCTGCCCGTCAAGCTGCGCTGCGCCAAACAGTTCATAACAGAAGAGCAGCACCGCCTGGGCCAGGTTGAGCGAGCCGTATTCACTGCTTGCGGCAATGGTGGCCTGCAGGCTGCAGAGTGAAAGGTCCGCGGTGGAAAGGCCGTGATCTTCGCGGCCAAACACCAAGGCCGCCTTGCCGGGGCTTTGCAGCATGGTCTGGGCTGCCAGGGGCGGGGTTAACAGCTCCTGCCGGTACTTACCGCTTCTGCGGGTCGTGGCAATGGACGTGGTGATATCCGACAAGGCCTCGGCCAGGTTGCCGAAACACTCGGCCTGATCCAGGATATCCCCGGCAGATACGGCAAACATGCGCGCATCAGGATGGTGGTGATCGCAGCCGGCCACCAGGCGCAGCCGGGTGATCCCCATGTTTTTCATTGCCCGACAGACCATACCGATGTTGCCGGGGAATTGTGGCTCAACCAGGATAATGCAGAGCTTGTCTGTTGCGGGGGAGGACATGGACTGTTCCATCTAGAAGGCCAACCGTGCGGCGATTTCAGAACGCATCAGCTCAACCATCTCTTCGACGCGGGCATACGGGTCCAGCTGCAGTGACTGGGCCGCCAGATCGGCAAGGATGGCGTCAGTCTTTTCGGTTTGCAGCAAGGCATGTTGCCCGCCGCAGCTTTGCAGCAAGCTGTCGAGTAAAGCGGCACCGGGCCGGCCCAGATAGGCCTTGGCGATCTCCTGCAGGTCTTCAACCAGCTCGGGGAGCTGATCGGTCTGCTGCGCGGTGTTAATGTGTGGCTCGTGCGCGGGTACAGCTGTCGTTTCAGGCGGGGGCGGGGCTGCTGGTGGTGGCGGCTGACGTTGACTACCAGTTGCCCGGGACTGGCTGGCCTGCCAGAGACGTTCGATATTTAAGGTCTCGAGAAAATTGTGGTGCAGGAGTTCTTCGAGCGGTGGCGTACTGCAGACTTCGACAACGGCGCCGTACAGTGCCGCAATCTTCTGTGTCTCGCTTGGGGTGGCCAGAACCTCTTTGGCTCCGTCGTGGTAGAAACCTACCGGAACCCCTTCCTGGTAGAAGATCATGCCGTTACGCTCTGCAGTGCGAAACAGGACCGTGCCGTTCAGCGCCTGCTCCTTCATGCGCCCGAGCAATGCCTTGAGGTCGGCAGAGGCAACCGGTTCCGCTTGCACGATGGTGCTGCCGTGTAAAAGCGCCTGGGTGCACATGGCAACCTCGGCAGTCATACGATAGACATTCAGCGTCCCCGGTTCGCTCTGTAGATGCTGGAAAAGGGCGGTAATGCCCTCAAAGCCGGTTTTGCGGTTGCTGCCTTCCAGCAGGAGTATGCTGATCAAGGCCCCCCTGATAAAGACCAGATAACCTTCAGCCTTGGCTGAGCCGTAACCCAGGTAGCCGGTGAAACCACCTGTCCCCATCTTTTTTAGGGTGTCAGGCAGATGAATCGATGAGGTCGGGATGTTTTCATATAAGGGGTTTGGGCGCGGCAGGCTCAGCAGCATGATGATCTCGCTTCTCCGAAACGGGGGTGATAATGTACCCTAATAGGTACTGTATTTGGCGCATACTGTCAAAGAGGATTCAGGTTTGTGTGTAAAGTAATGTAAAAGCGCAAAACTACCTGAAAAGTCAGGGATAAGTAGCTTGACATGCCTGTAGTGCTGCATTATGTTTGCATAATTTAATCCTGTGCCGGATATCCGGTGCAGGCATTGCGTTTCGCGAGGTTGTGCTGGTGACAAAAAAGGAAAAACTGCTGGCAGAAGCGCAGAAACTGCAGCAAAAAGGACTGTCCGACAAGGCGGTTGCCTGCTACCGCGAGGTGCTGTCGGCCGAGCCGGGTGATATGCGCGTGCGCCAACGCCTGGCAGAGCTGTTGGCAAAATGCCGCCGTATCGAGGAGGCGCGCAAGGAGTTTGAAACCATCGGGCGCAATCTTACCGCCGGCGGTTTCTATCTTAAGGCGATTGCCGTTTACAAGCAGATTGAAAAACTGTGTCCCGATGATGTCGGCATCGTTGTAACGCTGGCCTCCCTGAACGAACAGCATGGTCTGCCGGCCAATGCCCTTACCGAATACAAACGTGCCTACGAACAGTTTGAGCGCCTCAAGAGTCCTGGTGAGGCGCTGAAGGCGTTGGAGGCGATGCAGCGGATCGACTCCCGCAACCCGAGCATCAAGCTGAAGTATGCCGAGGTGCTGTACCAACAGCAGAAGCGTGACGAGGCCTTTGACTCCTTTGTCTCATTGGGCGGGTTGTTGATTGAACGCCATGATGTGGTCGCCTTTGGCCGCCTGGCTGAGCGGGTTGCCCAACTTTTTCAGGAACGCTCCAACTTTGTCGATCTTGTGTTGGAGCAAAAGCTCCGTGACGGGGCCGCCGAAGCGGTTGCCGCATTGCTGCAGGTGCGGATCAAGGCTGCGCCGCAGCGGTATGCCGACTGGAAGATGCTGCTGCAGGCTTACCGCGAGCTGGGCAACGTGCCACGGCTTAAGGCGATCTGCCAACATTGCGTTAAACAGTTCCCCAGCGAACTCTACCCGCGTGAATTGCTGATCTCCTGCCTGTTGGATGAGCAACAGGTGCAGGCTGCGCTTGATCTGCTTGATGAAAGTGAATCGCATTTTGTGGCAGCCGGGGCCGCACTGGCCTTGCGTGATTACTTCCTGCGTTTGAACGAACTGGTGCCGCTCAACATCCGCATTATGAAGGGCTGTGCACGCTTTTGTCAGTTGACCGGAAATCCGGACGAGGCAGCGGCGTTTGCGGCAAAGATCGGTTCCCTGGCCGGACTGGGCGGCGGGCAGGCTGCTGCGGTACCGGCCAATGAACCGGAAGCGGTTGAACTACTGGAGGTGGAGCCCCTTGAGGAGGATGGTGACAGCGGGGCCGGTTTTGAGACACCAATCACAATTCGGCATGAGGAAACGCGGTCGGCGTCAGAGCCTCAACCGAAAACAGGTCCGCGGGAGCTTGATCTGCATGATTTCAGTGATACCGCGGCACCTGCTGAGAACAGTTTCTACGAGATCGAGGTTGAGCTTGACGATGACTGGGCCGGGGACGGCTCGGAACCGGCAGAGACCTGGTTTGAAACGGTTCACGATATCTTCGGCACCATCACAACGGAGACCGGTAAAGTCCGCTATGGCGAGGGTTTGGAGAACGGAGATTCCCAGTCTCAGTTTGATCTCGGATCCGCCTTTTATGAGATGGGGCTGTTCGATGAGGCGATCAATATCTTGCGTCAAGCTGCCGAAGATCCGGCTCGGCGCGTCGCCAGCCTGACCCTGCAGGGGGCCTGCCTGCGCGAAAAGGGCGAACTGGCACTTGCCGTCAATGCCCTGCAGGCCGTGCTGGCATTGCCCGGCTTAACGGTTGAAGACAGCTGTGCCTTGAAGTACGAACTGGCCTTGACCTTTGCGGCACAAGGTGATGAGGAACAGGCGCGCCGCTGTTTTGCCGAGATCCAGGCCTGTAATCCCACCTTCAGGGACGTGGGAACCCGTTTGCAAGGGGGATCCGCAGCAGGTTTTGATTTTGATGAGGATGATTTGCTTGATTTTGAACTGAAATAATGACGGACTGTTGTGCAAGTAAACCAAAGCCTCGTTGCGGCACGCAACGAGGCTTTGGTTTAGTAGGAAAACGTTCTTCGCTCAGTAAATGAATGGGTCGGTACGGCTACCCTTTGGATTGCTGGCGGCTGACCGCTGTTTTCCAGACGTTGGCGACATTAATGATATCCAGGAGGTCGTGGGCCATCAATTCGTCGGCGCTGACCGTGCTGTACAGGTCAAGCTTTGCCGTTGGATCCTGGGTCAGCTCCTGAGAATCCCCCGGTGACGTTTCAATCTCTTGGGATCCGTCGTGGAAGAATCCGAGCGGCGCCCCTTCCTTGTAAAAGATCATGGATGAACGGTCTCCGGTGTAGATACGCAGGCAACAGTTCATCTGTTCATTCTTGACCCGCTCCAGCAAGGTCTTGATGTCGATCAAGCCCAGTTCCTGGGCCCGGTAACGGGCCTCTCCCTGTAAGAGCGCATGGATGCACATGGTCAGGTCGCCGGAGAGCCGGTATACGTGCAATTTGCCGGATGTGTCAGCCAACATCTGCTCGGCCAGGGCGGCCATTGCTTCAAAACTGCTCAGGCGCACACCACGGTTGTTCTCAAAAACAAGACTCACCAGCTTGCCGGACTCAAACACCATAATGCCGACGGCCGACTGAAAGGTCATGCTGGCATATCCGGTAAAACAGCCGTGAGCCAACTTGGTGACCACGGCATCAAGCTGGAGGTCGCAGGTTGCAATATCTTCAAAGAGTGGGGTGCCTTTGGGGAGACGAAACATGACAATCCTCCTCGGATAGCATCATAACGTATTAAAACTTTATTAAGTTACGATGGCCAGGATTGCAAGTCAAATAGATTGTTTGGCGCACCAAGGGGGGCCATGGAGCGGTCCGCATGCCGGGAAACCGGGGCATGCGGACCGTTAAAGGAGTGGTGGAGTTACTGACTGTTGCGGCGTTGGGCGTCGACGACGGCAATAGCGGCCATGTTGACAATGTCGTTCACATCATCGCCGCGCTGCAGGACATGCACTGGTTTCTGCATCCCCATCAGGATGGGACCGATTGCCTCGGCTCCACCCAGCCTGGCCAGCAGTTTGTAGGCGATGTTGCCGGAATTCAGGTCGGGGAAAATCAGGACATTGGCCGTGTTCTTGAGCTTTGAGAAGGAGTAATGATCCAACAGCTCCTGTACAACCGCCGTATCGGCCTGCATCTCGCCGTCGATGATCAGCTCCGGGTCACGTTCCTTGACGATCTCTACCGCCCGCCGGACCTTTTCTGAGAGCGGATGGCGAACAGAGCCGAAGTTGGAGAACGACAACATGGCCACGCGCGGGTCAATATCGAAGGCAAGCACGTTTTGGGCTGCCAGCAGCGCTGTCTCTGCAAGTTCCTCTGCCGAGGGATCGATCTCGACCGTGGTGTCTGCCATGAAGTAGACCCCTTTTTTGAAGACCATCATGTACATGCCATGCACCGAGGTCAGGTTCGGCTGCTTGCCAACCACCTCAAGCGCAGGACGGATGGTATCGGGGTAGTGTGAGTCGATGCCTGAGAGCATGGCATCGGCATCGCCCATGCGGACCATCATGGCCCCGAAGTGGTTGCGCGATTTGCGGCGAATGATCCTGCGCGCCTCGCTTTCCGTGATACCTTTGCGCTGACGCAAACGGTAGAGTTCCTGGGAGTAGGGCTCGGTATATTCAGAACGCTCGGTATCAACGATCTGGGCGCCCTGTAGTTCCAGCCCCAGTTCGGTAATCTTTTCCTGAATCTTCTCGCTATTGCCGATCAGGATCGGTATGGCGATCCCCTCATCAACCAGGATCTGGGCCGCCCGCAGCATCTTTTCATTGTCCCCCTCGGGGAAGGCAACCCGCTTGGGATCGGTTTTGGCCTTGTTGATGATGTAGCGCATAATCTCTTTGGATTTGCCCTGGGTTGATTCGAGATGTTCGATATACTTTGCCATATCCTCGATCGGTTGGCGGGCAACACCGCTGTCCATGGCGGCCTGGGCGATGGCCGGGGCCACATGCAGCAGGACGCGGGGATCGAACGGTTTGGGGATGATGTACTCCCTGCCGAAGGAGAATTTAACGTTGCCGTAGGCCTTGCTGACCGAGTCCGGCACTTCTTCGCGGGCCAGCTTTGCCAAGGCCTGCACGGCTGCCAGCTTCATCTCTTCATTGATGCATTTTGCGCGTACATCCAGAGCGCCACGGAAGATGAACGGGAAGCCCAGCACGTTGTTGACCTGGTTGGGATAATCGGAGCGTCCGGTGGCAATGATCACGTCGCCGCGGGCAGCGCGGGCCTCGTCGGGGGTGATCTCCGGATCGGGGTTGGCCATAGCAAAGATGATGGGGTTGGGGGCCATGCTGCGCACCATATCGGCGGTAAAGGCTCCTTTTGCGGAGAGTCCGAACAGGACATCAGCCCCCTTGGCGGCCTCTTCCAGGGTGCGGAAGGGGGTATCGGCGGCAAACAGGGCCTTGTAGGGGTTCATCCCCTCCGTACGCCCCTTGTAGATGACCCCTTTGGTGTCGCACATGATCATGTTGTTGGGCTTGACTCCCAGGGCGATGGCCAGCTTGGCGCAGGAGTTGGCCGAAGCTCCGGCCCCATTGACAACAATCCGAATGTCTTCGATCTTCTTGCCCACCAACTCCAGGGCGTTGATCAGCGCCGCGGATGAAATGATGGCGGTGCCGTGCTGGTCGTCATGGAACACCGGGATGTTCATAGTTTTCTTGAGCTCTTCCTCTATATAGAAGCATTCCGGCGCCTTGATGTCTTCCAGGTTGATGCCGCCGAAGGTGGGTTCCAGCAACTGACAGGCCTTGATGATCTCATCAGGATTCTCGGTATCCAGTTCGATGTCAAAGACATCTATGTCGGCAAAGCGCTTGAACAAAACCCCCTTGCCCTCCATAACCGGCTTGCCGGCCAAGGCGCCCAGGTTGCCCAGACCTAATACGGCGGTGCCGTTTGAGACAACTGCCACCAGATTGCCTTTTGCCGTATATTTGTAGGCATCATCAGGGTTCTTCTCAATGGCGAGACAGGGCTCGGCGACGCCGGGGGAATAGGCTAACGACAGGTCTGCAGCGGTTTGGCAGGGCTTGGTGGAGATAACTTCTATCTTCCCCTTGCGCCCGGTTGAGTGGTATTCAAGAGCATCTTTGATTTTTGCCATGGGTGATTGCCTCCGGGAATTTAATATTGATAAAAAAATGGTTGATTTTGTCGCAAAATGTCGGTGGTCGATTTAGTTTGGCTAAAGACATATATGCCCCCTTGGCTAGGGCTGTCAAGAGCTATGGGCGAGATAAAAAAATATTCTATTCTCCAACATAACTCTATCATAATTTGTCATACGGGGAGGACGGCGTTACGCCTCCCTCTCAGAATCACCTTTGCCTCACATGGAGGAAATATGGCGGATGCCTCAGTCGGCTACATTGGCGTAGATATTGGCGGAACCAATCTGCGCGGCGCTCTGGTGGGTCATGACGGCGTGATTTTTGAACGGTTCAGGCTGAAAAGCGCCATTCACGAGGGGGCAGAGGCCTTTCTGCAGCGACTGTGCGATGAGGTTAGTGGTCTGTTACACGCTGCGACTTCCCGGCACGTGCAGATCGAGGGGATCGGTGTCGGTATTCCCGGTCTGATCGGTGCTGATGGGATGGTCCACTCCTCCGTCAATCTGCGGGCACTCGAAGGGACAAACCTCGCGCAGCGTCTGTCTCACCAGCTTGAGCTTCCGGTCGCAGCTGCCAATGATGCCAATCTGATCGCCTTGGGGGAGGCTGTTGGCGGTGCGGGACAGGGGATGCGCTCACTGGTGGTGGTAACCATCGGGACCGGTCTGGGCAGCGGCCTGATACTTGACGGCAGGCTCTGGACCGGCAGCGGGGGGTTCGCTGCAGAATTCGGCCACCTGACGGTGGACCCCGAGGGGCTGCCGTGCCCGTGCGGTAATCGCGGCTGCTTGGAACAATACGTCTCTGCAGCGGCCCTTTCACGTTTCGGCCAGGGGCGCTCGCCCGAAGAGCTTGCCCGTAGGGCCTGGGCCGGCGATCCTGAGGCAACAGCGGCGTTTGAGACCCTGGGGTACTGGCTGGGAACGGCCCTGGCAGGACTGCTGAACACACTGAACCTTGACGGCGTCGTTGTGGGGGGCGGCGTTTCGGGGGGGTTCGAGCTATTTGCACCGGCACTGCAACGCACCTTACAACAACGAGCATTCCGGCAGATCGTGCGCCAGGTTGTGGTTGCCAAGGCGGCACTGGGGGATGATGCCGGCCTTGTCGGGGCGGCCCGTCTGGCGGCAGAGCGAGCCGGCAGCGAGAAATTTTGTTGAAAAGTTTACATCGGAGTAAATGGTGGTATCATACAGGCCTGTATGGCAGGCTCCATATAACCTTTAGACCCATTGGGCACATTAATCAGGGAGGTAGGCGTCTATGAAACGTATCGGCTTGCTGCTGGTGATACTGCTGACGGTCATGCTGGCCGGCTGCGCAAAGCAGGTGGCCCGTTGTACGGCACCGGAGGATAATCCGCTGCATCACTATCTGCGCGGAATGCAGGCCCTGGAGGCGGGCAAGCTTGAGCTGGCCCAGGAAAAGTTCGACCGGGCACTGTACTGCGAAGAGAATTTCAGTGCGGCCTATGGCGGCAAGGCGATTGTTGCCGCGCTGAAGACGAAGGGGATCAGCGATGCGGCCTACCGTGGCGTTGAGGTGAGCCGGGCTGAGGAATTGCTTGAAAAAGCCTGGAAACTGGCTGAAACCGACAATGACCGCTTTGAATACCAGCTGGCGGTCCTGCGGGCGGCCCCTGTCCTGAAGGGCAAGGATTGGTTGGACCGCGCCGAAGCCGCTTATCGCGCGGCGCAGTCTCTGGAAAAGATCGATGAGCGTCGCCTCGACTACTACCAAGGCAAAGAGGCTGCCAGCTATTTTATGGGGCTGGCCTATCTTGAGGCGTACCAGTTCCGTAAGGCAGAGGATAAGTTCCGGGAAACCCTCGACAGCCGCAAGATGGGGAAATGGAACGAGCCGGCCGATAAAGCCTGGAAGAAAACCTCAAAGATTGTCCGGGCCATGGGCGGTATCACCGTGGGTGATGTCGGCAAGAAGATCGCCGTTAAGGATGCCGTATCGCGGGGCGATCTGGCGGCTCTGCTGGTTGACGAAGTGATGATCGACAAGCTGTTTGCCGGGCGCATCCCGGTAAAATCCCAGCTGGACGCCATGAAGGCAGAATTTGTTCCGGCCGACCTGCTGTCCCATCCGTTTCGTGACGAAGTCACCACGATCATGAAGTGGAAAGTGCGCGGTCTTGAGCCTAAATTCGATCAGACAACCAAGGCCTATCTCTTTAAACCCGAAGATACCGTGTCGCGAGGAGAAATGGCGTTTACCCTTGAGGATGTCCTGATCAAGCTGACCGGCAACGAGAAGCTGGCAACCGCCTATTTTGGTCAGGAACACTCGCCGTTCCCAGATGTTAAGGCCACCTCGCCCTACTATAATGCCGTAATGAACATGACCAGCCGCGGTATCATGGAAGGGGAGTTGTCCGGGGAGTTCCGGATCAATGAACCGGTTGATGGCGCCGAGGCGATCCTGGCCATCAGGATGCTGCAACAAAAGATCAATATCTATTAGCATGCATGACGCACTGTAGACAGATTTGAACAAGGAGGAGCTGCAATGAGAAAAGGAATCGTATGCGCAGTAGTTGCACTGATGGGGTTTGCCGGCTTGGCCCATGCCGATGAAGTGGATCTCGCCAACTATAAGATCGCCCGGGAGTACATCAAAAAAGAGAAGGTTACCGTTACCGTGACCGTTGAGCAGGCATTCAAACAGGATGCCATTTTGGTGGTTGGTGAAGGGGTGCCCAAAAAGGGTACAACCGGCGCCCAGCGGCGACTGACCGCAATCCGCGCTGCCGAAGTTGCTGCGCAGCGGGCCTTGGCAGAGCTACTGCACGGCGTATCCATTGCGGGGGAAACAACGGTCAGGGATGCCGAACTGGAATCAGACGTGATCAAATCTTCTGTGAACGCCTTCATCAAGGGCTTCCACCCGGTTGTCAAAGACTGGAATCCCGAGAGCGATTCTGCCCTGGTGATCCTGAAGGTCGGCATGACCGGACCGCGCAGTTTTGGTGCCATGATGTATGAGAAGATCCTGACTGAACCGAAAATCAAGCAGGAGATCGACAAACCCGTCTATGTGCCGCCAGCAGTGCAGCCGCCTCCCGTTGCGGCTCCCCAGGCATACGATGGTCTGATCATTGATGCCACCGCCTATTCGTTCCGTCCGGCACTGATTAACCGGATCTTCAACCCCAAAGGAGAAGTTCTCTATGATCCGGCCAAGATCAGTCAGAAGGTTCTGGTTGAGCAAGGATGCGGGGAGTACACCAACAGTGTTGACAAAGCCAGGGCAGCCCTGCGCAAGCGTGGCGTGAACAATCCCTTGGTGGTACAGGCTTCCGGCACGGTGAGTCCGTCTGACCTGCAGGTGAATAATGACGTCGCCCTGCAGATTTTTAATGCCAACCAAAACAGTGGTTTTATGGCTGATGCCCGGGTGGCGTTTGTGCTGAAATAGGGACTGGGAACTGCCTTAGGATGGTTTTCTGTTGGAGCCCAGCAAGGCGAATCGTGCTGGGCTTCAACTTTTTGTGGGAGGAGAGCCGGGACTACACTCAGACAGCTACATTGGCCCTGTTTCTGCCGCCCCGTTTGGCCTGAAAAAGTGCCTGGTCGGCCTTTGAAATCGCCTCAAAGATGTTTTGGCCGGCCTGGTACTCGCAGACTCCCAGGCTGATGGTAAGCTGGATGCCGGGTTTGTTGGCCTTGAATTCGGTCATGGCAATCGATTCACGGATCTTGTTGGCCACCGCCAGGGCGCCCTCAAGCGGTGTCTCGGGCAGCAGGAACAGAAACTCTTCTCCACCCCAGCGGCCACAGACATCTTCATTGCGCAGACAGCCGCGCAGTACCCGCGAAACCTCAACCAGCACATCGTCGCCGGTGTTAAACCCGTAGCTGTCGTTGACCTTTTTAAAATAGTCGAGATCTGCCATGATAATGGAGGTTGCGCGCTGATGGCGGCTGGCCCGGCTGAACTCCTGTTCGATCATTTCCATGATGGCGCGACGGTTGACCAGTCCCGTCATCGGGTCGATCCTGGTGGCAAGGGTGAGTGAACGATTCATGTTGGACAACTGTGTTTCCAGCTGAGATTTTTCCTTTATCAGGCGTTCCGTACGTTGCGCGAGTGTGCGATACAACTCATGCAGCTGTTGCAGCTCCGGCAGCAGGGGGTTGTCCTTAAACCGCTCATCTGCCGCAAGATGCTGGTAACGTTCGGCTTCCAGCGTTTCAAGGCTTTCGATGATGTCGCGGTCTTTCGTCATGGGGCTGGCTCCTTTGTTGTGCCGGGAACGACGCTTTTTATGGTGACATTGTAGCGCTATTCCTGAATAATTCAAATTTAAAGATCGAGCCATGTAGGAATAACGGAGACGAGATGATTGCAACGGGCAGCCTGAAGCATAATCTGCCGGATGCAGCGGATACCGAGCAGTTTGTCTCATTGGTGAACCTAGAGGGAGTCCGGGTTGAGCAGATTGTCTCGCAAGGGCAGGCGACGCCTCAGGACACCTGGTACGACCAGGCTTGGCACGAGCTGGTGGTAGTCGTGAGCGGAGAGGCGTTGGTACAGCTAGAAGATGAACTATCACCGCGGCGGCTCAGTGCGGGGGATTGGCTACTTTTGCCCGCACATTGCCGTCACCGGGTGGTCTGGACACCGCCGGACCAAGCGACTGTCTGGCTGGCACTGCATTGGCCCACTGAGCATACCGCAACGAGGAACACGAATCATGCTACTAGCGATAATGGTTGAAAAGCAGCCGGCCGATGCCCGGCTCGAACAACTGGGGGTTGCTGACTGGCCGGTCTGGAGTAGCGACAGGGCCGAATTCCCTTGGAGCTATGAGCAACGCGAGGTCTGTTATCTGCTTGAGGGGAAGGCGATTGTGACCCCGCTTGCCGGTGCTCCCCTGGAGATTGTCGCCGGCGATCTGGTTGTCTTTCCTGCCGGGCTTATCTGTCATTGGGAGGTTTTGCGCCCGGTTCGCAAGCGGTATCGGCTCGGCTGAATGATGGCAATTACGCAGGGGGCCAAGCCTGACCAGGGTAAGGTGATCTTTTTTCTGGTGCTGACCACCTTTTTCTGGGGTGGCAGTTTTTTGTTTACCAAGCTCGGGGTCGCAGATGTTCCGCCACCGTATTTTGTGCTGCTGCGTTTTGGCTTGGCTTCGCTGTTGCTGGGCTTAGCATGTCTGTCCCGCCTGAGACGACTCAACCGGTTGATTTTGCAGCGTGGTGTCCTTGTCGGACTGGCGCTTGGTACTACCAATCTGACCTTTGTGATCGGGGTGCAGGGAACCTCCATCTCTCGCGCCGGTGTACTGAATAACCTGTTTGTCTTGTTTATTCCCCTAATTGCCAAGTTGGTGTGGAAAGAACGAATTGGTGCCTCGAATGCTGTCGGCATTCTATTGGCGTCATGCGGTATCGGACTGTTGGTCGGAGGGGGGGCCTGCGGTTTCAATCGGGGGGACCTGATTTCAACCCTTTGCGCGTTCTTTATTGCACTGCAGATAATTACCGTTTCAAAAGTCTTGAAGGATGATGATGTCTGGCTGGTTTCGCTGGTGCAGTTCTGTGTGGTGACCATCATGGCTGGATTCACGGCCTGTTTGACAGCGCCGCCGACAATTCAGCTTTCCTGCAAGGCCATGGCGTCAATTGTGTACTGTGCGATTTTTCCCACGATCATCTGTTTTACGCTGCAGAATAAGTACCAGCGCCACGTTACCCCAACGCAAGCCGGTCTGATCTATACCCTTGATCCGGTCTGGAGCCTGTTGGCAGGATTCATTGTGTTGGGTGAGCGGCTTAATGTCCGAGAGTGGTGTGGCTGTGGTCTGATCTTTGCGGCGGTCCTTTTGCCGCTGGCGGTTCGCTTGGTGTATGAACAGCGCTTGAAACAACGATATGCCCCTGCTGCGTGAGGTGGTTGCCTGAGGGCTGAAGGATGGTATAGTGGAGTTCCGCATCTTCGGTGATTGAGCATGGGGAAAGGGAGAGGACGATGCAGGATATAAGCGATGATCAATTGATCGAAGAACTCAGATTTCGTCTTGACCAGAGTCGAAAATCGTTGCGGGACTTGTCGGTCGTGAACCGCAAACTGGTGGAAATGAACCGTCGGCTTGAGGAGTCCGAAACGCTCAAGAGCAATTTCCTTTCAAATATTCGCAATGAGATTAATAACCCTCTGAATGCCATTATCGGTTTGGCCGGTCAGCTGTCAGCCATGGTTAGGAAGCCCGAGGTCAGTGAACTGGTTAGCCTGATCTTTTCCGAGGCGTTTACGCTCGATTTTCAGTTGCGCAACATCTTTATGGCTGCTGAGCTGGAAGCGGGCGAGGCAGAGCCGAACATAGAGCATGTTGACGTAGGCTCCGTGGTGGCGCGGGTGCTTGATAACTTCAGTATCCAAGCGGCGGGAAAACGGGTCTCCTTACGGTCTGTTCCGGATGTTGCAGCAACAGCAGAGCCCCTGTTTTTCCCCACGGATGCCCAGATGTTGCAGGTTATTCTGGCAAATCTGGTGGCAAATGCCGTCGAGTACAGCACGGACGGTTCGGAGGTACTGGTATGTTTTGGGGCGGCGGACGCCTCTCTGCACCTGCAGGTGCAGGATCAGGGGCTCGGCATTGCCCCAAACGACCTTTCGCGGATATTTGATCGCTTTACCCAGTTGGATCAGGGGTCGACCAGGGCACATCATGGCCATGGACTGGGATTGAGCGTGGTGCGCTCGCTACTCGATCTCCTGCAAGGCAGGATTGAAGTGAGCAGCACACCGGGCCAAGGATCGCTCTTTCGCCTGACCATCCCACCCGCATCCTATGACGCTGAGGAGGGTATAACGCTGGCTGAGGGGGGCAATCTGTTCCTGTTTGACCGGTTGGAAGAAAAATAGCATGCAGCAGCCTGTTGATGCCCAGATAAAGAAACATTTCCTGCTGCCGGGTATGATGTATGTAGATTCTGACGAGTGCGAGATCACGACCGTCCTAGGGTCATGCGTGTCGGTCTGCCTGTGGGACCAGCTCCATGGGGGCGGCGGTATGAATCATTTTATGTTGCCGCTTTGGAACGGAGAAGGTCTGGCTACTCCCAAATACGGCAACATTGCCATGGAACGTCTGTTGGAACATGTCCTGCGGCTTGGCATCCGTAAAGAACATGTGGGGGCCAAGATCTTCGGTGGGGCCAATCTTTTAACCGTCAGTAACGCTGCTTGTCCGATCGGCGTACGCAATATCGAGTTGGCCATGGCGTGGCTGGATGAGTGGCATATACCGGCGATAGCTTCAGATGTGGGGGGGACCGTGGGGCGTAAGATCATCATGAATACCAAAACCGGTCAGGTACTCCTGGGGCGGGGAAAACCGCAACGCTGAGCTGCTTCTGCGGCAGCAGCGTTTGACAGGGAAGGACGATTTTACTATGGTGCAGAAATACTACTCCGGTTAAGAGGTCGAGCATGCAAAAAATTCCGCTTAACCTGGCAACGGCTGAGATGGTGCTGGCCAGGGATATTTTTAAGAACGACAGCCCTTCGGGTATGCCGATCTGTGGGAAGGGGACGATCTTGTCCACCGCGCTGATCAGCCGTTTGCAGCAGCTGGGCGTGCAGTCGTTATATGTGGAGGGACATCCGGTCTGGCAGGAAGGAGACCGGGGGTTGAACGAACAACTGGCCGACCTGGAGAAGCGTTTTTCAAAAACCAGTGATAATCGCTATAACCGGATACTTTTCGAAATTTATCGCAACCAGATAAGAACAGCAATGGGGGATGATGGTGGACGAGCGGAGGAGTGAACTCAAAAGAATCATCATGGACACCAAGACCCTGCCAACCCTTCCCGGTGTCATAAATAAGCTGAATACGTTATCCAATGATGAAAAATCGTCGGTGCAGGAAATGGCCCGGATTGTGTCCGCCGACCAGGTTCTGTCGGCGCGCATCCTTCGGCTGGCCAACTCGCCATCCTACGGTTTTTACCGCGTTTCCACCATCTCAAACGCCATGATCCTGCTGGGGGTCAATGTGGTTAAATCCCTGGCGTTATCCTCCTCAATCTTCGAGATCATGGAAAAAAACAGTGTGGGGCTGTGGGAGCACTCCTTGGGCGCAGCCACGGCATCCGGCATCATTGCCCGCAAACTTGGCCTGCCGGAGGTGGAGGAAATCACCACGGCCGGATTGTTGCACGACATCGGCAAGGTCATTATCGGCCTGAAGTGTGCGGAACAGATGCCCGAGATCCGCCGCAGAATCAAGCTGGACGAACTCTACACCAGTGACGCGGAAAAGGAGGTGCTCGGTACCGATCATGCCGAGGTGGGGGGCTGGCTTTCCAAAAGCTGGTTTCTGCCGGACAAACTTTCCGAACCGATTGCCTGTCACCATGACGTGCGTATGTCGGAAGACCACCGGGTCAAGTCTTCGGTGGTCCACCTGGCCGACGTGCTGATCAAGGCCAGCGGCTTTGGGGACAGTGGCGATACTTATGTGCCGCCGGTCCAGCAACTTGCCTGGGATACCCTCAAGCTGAACGACGTGGTGCTGGCTGATATCGTACTGGAGCTTGAAGACAAGCTGGTGGAAGTCAGAAACTTCAGTCTTGAATTGCAGGTAAGTGATGCCGCTGCAGTCTAGGATTGCGCTGATCTGCACCCATGTGCAGCTTTCTTCGCTCTTGCAACTGCGCCTGCAGAGCAAAGGATACCAGGTGATGGTAGTGGAGCAGACTGCCGCAGCGCTGGGTACCTTTTATTCCGACCCCCCTGATCTCATCATCGTTGACTTTTCATCGCCCTGTGTTGGCTGCCATGACATGCTGTTCATGCTGCGCAGCGATAGTTTTTTCAGCACAATTCCCATCATCGGCATCTTTCCCGCCTCAACCGAGCAGGAATCATGGGACGATTTCCCCTTGGACGACTTTGTAACCACTCCGGTTAATTTTGCAGAACTGGTCAGCAGGATTACCCTGGCCCAATCGCGGATCAAGCGGATCTTTGACAACAACCCGCTGACACGCCTGCCGGGCAATACGTCGATTCATCGCGCCATTGAAGAGGCGATCGGTTTGCCGTTGGCTGTCTGTTACGTGGATATCAACCATTTCAAGCCCTACAATGATGTCTTCGGTTTTTCCCATGGCGACGAGGTCATCAGGATGCTCGCCAGGATCATGTCCAATGCCGTCAGGGAGTCGGGGGGCGGCTTTTGCGGCCATGTCGGCGGGGATGACTTCGTCTTTATCGTTCCCCGTGAGCGGGCTGAACAGGTCTGCGGAATTATCATCAGCCACTTTGACCAGATCGTGCAGACCCTGTTTGAGGTCGAGATCAAGGAACAAGGCTACTACCTTGCCCTGAACCGCAAAGGTGAAAAGGAACAGATGCCGATCCTGGGGGTATCTATTGCCGTGGTGCCGATGCACGCGCCGACCATGACCCATGCCGCGCGGGTGGCGGAGGTTGCTGCCGAACTCAAGAAGCTGGCCAAGGGTAACACGGGGAGCAGCTATGTGGTTGACCGGCGGACAGGGTTAAACGAGTAGCTGTTCAGGTTGGAGGGGAGAACACCGGCTTGTTGTGATGTTTGTGTGAAAAACAAAAGGCGCCTGCCGCAGAGCGGAGGCGCCTTTTGTCATACAGGGCTGGCAGGCGTTACGGTTTCTTGTGGCACTTGGCGCAGTTTGCAGTAACGGCAAAACCGGTTTTGCCGTCGTGGCAGGCGCCGCATGCCTTGCCCTGCTCCATCTCTTTCATGGTGACCCGCTTGCCGCCGCCATAGGGGAAGACCTTGGTGTGGCAATCGCTGCACTTGTAGACCTGGGTGTGGAAGTCGTGGCTGAAGTAGCCAACAATGGTGCCCCGGCTGTTTTTGAAGGTCAGGTTTGCCGGTTTGAAACCAACGTGGCACTTGTTGCAGTCGCCGGTTGAAGCAAAGGCGGTCTTGCCGTCATGACAGATGCCGCAGGACTTGCCCTTTGCCATATCTGCCATGGTAGCCTTACGGGAACCTTGGCGGTAGGCAAACTTTTTGGTGTGACAATCACCGCATTTGTAAACCTGGGTATGGAAGTCATGGCTGAAAACAGCGTCGTTAACCGGTTTTGACTTGTACTTGAGGGTCTTGGTGGCAAGGCCGCGGTGGCAGGAACCGCAGTTGGATGCAACCGTAAAAGCGGTTTTGCCGTTGTGGCAAACGCCACAGGATTTGCCTTTTTCCATGTCTGCCATGGAAACGCCGTGACGCATGGGGCCGGCATTGTGGCAGCTCTTGCAGCCGAAGCCCTTGCCGTTGACATGGGAGTCGTGGCTGAATACGGCGTTACCGGCAGGGATTCGATACGTAATGGCGCTGGGGGCGCCGCGATGGCACTTATTACAGTCTTTGTCTGCTGCTACACTGAATGCCTTTTTGCCGTTATGGCAGGCGCCGCAGGACTTGCCCCGCTCCATTTCCGCCATGGAATAGCTGCGTTTTTGGGAGAGGTTGAAGATGGCGCTGTGGCAAACCTTGCAGTCTTTGTTCTGGGCAAGGTGTGTGTCGTGACTGAAAATAACGGCAGGAGCGTTTTTGAAGCTGAACTTGATGTCCTTAGCTTGCGCGGAAACTGCCATCAGCATAATGGCAGCCGCTGCAAAGTAGGTAAAAATCCGCCCGTTCATCGAGATCCCCCTTGAAGCTGATAAGATTTAAATCGGTTTACTTTAAGTGGCTGTGTGGCGATTGTCAATTGCTAATTGTATACAATTTTTATACGGCCGGCATTCCCCTGTGTGCCCAGCTTGAATGCGGTTGCGAGGGGGGGGGAGCTGTGGTATATGGATGATCATTTTGTTCAGGAAAGGTAACGGATGCTGGGGTTAGATACCATTATTCTGAATGCGTTACAGGAAGATATTCACACCGGGGATCTGACGACTATGGCGGTAGTCCCGGAACCACGCCCGGCTACCGCACGATTGGTTGCCAAGGAGGAGTTGAAGGTTGCCGGCATCGAGGTTGCGGCACGGGTCTTCCGCCTGCTGGACGCCTCAGTCCGTTTCGAGTCCTGTTGCAGCGACGGCCAGGCTGTTGAAAAAGGAGTGGTGCTTGCCCGCCTTAGCGGTGATGCTGCCTTGTTGCTGCAGGGAGAACGAGTGGCCCTGAACCTCCTGCAGCGGATGTGCGGTGTAGCCACCCTGACTGCCCGCTATGTTGCTGCCGTTGCCGGAACAAAGACCAGGATCGTCGATACGCGCAAGACGACTCCCGGCCTGCGTGTCCTTGAAAAGTATGCGGTCAGGGTTGGTGGCGGCATCAACCACCGGACCGGCCTGTATGACGGTATTCTGATCAAGGAAAATCACATTGCCGCTGCCGGAGGGATTACCGAGGCGGTCCGGCGTGCCCGTGCCTATATCCCCCATACCCTCAAAATCGAGATAGAAACGGAAACTGTTGAACAGGTGCAAGAGGCCCTGGCGGCCGGTGCTGATATCATCATGTTGGACAATATGGACTGCCCGACCATGCAGCACTGTGTCTCCCTGATCAGGGGGCGCGCCCTGGTGGAGGCGTCCGGCGGGGTAAATCTGGAAACCGTACGTGCCATTGCGGAAACCGGTGTAGACATTATCTCCGTGGGAGCCCTGACCCATTCCCCCCGTGCCATGGATATTTCCATGCTGCTGGATTAAGCTGCCATGGCCAAACGCACCTCAGCCCCCCGCTTGCTGCAGTTGCTGCAGGAGTCGTCCGGTTTCGTGTCCGGAGAACAGTTGAGCCGCCAGCTCGGGGTGTCGCGAACAGCGGTCTGGAAGCAGGTCTCGGGCCTGCGGACAGTTGGCTACCGGATTGAGGCGCTTCCCTCCCAGGGGTACCGTCTTGTCGCCGGGCCCGACCATATCGACCAGGCCTTGCTGACAGCCGGACTGCTTTCGGCCAACGTGATTGGACGTCAGATTGTCTGCAGGAATGAAGCGGTTTCGACCAACAGCGATGCCTTTAAAATGGCTGAAGCGGGGGCTCCCGAAGGGACGGTGCTGCTGGCCGAACGACAGACCGGCGGCAAGGGCCGCCTGGGGCGGCGCTGGGAGTCACCCGAAGGGGTGAATCTTTATTGCTCGGTGGTTTTACGGCCGCAACTGCCCCCCTATGAGGCGCCGCAGCTGACCTTTCTGTCGGCGGTGGCGGTGGCTCGGGCGATTGAGCTGACAAGCGGTCTGAGACCGGCCATCAAGTGGCCCAACGATGTTCTCTTGAACGGCCGAAAGATAGCCGGCCTGCTGAATGAGATGAATGCGGAAACGGACCGAGTCGGCTTTGTGATCCTGGGGATCGGGGTGAACCTCAACATGCGGCAGGAACAGTTTCCCGCGGATCTGCGCACGCCGGCAACCTCGCTCTTGCTTGAGACCGGCTCGTCTGTTTCGCGGCACCGCTTTGCGCTCACCCTGTTGCAGGAACTTGACCGTGAATATGTGCGGTTCATGCGGGAAGGCTTTGCAGCGGCACGGGAGGCGTGGGCGTCCTATTGTAACGCCAGTGGACGTCAGGTATGCGTTGACTTGGGCGGTTCGCTGCTTCAGGGGGCCTTTGCCGGGATTGATCAGGACGGGGCGTTGCTGGTGTCAAGTCCGGACGGCAGAATCGAGCGGGTGTTGAGTGGCGATGTAACGGTGCTTTGAAAGGAGGGGCTGTTTGCTTCTGGTTATTGATGTCGGAAACAGTAACATTGTCTTGGGCATTTACGATGGTGCAACCCTGGTACGCCACTGGAGGATTGCCACCGATAAATCACGCACATCGGATGAATACGGGGTGTTGCTGCAGAGTCTCTTTACCCAGGCCGGCCTCTCGCTCTCCGCTGTAAAGGCGATCATCATCTCGTCCGTCGTGCCTCCCCTGACCGGTGTGTTGGAAAGTCTGTGCCGCGATTTTTTTGCACTTCCCCCCTATGTGGTCGGTCCCGGGATCAAGACCGGCATGCAAATCCAGTATGATAATCCCCGTGAGGTTGGCGCCGATCGGATCGTGAATGCGGTGGCTGCCTACGAAAAGCATCGCTGTGCCCTGATTATTGTTGATTTTGGCACCGCCACCACCTTTGATTATGTCAACGCCAAGGGAGACTATTGTGGTGGCGCCATTGCGCCAGGCCTGGCCATCTCGCTGGAGGCTCTGTTTCAGCGGGCCAGCAAGCTGCCACGGGTCGATATCTGTCGTCCGCCTCTGGTTATCGCCAAAAACACTGTCAACTCAATGCAGGCCGGTATTTTTTACGGGTATGTGGGGCTGGTTGATGGTATTGTGGAGCGCATCAGGCAAGAAAGTCGCGACCTGCCGCGTGTGATTGCGACCGGAGGGCTGGCAGCGCTGATTGCACCCGAATCGAAGACCATCGATGAAGTCGATGCATTTCTAACCTTGGAGGGCTTGAGAATTCTGTACGAGCGGAACCGGTAATTCCTGGCAGTTGTCATTCACCTATCATTGAAGACAAGGAGGCAGCGCATGGGGACGTATCCAACGGAGATGATTCGTAACTTGGGGATTGTTGCGCATGGTGGTGCAGGTAAGACCTCGCTGGCTGAAGCGATTCTGTTCAATACCGGCATGATCGATCGATTGGGGAAGGTGGATGACGGCACCTCAACCATGGATTTCGAGCCGGAAGAGACCAAGCGCAAGATATCCATCTCCTCAGCCTTTGACCACTGCGAATGGAACAACCATTCCATCCACTTTGTCGATACTCCCGGTTACGGTGACTTTATCGGTGATACCCGTGCCTGCATGCGTGCCCTTGATTGTGCGGTGGTTATCCTTTCCGCCATCTCGGGGGTCAAGGTTCAGACGGAGGAGGTGTGGGAATGGGCCAACGAGTTTGAAATCCCCCGGATCGCCTTTGTCAACAAGATGGACAAGGAACGGGCCAACTTTCTGCGGGCCATTGACGATATGGAGAAGAACCTCAAGGCCCGCGGTGTGGCGATCCAGATGCCGATCGGCGCAGAAGACTCCTTTGAGGGCGTTGTCGACCTGATCCGGATGAAGGCCTGTAAATATGCCAAGGATGGTTCCGGCGGCTGTCAGGAGATTGCGATCCCGGCCGACTATCTGGACGAGGCCCAGCGGTTGCGGGAGCATATGGTTGAGATCGTGGCAGAGGCCTATGACGCCCTGACCGAGAAGTATCTGGACACCGGCGAGTTGACCGAGGAGGAGATCATCGACGGGTTACGGGTGGGCACCATGCGCAATACCTTTACCCCGGTGCTGTGTGGCTCTGCTACCCTGAATGTCGGGGTCAAGCAACTCTTGAACGCGGTCTGTGAGTTTCTGCCGTCGCCGCTCGACCGCACCAAGGCTGTGGGAACCAACCCTAAGACAAATCAACTGGTCGAGCGCGGGCCGAGCGAAAAAGAGCCTTTTTCTGCCTTGGTCTTTAAAACGACCTCTGACCCCTATACCGGAAAAATTACCGTTTTCAGGATATACTCCGGTACCCTGAATTCCGATTCGACCATCTACAATGCAACCAAAGGGGTGGAAGAGCGGATCGGTCAGATCTACGAACTGGAAGGGAAAAAGCAAAAGCCCTTGAAGCAGGCCTTTGCGGGCGATATTGTGGCCGTTGCCAAACTGAAGGAAACGGTCACCGGTGATACGCTCTGCGATCTGGCCAACCCGGTGGTTTATGAGCCGGCCAAGCAGCTGTTGCCGGTGATCTCCTACGCCATCGAGCCCAAGACCAAGGCCGATGAGGACAAGATCCATAATGCCCTGCATCGGATGATTGAGGAGGAACCGACTCTGGAGTCGCATCGTGACCCCCAGACCAAGGAGTTCATCATTTCCGGTTTGGGGCAGGTTCACCTGGATGTCATCGTTGAAAAGCTCAAGCGCAAATTTAACGTTGATGTCGTCCTGAAGACCCCCAAAGTCCCCTATTTGGAGACCATTCGCGGAACGGCCAAGGTGCAGGGCAAGTATAAGAAACAATCCGGTGGGCGAGGGCAGTACGGTGACTGCTGGATTGAGATGGGGCCCGCCGAGCGCGGCGTCGGATATCTTTTTGAAGACAAGATCGTCGGGGGGGTGATTCCCCGTCAGTACATTCCGGCTGTTGACAAGGGCATTCAGGAGGCCGCAGCCGAAGGCTTTCTGGCGGGCTATCCGGTGGTCGATTTCAGGGTTGCCCTGTACGACGGTTCGTTCCACACGGTGGATTCATCGGAAATGGCCTTCAAGGTGGCCGGTTCGCTGGCCTTTAAAAAGGCGATGGAACAGTGCAAGCCGGTCTTGCTGGAACCGATGGTGATCTTAACGGTCACGGTCCCCGATGAAAACATGGGGGATGTGATCGGCGATCTGAACTCCCGCCGTGGCAAGGTGATCGGGGTTGAACCAAAGGCCAACTCCCAGACCATTAAGGCGGTGGTACCGATGTCGGAGGTGCTGGCCTACTCCAATGACCTCAAGTCGATGACCAGCGACCGGGGACTGTTCAGCACCGAGTTTTCACATTATGAAGATGTGCCGACGCATCTTGCTCAAAAGGTTGTGAGCGAGTCGCAGGCGCTCAAACAATGACACGCTTGATAAGCAGTTGCGGCAGTCGGGAGAGTCTCACCCGGCTGCCGTTGCGCTGAGACCTTGTACTACGGAGGTGTACCCATGGATTTTAAGTTCGGCAAGGAGTCCCAGGAAGAGGAACAGCAGGCTCCGGCTCCGGAGAAAAGCCGTCAGACCGGCTTACTGGTTTTGTTGCTGGTACTGCTTGGTGGTTTTGGCTATCTCTATTTCTTCACCGGCCTGATCAGGCCCCAGGAGCAACCGCCGGCTCCTCAGCCACCTCCCCAGGTGGTGAAACAGCCCTTGCCGGCACGTGATGCCGCTGCTCCGGCAGCAGCTGCCAAACCTGCCGACGCGCAGCCGCCTGCGGCTGCCCCAGCTCCGGCTGCGTCGGCCCAGAAACCTGGCGAGGTCAAGGCCGTTGCGCCGGGAACCAAGCCCGCTCCGGCGGCTGCCAAACCTGAGCCCCCTAAACCTGCTCAGGCTGCCGTTCCGCCGCCGGTTGCACCGAAGAAGGCTGCGCCAGCCCAGGCGGCTAAAAAAGTGGAACCTGCCAAGCCCGCTACTGTTAAGCCGTCTTCAGAGAAAAAGGCAGCTGTAGCCAAGGCCCCTGCGCATAAGGAACCAGCAGCGGATAAGGCAACGTCGGTCAGAAAGGCCCCAGTTGCCGTGAAAAAACCGCAGGTGGTCAAGACCGGTGGTCCCTGGACCGTGGTGGTCGGACTGTATGTTGTCGAAGAGTTGCTCGCCAACGATATTGCCAAGGTCAAAAAGGCCGGGTTAAACCCGATCATGACCAGTGGCCCCAAACGTCCGGTCGGCATGAATCGTCTGTTTGTCGGCGAATACAGCTCCAAGACGGATGCCCAGCAGGAACTGACAAAGGTGCAGCAGGCAGGCGGTAGCGGCTTCCTGGTTGAACATGGCGATAAACATGCGGTCTATGCCGGTTCCTACGCCGTTCTGAGCGGTGCCCAGGCTGAACAGCAGCGGCTTGTTGCTGCAGGTGTCAAGACCTCCATCAAGAAGGCTCAGGTTGCCTTGGCGTCGCGCAAGCTGACCGCCGGCACCTTTACCGACCGTAAGGCCGCCGAGGCGGCTCTCAAAAAGTTGAAAACCGCCGGCATTGGCACTCCGGTGCTGGAATAGCCTTTTGAACTATGGCTGAACCGCTTAAGATCAGTATTCCGGCGGCCGTAGCGGCGCTTGTCCGTCCTGCTACGCCGTTGCAAGAGCGTTTGCAAGGCGCGGGGGGGGAGGTGAATCTCCCTCCCTGTGATCTGCTGTTGCTGCTGTTCTGTTTAAGCAAGGATGCGGAGTCATCTGTGCGGCAACAAGCCGGCCAGACCTTGTTGCATCTGCCTGACGAAAGCTTTGCCTGCCTGAACACCTGGAACGACCCCCATCCGGCCATCCTGCACCATATTGCCCTGGTCTGCGGTTCCCGTGCCGCTGTCCGGACGATCATACTCCAACATCCGGCTGCGGCTGAGGTGACGCTGGACGAGCTTAAACGTCTGGCTGCCGCCACTGAACCGCAGGGTTCTGCTACGGTCGCAGCAACAGCGCTGGATGCTGAGGAGGACGGCGATGAGGTTGCGTTGCCGCCAGCTGAGGGGGCTGAAGCCGAGGCAGAGGATGAACTGCTCGACGAAAATGGTGAGGAGTACTTGAGCAAGTACAAGCTCGCCCAGGCCATGGGCATCGGTGAAAAGATCAAGATGGCCCTGACGGGCGATAAGGAGTGGCGCAAGATTCTCATCAAGGATGCCAACAAGCTGGTCAGCAGCGGTGTCCTCAAAAATCCCCGTATTACCGAGGCCGAGGTCTTGACCGTCTTGAAGTCGGGTGTGCAGAACGACGAGGTCATGCGGCTCATCTGTGCTAACAAGGAGTGGGTGAAAAATTACCAGATCCGTAAGGCGCTGATTGAAAATCCCAAGACGCCGCTGGCCAGCGCCCTGCGTTTTCTGGGCACCATGAACGAAAAGGATGTTGCCGGTTACGCCAAGAGCCGTAATATCTCCTCCGTGATTGCCACCCAAGCGAAACGAATGATCCTCAATAAAAAACATTAAGCGTCGGACAGGATAACATCTTCATGGCTGTCATCAATCACGCAAAACGGGAAATAAACGCCAAGTTGGTCTTCTTCGGACCTCCTGCGAGCGGCAAAGGCGCGTTTTTTTCGTATAGTCACCAACGTATCAAACCCTCTCTGGCCGGCCCGCTGAAGAGCATGTCTGCCGGAGCGGACACCCTGCTCTTTTTTGATTACATTCCCTTTGAGACCTCTTGTCTGGACGGTTACCGCATCCGTTTCCACCTTTACACGTTGACCGGGCCGGTTACCAATCCCGGTACTTGGAAGATGATCCTGAAAGGTGTGGATGGACTGGCCTTTGTTACCGCAGCACAGGACCAGTCCGCCATAGAGCAGGAACTGCGCACGCTGAGAAGCATCATGGCCGGCTATGGCAAGAATATCTCGTCACTGCCTCGTTTGTGGCTGTGCCCGGTCTCCGGTGGCCCTATTGCTGGAGAACTTGCCGAATGCTTTGGGTTCGAGCGGAGGGCGATCTGTCATCCTGCCAGTGGTAACGGTGTGCTGCAGGCTCTGGCACAATTGTCTCAAGAGGTACTGGGACGGTTGCGCGACGAATTTACACCAGGAGGGGGAGCTGCGACGGAGACGGGATGTATGCTTCCCGAACCTACCACGTGCAGCGACACTCCTGGCGAAGCAACACCCGTGCCGGTGGTCCAGTCGGATGTCGCTCTCCCGTTTGTGCAGCTTTCGCTGGGCGGTGAAACTATCTTTCGGGTGCCGCTGAGCGTGCTGGTTGATGGCAGGGAAAAACGGTATACGCTGCGGGTAGGGCTGCAACTGGAAGAGGAGGGGATGTGACCTTGACAGCATTTGATCTGGAGTTGATCATCCGGCTCTTGCTCGCCTCCCTTCTGGGGGGGATGATCGGCCTGGAGCGGGAGATTCACGGGCGCCCGGCAGGTTTCAGAACCCACCTGATGGTTGCGCTCGGTTCAGCGCTTTTCATGGGGATATCGTTGCATTTCTTCAATGCCTACGGTTCATTGTCCGACGGCTTGGCCGTGCGGGTCGACCCTGCCAGGCTTGCTGCCCAGATCGTGGTGGGGATCGGCTTTCTGGGGGCCGGCGCCATCATCCGTGAGCGTGCTTCGGTTCGGGGGCTGACAACTGCAGCCTGTCTGTGGGTGGCTGCGGCCATCGGCACCGCCTGCGGCGCCGGCATGCTGCTGATCGCTGTGATTGTCACGGCTATAGCACTGGTGAGTCTTTTGGTGCTCAAACGGGTTGAGGGGCTTTTAAGCAGGGATACCTACCAGCAGGTGTCGGTACTCAGCATCACTCAGGATGGTCAGTTTGAGCGGATCGCGCAGGTGGTGCAACAGTGCGGCTCGGACCTGATGGAAACCGGTGTCGAGCGGGATGTTGAAGGCGGAACCGTTCGCTTTGAATTCCGCGTCAGGGTCACTAGCGGTACCGCTTCCTGTCGGCTTGTGGATACGCTGTCTGCAGTCAGCGGGGTCAAACGAGTCAGTCTGCGCTGAGTTGCCGCCGCAACCGCGGGATAATGAACGGTACCTCCTGCTGGTAGCGTTGGTAACGTTTTCCCAAGGCCTTGACCATGCGGCGTTCTTCGATCAAGGCGCCAAACATAAAGTAGAGTATGGAAACCAGGGCTAAGACGATCCAGCGGGTGGTAATCACCGGGTTGAGCAGCAAAAAGAGTGTTCCAAGCAGATACAGCGGGTGACGGACAATCCCGTAGCAACCACGTTGCGTAAAGGCGGGTTGATGGTCCGCCGGAGGAAAGTTGGTCCCCAGGAAGTCGGCCATACCGGCCTGTCGTAGACACTTGTAGCCAAGCCACAGAATGGCAAGTTGCAGCCCATAAAGTACCAGGCTCCAGATGCCGGGAGCAACGAACAGGACCGTGGTGGACTGCCAGGCAAGCATAACCCAGCCAAAGAGAGCCATGGCGACAAGATTGTAGCCAAGACGATAGCCCGGCATGTACCTGCCTCTGAGTTGCATGATCCAGCGTTTGACGCGTGGCGCCGCCAGAAGAGAGTGGATGATGCAGAACGTGGTCAGACGAAGGATGAAGTCCAGATATTCGGGCATGGAGCGGTTCTCACTTGTGATCAGATGCATTGCCGTCTTGTGCTGACGGGCGGAACGTGATAGTTTTCTGCTGTATACACTGTTGTGCGGATTAAAGGAGCCAGTGCAGATGCCTATTATAACTATTTCCCGCGAGATGGGAACCGGTGCTTACGGTATAGCTCAAGAATTGGCGAAAAAATTGAAATATACCCTGGTTGATGGGCCAAAATTGGCCGCTTGTGCGGCAGAATACGGCTTGAGCCTGGAAACCTTACAGGCCGTTGATGAGAAACCACCATCCTATAATACGGTCGAGGATCGTGCCCGGGCAGCCTCACTCAACTCCATCGAACTGATCCTGCTTGATCTGGCCAAGAACGGAAATGCCATACTCTATGGACGTGGTGGCCAGGATTTGTTGCAAAATTGCGGTAACGTTTTGAGACTCCGCTTTATAGCCGACTTTGAGGAACGGGTCGAGCGCTTTGCTGAACGCGAATGGATTGATCCGGACCTCGCCCAGGAGCTGATCCGGCGCAGTGATCACCAACGCGGTGGTTTTATTCATTTTTACTTTGATCGTGACTGGAATGACCCACTTGGGTACGATCTGATCTTCAACACCTCCCGCCTTTCGCCGGCTGCAATTGTGGATATCGTTGTGGCAGCTGTCAAAGATGCTCAGTTGAAAGAGGCCGACGCCTGGTCCCGCGAGGAGATTGAAAAGGCAATTCTGGTTAAAAGGATTGAAACCGCGCTGTTGCGCTCGGATGAACTTGCCTATCGTCCCTTCCGGATCGAAACAGAAGACGGCGTGGTGACGCTGTCCGGCTATATCGGATCAGAAGAGGAAAAGAAGGCTGCCCTCCGCGTTGTCGCAGATGTCCCCGGCATCGAAAAGGTGGTGGACGAACTCCATGTGGTCAACTACCGTGCCTATAAGGATAAGTGCTAACGGGTTACAGCAGCCTGTTTTTCCAGAGCACGCCGTCGCAGGGGCGGGAGCAGGGTATCCGGAAAGCGTATCCCGCCCCGCCCTTTGCCCATTTGGTCGTTAGGTTCAATGCCGTGGTAGTCTGAACCGCCTGTTGCCAGCAGGCCAAGGCTGCTGGCCAGTCTCTGCAGAACGGTCATTTCGTATTCCGTTGCCAACGAGTTGTATACCTCAATTCCGTCAAGCCCCGCTTGTTGCAGTTGACCAATCAGCTTACTCAACAGCCCCAGATCGTGGCTAATACTGGTGGGATGCGCCAGAACGGCAACGCCGCCAATCCGCTTGAGGGTTGCCAGCGCATCAACCATGGGCCAGTATGTCTTGGGCACATCGCACGGGACCAGGTAGCGCTGAAAGGCCTCCTCCATGCTGCTGACATACTCGCGCTGCAGCAAGGCACGTGCAATATGGGGGCGCCCCATAACGCCGTTTGCCAGCTGTTCAACCTCAGCGAGATCCAACGGTACCCGCTTTTGTTGTATCAGCTTGCAATTGACTGCCGCAACGATCTCTCGATTACGGTTGGAGCGGCGAACAGCGAATTCGTGCAAACGTTCCCGCAACTCTGTGGCATGCAGGTCGAAGCAGTATCCTAAAAGATGTACGTCCGCGAACTCTGCGAAACATACTGAAAGTTCAACGCCGGGAATGACCTCGACTGCCATCGTGCCGGCGGCCTGCATGGCTTCGCTGATGCCGGCGATGCTGTCATGATCACAGAGGGCAATAGTCTGTAGTCCTGTTTGTGCAGCCATTTTTACCACTTCAGAGGGGGACAGAACCCCATCTGAACAGTTTGAATGCAGGTGTAAATCAATCATCGCCTTCCCTTTCAACCAGCATGATGCCCGCGCACTAGTGAAAAAGCAAGGCTGTCTGTTGCTTGATCGGCTATCGTGAGGTAGTATTACTACATATGGAAGACTCGCAGATCCATCAGGTCATGGCGGTACTTGCTGAAGAATGCCGCCAATGGCAAACGCCTTCGGTGACCGTTGTCGCGGAGCAGTACTGTTCGCCTTTTCATGTGCTGGTTTCCTGTCTTATCTCGCTGAGGACAAAAGATGCGGTTACCGCGAGCGCATCAGCACGGCTTTTTTCCCGTGCCTCCTCGGTGCAGGAGATGGTGCTGCTCAGCCCGGAAGAGATCGCTGAACTGATCTACCCGGCAGGTTTTTATCGCACCAAGGCCCGCCAGATCTTGGCGATTTGTGAGCGCCTGCTCGCTGAATATGGCGGTACGGTGCCAAACACGGTTGAGGAGCTGGTGAGGCTGAACGGTGTGGGTAGAAAGACGGCCAACCTGGTTGTGACGCTCGGTTATGGTAAAGCGGGCATCTGTGTTGATGTGCATGTGCATCGAATAACCAACCGCTGGGGCTATCTGGTGAGCAGGACTCCGGAACAGACCGAACAGGTGCTGCGTCAGAAACTGCCAACGGAATATTGGCTTCAGATCAATGACCTGCTGGTCTGCTACGGACAGAACCGTTGTTTCCCCGTGACGCCAGCATGCTCTGAATGCCGGTTGGCCGGGTGGTGTTCGCGGGTTGGGGTGACGAAAAGCCGTTAGCTGGACGATGTCCTAAAGCCGTAACTGTATACAAAAATCCTGGTTGCCACCGTCAGGCTTTCAGTGTAATAGGATAGCAATGCGTTTTTTGATAACATTATTTTATTTTTACATCGGAGGAGAGGGATATGTTGCATAAGATCGGTTTTATCGGCTTGGGAACAGTTGGGCGTCACATGGCGGTCAACTTGGTTAAGGGGGGCTATGATGTTACGGTCTTTGATACCGACCCGGAAAAGATAGAAGAGTTGATAACCAAGGGAGCCGCTGGCGCTGCGACGGCTGCCGAGGCGGCCCGGGGGCGTGAACTGGTTATTTCGATCGTTTCCGAAGGCGATGAACAGGGGCCGCTTTTCTGCGGTGAGACCGGTATCATGGCCGGTATCGAACCGGGTACCATCTTTGCCGACATGGGCACGACCTCCCTTGAAACAACCCTGAAAATGGCTGAGGAAACGGCCAAGAAGCGTTGTTATTATCTTGATGCCCCGGTTTGGGGTAATAAGGACCATGCGGCCAACGGGTTGCTGACCATCATTGTCGGTGGTGATCCGGCCGTTATCGGGAAATGTCGTGAGCCGTTCAGTATCTTTGGCTTGAATACCATCAATGTCGGTGAGATTGGTGATGCCACCAAGATGAAGTTTATTGTCAACATGGTACAGGGAACGCTAGTGCAGGTGCTGGCCGAGGGGTTGGTCTTTGGTGAAAAAATGGGCTTCAGTGCGGACAAGATCCTTGAGGTGCTTGATACCCGTGGTGTCGCTTCACCCATCTTCCATTTGAAGGGACGGGCCATGTCAAGGAACGATTTTGCCCGTAGCCTGGCCATGAAGTATGTTAATGATGGAATGCATCTGGTGATGAACGCGGCACGTTTGGTTGGTCTGCACCTGCCGGCAGCTGAAGCGGCGAGCAAGATGTATGAAAAAGGTGTTGAGGCCGGTTTCGGCGAAGAGGATTTCTCAGCCGTCATCAAGGTACTGAGAAAGTAGGGAGAGCATACTTTAAATCCTGTCGGCAAAAGGCGTTCTCTGAACGCCTTTTGTGTTTTGAAAGGAGGAGTGAGCGATGAGTCAGCCGTTCAGGGCCCGGCCCGTTTATCTTGCAGCCTCATGGATGGCTCCGGTTGGGCGGTATATTGCCAGGGATCGTGGAGTGCTTTCATTTTTGGATATGGCCGAACAGTGTGCCCAGGTTTTTTCCGGCAGCCCCATCCGTCAACGTAATATCGACGCCGTTGTCGTCGGCAGCCAGAATCCGGCTGCCTTTTCCGGTGTGGATAATACCGCTGCCAAGATTGCCGGTATACTTGGCATCTCCGGGGTCAAGTCGGTACTCATTGATACGGCCTCCTCATCCGGTGCTTCTGCCTTTGAAAATGCCTATCTCGAGGTTGCCTCCGGACGGCATGATCATGTCCTGGCAATCGGTATTCAAAAGATGAGTGATGCCTCTACGGCCGAAGCAACCAGAATCATCGCCGGTGTGATTGATCGTGACGAGGCAGAGTATGGTCTGACCATGCCGGCATGCGGCGCCTTGGTTGCAAGCGCGCTCAAGCGCCGCATCGGACTTACAGATATCGAATGGTCCGCCTACTCAGCCCTGCTTTCGCAACGGAGCCACCGGTTTGCGAGTCAAAACCCGCTGGCCCATTTGCGTCAGCAGTTGCCGATAGAAAAGTACTTTGCAGAGATTGCCAGCGGTGAGAACTACCGCTATTGGTCGCCGTTGCGTTATCACGATTATTGCCCGATGTCGGATGGCGTTGCGGCTGTCATTCTGACGTCCCGCCCCCAAGAGGTTGTCGTGGCAGGACTCGGTAGTGCTACGGATATTCCGACCATTGCAGACCGGCGGTATTTTCACTCCTTTCCAGCCACGGTGATCGCCGCAGGTTACGCATACGGTATGGCCGGCTTGCATGGTCTGGCGCAGCTTGAGGGGAAATTACATGTAAATATGCATGATCCCTTTAACGGCTTTGGCCCCATCAATTTGGTCGATTTGGGTGTGGTCAGTCGTAACCGCCTTTTTGATGCCCTGCTGGATGATACTGTTACCGGTCCCAGTGGGACTTTTCCTACCAACCTGACGGGCGGGTTGAAGGGGAGGGGACATCCGCTTGGGGCTACCGGCATGATTCAGGTGGTGGAGAACCACCTGATGATACGTGAGCGTGGCTTTGCGGCAGGTCTTTCGCACTCAATTGGAGGCCCTATTAATAATAACGTGGTTATCCTGCTTGAGAGCAGTAGCCACTACCACCAGCGTCCCCATGAGCCGTTTCAACCGTGGGGGTTGCCTTCATTGGGGACACCAAAACCCAAAGGGGTGACCATCGAGGCGCTGCTTGCGGATAATGGTCGCTGCATTGGGAACTTTGTGGATGCAACAGTTCGTTACCACTACAAGACAGGGCAGCCAGAACTGATATTGCTGATTGTCTCCTGTCGCCACCAGGGGGAAAAATATCGCTTTCTGTTCGGGCTCGACGGGCACTCGTCCGGTCAATTGGCCGGTTTACTGCCAGGAGATGAGCTGCTGCTGGAACAGTCATCGTCTGGCGTGACGGTGAATCGTATGCCGGTACAACGCTTGTACAAAAGAACACTGCAAACCGTGCGTCACGCTGCCGAAACGGGCTGGGAACGGCTGCGGGGCCGGAACTGAATACTTTGTAAGCCCCTTGATTTTAACTGAGCAGGTTGCTATATTTTTAGCAGTCGGATAAAGAGAGTGCTAAAAGTAAAGAGGTGAATTGAAATGTATGCAGCACTTCCAGCTGTTTCTGATAATTATACCCGTTATCTTGCTGAGATACGCAAGTTCCCCGTGCTGGATGAATATGAAGAGCATCGTCTAGCCGTGCGCTTGTTTGAAAAAAATGACCTTGAGGCCGCCCAGTCGCTGGTTGCTTCAAACTTGCGATTTGTCGTGAAAATTGCTGGTGAATATCGCAACTACGGGCTCAAGATGCTGGACTTGATCCAGGAAGGGAACATAGGTCTGATGCTGGCAGTGCGGAAATTTAATCCGTACCGTGGTTTTCGCTTGATTACCTATGCGGTCTGGTGGATCAGGGCGCAAATTCAAAGCTTCATCATTTCTTCCTGGAGCCTGCTGAAGATCGGTACGACGCAGGCCCAGCGAAAGCTGTTTTTTAAACTGAAAGAAGCAAAAAGTGCCATCAGACGCATGACAGGGGCTGATGCAGATCTGGCGTTAACGGCACAAGCCCTTGAAGTGAGTGAGGCTGAAGCGGAAGAGATGGAGCTTCGACTCATGGGTGAAGTTTCGCTTGATGCAGAGCTTGTACCTGGTGAAAACACGACCCTTTTGGAAGGCCTGGTCGATGAACGTCCAAACCAGGAAGCCCGTCTGGCGGAATTGCAAGAGCAGGAGGTGGTGCGTCAGTTAGTTGCCGAGGCAGTTTCCCGTTTGGGAGAAAAGGAGCGCTTCGTCGTTGAGCATCGCATCACCGCAGAGACACCGATGACCTTGCAGGAGATTGCCGACTACTTCAAAATTTCTCGAGAGCGAGTACGGCAGATAGAGGAGAATGCACTGAAAAAAATCAAGGGTTTCCTCACGGCATATCCAGGGCTGCAGCCAGCCTGAGGCCGAGGCGAACGGCTGCTATGGGGCCCTACTTGCAGGGAGGTGAGCAATATACCTCCCCGTTTTTTTTCTGTGAAAAAAAACTTGACTTTTTGGAGGCTGTGCCGTAAAGAATCAAATTCCATGCTTTGCCGAGATTTTGCTGGCGTAGCTCAATTGGTAGAGCAGCTGACTTGTAATCAGCAGGTTGCGGGTTCGAGTCCCATCGCCAGCTCCAGACATACATAGTAGCACATCCCTGGAGGGATTCCCGAGTGGCCAAAGGGAACAGACTGTAAATCTGTCGTCGGACGACTTCGGAGGTTCGAATCCTCCTCCCTCCACCATACAAGATCATCGGTTTAAGCAGGGTGATTCTGAATCCAGGAGACCATGTGTCGCAAAACTGGTTAAGAGTGCCCGGTTTGACCAAGGCAGTACTACCGAAGTGCGGGAGTAGCTCAGTTGGCTAGAGCATCAGCCTTCCAAGCTGAGGGTCGCGGGTTCGAGTCCCGTTTCCCGCTCCAGTTTCTGTTAATCATTCGTGAAATGCCCACATAGCTCAGGAGGTAGAGCACTTCCTTGGTAAGGAAGAGGTCTCCGGTTCGAGTCCGGATGTGGGCTCCATTTTTGGGGCACGAGCGGTGGCGGGAAGTGACGGTAGTGCTTGCGCACGAGTTGGATTTCTCTTGATGTTGCATTATTTAAGAAAGGTAACTTTTGACAGGAGGTATTAGCGATGGCGAAGGCTAAATTTGAGCGTACGAAGCCGCACGTAAATATTGGAACGATTGGTCACGTTGACCACGGTAAGACCACCTTGACGGCAGCGATCACCAAGGTGCTTGCAGGCAAGGGTCAGGCTGAGTTCAAGGCGTTTGACCAGATTGACAACGCCCCTGAAGAGCGTGAGCGTGGTATTACCATTGCGACTGCGCACGTTGAATACGAGACCGACAAGCGTCACTATGCCCATGTTGACTGTCCTGGTCACGCCGACTACGTCAAGAACATGATCACCGGTGCTGCGCAGATGGACGGCGCAATCCTGGTTGTGTCCGCTGCCGACGGCCCGATGCCCCAGACCCGTGAGCACATCCTGCTTGCCCGTCAGGTTGGCGTGCCCAACATCGTTGTCTTCCTGAACAAGGCTGACATGGTAGATGACGCCGAGCTGCTCGAACTGGTAGAGCTTGAGATTCGTGAACTGCTCTCCAGCTACGACTTCCCCGGCGACGATATTCCCATCATCAAAGGCTCCGCTCTGAAGGCCCTTAATGGCGACAAGGACGAGCTGGGTGAGCAATCCGTACTTGCCCTGATGGATGCAGTAGACAGCTACTTCCCCGAGCCGGAGCGTGCCATCGACAAGCCGTTCCTGATGCCGGTAGAAGACGTATTCTCCATCTCCGGTCGTGGTACCGTTGCCACCGGTCGTGTTGAGCGCGGCATCGTCAAGGTAGGCGAAGAAGTTGAGATCGTCGGCATCAAGGCAACCGCCAAAACCACCGTGACCGGTGTTGAAATGTTCCGCAAACTGCTTGATCAAGGTCAGGCTGGCGACAACATTGGTGCCCTGCTGCGTGGTGTCAAGCGTGAAGACGTCGAGCGTGGTCAGGTTCTTGCCAAGCCCGGCAGCATCACCCCGCACACCAAGTTCAAGGCCGAGGCTTACGTCCTCACCAAAGAAGAAGGTGGTCGTCACACCCCGTTCTTCAACGGTTACCGTCCCCAGTTTTACTTCCGTACCACCGACGTGACCGGTGTAGCCGAGCTGCCTGCTGGTACCGAGATGGTAATGCCGGGTGACAACGTTGCCCTGACCGTCAACCTGATCACCCCGATTGCGATGGACGAAGGACTTCGTTTTGCGATTCGTGAGGGTGGTCGTACCGTAGGCGCCGGCGTCGTCAGCGCTATCATTGAGTAAGAAGCGGAAGGCGAAGACTAGGGCGCTGTGCGTAAGCAGGCGCCCGGTTTCATGTCTGAAAAGGAAGAGCGATGAGAGATATCATTACCCTTGCATGCGCTGAGTGCAAGCAGAGAAACTACACAACGACCAAAAACAAAAAGACAACACCGCAGAAGCTTGAACTGAACAAGTACTGCCGTTTCTGTCGCAAGCATACCCCTCATAAAGAAACAAAATAGGGGGTTAGTTGCAGGCCAGTAGCTCTAACGGCTAGAGCGCCGGTCTCCAAAACCGGATGTTGGGGGTTCGAATCCCTCCTGGCCTGCCATTAATTTTTTGTGCGCGTGGTGCAAGCAGTAGTAGCTGAGATCTTTCAGGAGAGCATTGTGCAGAATATTAAGACATTTCTAGAGTCTGTGAAGCTCGAACTGGGTAAGGTCACGTGGCCCACACGAAAAGAGACCGTAGCAACAACCGGTGTGGTAATCCTGATTGTTTGTATTATCTCGATCTACCTCGGACTTTGTGATGTGGTCCTATCAAAACTGGTACGTTTAGTGCTGGGTTAACGGGAAGCCGATTATGAGCCAGAAATGGTATGGCGTACATACATATTCAGGGTATGAAAATAAGGTCCGTCTCAATTTGACCGAGCGGATCAAGAACGAGGGGATGGAAGAGCTATTTGGTGAAATCCTGATCCCGTCTGAAACAGTTGTTGAGCTAAAAAAAGGCGAAAAGAAAACCTCATCCCGTAAGTTTTTTCCAGGATACATCTTGGTGAAGATGGAATTGAATGATGAGACTTGGCATATCGTTAAAGAAACCGCAAAAGTGACAGGATTTGTCGGTGGTAATACCCCTTTTCCCATCTCAGATGAAGAAGTGAACAAGATTGCGCGGAGGATGGAGGAGGGGGCTGAAAAGCCACGTCCGAAGATTGAGTTTGAAGTGGGGGAAACTGTTCGTGTTGTCGATGGCCCCTTCTTGAATTTTACCGGTATTGTTGAAGACGTGAAGCCGGATAAAGGTAAACTGCGCGTTGCAGTTACTATCTTTGGCCGTTCGACACCGGTTGAGCTTGAATTTATGCAGGTCGAGAAGTGCTGATAAGCATCCGTTCATGGTAACGGGTACGCAATAAAAGGAGTGCAATTCAATGGCTAAGAAAATTACCGGTTACATAAAACTGCAAATACCTGCAGGTAAGGCCAACCCTTCTCCACCTATCGGTCCTGCCCTTGGTCAGCATGGTGTCAATATTATGGAGTTCTGTAAGGCCTTCAATGCCAAGACGCAGGCTGATGAGGGAACCATAACTCCGGTTGTGATCACAGTTTACGCCGACCGGTCTTTTTCATTTATTACCAAAACGCCGCCAGTGCCGGTTTTGATCAAAAAAACCATCGGTATTGAAAGCGGTTCAAGTGTTCCGAATAAAAATAAAGTGGGCAAGCTTACCAAGGCACAGGTTGAAGAAATTGCTAAGAAAAAGATGCCTGATCTGAATGCGGCCTCTCTGGAAGCAGCCATGCGAACCGTCGAAGGTACCGCGCGTTCGATGGGTGTTGATATCGTTGAGTAGCAGCAGGGTAGTACTGCTTGGTATTTAGAGTTCAGTAGGAGAGGACGACGGATATGTCAAAGACTGCAAAAAAGCATAGTGTCGCAATGAGCAAGATCGACCGTAACAAGGTCTACCCGCTCAATACTGCGGTTGACGTGGTTAAAGATGCTGCGTATGCGAAGTTTGATGAAACGGTAGATGTCGCCGTTAAGCTTGGGGTTGACCCGCGGCATGCAGACCAGATGGTTCGCGGTGCGGTTGTGCTGCCCAATGGTCTTGGTAAGACGGTACGTGTACTTGTTTTTGCCAAAGGTGAAAAAGAAAAAGAGGCCCTTGAGGCCGGTGCCGATTTTGTCGGTTCGGATGATCTGGTCGCAAAGATTCAGGAAGGCTGGTTTGATTTCGATACCGCCATTGCCACCCCGGATATGATGGGCGTCGTAGGTAAAATCGGTAAGCTCTTGGGACCGCGCGGTTTGATGCCGAACCCCAAGGTGGGTACCGTGACCTTTGAAGTCGGCCGCGCTGTCAAAGAATCCAAAGCTGGTAAAGTTGAGTTTCGGGTTGAAAAAGCCGGTATTGTCCACGCACCGATCGGTAAGGTTTCGTTTGAGCCTGAAAAACTGCAGGGAAATCTTTTGGCATTGGTTGAGGCCTTGGTTAAGGCAAAGCCGTCGGCAGCTAAAGGTACCTATATTAAGAAGATCTCGCTCTCCTCTACCATGGGACCTGGTATCAACCTTGATATCAGCGACGTGACTGGTCGCATTTAATACATTTTAAGCCAAAGTCAAAGACAGCAGGCGCCAATGGCGTAAAGATAGCAATCTGCCTGCCGAGACTTGGGTGTGCACTATTATACACTGGTGCTTCCTGACTTTGGCTGGGGAAATCCCCGGATACCAAAAGAAAGGAGGAAAAAGCTTGAAGAAAACAGTCAAACAAGAACAAGTTGTAGAAATGCATGACAAGCTGAAGCGTGCCAAGGCCGTTTTTCTAGCCGACTTCCGCGGTATGAACGTGGAGAAAGCTACGGCACTTCGCAATGAACTGCGTGCTGCGCAAGTCGAGTACAAGGTCTTTAAAAACACCTTGCTTGATATCGCTGCTAAAGACACCGACGCAGCCTGTCTGACTTCCCAGCTTGCCGGCCCAACAGCTGTGGCCATATCGTACGACGATCCCGTGGCTGCAGCAAAGGTTCTGTCGAAATTTGCCAAAGAAGCAAAAGGCATGTTTGCCCTGAAGGCTGGCATGTTGTCTGGTAAATTGCTTGATGTGAGCCAGGTTCAGGCGCTGGCCGATCTGCCTTCCCGCGAGGTGCTGATTGCCAAAATGCTCGGTTCCATGCAGGCTCCAGCCACCAATTTTGTTGGTGTGCTTGCTGCACTGCCTGGCTCGCTGGTGCGTGCGCTCGAGGCCATTAGAGCCCAAAAAGCTGGAAACTAAGTTATGCTGTAAAGCTTTACACCTTATTTAAACGATACTATCGGAGGATATCATGGCTGAAATTACTAAGGATGATGTAGTTGCATTTATTGAGAAGATGACTGTTCTTGAGCTGGCTGAGCTGGTGAAGGAACTGGAAGAAAAGTTTGGTGTTTCGGCAGCTGCTCCTGTTGCCGTTGCTGCTGCTGCTCCTGCCGCTGCTGCTGAAGCTGCTGAAGAGAAAACCGAATTTGACGTTATCCTGAAGAATGCTGGTGCAAACAAGATTAACGTCATCAAGGTTGTACGCGCGCTGACCAGTCTGGGGCTTAAAGAAGCCAAGGATGTGGTTGACGGCGCTCCCAGCCCTGTTAAAACCGGTATTTCCAAGGCTGAAGCTGAGGAAGCCAAGAAGCAACTGGTTGAAGCCGGCGCTGAAGTCGAAATCAAATAGTAAAAGCGAATACCGTCTGCAGGAAGCCAAGGTCACCATGCGTGGCCTTGGCTTGTCCTGTTTCTGATAATTTCATGGCATGTTGCTGGTGATGTTTATTCTTTAAAATCAGCTTGTTACGTGTCTTTCGTTCTTTATGCCACTCGCCGAAGGAGAAGGTATGGCTTACTCGATCGCCAACAACCACCTGCTGCGCAAAAACTTTGCTACTAGCAACAATATCATTGATATCCCTAACCTGATAGATATTCAGAAAAACTCGTACCGCCGTTTTCTTCAGTCGGATGTGTCGCCTGAACTGCGCACAAATATCGGCCTTGAGGCGGTTTTTAAGAGCGTGTTCCCCATTAAGGATTTTAGCGAAACTTCTTCGCTGGAATACGTTTCTTATACCTTGAGCAAACCCAAGTACGACGTTGAGGAATGTCATCAGCGCGGGATGACCTATGCCGCTCCCATGAAGGTCAAGGTACGCCTTGTGATCTGGGATGCTGGAAAAGACTCCGGTGTTCGTAGTATCAAGGACATCAAGGAGCAGGAGGTCTATTTCGGTGAAATTCCGTTAATGACGGAAAATGGTACCTTTATCATTAATGGTACCGAGCGGGTTATTGTCAGCCAGTTACATCGTTCCCCTGGTGTCTTTTTTGACCACGACAAAGGCAAGACGCATTCAAGTGGTAAGGTGCTGTATTCTGCCAGGGTTATTCCGTACCGTGGTTCTTGGCTTGATTTTGAGTTTGACCATAAGGACATCCTCTACGTCAGGATTGACCGTCGCAGAAAGATGCCCGCTACGGTGCTTTTAAAGGCTCTCGGCTACTCAGTAGAGGAACTCCTCAATTATTATTACAGGAGTGAGACCATTTATCTCAATGGTGGGGAGCTGCGTAAAAGCATTGAGCCCGAACTGCTGGCAATGCAGAAGGCGGTCATGGATGTTGCAGATGCCAAGGGTGAGGTAATTGTTAAGGCCAACCGCAAGTTCACCAAGGCTTCAATCAAAAAACTGCTGGAACACGGTGTTACCACCATCCCTACTACTGCTGACCAGGTTGTCGGGCGAGTCGCATCGGTTGATGTGGTTGATCCCGTCACCGGCGAGGTACTGCTTGAGTGCAATCAGGAGTTGACGGCAGAAAAGCTTGATGAGCTGCGACTGAAAGAGGTTACCTCTGTAACCTTGTTGTACATTGACGGTTTGAACGTCACTACCTCGTTCCGTGATACGCTGCAGGCTGAAAAGATCGGTAGCAGTGACGAGGCTCTGATTGAAATCTACCGTCGTCTGCGACCGGGTGATCCTCCGACACTGAAGAGTTCTTTGGCCCTTTTTGATAACCTGTTCTTCAATCCTGAGCGCTATGATCTTTCCACGGTCGGCCGGCTGAAACTGAATTTCAAGCTTTCCCTCAAAGTTTGGCCTGAATGCACGGTTCTGAACGGTCCAACCCTGCTGACAACCTCAGAAATTGCGCAGCCCGAGCAATTGCTTCAGACGTTGCTGACCGGTGAACGTGTGCTTGATCAAACCTTGCGTGAGCGCCTCTCTACAGACTTGCTCAAGACGTTGAAGAAGCTTGACCAGAAACAGCCGGTTGCAGAGCGCGTTCTTGAGCAATTGGTGGAAGAACTGAACGAGGCCCTTCTTAGTCCGGACTTCTATCAGCGCGACCTGATTGCAGGTATCCAACTGCCAGATGCGCTTGTTAAACTAAATGACCTGATTGAGCAAGGCGGCTACGACGAGAATAGACGCCGTATTGAGGGCGTTCGCAGAAACCGTATGCTGCTTGAAACTGCGTATGCCGGCATGGTTGAGAGCTGCCCGCGCAATGATATTCTTGAGATTGTTCGTTATCTTATCGAATTGAAAAATGGTCGCGGTACGATTGACGATATTGACCATTTAGGTAACCGTCGAGTACGCGCTGTGGGTGAGCTGCTTGAGAACCAATACCGTATTGGTTTGGTGCGGATGGAGCGCGCCATTAAGGAGCGGATGTCGCTGCAGGAGGTTGAAAACCTCATGCCGCATGACTTAATCAACTCCAAGCCGGTATCGGCGGTGGTCAAAGAGTTCTTTGGCTCATCCCAGCTGTCGCAGTTCATGGACCAGACCAACCCGCTTTCAGAGGTTACCCACAAACGGCGTCTGTCCGCACTTGGACCAGGCGGCCTGACCCGTGAGCGTGCCGGTTTTGAGGTGCGCGACGTTCACCCGACCCACTATGGCCGGGTCTGTCCGATTGAGACCCCTGAAGGTCCGAACATCGGTCTGATTGCATCGCTCTCCACCTACGCCCGCATCAATGAGCATGGCTTCGTTGAGACTCCGTACCGCGTTGTTCATGAGGGGCAGGTCACTAATGAGGTTAAATTCTTCTCGGCATTGGAAGAGGAAGGTCATGCCATTGCTCAGGCCAATGCCGAGGTGGATAAGGACGGCAGACTCATCAATGAATATGTTAGCGCGCGCAAGAGCGGCGAATATGTGCTGGTGCAACGCGACGAAATTGAATTGATGGAAGTCGCCCCGAAGCAACTGGTTTCAGTTGCTGCTGCCCTGATTCCGTTCCTTGAGAATGACGATGCCAACCGTGCCTTGATGGGCTCAAACATGCAACGTCAGGCCGTGCCGTTGTTGCGTGCCGATTCCCCGCTAGTGGGAACCGGGATGGAGCGGATCGTGGCCAAGGACTCCGGCGTTTCGGTGATTGCACGCCATAACGGCGTGGTGGATGCCGTCGATGCAGGTCGCATCGTGGTCAAGATCGACGAAGGTGAGCATGACGAGACCGGCACTGGGGTGGATATCTATAACCTGGTAAAATTCTCCCGTTCCAACCAGAACACCTGTATCAACCAGAAGCCGGTGGTCAAGGTTGGTGACAAGGTCAAGCGGGGCGACGTGATTGCTGACGGTCCTTCGACCGACATGGGCGAACTGGCGTTGGGGCAAAACGTCATCGTGGCCTTCATGCCCTGGGGCGGTTATAACTTCGAGGACTCGATCCTAGTCTCTGAGCGGCTTACCAAGGATGATCGTTACACCTCGATCCATATCGAGGAGTTTGAGTGCGTTGCGCGTGACACCAAGCTGGGTAAGGAAGAGATCACCTCTGATATCCCCAACCTAGGTGAAGAGGCACTCAAGGATCTTGACGAGTCAGGCATTATCCGGATCGGTGCTGAAGTGAAACCGGGCGACATCCTGGTCGGCAAGATTACACCGAAAGGCGAAACGCAGCTCTCTCCGGAAGAAAAACTATTACGGGCCATCTTTGGTGAAAAGGCTGGTGATGTCCGGGATACCTCCTTGACGGTTCCTCCCGGGGTTGAGGGCACGGTTATCGGCGCCAAGGTCTTTTCCCGCAAAGGCAATGACAAGGATGCCCGTACCGAGCTGATTGAGAAGATGGAAGAAGAGAAGCTTCGCAAGGATGAGCAGGACGAAGTACGTATCATCCGCGATTCATCTCGCGACAAGATGAAGCGTCTGCTGGTCGGCAAGACTGCTGGTGCCAAGGTTGAGGACCGGCAGGGCGTCACCGTACTGGCCAAAGGGAAGAAGATCACCGAAGAATTGCTCGAATCGCTTACCATGGACCGTTGGGCAACGATTTCAGTCAGTGATGAGCCTGACGTTGAGGAAAGGGTCGCGGAAGTCCTTGGCAAGCTGGGCGAGCAGGTTGAGCTGATCCGCGCCGTCTTTGATGACAAAGTCCAAAAACTCAGGAGAGGTGACGATCTGCCGCCCGGCGTAATCAAGATGGTCAAGGTGTACGTTGCCATCAAGCGCAAACTGCAAGTCGGCGACAAGATGGCCGGTCGACACGGTAACAAGGGTGTTGTTTCCCGTATCTTGCCGGAAGAGGATATGCCCTATATGGAGGACGGCCGTCCGGTGGAGATCGTGCTGAACCCCCTGGGTGTTCCTTCGCGTATGAACGTTGGACAGATCCTTGAGACCCACCTTGGTTGGGCTGCCAAGGGCATTGGCTGGAAGATTCAGAAGATGCTGGAAGAGCATACCTCTGAAGAAAACCTGAAGAAGTTCATCCGTGAGGTGTATGACAACAATGAGTTCAACAAGCTGTTGGACACCATGGACCGCGATGAATTGCTGCTGGTTGCCCGCCGTCTTTCCCGTGGTGTACCGATGGCATCTCCGGTCTTTGAAGGTGCGGGCGAGGCTCGGATTAAAGAGCTGTTGACCAAGGCAGGCTTTGAAACCACCGGTCAGGTAACCTTGCATGATGGCCGCACCGGTGAGCCGTTTAAACACAAGGTTACGGTCGGGATTATGTACGTCCTGAAACTGCACCACTTGGTTGACGACAAGATCCATGCCCGTTCTATTGGACCGTACTCTCTGGTCACCCAGCAACCGCTTGGTGGCAAGGCCCAGTTTGGCGGCCAGCGTCTGGGGGAGATGGAGGTCTGGGCAATGGAGGCCTATGGTTGCTCCTATGCCCTGCAAGAGTTCCTGACCGTGAAGTCGGACGATGTCTCCGGCCGCACCAGGATGTACGAGGCGATTGTCAAAGGCAAGCATACCCTTGAACCGGGCCTTCCGGAGTCATTCAACGTGCTTATCAAGGAGCTGCAGTCACTCTGCCTTGATGTGGAGCTGCTTGAAGGGGAAGAGTAGCAGCCCTGCGGCTCTGCCGCCTCTGCGAACACACCGTTCGCGCTGATTGAGATTATACTGGAGGATAGACCGTGGAAGATTATTTCACTGGAAGCTTCTTCGATAAACCGAAAGACCCGCTGCATTTTTCAGCCATCCGCATCTCGATCTCCTCACCCGAGAAGATTCGTGAGCGTTCATTTGGTGAAGTGAAAAAACCGGAAACGATTAACTACCGCACGTTTAAGCCAGAACGTGATGGCCTGTTTTGCGCCAAGATCTTTGGTCCTACCAAGGATTATGAGTGTAATTGTGGTAAATACAAGCGGATGAAACACCGCGGTATTATCTGTGAAAAGTGCGGTGTTGAGGTCATCCCTTCCAAGGTGCGTCGTGAACGGCTTGGACATATCGACCTAGCCACGCCGGTTGCTCACATCTGGTTCCTCAAATCGTTGCCTTCACGGATTGGCAACCTGCTGGACATCACTCTGAAGGATCTTGAGCGGGTGCTGTACTTTGAGGCTTTTGTGGTAACCGATCCTGGTACGACCCCGCTTAAATTTTGCGAGGTGATGGCCGAGGATAAGTTTCTCAAGGCTAAAGAGGAGTACGGTGATGATGCCTTTGAAGGCGGCATGGGCGCCGAGGCGATCCGCGAATGCCTGAAAGCGCTTGACCTGGATGAACTGGCAGTTCAGCTGCGGGTCGAGATGATGGAGTCAACCAGCGAAGCCAAGCGCAAAAAGGTTGCAAAGCGGCTCAAGGTGGTTGAGGCCTTTAAGCAATCCGGCAACAAACCGGAGTGGATGATTCTCGAATGCATCCCGGTTTTGCCGCCGGAGTTGCGTCCTCTGGTCCCACTCGATGGTGGCCGGTTTGCCACCTCCGACCTGAACGACCTGTATCGTCGTGTGATCAACCGCAACAACCGCTTGAAGCGTCTGTGTGAACTGCAAGCCCCAGAGGTGATCATCCGGAACGAAAAGCGCATGCTGCAGGAAGCCGTGGATGCCCTGTTTGATAATGGCCGCCGTGGACGTGCCATTGCGGGCCCCAACAAGCGTCCGCTTAAATCATTGTCCGACATGCTGAAGGGCAAGTCCGGCCGTTTCCGTCAGAACCTGCTCGGTAAACGGGTGGATTATTCCGGCCGTTCGGTTATCGTTGTCGGCCCTGAGTTGAAGCTGCATCAGTGCGGTTTGCCGAAAAAGATGGCGCTCGAACTCTTCAAGCCATTTATTTACAACAAACTGGAAGAGCGTGGCTACGTTACCACCATCAAGAGTGCCAAAAAGATGGTGGAAAAAGAAAAGCCCGAGGTATGGGACGTTCTGGAAGAGGTCATTAAAGAGCACCCGGTGATGCTGAACCGTGCCCCGACCCTGCACCGCCTGGGTATTCAGGCCTTTGAGCCGGTCCTGATCGAGGGAAAGGCCATTCAGCTGCATCCCCTGGTTTGTACCGCCTTCAACGCCGACTTCGACGGTGACCAGATGGCCGTTCACCTGCCGCTATCCATTGAAAGTCAGGTGGAGACACGCGTCCTGATGATGTCCACCAACAATATCCTTTCGCCGGCACACGGCAAGCCGATTATCGTGCCGTCACAGGATATGGTGCTTGGCACCTACTACATGACCCGGGAGCGGATCGGTGCCAAGGGTGAAAAGATGGTGTTTGCCTCGCCTGAAGAGGTGAGGATTGCCTTTGACCACGGGCAAGTGGATATGCAGGCAAGAATCAAGGTGCGGATGATCGACTGCCCGGCAAATGAGGAAGAAAAAACGCGATTGGTGGATACTACGGTTGGCCGGATCATCCTGCGTGAAGTGCTGCCGCCACAGGTGCCGTTCTCTGCCATCAACAAGGTGATGAACAAGAAGGAACTGTCAAACCTGATCGACACCTGTTACCGTCTGGCAGGTAACAAGGAAACCGTTATTCTTGCGGACCGCCTGAAGGAAACCGGTTTCCGTTACGCCAACTTAGCCGGTATTTCAATCTGTGTTGATGATATGGTCATTCCGGAAGGGAAACAGGCCATTATCAACAAGGCCAACGAAGAGGTGCAGGAGATTCAGAACCAGTATACCGAGGGTCTGATCACCGACGGTGAGCGCTACAACAAGGTTATCGACATCTGGGCCAAGGCGACTGAAGAGATTGCCAAGGAGATGTTGGGCAACCTCTCCAAGGAGACGGTCGTTGACAGCGACGGCAAGGAGGTCGAGATCCCTTCATTCAACGCCATCCACATGATGGCGGATTCCGGTGCGCGGGGCTCCGCACAGCAGATTCGTCAGCTGGCCGGTATGCGGGGACTGATGGCAAAGCCATCCGGCGAGATTATCGAGACCCCCATTACTGCCAACTTCCGCGAAGGCCTGACCGTGTTGCAGTACTTCATATCGACCCACGGTGCCCGGAAGGGTCTGGCCGACACCGCGCTGAAGACGGCAAACTCCGGTTATCTGACCCGCCGTCTGGTTGACGTCGCTCAAGACGCCATTATCACCGAGGATGATTGCGGCACCCTGGACGGACTCACGGTAACGTCTCTGACAGAGGGAGGCGAGATCATTGAGCATATCGGTGACCGGATTCTCGGCCGTGTTGCGCTTGACGATATCCATGATCCGGTTACCGACGAAGTGCTGGTTGAAGCCAATCAGGAAATTGATGAGTCGTTGGTCAAGAAGATCGAAGACGCCGGCCTTGAGAAGGTCAAAATACGTTCGGTGTTGACTTGCCAGAGCAAGCGCGGCATCTGTGCCAAGTGTTACGGGCGTGACCTTGCCCGTGGTCATATTGTCAACATGGGTGAGGCTGTTGGTGTTATCGCGGCACAATCCATCGGTGAGCCGGGTACCCAGCTGACCATGCGGACCTTCCACATCGGTGGTACAGCATCTCGTGCTGCGGAGCAGACCTCTTTGGAGGCTCGCTACGATGGCCAGGTTAACTATATAAACCTGCATACAGTTGTGAACGCCGAGGGCTATCACATTGTGATGAGCCGTAACGGTGAGCTTGCGGTATCGGATGAGACGGGTCGTGAGCGTGAGCGTTACGGTGTTGTGTACGGCGCCAAGCTGAAGATAGCCCCTGAGGGGCAAGTTAAGGCGGGAGAAACGCTGGCCGAGTGGGACCCGTACACCATGCCGATCCTGACGGAGGTTGGTGGTCGTGTGAAGTTTGGTGATATCCTTGAAGGGGTCACCATGGAGGAGAAACTCGACGAAGTCACCGGGCTTTCCCGTAAGGAGATTGTCGAAACCAAGGATACGGATAAGCGTCCGCGCATTGCCATCAAGGATACCGGTGAGGCTGGCGGTACTATTGGGCGTTATTATCTGCCCGTCGGGGCCATCATTAACGTTACAGAAGACACCATCATCAGCGCCGGCGATGTTATTGCCAAGATTCCGCGTGAAACGACCAAGACCAAGGATATCACCGGTGGTCTGCCGCGGGTTGCCGAGCTGTTTGAAGCACGCAAGCCCAAGGACTTTGCCGTCATCACGGAGATTGACGGAAAAGTCAGTTTCGGTAAGGATTCAAAAGGTAAGCGGAAGGTCGTGGTCACGCCGGAAATTGGTGAACCGAAGGAATACCTTATTCCAAAAGGCAAGCATATCAGTGTCCATGAGGGTGACTATGTGCGCGCTGGAGAGCCATTGATGGATGGCTCATCCAACCCACATGATATTCTCAGGGTGTTGGGTGTTAAGGAACTGGCAAAGTATCTGGTTGACGAAGTACAGGAAGTGTACCGACTTCAAGGTGTTAAGATTAACGATAAGCACATTGAAGTCATTGTCCGTCAGATGTTACGGCGTGTTCGTATCAAGGATGTTGGTGATACCAACCTGTTGATCGATGATCAGGTTGAACGCTGGGTCTTTGAGGAGGAAAATGCCAAGGCGCTTGATGAGTGCAAGCGACCTGCAACTGCTGAACCGCTCTTACTGGGGATAACCAAAGCATCTCTGTCGACGGAATCCTTCATTTCAGCGGCTTCGTTCCAAGAGACAACCAAGGTGTTGACGCAGGCTGCCATTGAAGGCAAGGTCGATTCGCTGCGCGGTTTGAAGGAAAACGTCATTATGGGCCGTTTGATCCCAGCTGGTACCGGTCTTTCTAGGTATCGTCATCTCAGGCTGCACGTGGAAGAGCAGATTGCGGCACAAAAAGAGCTGCGGAGTGCTGCACAGGAAGAGCCTCAAGAAGACGAGGACAATCAAGCCGCGTGAGATATAAACCGTGTGCAACTGGCGGTAGGTATCTGCCGCCAGTTTTTTTGTTGTGATGAATAAAAAAGTTGACAATAAAACTGCAGTGTCGTATATAGTCTGTCTCTGTTCGTAACACGTGTGCCCGCGTAACTGAAAAGTTACCTACTGATGGAGCTGCCGGTCTGAATTCCGGCCCTACTTAATTATTCCATCGCCTGCCACTTGCAAGTCTGGCACACGTCTAAAGGTATTGTTTGCTTATTGTGGAGGTCATTGGATGTCTCTGTGTCCGGTGGCTTGAAGATTAGCGCAAATTGCGTTGGGATTTTATTGCTGGGAGAAAGATACGCGTATGCCAACGATCAATCAGTTGATTCGTCAGGGTAGGGAAAAAAAGCGGGATAAGTCAACGGCGCCGGCCTTGAAGAGTTGTCCGCAGAAACGTGGAGTTTGTACTCGGGTTTATACGACTACTCCGAAAAAGCCGAACTCTGCGCTCCGTAAGGTTGCGCGGGTGCGTTTGACTAATGGTATTGAGGTGACATCATATATTCCTGGTGTTGGTCATAACCTTCAGGAGCACTCGGTTGTGTTGATTCGTGGTGGCCGGGTTAAGGACCTTCCGGGCGTTCGTTATCATATTGTGCGTGGTACGCTTGACTCTGTTGGTGTTAAGGATCGTAAGCAGGGTCGTTCCAAGTACGGCGCAAAGCGTCCCAAGTAATTCATAAGGGTGTAGAGGGGTTAAGGTATGCCGAGAAGACGTGAAGTACCCAAGCGTGTAATATTGCCGGATCCAAAATATAATGACAAGACGGTTGCTAAGCTGATTAATATCTTGATGCTTGGTGGCAAGAAAAGTGTTGCTGAGTCGATTCTGTATCGTGCCATGGATATTGTTGAAAATAAGACTGGCGAGGATGCGGTTAAGGCTCTTAAGAAGTGTCTGGATAATATTAAGCCGACACTTGAGGTGAAGTCACGGCGTGTTGGTGGTTCTACCTATCAGGTGCCTGTAGAAGTGCGGCCGGATCGTCGTGTTTCTTTGGCTATGCGTTGGTTGATCAAGTATTCTGCGGCCCGCTCTGAAAAAACCATGACTGAAAAAATGGCCGCTGAAATGCTGGACGCTTATAATAATCGTGGTGCTGCCGTGAAAAAGCGCGAAGACACCCATAAGATGGCTGAGGCAAACCGTGCCTTTGCTCACTATCGCTGGTAATTGGTACCTTTTGGAGGAATAGTTCGTGTCTCGTCTGTCACCACTGAATAAATATCGTAATATCGGCATCATGGCGCATATTGACGCCGGTAAGACCACTACAACTGAGCGGATCCTTTATTACACTGGTGTATCCCATAAGATCGGCGAGGTGCATGAAGGCACTGCGACGATGGATTGGATGGAGCAGGAGCAGGAGCGTGGCATCACCATTACCTCTGCTGCAACGACCTGTGAGTGGAATGATCATCGTATTAATATCATTGATACCCCTGGTCACGTCGACTTTACGATTGAGGTCGAGCGTTCTCTGAGGGTTCTGGATGGCGCGGTAGCGGTGTTTTGTTCAGTGGGTGGTGTGGAGCCGCAGTCTGAAACCGTTTGGCGTCAAGCTGACAAGTATCGTGTTCCGCGTATTGCCTTTATTAATAAGATGGACCGGATTGGTGCTGACTTCTTTCGTGGCGTTCAGATGATCAAGGATCGTTTGAAGGCTAATCCGGTGCCTATTCAGCTGCCGGTTGGTAAAGAAGATTACTTTAAGGGTATCGTTGACTTGGTTCGTATGAAGGCGATTATCTGGGATGAAGAATCCCTGGGTGCCAAGTTTCACGAAGAAGAAATTCCGGCAGACCTTCAGGATGAGGCACAGGAGTGGCGTGATAAGCTGGTGGAAGAGATTTCAAGTCACGATGATGCCTTGATGGAAAAATATCTGGGCGGTGAGGAGCTTACTGAAGCTGAAATTATGGCTGCAATTCGCAGTTGCACCATTAATATTCAGATCATCCCGGTTATTTGTGGGTCGGCATTCAAAAATAAAGGTGTGCAGAACTTACTCGACGCAGTTGTTGATTACATGCCATCCCCGCTCGATATTCCTGCAATTAAGGGCGTTGATGAAGATGGAAATGAAATCGAGCGCAAGGCGGATGATAGTGAGCCGTTTGCAGCGCTGGGTTTCAAGATTATGACCGACCCCTTTGTAGGGCAGCTGACGTTTATTCGTGTTTATTCAGGTGTCCTTCAGTCCGGTTCGTATGTATATAATGCGACTAAGGGCAAGAAGGAGCGTATCGGCCGTCTGCTGAAAATGCATGCCAATAAGCGTGAAGAGATCAAAGAGGTATATGCTGGTGATATTGCTGCTGCAGTTGGTTTAAAATACACCACTACTGGTGACACACTTTGCAATGAAGATAAAGCAGTTATTCTGGAATCAATAGAGTTTCCTGAGCCGGTTATCTCGATTGCGATTGAACCCAAGACCAAGTCAGACCAGGAAAAGCTGGGGCTCTCGCTACAAAAGCTCGCAAGTGAAGATCCTTCCTTCCGCGTCAAGACCGACGAAGAGACTGGGCAGACCATTATCTCGGGCATGGGCGAACTGCACCTGGAAATCATCGTTGACCGTATGATGCGTGAATTCAAGGTTGAGGCCAATGTTGGTAAGCCTCAGGTTGCATATCGCGAAACCATCAGCAAAAAAGTCAAGGTAGAAGGCAAGTTTGTTCGCCAATCCGGTGGTCGTGGCCAGTTTGGTCATGTGTGGCTTGAGGTAGAGCCGCAAGAGCCGGGTAAGGGGTATGAATTCGTCGATGCCATCAAGGGTGGTGTGGTTCCGCGTGAATATATACCGGCCGTTGACAAGGGTATTCAGGAAGCGATGGATAACGGCGTCATGGCGGGTTTTCCGGTTGTCGATGTCAAAGTATCCCTGGTTGACGGTTCTTATCACGAGGTTGACTCCTCTGAAATGGCGTTTAAAATCGCCGGTTCAATGGGCTTCAAGGAGGGTTGCCAAAAGGCAGGCCCTGTGCTGCTCGAGCCGATTATGTCGGTTGAGGTTGTCGTTCCCGAGGAATACATGGGAGATGTTATTGGTGACCTGAACTCTCGGCGCGGTCGTATCATGGGTATGGACAGCCGTGCAGGTGCACAGGTGGTTAGTGCCATGGTGCCGCTCGCAAATATGTTTGGATATTCAACGGACCTGCGCTCAGCAACACAGGGACGTGCCACCTACACCATGACATTCGATCACTATGAGCCGGTTCCTAAGTCGGTTTCTGAAGAGATTGTTGCTAAAGTAAAAGGTTAGTCTCTAAGACTTTAAGGAGGTATTAGCGATGGCGAAGGCTAAATTTGAGCGTACGAAGCCGCACGTAAATATTGGAACGATTGGTCACGTTGACCACGGTAAGACCACCTTGACGGCAGCGATCACCAAGGTGCTTGCAGGCAAGGGTCAGGCTGAGTTCAAGGCGTTTGACCAGATTGACAACGCCCCTGAAGAGCGTGAGCGTGGTATTACCATTGCGACTGCGCACGTTGAATACGAGACCGACAAGCGTCACTATGCCCATGTTGACTGTCCTGGTCACGCCGACTACGTCAAGAACATGATCACCGGTGCTGCGCAGATGGACGGCGCAATCCTGGTTGTGTCCGCTGCCGACGGCCCGATGCCCCAGACCCGTGAGCACATCCTGCTTGCCCGTCAGGTTGGCGTGCCCAACATCGTTGTCTTCCTGAACAAGGCTGACATGGTAGATGACGCCGAGCTGCTCGAACTGGTAGAGCTTGAGATTCGTGAACTGCTCTCCAGCTACGACTTCCCCGGCGACGATATTCCCATCATCAAAGGCTCCGCTCTGAAGGCCCTTAATGGCGACAAGGACGAGCTGGGTGAGCAATCCGTACTTGCCCTGATGGATGCAGTAGACAGCTACTTCCCCGAGCCGGAGCGTGCCATCGACAAGCCGTTCCTGATGCCGGTAGAAGACGTATTCTCCATCTCCGGTCGTGGTACCGTTGCCACCGGTCGTGTTGAGCGCGGCATCGTCAAGGTAGGCGAAGAAGTTGAGATCGTCGGCATCAAGGCAACCGCCAAAACCACCGTGACCGGTGTTGAAATGTTCCGCAAACTGCTTGATCAAGGTCAGGCTGGCGACAACATTGGTGCCCTGCTGCGTGGTGTCAAGCGTGAAGACGTCGAGCGTGGTCAGGTTCTTGCCAAGCCCGGCAGCATCACCCCGCACACCAAGTTCAAGGCCGAGGCTTACGTCCTCACCAAAGAAGAAGGTGGTCGTCACACCCCGTTCTTCAACGGTTACCGTCCCCAGTTTTACTTCCGTACCACCGACGTGACCGGTGTAGCCGAGCTGCCTGCTGGTACCGAGATGGTAATGCCGGGTGACAACGTTGCCCTGACCGTCAACCTGATCACCCCGATTGCGATGGACGAAGGACTTCGTTTTGCGATTCGTGAGGGTGGTCGTACCGTAGGCGCCGGCGTCGTCAGCGCTATCATTGAGTAAGAAGTAAAGCGAGGAAGCGATGCAGAGCCAGAAGATTAGAATTCGCCTTAAGGCATATGACCACAAGTTGCTGGATGTTTCGGTCGGTGAGATTGTTGAAACAGCGAAGCGTACCGGTGCCCGGGTTGCTGGTCCTATCCCACTGCCTACTGTGATTAACAAATATTGCGTCCTGCGCGGACCGCATGTTGACAAAAAGTCTCGTGATCAATTTGAAATCAGAACGCACAAACGTCTGATAGATATTCTTGATCCGACTCAGCAGACCGTTGATGCGCTGATGAAGCTGGACCTGTCAGCTGGCGTAGATGTGGAAATCAAGCTGTAAAGATTATTGTCAGATAGGAAGTCTGTTATGAATAAAGGAATTATTGGTAAAAAGCTGGGAATGACCCAGATCTTCCTGGAAGATGGTACACGCGTACCTGTGACGGTTGTCCAGGCTGGACCCTGTGTTGTTGTTCAAAAAAAGAATGCTGAAATCGATGGATATACGGCTATTCAGATTGGCTTTGAAAACCTGCAGGCAGCTAAAGTCAATGCTGCCGAACGCGGTCACTGCGTAAAAGCAGGCAAGGGAGTCTTCCGATACCTGCGTGAGTTGAAGCTTGAACAGCATGCTGACTTGAATGTCGGTGATGAACTGACGGTTCAGCAGTTTGCAGCAGGTGACCTGATAGATGTAACCGGTGTAAGTATCGGTAAAGGTTTTCAGGGTGTTATTAAGCGCCATAACTTTAAGGGTGGGCGTGCATCACACGGCTCACGCTTTCACCGTGCTCCTGGTTCAATTGGGTGCTCAGCGACTCCGTCACGTGTCTTCAAAAACAAGAAGATGCCAGGTCAGATGGGAAATGAGCGCGTCACAGTGCAACGACTGCAGGTGGTGCGGGTCGATGCAGACCAGAATCTGCTTTTGATTAAAGGAGCAATTCCTGGTTCGAAGAATAATGTCGTTGTTATCAAAGACAGCGTCAAAACCACCAAGTAATCTGACGGAGTAACTCGAAATGCCTATATTAGCTCTGTATAATATGAATAGGGAAAAAGTAGGTGAGGTTTCCCTGAGCGAGCAGATTTTCGCTGCTGAAGTAAAAGAGCCGCTGATTCATCAGGCTCTGAAGGTACAACTGGCAAATCGCCGGGCTGGTACTGTTAAGACCAAGACGCGCGCTGAGGTTTCTGGCGGTGGCAAGAAGCCTTTTAAACAAAAGGGTACTGGTAATGCGCGTCAAGGATGTTCAAGGGCCCCTCAATATCCAGGAGGTGGCACGGTCTTCGGGCCGCAGCCCAAGACCTATAACTTGGCTATAAACAAAAAAGCTCGCAAAGCAGCGCTGCGCAGTTTGCTTTCCATGCAACTGCTGAGCGAAAAGATTACGGTTCTTGATAAGCTGGACTTTGCCAAGATATCTACAAAAGATTTCTCCGGTTTTATGAAGAAATTCGATCTTGATCGTTCGCTGATTATAACTGAGGAGCCTTCAACGAATCTGTACCTTTCGGCTCGGAACGTACCCTATGTCAAGCTGCTGAAAGCCGATGGGTTAAACGTCTACGATGTTCTGAAGTATAAGAACATTGTTATCACCGAAGGTGCTGTTCGGCTTGTGGAAGGAGCACTGCAGTAATGAACATTTACTCTATTATCAAAAAACCACACGTAACAGAAAAGACTTCTTTGGGTTCAGCCGCTGCCAGCACGATCACACTGGTTGTCGATCGTGATTCTAACAAGATTGAAATTAAGCAGGCTGTTGAATCATTGTTTAAAGTAGATGTTGTTTCTGTTCGTACTGTGAATGTTGCTGGTAAAGTTAAGCGTTTTGGTCGCACCTTTGGTAAGCGCCAAAATTGGAAAAAGGCCTACATTACGCTGAAAGAAGGCCAGACCGTCGACTTCTTTGAAGTGTAGCGGATTAATCATTACTGAATCGGAGTTCAGGTATGGCAATAAAGAGTTATAAACCCACTTCAGCTGGGCGTAGACATCAGACCTGTTCGACGTTTGAGGAGATTACCTCCACAACGCCGGAGAAGTCCCTGCTGGTTAAACTGAAGAAGACTGGTGGTCGTAACCATTTTGGCCGTGTGACTGCTCGGCATCAAGGTGGTGGACATAAGCAGAAATATCGTATGATCGATTTCCGCCGTGATAAGCGGGGGATACCTGCCAAGGTTGCAACTATTGAGTATGACCCCTACCGCAGTGCCAGAATTGCGTTACTTCATTATATTGATGGTGAGAAACGCTATATTCTCGCACCGCTTGACTTGAAGGTCGGCGATACGGTATTGAGCGGTCCTGAGGCTGATATTAAGCCGGGCAATTCGCTCCCCTTACGAGCAATACCGCTTGGTACTATCATCCACAATATTGAGTTGAAGATTGGTAAAGGCGCACAGCTGGCCCGTAGTGCCGGAACCTTTGCTCAGCTCATGTCGAAAGAAGGGAAGTATTCGCAGGTTAAGCTGCCTTCCGGTGAAGTTCGGATGATCCTTCAAGATTGCTATGCTACCATTGGGCAAGTCGGTAACGTTGACCACGAGAATGTCAGCTTGGGTAAAGCTGGTCGTTCACGCTGGCTGGGTAAGCGTCCGAAGGTTCGTGGTGTGGCTATGAACCCGGTTGACCACCCGCATGGTGGTGGCGAAGGGCGTACCTCCGGTGGACGTCACCCCGTGACACCCTGGGGTATTCCGACCAAAGGGTACAAAACTCGTACTAACAAGACATCTGATCGTTTCATTATCAAAAAGCGTACGAAATAATTACGTGAGAGGCTTGTAACAGTATGGCACGTTCTATTAAAAAAGGTCCCTTCGTTGATGATCACCTGGTGAAAAAAGTTGAGACAGAAGGTCCGAACTCAAAGAAAATCATCAAGACTTGGTCACGCCGTTCGACGATTACCCCTGACTTCATTGGGGTCTCCTTGGCGGTACACAACGGTAAAAAGTTTATCCCGGTTTTTGTCACCGAAAACATGGTTGGTCACAAGTTGGGTGAATTTGCACCCACCCGAACCTTCCATGGCCATGCTGCTGACAAGAAGAGCAAGGTTAAGAAGTAATAAAGGAGTGATTTGAATGGAATCCAGCGCCAAATTAACATTTGCACGCTTGTCACCCCGTAAGACTCGGACTGTAGCCGATTTGGTCCGCGGTAAAGGGATTGCTGAAGCTCTGAGCACCTTGACATTTCTGCCGAACCCTTCTGCTCAAATCATTTTGAAGCTGCTGAAGTCCGCGGTAGCCAATGCCGAGCAAAAGGGCGTGAACGATATTGACAAGCTGTTTGTGAAGACTATTTACGTCGATGGTGGTGCCGTTCTCAAGCGCTTTGTACCACGTGCAATGGGGCGCGCCAGTAAGATCCGCAAACCGACAAGCCATATTTCTGTGGTTTTGTCCGATACGAAAACAAGATAGGTCGGAGGTGTAGTCTTGGGACAGAAAGTAAATCCGATAGGTTTTAGACTTGGCGTCATTAAAACCTGGGACTCTAAGTGGTACGCAGAGGCTGATTATGCCAAGAACCTCCATGAGGACCTAAAGATTCGCCAGTTTCTTAAAAAGCGTCTGTACAGTGCCGGCATCTCCAAGATTGAGATCGAGCGCGCTGCCAACAAGACCAAGATCAATATTCATGCTGCCCGCCCAGGTCTTATCATTGGCAAAAAGGGTGCTGAAGTTGAATTGCTGAAAAAGGATCTGGCTGCAATTACTTCGAAAGAAGTATTCATCAATATCAACGAAGTGCGCAAGCCCGAGCTTGATGCCCAGCTGGTTGCAGAAAATGTCGCTTTGCAGTTAGAGCGTCGAATTGCCTTCCGCCGCGCCATGAAGAAAAGCGTTACATCTTCGCTTAAGTTCGGTGCAAAAGGTATTCGTATCACCTGTTCGGGGCGTCTCGGGGGTGCTGAAATGTCCCGTACTGAGTGGTATCGCGAAGGCCGTGTACCGCTGCACACTCTCCGTGCTGATATCGATTATGGTTTTGCCGAGGCAAAGACCACCTATGGTATCATTGGTGTCAAGGTACTGATTTTTAAAGGTGAAGTCCTTCCCGGACAATAAGCTTCAGGAGCAGATCACATGTTAATGCCGAAAAGGGTTAAGCATAGAAAGCAGATGAAGGGGCGGATGAAGGGTGATGCTTGCCGCCGTATTGAGATATCCTTTGGTGAGTACGCCTTGCAGGCTACGGAGTGTGGCTGGGTTGATTCTCGACAGATTGAAGCTGCCCGTATTGCAATGACTCGTTACATTAAACGTGGCGGTAAAATCTGGATTCGCATGTTCCCGGATAAGCCTCTCACTGCAAAGCCAGCTGAAACCCGTATGGGTAAAGGTAAAGGTTCGCCGGATTCCTGGGTCTGTGTGGTTAAGCCCGGTATGGTTCTGTATGAGATGGAAGGCGTTACAGAGGAAATTGCTCGTGAGGCATTTCGTCTGGCAGCACATAAACTTCCGGTTTCAACCAAGTTTATCAGCAGGAGTGCCCAGAATGAAGGCTAATGAAATTCGTAAAATGGATGAGGCTGCACTCAAACAGAAGAAAGAGGCGCTTGCTCAAGAGTTGTTCAACCTCAAGTTTCAATTAAATACCGGGCGTCTTGAAAATACAGCAAAGCTCGGTCAGATCCGTCGTGATATTGCACGGATAAATTCCATCCTTACAGAAAGCAGGGGTTAATACTGTCATGGGTGAGCTTGGCCATAGACGTACTCAGACTGGCATCGTTGTCAGCGATAAGATGGATAAAACTGTTGTTGTGCGCGTTGACCGACTTGTGAAACATCCTCTTTACAACAAGTACATCAAACGCAGTGTGAAATATAAGGTTCATGATGAATCTAACAGCTGCAAAGCTGGCGATAAGGTTCAAATAGTTGAGTGCCGCCCCCTGAGTAAGGATAAGCGTTGGGCTTTGCGGCAGATTTTAGAAAGCGCCGCCTAACGGCTACCCGGAGAGGATACGAGCATGATTCAGATGCAAACTATACTTGACGTTGCTGACAACTCTGGTGCAAAAAAACTGTTTTGCATCAAGGTTCTTGGTGGGTCTAAGCGCAAATATGCTGGTGTTGGCGATATCATTGTCTGCTCAGTACGTGAGGCGCTGCCAAATTCAAAGGTGAAAAAGGGTGATGTGGTTAAGGCCGTGGTTGTTCGGACCGCGAAAGAACTCGGCCGTCCCGATGGTTCGTATATCCGCTTTGACAATAACTCTGGTGTTGTTATTAACAACGCTAAAGAGCCTGTCGGAACCCGGATCTTTGGACCGGTTGCACGGGAACTGCGTGCAAAGAAGTTCATGAAGATCATCTCCCTTGCGCCTGAAGTACTTTAATGTAAAACTGGAGAAACACTGATGCAAACGAAATCATATCACGTAGCCAAGGGCGATACTGTCATGGTAGTCACCGGCAAGGAAAAAGCCAAGACAGGTACAGTTCTGCGTGTGCTTCCCAAAAAGGATGCAGTAATCGTTGAAGGCCTGAACATGGTCAAACGACATGTCCGTGCGCGTGGGAACGAGCCGGGTGGTATTACTGAAAAAGAAGCTCCACTGCATGTTTCTAACGTTCAATTGTTTTGTGCAAAGTGTGCAAAACCTGTTCGAACCAAGATAAAAGTGCTTGATAATGGCGAAAAACAGCGTTTGTGCGTGAAGTGCGGTGTCTCTCTGGAGAACTAATCGGGAGGAGTCCAGGCAATGGCCAGACTAAAAGATGTATATCAGAACGAAGTCGTGCAAAAGCTGCGAGCTGAGTTTAACTATAAGAACATTATGGAAGTTCCTAAGATTACCAAGATTGTTGTTAATATGGGTCTTGGTGAGGCTATCCAGAATATAAAAATTCTTGATTCAGCTTCCTCGGAGCTTGGCAAGATCACCGGTCAAAAAGCTGTTGTTACTAAGGCAAAAAAATCGATTGCAAGTTTTAAACTGCGTGAAGGTATGCCGATTGGCTGTATGGTGACTCTTCGCCGAGATCGTATGTTTGAATTCCTTGATCGTTTGCTGAATGTGGCCTTGCCGCGTGTTCGTGACTTCAAGGGGGTTTCCGGTAAGGCCTTTGATGGCCAAGGTAACTATACACTTGGTGTCAAAGAACAATTGATTTTTCCGGAAATTAACTATGACGAGATCGATAAAATAAAGGGCTTGAATGTTACTATCGTAACCTCGGCAAAGAATGATGAAGAGGGCAAGGCTCTGTTGAAGCATATGGGCATGCCGTTTAGAAATTAGTAGTTTGTGAATTCGTACGGGAGGATTCCGTGGCTAAAGTTTCGATGATCAATAAGTCGCTGCGCACACCTAAATTTAAGGTTCGGCAGCACAACCGTTGCCCAGTGTGTGGTCGCCCTAAGGCATATTACCGCAAGTTCCAGATGTGTCGTATTTGCCTGCGTAAGTATGCTTCTGCCGGCCAGATTCCCGGTGTCATTAAATCCAGCTGGTAATGCTGTCATATTTCAGAGGAGTGCTTCTCGATGTCAATGACTGATCCTATCGCCGATATGCTCACCAGAATTCGTAATGCGAATATGGTGAAGCTGCAAAAGGTCGATATCCCTTCCTCAAATGTTAAGGTTAACCTTGCTCAGGTTCTGAAGCAGGAAGGGTTCATCAAAAATTACAAGGTTATCGCCGATAACCGTCAGGGTGTACTTCGCGTGTATCTGAAGTTCATCGATGAGAAGGATCCGGTGATTAACGAGATCACGCGTGTCAGCAAGCCTGGCAGCCGGACCTATGTGGATGCAGAGTCAATTCCAAGCGTTAAAAATGGCCTTGGCATTGCGATCCTCTCAACATCCAAGGGGATTATGACTGATACTGCTGCCCGTGAAGCTGGTATCGGTGGCGAACTGCTCTGTACCGTCTGGTAGTCACGTAACTGTTAAAGGAGTCACAACAATGTCACGAATCGGGAAACTGCCGATTGAGCTGCCTAAAGGGGTCACTGTGACCTTGGCTGATGCGATGATCACTGTAAAGGGACCTAAAGGTGAGTTATCTCGTGAGCTTATGCCGGAAGTAGTGGTTTCTGTCGAAGAGGGAAAAATTTCCGTTCAACGTACAGATGACAGCATTAAGTCCCGCTCTGCACACGGCCTTATCCGTACACTGGTTAACAACATGGTTGTTGGTGTAACCTCTGGCTATCAAACGGACCTTGAAATAAATGGTGTTGGTTATCGTGCAGAGGTAAAAGGTTCCGACTTAGTATTAAGTTTAGGATATTCTCATCCTGTTGTATATCCTTTGCCTGCTGGTATTGCTGTCGACGTAGACAAAATGACGAAGCTTTCAGTAAAGGGTATTGATAAAGAGCTCGTCGGGCAAACTGCAGCAAAGATCCGTTCTTTCCGTGGTCCTGAGCCTTACAAAGGTAAGGGTATTAAATACGCTTCTGAAACAATACTGCGGAAAGCCGGGAAAACTGGTAAAAAATAGGAACCTGTAATCAGGTAAGGAGCAGAACCGTGGGAAAGACATCTCAAAAAACAATTACCCGTCTGAAGCGTCAGGTACGGGTTCGTAAAAAAGTCAGAGGCACAGCAGAACGCCCCCGCCTGAATGTCTTTAAAAGCGCCAATCACATTTACGCTCAGTTGATTGATGATGCACAGGGCGTTACCCTGGCATCAGCGTCAACTCGGATAGATGGTATTGCCCAAGCTGATGTGCATGGAGGCAACAAGACCGCTGCTGCTGCAGTTGGTGCTGCAATTGCCAAAGCCGCCTTGCAAAAGGACATTCGTACTGTTGTCTTTGACCGTAACGGGTTCCTGTATCATGGTCGTATCCAGGCTTTAGCGGATGCTGCACGTGAGGCAGGCCTTGAATTTTAAGTTTTCACTCTCCCAGGGAGGTTTGTGGTGAGCAGGATTAATGCAAACGATTTGAACCTGACAGACCGGGTTGTGCACATAAGCCGTGTTGCTAAGGTTGTAAAAGGTGGCCGGCGCTTCAGCTTCTCAGCACTTGTTGTTGTTGGTGACGCAAGTGGTCATGTTGGCTATGGACTTGGCAAAGCTAATGAAGTGCCTGAAGCGATTCGTAAGGGGGTCGAACAGGCAAAGAAGAACTTGATTAAGGTTCCGGTGAACCAGAATCAATCCATACCGTACGAAATCATTGGCCGGTTTGGCGCAGGGCGGATCCTGATGAAGCCTGCCTCACCTGGTACCGGTGTCATTGCTGGTGGTGCTGCTCGTGCTATTTTTGAAGCTGCAGGTATCAGCAATATTCTTTCAAAATGTCTCGGTTCCAATAACCCCCATAACGTTGTGAAGGCAGCTTTTGAGGGATTGCGTCTACTGAAGACGCCTGAGGAACTTATCGCTCGTCGCGGCTTGGTTGAGTAATTATACGAATAAGAATCCCTGACGAAGGAACGAATGGTCATGAGCACTATGCTTGAAATAACTTTGATTAAAAGCACGATTGGCGCTTCTGAAAAACAACGTGCGGTTGTGCGCGGTCTCGGACTTCGCCGTCTGCATCAATCGGTTTCTTTGCAAGACTCGCCGGAAACACGTGGGATGATTTCGAAAATTAACCACATGCTGAAGGTTAAGTAAAAATGATGGAGACCAACATGGAACTGAATAGTTTGCGTCCCGCACTGGGGTCGACGAAAGATAGAAAACGCATTGGCCGTGGCATCGGCTCGGGTCATGGCAAAACCGCTACAAAAGGACATAAAGGCCAGAAGGCTCGTTCGGGTGGGAGTGTCAAGCCTGGTTTCGAAGGCGGTCAGATGCCGTTGCAACGCCGTCTACCGAAACGTGGTTTTAGGCCACTTGACCGGAATGAGTATGTTGTAGTTAATCTGCAACAACTTGAAGTGTTTGAAGCTGGCAGCTGTGTAGACCGTGAGGCAATGGATGCTAAGGGCATTCTGAAAAAGTCAACACTGCCGGTTAAGGTACTCGCTAATGGTGAATTAACAAAGGCATTAACTGTTAAAGCCGATAAATTTAGCCAGTCAGCAGTTGAAAAAATTCAAGCTGCCGGTGGCAAAGTTGAGGGAGCCTGCGCGTGCTAGAAGCTCTTCAGAATATTTTTCGTATTCCTGAGCTGAAAAGACGGGTACTGTTTACTCTTGGTATGCTGGCAGTCTATCGAATTGGTTGTCACATACCAACACCTGGGATTGATTCTGTTGCCTTGGCTCACTTCTTCAAGCAGGCTCAAGGTACATTGCTAGGTCTTTTTGATATGTTTTCCGGTGGTGCCTTGGAGCGGATGTCGGTGTTTGCCCTTGGCATCATGCCATATATCTCCTCTTCGATCATTTTTCAGTTGTTGACTGTCGTGGTGCCAGCAATAGAGAAGTTGTCCAAGGAAGGCGAGGCTGGCCGAAAGAAAATAACGCAATACACGCGTTATGGCACGGTAGTACTGAGTGTTATCCAAGGCGCAGGTATTGCAATTGGCCTTGAAAGTATGCGCGGACCGGCAGGCGAGCTGGTCATTCCCACTCCGGGGTGGTCTTTCCGTCTTTTAACAATTGTTACACTGTGTGCAGGTACCGCATTTATCATGTGGCTTGGTGAGCAGATGACCGAGCGCGGCATTGGTAATGGCATTTCGTTGATCATTTTTGCCGGTATTGTGGTGAGAATACCCTCAGCGGTTGCCAATACCGGCAGATTGATAAACAGTGGCAATTTGTCACTGTTCTCTTTGCTGTTTGTCTTGGTCTTGATGGCAGCTGTAATTGCAGCAATTGTATTTGTGGAACGCGGCCAACGGCGTTTGCCTATCCATTACGCAAAGCGCGTAACCGGGCTTAAAACCATAAGTCCTCAGACCTCTCACTTGCCGCTCAAGGTAAATATGGCTGGGGTGATACCGCCAATTTTTGCCTCCTCAATTATTATGTTCCCTGCAACTGTCGCAAACTTCATTAATATCCCGGCAGTTCAGCGTTTTGCTAAAATGCTGACACCTGGAAATTGGCTCTATAATGTTTTTTATGTTGCCTTTATCGTGTTCTTTTGTTATTTCTACACGGCTGTGACTTTTAACCCTTCTGATGTTGCTGAAAATATTAAGCGGCATGGTGGGTACATTCCGGGTATACGCCCGGGTAAAGAAACATCAGAGTATATGGATGGTATCCTGACGAAGTTGACGTTCGCTGGTGCCATTTATATATCTCTGGTTTGTGTCTTGCCTTCGATTTTGATAGGCGGTTTTAAGATGAACCTGCCGTTTTATTTTGGTGGCACCTCCCTTTTGATTGTGGTTGGTGTTGGAATGGACACTGTCGCGCAAATCGAATCGCACCTGATTACCCGTAACTATGAAGGGTTTTTGAAGGGTGTGAGGATTCGCGGTCGGAGGTAGGTTGTATGGATCTCATTCTGTTTGGTCCTCCAGGTGCAGGCAAGGGGACCCAGGCGCAGTTTATTGTGGAGACGTATGGCGTTCCTCAGATTTCCACTGGTGATATGCTGCGGGCTGCTGTGAAGAATGGGACTCCTTTAGGTGTAAAGGCGCAGGCGATCATGCAACAGGGCGGCTTGGTGTCTGATGAAATTGTGCTTGGGATAGTTGCTGAGCGTCTGGCGCAAGCAGATTGTGTTGCTGGTTTTGTTTTGGATGGGTTTCCGCGCACGATCCCTCAGGCAGATGCCTTGGGGAATATTTTGAGAGAGTCCGGTCGTCGTATTGATCATGTGGTTTCTCTTGAGGTCGATACTGAAGAGATCGTTCAGCGTTTGACTGGTCGGCGCTCGTGTCCCTCTTGTGGCAAGGGTTATCATGTGATCTATGATCCTCCTGCGGTTCAGGGTGTATGCACGGTTTGTGCTCATGAGTTGGTGCAGCGGGAGGATGATAAAGAGGAAACGATTCGCAAGCGTTTGGCTGTATATGAAGAACAGACCTCACCTCTCAAAGAATACTATCGTGTAAAAGGTTTGTTGCGCTCAATTCCGGGGACTGGTGCAATTGCTGAAGTGCAACAGCAAATTGCGGCCGTGCTGGTTGGGGCGTAAGTGATTGTTCTAAAGTCTCCGCGTGAAGTTGAGAGGATGCGGGCATCCTGTCAGATTGTCGCTGAGATACTTGCTCTTTTGAAAGAATATGTGCGACCAGGTGTTACGACCCTTGAGCTTGAGGAGCTTGCGCTTAAAGAAACTCGTAAGCGCAAGGCTGTTCCGGCTTTTAAAGGGTATGCAGGGTACCCATATGCGCTTTGCTGTTCGCCTAATGATAGAGTTATACACGGTATGCCTAATGCCGAGCCCCTGAAGTCTGGTGATGTGCTGAGTATTGATTTTGGTGTCCTGTATGACGAATTCTATGGTGATGCCGCAATAACTGTCCCGGTTGGTGTAGTAACACCAGTTGCGTCACGTTTGCTGCAAAGGACAGAGGAGTCTCTCTATCAGGGGATTGCTCAAGCTCGGGAAGGGGGAAGGCTGTTTGATATCTCCCATGCTGTTCAGGCCCACGTAGAGGCATCAGGTTATTCGGTTGTTAGGGATTTTGTGGGCCATGGCATAGGGCGTAAGCTCCATGAAGATCCGCAGGTTCCAAACTATGGAACTGCTGGCCGTGGTATACAGCTCAAGGCCGGTATGGTTTTGGCTATTGAGCCGATGATAAATATTGGCTCATATGTCGTTAAGGTTTTAGAGGATGGTTGGACTGCGGTAACTGTTGATGGCAGTCTGTCAGCGCATTTTGAACATACAGTTGCAATAACAAAACAGGGACCAGACATTCTTACGCGCCTTTAACGGGCGAATAGAGAAAGGTGAAGATAGAGATGAAAGTCCGAGCTTCGGTAAAAAAGATCTGCGATAAGTGCAAGATCATCAAGCGCAAGGGTGTAGTGCGTGTTATCTGTGACACACCTAAGCATTCACAACGCCAAGGGTAATTAAGGGGAGGACGAGCAGTGGCACGTATTGCAGGTGTAGACCTACCAAAGAACAAAAGAATTGAAATCGCTCTGACCTATATCTATGGCATTGGGCGTACAACAGCCAAGAATATTCTGGCCTCGACCAATATAGATGGCAATACTCGCACTGATAAGCTGACTGAAGCTGAGGTTGGCAAGCTCCGTGAAGAGATTGATAAAAATGTCAAGGTTGAAGGTGATTTGCGTCGTGAGATTTCCATGAACATAAAGCGTCTCATGGACCTCGGGTGTTTCCGTGGCTTGCGTCACCGTAAGGGTCTGCCGTGCCGCGGTCAGCGCACCAAGACAAACGCTCGTACTCGCAAGGGTCCGGCAAGAACAGTTGCTGGTAAGAAGAAGTAATTTAAACCACAGAAACGTCTGGAGGTAGTATGGCCGCCCCAAAAAAGGTTGTCAGAAAGAAAAAAGAGAAAAAAAACATAACCAATGGCGTTGCTCACATTCAAGCAACGTTTAACAATACGATTATCACTATTACTGATCCTGTTGGCAACGTCGTGGCTTGGTCAACTGCAGGTGCAAAAGGTTTTAAGGGGTCACGTAAGAGTACTCCCTTTGCAGCTCAAGTTGCGGCAGAAGATTGTGCCCGCAAGGCTCAGGAGCATGGTTTGCGTAATATTGAGGTTTATGTGAAAGGCCCGGGGTCTGGTCGTGAGTCCGCTTTGCGTGCTCTGCAAGCAACAGGTCTTAATGTGAGTTTTATTCGCGACGTAACTCCGATACCGCATAATGGGTGCAGACCGCCCAAGCGTAGAAGAGTTTAATTAATTTTGCCTGAAACTGTCTAGAGGAGGTTGTCTTGGCTAGGTATACTGGACCGTCCTGCCGTCTGTGCAGAAGAGAAAATATGGAACTGTTCCTGAAGGGGGACCGTTGCTACACTGATAAGTGCGCCATTAAACGTCGTAACTATGCTCCTGGTCAGCACGGCCAAGGTCGTACGAAAACCTCAGACTATGGTGTTCAGCTGCGTGAAAAGCAGAAGGTTAAGCGTCTTTACGGCCTGCTTGAAAAGCAGTTCCGCAGTTATTTTGAACGTGCGGATCGTATGAAAGGTGTTACAGGTGAAAACCTGTTGTCACTTTTGGAGCGTCGCCTTGATAACACTGTCTATCGCCTGGGTTTTGCTTCTTCACGCGCAGAGGCTCGGCAACTCGTACGCCACGGCCATTTTGTGCTGAACGGCCGTAAGGCAACCATTCCGTCAATGCAAATTAAAGCTGGTGATTCAATCGAGCTACGTGAGAAGAGCCGTGCCGTTACCAGCATTAATGAAGCGCTTGATGCCGTGGTTCGTCGCGGCATTCCTCAATGGCTTGAGCTGGAACGTGATACCTTCAAGGGTACAGTGAAAACCGTACCAGTCCGTGAGGATATTGTTACACCTATCCAAGAACAGCTGATTGTCGAATTGTATTCAAAATAATCGATCTTCGGTATCATTCTGTCCTTGTTATCGTAACCCCTTGAGGGGAGGGTTTTAATGTATAAAAACTGGCGTGATCTTATAAAACCAAAGCAATTACAGGTAGAAAAGGAAACGCTAAGCGCTACCTACGGCAAGTTTGTTGCTGAGCCTTTTGAGCGTGGCTTTGGTACAACGCTCGGTAACTCGTTGCGCCGTGTGTTGCTTTCATCATTACAAGGTGCTGCAATTACCTCGGTCAGGATTAAAGGTGTGCAGCATGAGTTTTCATCGGTTCCAGGTGTGACGGAAGATGTTACTGACATAATTCTAAACCTTAAAAGCGTTCGTCTCCGTTTGCATGGCTCAGATCAGGCTACAGTTCGTATCATCCATAAAGGCGAAGGTGTCATTAAGGCTGGCGACATTGTGGTGCCTCATAATGTTGAGGTCATGAACCCCGATCTGCATATCGCTACCTGTGGTAAGGATGCCGTTCTTGAAATGGAGATGTCAGTCAAGATCGGAAAGGGATATGTCTCTGCTGACCGTAACCGTGATGAAAAAGCCCCAGTAGGGACAATTCCGATAGATGCTATTTTTTCACCGATTATTAAGGTGAACTTTGTTGTTTCAAACGCACGTGTTGGTCAGATGACTGACTACGACAAGCTGACCCTTGAGATTTGGACCGACGGCAGTGTTTCGCCGGAAGACGCCATTGCATACGCGGCAAAAATTGTTAAGGAACAGATGTCTATTTTCATCAATTTTGATGAAGAATCAGAGCCCCAATTGCTGGAAGAAGCTGGCGATGATGATGCAAAAGTAAATGAAAATCTGTACCGGACAGTGGAAGAACTTGAACTGTCTGTCCGATCTGCAAATTGTCTCAAAAATGCAGGCATTAAGCTGATTGGCGAACTTGTTTCAAAGACAGAAGCGGAAATGTTGAAAACACAGAACTTTGGCCGTAAGTCACTGAATGAAATAAAAGATATTTTGAATGAAATGGGACTTACCTTTGGTATGAAGCTTGAGTCTTTCCCTGACCCTGAAGTGATGAAGCGTCTCCGTGGCGAGCAGAAAGACGAAGAATAGCCTCGGTAACGAGTGCATATATTTGTGTAGAACTGTAGAAAGGAAGAACCAATGCGTCACAACAAATCAGGAAGAAGACTTGGCCGTACCACTAGCCATCGTATTGCCATGTTCAGAAATATGGTTACCTCGCTGCTTAACCACGAGCGCATTGTTACCACTGATGCAAAGGCAAAAGAGATTCGTTCCGTGGCAGAAAAAATGATTACCCTTGGTAAGCGTGGTGATCTGCATGCTCAACGTCAAGCAGCCGCTTACATTCGCGAAAAATCAGTTGTTACCAAACTGTTTGCCACACTGGCTCCACGCTACAAGGAGCGTGCAGGTGGTTATACCCGGATTATCAAACTTGGCCAGCGTCAAGGCGATGCCGCATCTTTGTCGGTGATTGAACTGGTGGAAGAAACACAAGCCGCTTAGTTTATTATAAAATAATACATAGTGAAAAAGAGCGCCGCTAACGGCGCTCTTTTTGTTTACGTGGTCAGATCAACCACAAGCCCCTTGATACCAATAACCGAAGCGGTAATTGCCATGCTGTCTTTATGGTCCTTCACAATCAATTCGTAGAGTTTATCAGCCTCTTTATTGATAACAGTGATTATTTCGTAATATCTCGGATTGGAAGGGGTTCCACCGATCTTTTCCAGCCGGTAAGCTTCAGTTGAAACCTGTTTGGCTAACGTGCTGAGTACTTCTCTGAATCGTTTGAAGTTTGGAATGGTTGGATCTTGCTCAAGTGTCTTGCCAATACTGTCAAGCTCATCTCTTAGATCTGCAATGCTCTTGGTATAGTGCGAGTTATCCTGTTGTCTGGATTCAAGTTCTGAAGAAAAAAGTGAAAAAAGACCGCTGCTTGCTTGTTTCGGCGCAGACGCCTGACGCCCTTTACGAAGATCATCAATGGTGCTCTTGTTGGTTATACGCATTACTGCTCCCAGGATGTCAGTGTTCATGTCGGTTATGCTTAAGTATAACAAGCTGAATCAGGTTTTCAATCTCCATCTTTGTATGATATTGATAGCTCGCGGCTACAGCTTAGAGGAGAAAAGTAGTGGTATCAACCGATGAACGAAGAAAGCGATTGCGCGAAACAGCTGTTATCATCCTCGCTGTCGTGTTGATTGCTCTTTTGACCGCCTTTGAAATCAGGTTGACTCAGCTGAGTTCTAAGGCCCCTTTGTCGAGTAACGTTGTCATTTTTGGCATGATTAACGTTATTGTTCTGTTGGTTGTGTTGCTCGTCTATCTCATCAGCCGGAACGTGGTCAAGCTGCTTGTTGAAAGCCGTTCACGAACCTTGGCGACCCGTTTGAGAACCAAGTTGGTGATCTCTTTTGTCGGATTGTCGTTGGTGCCGACCATGTTGCTATTCTTTGCCTCTGCAAGTTTCATTACGAACAGTGTTCAAAACTGGTTCAATGTGCAGGTTGAGTCATCATTAAACGAATCGCTTGAGGTGGCCCAGACCTATTATAAGACATCGGCAAAAAATGCCTTGTTTTACGCACGGGGACTGGCTGCAACCATAAAGAGTGATCGTTTGCTGAACGATGAGCAGCTGCCACTTATGCGGGAAACGGTACGTGCGAAGCAGAAGGAGTACAACCTGGGCATCGTTGAGGTGTTTTCATCGCAACGAGAAGAATTGATTCGTGCCTCCAATCCTGATGTCCCCTTGGGGGATCTGACAAGTCCAAATTCGGAGGATATTAATCAAGGCCTTGCAGGGCACGAACTCACCAAAGTGAATCCGGTCGGTAAGGCTGACCTGATCCGTGGCATCGTGCCGATTTACTCAACCTATAATGATCGGGACGTGGTCGGTGTTGTAGTCGTCAACTACTACGTGCCCCATTCCTTGGTGAGTAAAATGCGGGAGATCACCTCGTCCTACCAGGAGTTCAGGCGTCTCAAGATCTTGAAAAATCCCATCACAACCGGTTACATCCTGGTCTTGTTTCTGATCGCTTCCGTTATAGTTTTTCTTTCCTTTTGGATCGGTATTTATTTGGCAAATAGTATGACCCGTCCCATCCAGGCACTTGTTGAGGGAACGCGAGCAGTTGCTGAAGGCGATCTTGAGGTAAGAATCGATGCGGAGGGGCCTGATGAAATCGGCATGCTGGTGCGTTCGTTTAACACCATGATCAGGGATCTGCAGGTTCAACGCCAAGTGGTTACGGCTACCAATGACGAACTGACCCGGAGCAATCAGGAGATTGAGTCCAGACGTCGCTATATGGAAACCGTGCTGCGTAATGTGGCAGCCGGAGTTATCTCGGTTGATCGGGACGGTCTGATTACAACGATCAACAGATCTGCAGAACGTTTGTTGCATATCGATACCGGCAGGGTACTGGGGCATAACTTTCGCGATGTTATGCGCGAAGCACACTTGGAGATTGTTCGCGATGCACTGCGTGACATGGCGTTAACCCGCCATGACAGCATCAGTCGACAAATCACTCTGGATATGCGTGGAGAGCGTAGAACGCTGCAGATGAACCTCAGTATGCTGCGGGATGAGCAAGGAGAATTTCTGGGATCGGTTTTGGTGCTTGATGACCTTACCCAGATGGTTAAGGGGCAAAGAATGCAGGCTTGGCGTGAAGTGGCGCGGAGGATCGCCCATGAGATCAAAAACCCGCTTACCCCGATTCAGCTTTCCGCGCAACGACTGCGTAAGCGCTATCTTGAGCGTTTTTCAAATGATGAAGATGGAAGAATCTTTGACGAGTGCACCAGCATGATCAGTAAAGCGGTCGATGAATTAAAAATTTTGGTAAATGAGTTTTCAAATTTCGCGCGTATGCCGGCTGTGCAGCCAACGGAAAATAATCTTAATGATCTTGTGCGCGAAACATTGACACTCTATCAACAGGCCCATCGTCAGATTGTGTATCATTTTCTGCCTGACGAAAAGCTGCCGATCGTCAAGATTGACAGAGATCAGATCAAGCGCGTTCTGATCAATCTATTTGAGAATGCGGTTGCAGCCATGGAAGGCGCAGGAACTGTCGAGATTACGACCGCCTATGATGCTGAACTTAAGATGATTTCCTGTAGCGTCGCCGACGATGGCCCAGGGATTCCGTTTGAGATCAAAGCGCGACTCTTTGAGCCGTACTTTTCCACCAAAAAGGGAGGTACAGGTTTAGGGCTTGCGATTGTAACCAGTATTATCTCTGATCATAATGGTTTTGTGCGTGTTCGAGATAACAAACCGCACGGAGCGTGCTTTGTAATAGAATTGCCAGCTGTTTGAGTTGAGGAGGCGGCATGTCAAAGTTGATTCTGATTGTTGATGATGAAGAGAGCATCAGGACATCCTTGAAGGGGATCCTTGAGGATGAAGGGTACCAGGTGCTTTTGGCAGAAAACGGTGCTGATGCCCTTGACCTTATCCGTGAAGAAGTGCCGGACTTGGTGCTGCTTGATATCTGGATGCCAGGTATGGATGGCATTCAGACGCTGGAACGGATCAGAAATCTGGCGTTGGACCTGACCGTGGTGATGATGTCCGGACACGGCACCATTGAAACGGCTGTCAAGGCTACCCGAATAGGGGCCTTTGATTTCATAGAAAAACCCTTTTCTCTTGATAAACTGCTGATTACAACAGCCAATGCACTTAACTATAAAGAGTTGCGCAAGGAGAATGAGGCACTGCGGCTTGCCTCATTGCGAGAACACGAGCTGGTTGGCGTCTCTGCGACACTGGAGGCGATTCGTAGTCAGATTCGTCGGGTGGCACCAGCCTCAACCCCGGTCCTGATCCAGGGAGAAAACGGTGTTGGCAAGGAGCTCGTTGCCCGGGCAATTCACCATGCGAGCACCCGTCGAGACCGTCCTTTTGTCTCTGTTAACTGCATGGCGGTGCCTGAGCAGCTGCTTGGCGATGAACTGTTCGGTCATGAACGGGGTGCCTTTGCCGGGGCTGACAGTCTGAAACGCGGACGACTCGATCTGGCTGATGGTGGCACTCTTTTTCTTGATGACATTCAAGAATTGTCATTGAAAGGCCAAGGGGAGATACTGCGTATCATTACTGAGCAGTGTTTTGAACGGCCCGGAGGTTCCCGGCCTGTCAGGGCAGACGTCCGCATCCTTGCCGCTTCATCGCGTCCCTTACACGAAGCCGTTGCCTCTGGCACCTTCCGCGATGACCTGTACAAACATTTGCAGGTTGTCCCCCTTTCACTGGAGCCGCTACGCAAAAGGCCAGAGGACATTCCGCACCTTGTTAAACACTTTATCCATCAGTTCCATCGCCGTGAAGGGTGGGAGGTCAAGAGTTTTGATGAGTCTGCCCTGGCCTATCTGCAGCGCTATGCTTGGCCTGGTAATGTACGAGAACTAAAAAATGTTGTTGAGCGGGTGCTGATCATGGCCAGTGGGCCGGTTGTGAGCGCTGACGACCTGCCTGAGCTGCTGTCGGCTGCTGAAAACCCGACATCTGGTTCTCGCCAGGCAACGCGGTGTGAAGGTGTTGTGCCGATGCAGGCGGCAAGAGACCGCTTTGAGCGGGACTATCTTCAGGGCTGTATGAGGCAGTGTGGCTGGGATCTTGACAAAGCAAGCAAGGGCCTTGGCCTTGAGCGTGCTATACTGCAGCGCAAGCTGACGCAGTACGGGCTGGCGCCGGATATGGATGTGCCCTAGTGGAGGAAGATTCCATGTCGAAGATACTGACAAGCCAAGCCAACGGTGTGGCAACAATCACCTTTAATCATCCCGAGACACGTAACAGTCTGAGTTGCGACCTGTTGGGAGAAATGCTTGCGGCAATTGAAGCGTATTCCCATGATGAAACAGTACGGGTCTTGATTTTGCGGGCAGCACAAGGGGCAAAGGTCTGGTCATCCGGCTTTAATATCCATGAATTGCCGGTTTCCGGCCGTGATCCGCTTTCCTATAACGACCCGCTTGAATGTCTGTTGCGGGCGGTACAGCGCTTTCCTTCCCCGGTAATCGCCATGATTGAGGGGTCAGTCTGGGGTGGTGCCTGTGACCTTTCGTTTGTTTGTGACATTGCCATCGGTTGCCCCAGTAGCTCCTTTGCGATTACGCCTGCAAAGCTGGGAGTCCCTTACAATATTTCAGGCATTATGCATTTCTTCAATATTGTAGGGCCGCGTATTGCGCGTGAGATGTTTTATACCGCAGAACCGATCTCAGCTGAGCGAGCCCTGCAGGTGGGCATTTTAAATCATCTGGTGCCTGTTGAGGAGCTTGAGTCTTTTACCTACGCCATGGCAACCCGCATAACCGAGAATGCTCCTCTGGCCAACAGGGTCATGAAAGAGCAGTTGCGGCTTCTGGCGGATTCGTATCCGTTGCGTCCAGAAACCTTTGAGTATATCCAGGGATTACGACGGATGGTCTATGACAGTGCCGACTATGAAGAAGGCAAACAAGCCTTTCTTGAACGGCGTAAGCCGGTCTTTCAGGGCAAATAAGACCTATAGCGCGGTAAACGAGGCAGGTACAAAAAAACGGGGGATGCATGAGCATCCCCCGTTGCTTTTCCACAAGGAAAGGCAGGATTAGTTGCGGCCGCCAGCCTCTGCCCACTTCTCCAGCATTGCAGTGGTAACCGACTTGGGACGCTCGATAGCGTAACCAAGACCACGGTCCCAGGTAATGTTGGCCATGCAGCCCAGAGCGCGGCCCACACCGAACAGAACGGTGTAGAAGTCCCACTCACGCAGGCCATAGTACCACTGGATAACGCCGGATTGTGCGTCAACGTTAGGCCAGGGGTTCTTGGCCTTGCCTTGCTCGGTCAGTACGCCAGGAGCAACTTCAAAGATCATGGCAACCAGCTTGAACAGAGCGTCGTCCTTCAGACCCGGGGTGTTGAGGCAGAACTCACGCTGTGACATGTAACGTGGGTCGGTCTTACGCAGAACAGCGTGGCCGTAACCGGGGATGACCTGTCCGGAGTTGAGAGTATCCCACAGAGCCTGGGTGATCAGCTCTTTGGTAGGCTCCTTGTCGGCGCAGTACTTCTGCTGGAACTTCAGGGTCCAGTCCAGCACTTCCTGGTTGGCCAGGCCATGCAGCGGGCCTGCCAGGCCGTTCAGGCCGGCAGAATAGGCATAGTAGGGGTCAGACAGGGCGGAGTGAACCAGGTGAGTGGTGTGCGCCGATACGTTGCCGGACTCATGGTCGGAGTGCAGGATGAAGTACATACGGGCAACATCCTTGTACTGGTCGCTTTGGCCGATCATGTGAGCGAAGTTTGCACCCAGGTCAAGGCTTGGGTCCGGAGCAATCTGGTAGTCGCCACGATACTTCAGGTTGTAGATGAATGCGGCAACCAGAGGAATACGGGCAACCAGGTCGCTGGCATCTTCATAGACGTATTCCCAGGCAGTCATCTTGTTGAACTTGCCGGAGTTGTAGAAACCGGCAAACTTGGAATCCTTCTGCATGGCCAGGATACCGACGGACAGCATTACCATCGGGTGGCTGTCACGGGGCAGAGCGCGGATGGCGTCCCATACATAGGAAGGAACAATCTGACGGGTCTTGAACTCTGCACAGACTTCGTCAACCTGGGCCTGAGTCGGAACCTCACCGGTCAGCAGGAAGTACCAGAAAGATTCAACGGTAGGATAAGCGGAGTTAGGAGCCTTGGGCAGGGCCTCGAAGGTCTCAGGGATCGTCTTGCCACGGAACCGGATACCTTCCTGGGGATCCAGGTAGGAAATATCGGTTACCAGAGCGCGGATGTCGCGGGCGCCACCGATGCACTGGTCAATGGTGACCTCGTCAATCTTTACCTTGCCAAACTCTTTCACCAGCTTGGTGGTACGGGGGCGGAATTCTTCAATCTTCTGCTTGAGGGTTTCCTTCAGAGCCATGCGTACTTCTCCTTTCAGGATATTAGGTGCAACTAATTGATTGCACAATGTATCTCGGCCTTTTTAAAATACTGTATACAATAATTTTGGTTGTTATAGCATCGTGCGAAGCCAAATACAACAGGTTTTTGTATACTGAAACAACATTATAAAACCACCAAAGCATCCTCAGAACGGGTCAGTTGTTTCAACCCGTCGTTACTGAGGTAGAAGGTGTTTTCAATACCGACTGCCCCCTCGCCGGGGAAGACAACCTTGGGCTCAAAGGCCCATGCCATGCCTATTTCCAGGACCTGATCCTTGAAACCTTTGGCAATGAAAGGGTATTCGTCAATTTCAATACCCAGGCCATGGCCGATAAACGAGACCTGCGAGTTTTTTGCCCCCATGAAACTGTCGGCATAGCCCAGTGCAACCGCCAAGGCATGGCAGCGCTCGTAGAGCTCACCCCAGCTGATACCCGGCACTGCCAGCTCCTTCATCAGCTCCTGCACCTTGAGCATAGCTTCAAACCCTTTGGTCAGCCGGTCAGAAAGCGGCCCAAGACTAAAGACCCTGGTCTGGTCGACCAGGTAGCCGTCAATGCTGCCGGCAAAATCCATGATGATCGGCTCATGCCGTCCGATCGCCTTGTGCCCGGCTCCCTGTCCAAAACAGGGGGAGGCACCCAAGCCGCCGAAAGGAGTGTCGGTATAGGCCGGTACCGCGCTGTCGGTCCCTGAAAAAGTATGACCGAAGCACATCTCGCCGTTAAAGACGCGCATTCTGATCAGTCCCAGGTGACCATGTTTTCGCGCGGTGTACTCCAGTTCCGTGGCCAGCTCGTAATCGGTCATGCCTTCCTGAATCACCTCTTTTGCCCGCTCATAGACCTTGTGAACCTGATCTGCAGCATCCTGCATGAGGTGGATCTCGTAGTGACTCTTGATCATCCTGACCTGACGAATCAGGGGGGTGGCATCCAAAAGGTCGGCATTGGGCCAGACCTTGCGGTAGCGTTCTAAAAAGATGACGGGAAGCACATCGAATTCAAGTCCGATCCGTTTCGGTATCGGATAATTAAATGCACTCAGGATGCCGGGGATGTCCTTGGGTGAACCAAAGGGAAGCACCTCCTTGAGGCCCGACTCCATCCGAGCCCGTGCTTGGTCCCGGCGTACCAGGTAGAGTGGTTGGCCCTGGGCTGGTACGTAAAGGCAGCCGTTCTGGACCGTGCCGGTGAAATAGTACAGGTCGGCATTCTGTACAATGATGACGGCATCAATACCTGCTTGCTGCATCAGGTCTTGCAGCTTTTTGCAACGGTATTCCAGCTCGATTGCAGGGGTGAGGCGCATGGATGAAGTCCTTTCGTGCCCGAGCCGATGAGAGTGTATTCCTCAAATGACAACGGGTTGAGAGTCGATTGTCTGGATTACATGGTGTGTGTTGGGAGATAAAGATCAGCCTCTTTACCATTAATCCGACAGTCAAGCAAAGGGGGAATTGTCAATGCGGATCAGAGGAGCTGGCTTGTTGCGCTGCCTCCAGGGCAAGGATGTCAAGCGGTGGGCCTTTTTCCGGCGCTCGTACCAGACTGATTGCTCGGTTTGGACACTTTGCTTCGCAAACGCCGCAACCATAGCATTTGGCGGCACTAATGTCATATTTACTTCCGGCTGTATCGGCAATCACTTGAATGGCGTCAAATTGACAAAATCGTGCACAGGTGCCGCAGCTAACGCATTGTTCTGAGATGTGAGCCCGGTATCCCGAAGGCTGGATCATGGGCATGCCATGTTTTTGCATGAATTGCATGCCGAGGCAGCAGCACTTGCAGCAGTTACAGATGGCATAGAAACGGTTCAGCATGGTCTGCTTGAACCAGGCGGTATGGACATGGCCGCGGGCATCCTCTTCCTGCAGGATGCGCAGCGCTTCAGCCTGGCTAATCCGGCGGGAGCGGAACGGCTGAAACAGCCGCAGCAGGTCGGCAAACGGTTCGCCGACGATCAGGCAAACCTCGGTTGGTTGGCAGGGGTGTTCTTGTTGTGCGCGGCAGGGACAGTCGTACACGACGATATTGTGGGGATTTTTGAGGATCAGGTCCCGTGCATGGCGGTACGGCAGGAGTTGTTCCAGGTTTCTGCAGTCAATGTCCCGGTTGATGCTGATGATGGTGCGGGCATCAGCCAGACGTACCACCTTGGCATGGTAGGTCTCAACAACATGTGTGCGGATGGCCGGGATGGGCAGCTCGACAAGCCGGCGCAGCAGGCGCAGATAGCTGATGGTGCGCGCGTAAAAAAGGGCATGCAGAAAGGTGAGGGGGTTGCACCTTGAGCTTTTCAGGCTGTATACAAACGAACTGAATATCCCCATTTCCGCGTACCTCGGTCTGGTCTCTTCAGCGTGTGTCAGGGGCCGGACTGCTTGACGATGCCACCTGAAACAGGTAGGGTGGCACCATGTCCGGGCGAATCTTTCACTCATTCCATGTTGGATGTTTTACCGTCATCCCCGCCGGTGATTCACCGCCAGATCCCTGCGGTTTGCCCATTATATTAGGTAAAAAGGGGGCTTTTGGCTCCGGCGAACATGAAACAACCGCTGCTTGTCTCGAGTTGTTGCCGGCGATTCCAGGGCTTGCCGACCGGCATGTCCTGGATTTGGGGAGCGGTACCGGCATCCTTGCGCTGGCTGCAGCGCGGCTTGGCGCCTCAGCTATCGTTGCGGTCGACCTTGATGAGGCCGCTGCACGCTCATGCCAGGAAAATAGTTGTTTCAACGGCTTCGAAGACCAGATAACCACCGTGTGCGGTGAATTGGCAACGGTTGCCGGGCAACATTTTGACCTGATTCTGGCCAATATCTATGCCGACATTCTGCTGTCACTGGCAGAACCGCTGGTGAGTATGACCAGTGCCGGTGGATACCTGCTGCTTTCCGGCATACCGCTGCAGGACAAGTTCGACATCCAGCAGCGCTATGGCCGATTGAACTGCAACATTATTGACCGCAGGATAGGGGAGGAATTCGCCACCTATCTGCTGCAAAAATCGTAGTTATTTCTTTAGTACCACCGCAATCAAAATCAAGACAACGATACTGGCCAGGATGGTCAGGGCGATCTTGGCCAACGACCAGGGCCGTTCACCCTGGACCTCGCCGGTGGCGCCGTTGATGACAAACCGGTAAGACTTCCCTCCGTAGTGGTACGCGCTGATCCAGATCGGCAAGAGGATATGTTTGAAGGTAATGCCGTCAAACTGGGTCCGCACGGTGTTAATCTGCTGATGGTCGCCGCCGATGTCACCCTTGACCGCCTCGCGTATCGCTGCATCCATCTCCTGCTTGGCGCGTTCAAAGCCATCTCCCAGGTCCACCTGATATGCTTCAGCCTGAAAGCCGCTCATATAGGCATCCTGGTAAGGGACCAACTCCTTGAGGTTCCAGGAGTGCAGTGACTCCGTCAGTTCTTGGGGAAGCGAACGGCCGGCCAGTACCAGCACATCATCAAAATTCAGCCAGACCGTGCCATTGGTGTGATACCACCTGGTGTGACGGATCTGGCGGGTGCGGGTAACAGTATTGCCGTCATCGTCACTATCCGTGTAGCGCTCGGTTTCGTAGTAATCCTCGCCTCGCTCGCCGTCGTACCAGGTGGTTGATTTGGCATCAAAGGTCCAGTAGGGAATGTACATCCCCCTGATACCCCCTTCCCGGATCGCCTGTTCCTTGAGGCCGCCCGGAGCAAACCAGAGCCCCCCAAGCCAGCTGCGGAACAGCTCAAGCGCCTTGTTTTTCTGGATCTTGAACGGCATGATGGCGCCAGGCTTGAGCAGACGGCTGGCCTTGGCCGCTGCCTGCAGCTGGGTGCCGCAGAAGGGACAGTGGCTCATGGAGAGGTTTGGCTGCAGGGTCGAGCTCGCTCCACAGGATTGACACTTGACGGTCTGGATCTCCTGGGATTCACCCTGCTCGGCGGCTTGAGCAAAATAGGCATAGAAATCGAGTTCCCTGATCTCTTCAGCCGACTGCGGAATCCGGTTTTCGTGGTTGCAGTAAGGGCATTTCAGGCTGGCCGTACCAGGCGCAAATTCCAGCTTTGCCCCGCAGGAACTGCAGGGAAACCGCTTGCCAGCCGTTGTTTCAGTTGTTTGATCCTGTGCGTGCATGATCATCCTCTTCGGCTAGGTCGGCGGCATGGGAGGGGGGACGCTGCCGAAGACCTGGGCCAGCTCCGCTATGGTGCCGGCGGCTGCCCAACTGCTCATGCCCTGCTTCCAAACCAGGGTCTCGCGGGTCAACTGACCGTTCAAGGCCATCTGTTGCAGTGCGGGCAGGTCGAAGGGTCCGGCCTGCTGCCCATTTACCGCCATAAACAACTGCATGGCCGAGGGGAGGGGGGGCGGTCCCGGCATGGGGGGGGCTTGCGCCGTACCGGCCGAATAGCCCGGTGTGATGCCGGGTTGTTGGACCATGTTGGTGAAGGCCCCACCCATGGCTCCGGCCATCTGTCCCCCAACGCCAAAGCCCATGCCGATCCCGACGCCTGCCGCTGCCAGCCCGCCGGGATTGTTGGCGGCATCATTAATGGAGTTGGCTGTTTCGTACTGGGTGTACATCTGCATGTTGCCGATCGCCCGCATGGCGCCGGCCTTGTCAATGGCCCGCTCAACCTCCTCAGGCAGGCCCACATCCTGTACCTGCACCTCGGTCAGGGCAATGCCCAGCCCCTCAAAGGCCGGTGCGATCCGTTCCTTGAGCATTTCACCCAGCGTATAGACCTTGCTTTCCAGGTCGATCACCGGAATCTTGAGCTCAGGCATGACCTCCTTGACCCGCAGGCCGATCTTGCCCTTCAGGTTGTCCTGAATCTCCTCGGTCGTAAAATTGCTGTCGGTGCCGGCTATTTCACGGATAAAGACGGCTGGATCCTTGATCTTGATCGAGTAAATACCAAAGGCGGTCACCCGCACCGCGCCGAACTCCGGGTCGCGCATGGTGCAGGGGCCGGGCGTGCCCCACTTCAGGTTGGTAAACTGGCGGGTGGAGACAAAGTAGACCTCGGCCTTGAAAGGGGACTCAAAGCCGTATTTCCACCCCTTGAGGGTGGCAAGAACCGGCAGGTTCTGGGTTGTCAGGGTATGGGTACCGGGACCGAAGACATCGGCCAGCTGGCCTTCGTTGATGAAGACCGCTGCCTGGCCTTCACGGACGACCAGCTTGGCGTTATACTTGATTTCATTGTTGTAACGGGGGAAACGGTAGATCAGGGTGTCATTGGTGTCGTCCAGCCACTGAATGATGTCAATCAGTTCGGCCTTCAGCTTGTCCCATAATGCCATGGTAGCGCCTCCTTGCAGGGGGGTCTTGGGTTGTTTGCAAAACACTAGTGTAGAAGTTTTTACGAATGTTGCAAGGGGGTAAAAGGAGTGGGGGCTGGAGCCGGTTGTGATGAGGCTGGTACCGTGTCAAGAGGTGTGGCTATGTCGTGCTGCTGATAGATGTGTCTTCCGGTAAAGTGGGACTGACAAATGTCCATGACAGACTACCTGGATCAGCGGTATGATGAAACCCTTGCAGCAATTTGTGCGAGGTTGTCCGAGATGGCACGGTGTGAGCCGGGTCAGGCAGAACGGCTGTCCGTCAAGCGTTGACGAGCCTGTATGTGCGACAGGGTAATGAGTGGACCGGCCGCGGCGCCATCGGCAATGCCGGTCTGGATGCTGCGGTGGCAGCCCATGAGGCGATGCTGGCCGAACTGAACGGCAAAGCGACAGGAGATAAGCCATGAAAGAAAAACTTGAACAGTTGTTTTACTTCGGATTGGGCAGTGCCCTGATGGCCAAGGAAAAGTTGGAACAGGCCGGTGCATCAGCCAAGGAGCAGCGGGAAGAAGGCGAGCGTAAGGCCCGCGAGTTCTTTGACCAGGCGGTGGCCAAAGGCAGTGAAGAACGTGGCCGGCTCAAGGATGAGGTCAGGCAACTACTCAAAGAGGTGGTGGATGAGTTGGGGCTGGCAACCAAGGCCGATCTGGATGCCCTGCGGGAGGAATTGAAGCGCCAGGGACACCAGCAGTAACCGAGTGTCACGCTTGAAACTTCTGATCAGCCTGTATCATCCGCTGCGGATTTACCGGGTGTTCCGGGTCCTGCTGACGGTCTTTCTGTTGATCCGCAAACGTCCCAGCTGGATGAGGATCGGCCCCCTGGCCCCCCCGGCGCTGGTCGGTGCCATTGAGCAACTGGGCGCCAGTTTCATCAAGCTGGCCCAGGTGCTGGCCACCCGGGCAGACTTTTTCGATCAGCGCTACCTTGGGGCCTTACGGCAGTTGCATGATCAGTTGCCGGCCATGCCGGTTGATGACTTGGCGGCCGTATTCAGCCGGGCCTTCGGCAATGGGGACTGTTTTAATTCTTTTGATCACCTGCCGCTGGCCTGTGCCTCCATCGGTCAGGTCCATCGTGCCACTTTGCAGGACGGCAGACAGGTGGCGGTCAAACTGCGCCGCAACCGGGTAGAGCGGGTGGTGCGGGAGGATATCCGGCTTTTAGGCTGGTTTCTGGCGCTCCTGCATCCACTGTTTTCAGAGTATACCCGCAACTCCATTGAGGCGGTGCTGACCGCCTTCCGCCGTACCATCCTGCAGGAAACCGACATGCTGGCTGAGCTTGCCAACCTGGAGCGCTTTCGCCAGGCCTACCCCGATGCCGGCATCAGGATGCCGGTCCCCTATCCTTCGTTTTGTTCTGCTGATGCCTTGGTGATGAGCTTTGAAGAAGGCGTCCGCTTCGACGATCGTGAAGGCCTGGGCAGGCTGCAGGTGCCCTTTGCAGGATTGATGGAAAAACTGGTGCTGTTCTACACCGAGCAGATGCTGGTGAAGGGTTTTTTTCATGCCGATCCCCACCCCGGCAACCTGTTGGTGACCAGGCAGGGGGAGCTGGTACTGCTGGATTTCGGCATGGTCAGCCGGATTCCCAATGCCACCCGGCTGGCCATGATCAACACCGTCAAGGCAGCCTATGAGCGTGATTTCGAACTGCTGGTGCAGGCCACCCGCAAATTGGGTATCATTACCGATAACGCCCCCCAGGATGAGCTGACCGGACTGGCCGAGGAGATCTTCCGGATCTTTGATAACGACCAGTTAAACGCCACCAGTATGCAGGAACTGGCCTTTGGCGTCATGGACGCCCTCAAGGATTATCCTTTCAAACTCCCGCAAGAGATCGTCTACGTCATGCGGGCCAGTTCCATCATCGAAGGGCTGGGGACCAGCTATATAGAGAACTATAACGGCATCAAGGATGTGCTGCCGGTTTTGAAGTCCAATCTGACCCGCGCCCTGGGAGAGCGGGACAGTATCTGGGGGGTCCTCATTCACGAGTTGGCCCAACTGCCGTTAACCTTAATCAAGACGCGACACCTGGTGGATACCCTGCAGCAGGGGGATCTGGTGGTGCACCTGGCCGATGAGGATCGTCGGGCCCTGCTGCGTCCGGTGCAGCAGTGGCTGCGCCAGCTGTGCTGGATTGGGCTGCTGGTGGCGCTGGCCTTCTATCTGCGCGGCATAGCGCATCCGGCAGCCTTCGGGCTGTCATTGGCCTGTTTGGGAGGGGCGCTGATCAAGCTGACGTGGTGGAGAAAGCTGTGATGCAAAGCGGCGGGGAGAAGTCCCCGCCGCTTTTTTTGAGGGTATAATACCGATACAAACGTTATGAAGCCGCTGACTCATCAGCCTCCAGGTGCAGCTCCTTGATGGCCATCTCCCGTAGCTTAAACTTCTGGATCTTGCCGCTGGCCGTCATCGGGTAGCCTTCCACAAACTTGACATACTTGGGTACCTTGTAGTTGGCGATCCTGCCGCGGCAGAACTCCTTGACTTCATCCTCGGTCATTTCCATGCCCTTTTTCAGGATAATGGCCGCCATGACCTGCTCACCATACTTTTTATCCGGCACACCGTAGATCTGCACATCGGAGATCTTCGGGTGGGTGTACAGGAATTCCTCAATCTCTTTGGGATAGATATTCTCGCCACCGCGGATGATCATCTGCTTGATCCGGCCGGTGATCTTGCAGTAGCCGTTTTCATCCATGATGGCCAGGTCACCGGTATGCAGCCAGCCATCAGCATCGATCACCTTGGCGGTTTCCTCCGGCATCTTGTAGTACCCCTTCATCACCATGTAACCGCGGGCGCAGAGCTCGCCCTGTTTGCCCGGCGGCAGGGTGGCGCCGGTTTCAATATCGATGATCTTGACCTCGGCCCCCGGCAGGGCACGGCCAACAGTCGACACGCGCAACTCAATGGCATCCTCGGTGCGGGTCTGGGTGATGCCCGGAGAGGATTCGGTCTGGCCATACACGCTGGTGATTTCAGTCAGGTTCATGTCGCGCACAGCCTTCTTCATCACCTCGATCGGGCAGACCGAGCCGGCCATGATGCCGGTACGCAGGCTGGAAAGATCAAACTTTTTGAATTCCGGGTGCTCCAATTCGGCAATAAACATGGTGGGCACGCCGTGCACGGCGGTGCATTTCTCAGCCTCAATGGTCTGCAGTACCTTGAGTGGATCAAAAATTTCCACCGGGACCATGGCAGAACCATGGGTGACACAGACCATGGTCGCCAATACACAGCCGAAACAGTGGAAGAACGGCACCGGGATGCAGAGGCGGTCCTTGTCGGTGAACTTCATGCATTCACCGATCTGGAAGCCGTTGTTGGTCAGGTTGTGGTGGGTCAGCATCACCCCCTTGGGGAAACCGGTGGTGCCGGAGGTGTACTGCATGTTGATGGTGTCGTGGATGTCGAGGGTAGCCTCAACCGCTGCCAGTTCTTCGTCCGAGACCTCCTTGCCCAGTTCGATGATCCGTTCGAAGTTCAACATGCCTGCCGGTGTTTCGTCACCAATAAAAACAACGGTTTTCAGGAACGGAAGTTTCGGGTCGTGTAGCTTGCCCGGCTCTGCCTCATGGATGGAGGGCACCACCTCTGCCAGGGTCTTGACGTAGTCGGTGTCCTTGAACGACTTGACCATGAACAGGGTGGTGGAGTCGGACTGGTTGAGCACATATTCCAGCTCGGACGACTTGTAGGCGGTGTTGACCGTTACCAGTACCGCGCCGATCTTGGGCGTGGCAAACTGCAGGATCACCCATTCCGGCACGTTATAGGCCCAGATGGAAACATGGTCCCCTTTCTTGATGCCTAAACGCAGCAAACCTTTGGCAACCTGACGGCATACCTCGTTGAACTGCCGGTAGGAGTAGCGTAGTCCCCGCTCTGGATAAACGAGCGCGTCGTTGTCGGGAAAGCGTTGGGCAATGTCGTCCAGCATGGCGCCGATTGGCTTGGTGATGGCTTGGGACATGGTGCAACCTCGTGAATTTGGTGTGATCAAAACAAGGCTTTGATCGTGCTGCTGATGAATATTGTAACCATCTGATTTTTGGGGTCTGCTCAATAACATAGCCATCGAGGCACGTCAAGTTCAAGCTGTAACAGGTGGGCTTTCCGGCGGAAATTTGCGTGCCTGTTGACCGTCAATAAAGTGCATGTAAACGGCTTCAGTATGCCTGGGGGACGGCGCCTCACTCGGTATCTTATCCATGTTTCGTTGCCGGACAGCGGTCCAAGCAAAAAGAGACATGATTTGACCTGGCCCGCTATGCGGGGAGCTGATGGCAATGCTTGTCATGCTAACAATTGTTTATAGCAGAATTGTGCTACGGCGTTAAAAAAATATTTTAAAGCAATTTTTTAGCGCTATTTTGCGGGGTAGCAGTAAATTTTATTTCGTTTTATTTATTTGTAATTATTGTATTTATTTGATTGTATCTTTTGTGTATAAAATTTAATTGACAATTTTAGAACATGATATTAGTTTTTTGCTATAAGGGTATGCGAGGCTGTTTAAAACAAAATTTTATAAAACGGAGATCGGCATGCAGCGAGACAAAGGGGCGTACCCGATACAGACCGTTGTCAAGGCGATTGAGCTCTTGGAGGCCCTGGCGTCAGGCGATCAGGCTGCAACTGCTCCGCAACTATCAAAACTGTTGAAATTAAACCGGGTTCGGATGGTTGGATTGCTGGAAACACTGGAAGGGAAGGGCTTGGTTGAGCGTGATGAGCAGTTGGGGACGTACCGGCTTGGCTTAAACGCCTACAGCATGGCGCAACGTATCTTGACCAATGCCAATATGCTGCGCATCGTCCATCCGGTTATCGAGTCTCTGGCTCGCAAACATGAAGAGATGGTCTGTTTTACCGTGTTGGATCGTGATGAGGTCTTTTTCCTGGATGTGGTTGATTCGTTTCATTCCACCAAGGCAGCCGAGATGGTTGGACGCCGTTTCCCTATTTTTACCAATGCAGCCGGTAAGGTGATTAAATCACTCAGTTCTTTCGATTTGTTGGAACGAGTCCCCGGGCGCAGGAAAAAGGCTCAGGCCGTTCCCGACCCGGAAAAATTTCAGCAGGAATTAAACGAAATCAGAAGCCGGGGCATCGCCATTGACGTCGGCGGATTTGGCGAGGGGGTTTGCACCATCGCCGTGGCTATCAGGGACTATGCCGGTAAGGTTGTCGGTGCCCTGACCTTGCTGGCGCCAACGTTTCGTATGATGCAGGAGCGCTTGGAACAGGAGGTGATTCCATCAATGCTTGAAGGGGCGGAGTTGCTTTCCATGAAGTTCGGCTACGTCAAGGCACCTGCCTGACAACTACTTGTTATTACCGTTTCCCACCGAGAAAGTTTGAAAGGAGGCGTTGTATTTTTTGTTTTGCAGTTTATTTCCCACAGAGATTTTAGAAAGGAGCAACAACCATGGCGGAAAAGACGTATGACTGGTCAGCGATAGCGAAGAATCCCAAGTTTATCGAACTGCACCACAAGAAGACGGCGTTTTTGTTTGGCTGGTGGATATTTTCCTCAGTCTACTACTTCCTGTTGCCGATTGGGGCGGCCTACGCACCGGGGCTGTTCAAGATCCAGATTTTAGGGCGGATCAACTTCGGTTACCTGTTTGCGCTGTCGCAGTTTTTCGTATCGTGGGGCCTGGCCATGTACTATGCCCATGTAGCCAACAAAGACTTTGACCGTTTGACCAGGGAACTGGTCAACGAACTTCAATAGGAGGTGATACCATGAAGAGACTTTTAGCTGCGATCGGTTGTGTACTCTCCCTGAGTATCGCCGCCTATGCTGCCGAGCCTGCCAAGGCCCCTGCCGCCCCTGAAGCCAAGCCTGCCGTTGCCGCACCGGCTGCTGCCACTGCTGTTGCTCCGGCCGCCGTTGCCCCGGCCCAGCCTGCTGCCGCTGCACCTGCAGCAGCCAAGCCTGCAGAAGACAAAGGTAAACTGAAGGCCAACCCCAAGGTCACCATCCCGATCTTCCTGATCATCATCGGCGTGACCATGTGCGTGGTGGTCTGGTCCGCCAAGAAGACCAAGTCGGCTGCCGACTTCTACACCGCCGGCGGTGGCATCACCGGTACCCAGAACGGCTGGGCCATTGCCGGCGACTACATGTCGGCTGCCTCGTTTTTGGGTATTTCCGGTATGATCTCCCTCTACGGCTATGACGGGTTCATGTACTCGGTCGGCTGGCTGGTGGCCTACATCACCGTGCTCTTGATCGTGGCCGAGCCCTGCCGTAACGCCGGTAAGTACACCCTGGGCGACATCCTCTCCTTCCGTACCTCGCCCAAGCCGGTGCGCGCCGTGGCTGCGCTCTCCACCGTTGCCGTCTCCACCTTCTACCTGACCGCCCAGATGGTCGGCGCCGGTAAACTGATGCAGCTTCTGATCGGCATCCCGTACAAGACCGCCATCATCGGCGTCGGCATCCTGATGGTCGGCTACGTCGTCTTCGGCGGCATGACCGCCACCACCTGGGTCCAGATCATCAAGGCCGGCCTGCTGATGACCGGTGCCTTCCTGCTCTCGGTTCTGGTTTCCGTCAAGTCCGGCTTCAGCCCGCTGCAGTTCTTCAACGACATCGCCACCAACGACAAGATCATGGAGCATGTCAAGCTGCTGCCGATCTACCTGAAGGAAACCGCCAGCGGAAATGCCACGGCCGATGCCGGTCAGCGCTTCCTAGAGCCGGGCCTGTTCCTGACCAACCCGCTTGACCAGATCTCGCTGGGTATGGCGCTGGTGCTGGGTACCGCCGGTATGCCGCACATCCTGATGCGCTTCTTCACCGTTCCCACTGCCCAGGCTGCCCGTAAATCGGTCATCGTGGCCATGTTCATCATCGGCTCCTTCTACATCCTGACCACCCTGTTGGGCTTTGGCGCCGCGATCCACCTTTCTCCGCAGGCCATCAAGTCCGTTGACGCCGGCGGCAACATGGCTGCCATGATGCTGGCCAAGCAGATGGGCTCCGAGTTCTCGCCGTTCTTCGGTGACCTGCTCTTGGCCTTCCTCTGTGCCGTGGCCTTCGCCACCATCCTGGCGGTGGTCTCCGGTCTGGTGCTGGCAGCCTCCGCCGCCATTGCCCACGACATCTACGTCAACGTCATCAAAGACGGCCATGCCTCCCAGGCAGAGCAGGTCTTTGCCGCCCGTACCACCTCCTTCGTGGTTGGCGCCTGCGGTATCGTGATCGGTATTGCTGCCGAGAAGCAGAACGTTGCCCACCTGGTGGCGCTGGCCTTTGCGGTGGCCTCCTCCGGCAACCTGCCCACCGTCGTGATGTCGCTGTTCTGGAAGAAATTCAACACCGCCGGTGTCATCGCCGGTATGGTGGTTGGTACGGTTGCCTCCATCGGCCTGGTGATGGTCTCCCCCAACATGACCTATCCCGACAAGGTTGCCGATGCAGCCAAGGCCGCCTACAGCAAACTTGAGAAGGATATTGCCGACGGCAAGGTCAAGCCCGAGGCCATGGAGAAGACCCTCAAGACCATCGAGGCCAAGAAGGCTGAAGAAGCCAAGAACCGTGGCGGCAAGTCCATGCTGGGCCTGTCCAAGCCGCTGTTCAACCTGAAGAACCCCGGCATCGTCTCCATCCCGCTGGGCTTCATCGCCGCCATCCTTGCAACGCTGGCCTTCCCCAGCCGGAAGTCCGAAGAGATGTGGGATGAGATCTATGTGCGCCAGAACACCGGTCTGGGCATGGCCAAGGCCATCGATCACTAAGTCGATCACCCTGAGATTGCATTGACATTGTAATCATAGCTGCTGCTGCTATACTCAAAGGGAGGCCCACAAGCCTCCCTTTTTTTGCTCGCCACCACGACAAAATGATTGACAACCGGTAGCTATTCCAATAATTTTTGCAAGTTTTGTGTGCATGATGAATGATTGCCGACAAGGTTGAGCAGTTCATTACAACAGGGGGTTTTTCAGTATGGAACAGTATGCAGTGTACTTTGCCTTGGCCTGCGCCGTGGCAGCCGTGGCCTATGGTCTGGTTTCGGCCCAATGGATTCTGGGGTTGCCCCAGGGGAATGAGCGGATGAAGCAGATCGCCGCTGCCGTGCAGGAAGGTGCAGGTGCCTACATGAAGCGCCAGTACACCATCATTGCGGTTGTTGGTGTGATCATGTTTGTGGCCCTGGCTGCCAGCCTGGGAATGAAGACCGCCATCGGCTTTGCCATTGGCGCCATCTTCTCCGGTCTGACCGGCTTCATCGGCATGTTCGTATCGGTACGGGCCAACATCCGTACGACCGAGGCTGCCAAGTCCGGCATCCATAAGGCGCTTAACGTAGCCTTCAAGGGGGGCGCCATCACCGGTATGCTGGTGGTTGGCCTTGGCCTTTTCGGGGTTGCCGGCTACTACTACGTACTGCAAAAACTGATGCCGGGCGCACCGGTCAAAGAGGTGGTCAGCCAGCTGGTTGGCCTCGGCTTTGGCGGTTCCTTGATCTCCATCTTTGCCCGTCTGGGTGGCGGTATCTTCACCAAGGGCGCTGACGTCGGTGCCGACCTGGTGGGTAAGGTTGAGGCCGGTATCCCTGAGGATGACCCCCGCAACCCGGCTGTTATTGCCGATAACGTCGGTGATAACGTGGGCGACTGCGCCGGTATGGCAGCCGACCTGTTTGAGACCTACGCCGTAACCCTGATTGCCGCCATGCTGTTGGGTGCTATTGCATTCAATAGCTTTGCTGGTGCGGTCAGCTATCCGCTGATCCTGGGTGGTATTTCCATCATTGCTTCCATCATCGGTACCTTCTTTGTCAAGCTGGGACCCAGCCAGAAGATCATGCCCGCTCTCTACAAGGGTCTGATTGCTTCTGGGGTATTGGCCTGTATCGCCTTTTATTTTGTTACCGTTCAGATGTTCCCTGCAGGCAACCCGACCGGTTACAGTGCCGTGAATATCTTTATTGCCGCCATTGTTGGTCTGGTGGTAACCGGTGCCATCTTCTGGATCACGGAATATTACACCGCCACCGAGTATGCTCCGGTTAAGCATATTGCTCAGGCATCTACCACCGGCCATGCCACCAACATCATTGCCGGCCTGGGTGTTTCCATGAAATCCACCGCCTTGCCGATCATCGTGATCGCAGCCGGCATCATTGTTGCCTTTAATAGCGCCGGGGTTTACGGCATCGCCATTGCCGCCGTCTCCATGCTCTCACTGACCGGTATCGTGGTTGCCATGGACGCTTATGGGCCGATCACCGATAACGCCGGTGGTATCGCCGAGATGGCCGAGCTGGATGATTCGGTTCGTGCGGTTACCGACCCGTTGGATGCGGTTGGTAACACCACCAAAGCAGTCACCAAAGGCTACGCCATCGGTTCTGCTGGTCTGGCTGCCGTGATCCTGTTTACCTCCTATGTGGATGAACTCAAGGCTGCCGGCAAGATTGTTTCCTTTGATCTTTCCAATCCTAAGATCATTGTTGGTCTTTTCTTGGGTGGTATGCTGCCTTACTATTTTGCCGCCCTCTGCATGGAGGCTGTTGGCAAGGCCGGCGGATCCGTTGTTGAAGAGGTGCGTCGTCAGTTCCGTGAGATTGCGGGGATCATGGAAGGTACCGGCAAACCTGATTACGCCTCGTGCGTCGATATCGTTACCAAAACCGCCCTCAAAGAGATGATCATCCCTGGTATCATCCCAATTGCCGCGCCGATCGTCATTGGTTTTACCCTGGGGGTAGAAGCGTTGGGTGGTGTGATTGTGGGCACCATCGTCACCGGTATCTTTGTGGCGATCTCCATGACCACCGGCGGCGGCGCCTGGGATAACGCCAAGAAGTACATCGAAGATGGTCATTTCGGTGGCAAAGGTGGCGACGCCCACAAGGCTGCCGTTACCGGCGATACCGTGGGTGACCCGTACAAGGATACGGCAGGTCCGGCCGTCAACCCGATGATCAAGATTATCAATATTGTATCACTGCTGATTGTGCCGCTTTTGAGTAGGATGTAGGTTGCTTTCGCTGGATAAGTAAATAATCGCGTTTCTCCTGTATTCAGGCTCCTTTCCCGTTAGCGGGGGAGGAGCCTGAATACATTTTGGGGACTTCCTGAGGGGCCACTGTTTGCAGTGCTCCATTATTGCGTATCGTCACCATCATCGGCATGACCAGCGTCATTGTTGACAACGTGCCACTGGTGGCCGCCACCACGGGCTTGGAGAAGACCCACCTTTTCCGGTAGTCAAGCGTATCAGCCCGCTGGTCCTGCTGGGCTGATACGGCGGGCTTGCCGTCTGCATCATCCAATGTAAACTGATCCACTAAGACGGAACGTCACTCTCCACGGATACGCTCGACAAAGAGGGCCGGCCGGGTACACCCGGCCGGCCCTCTTTGTCTGAGGAGTAGCAGGCGTTTTCATGTGCCTGGGTGGATACTGTTTTATTCATTTGTGTATACAGCAAGTAGCGCAGCTGCATAAATAATATAACTATTTTTTATATTTTGTACTTGCAACTTGTAAATTTTGTGTTATGGCAATGTGTTCAATTGTGTAATATATTGAAATAATTATTATATCTTTGCTGTGTCGTGGTTTGTATATTATTTGTTGACTATTTTATAACGCTGTAATAAATACGTGGTAAAATATGTCATGCGCTCATGTGCGGTGTAAGGTTCGGATGGCATGTTTTAGCCGCAAATTGCGCCAGTAACGGCCGGAAGGCTGATGCATTGAGTAAAGCTTACCGTTTCCCACCGAGAAAGTTTGAAAGGAGGCGTTGTATTTTTTGTTTTGCAGTTTATTTCCCACAGAGATTTTAGAAAGGAGCAACAACCATGGCGGAAAAGACGTATGACTGGTCAGCGATAGCGAAGAATCCCAAGTTTATCGAACTGCACCACAAGAAGACGGCGTTTTTGTTTGGCTGGTGGATATTTTCCTCAGTCTACTACTTCCTGTTGCCGATTGGGGCGGCCTACGCACCGGGGCTGTTCAAGATCCAGATTTTAGGGCGGATCAACTTCGGTTACCTGTTTGCGCTGTCGCAGTTTTTCGTATCGTGGGGCCTGGCCATGTACTATGCCCATGTAGCCAACAAAGACTTTGACCGTTTGACCAGGGAACTGGTCAACGAACTTCAATAGGAGGTGATACCATGAAGAGACTTTTAGCTGCGATCGGTTGTGTACTCTCCCTGAGTATCGCCGCCTATGCTGCCGAGCCTGCCAAGGCCCCTGCCGCCCCTGAAGCCAAGCCTGCCGTTGCCGCACCGGCTGCTGCCACTGCTGTTGCTCCGGCCGCCGTTGCCCCGGCCCAGCCTGCTGCCGCTGCACCTGCAGCAGCCAAGCCTGCAGAAGACAAAGGTAAACTGAAGGCCAACCCCAAGGTCACCATCCCGATCTTCCTGATCATCATCGGCGTGACCATGTGCGTGGTGGTCTGGTCCGCCAAGAAGACCAAGTCGGCTGCCGACTTCTACACCGCCGGCGGTGGCATCACCGGTACCCAGAACGGCTGGGCCATTGCCGGCGACTACATGTCGGCTGCCTCGTTTTTGGGTATTTCCGGTATGATCTCCCTCTACGGCTATGACGGGTTCATGTACTCGGTCGGCTGGCTGGTGGCCTACATCACCGTGCTCTTGATCGTGGCCGAGCCCTGCCGTAACGCCGGTAAGTACACCCTGGGCGACATCCTCTCCTTCCGTACCTCGCCCAAGCCGGTGCGCGCCGTGGCTGCGCTCTCCACCGTTGCCGTCTCCACCTTCTACCTGACCGCCCAGATGGTCGGCGCCGGTAAACTGATGCAGCTTCTGATCGGCATCCCGTACAAGACCGCCATCATCGGCGTCGGCATCCTGATGGTCGGCTACGTCGTCTTCGGCGGCATGACCGCCACCACCTGGGTCCAGATCATCAAGGCCGGCCTGCTGATGACCGGTGCCTTCCTGCTCTCGGTTCTGGTTTCCGTCAAGTCCGGCTTCAGCCCGCTGCAGTTCTTCAACGACATCGCCACCAACGACAAGATCATGGAGCATGTCAAGCTGCTGCCGATCTACCTGAAGGAAACCGCCAGCGGAAATGCCACGGCCGATGCCGGTCAGCGCTTCCTAGAGCCGGGCCTGTTCCTGACCAACCCGCTTGACCAGATCTCGCTGGGTATGGCGCTGGTGCTGGGTACCGCCGGTATGCCGCACATCCTGATGCGCTTCTTCACCGTTCCCACTGCCCAGGCTGCCCGTAAATCGGTCATCGTGGCCATGTTCATCATCGGCTCCTTCTACATCCTGACCACCCTGTTGGGCTTTGGCGCCGCGATCCACCTTTCTCCGCAGGCCATCAAGTCCGTTGACGCCGGCGGCAACATGGCTGCCATGATGCTGGCCAAGCAGATGGGCTCCGAGTTCTCGCCGTTCTTCGGTGACCTGCTCTTGGCCTTCCTCTGTGCCGTGGCCTTCGCCACCATCCTGGCGGTGGTCTCCGGTCTGGTGCTGGCAGCCTCCGCCGCCATTGCCCACGACATCTACGTCAACGTCATCAAAGACGGCCATGCCTCCCAGGCAGAGCAGGTCTTTGCCGCCCGTACCACCTCCTTCGTGGTTGGCGCCTGCGGTATCGTGATCGGTATTGCTGCCGAGAAGCAGAACGTTGCCCACCTGGTGGCGCTGGCCTTTGCGGTGGCCTCCTCCGGCAACCTGCCCACCGTCGTGATGTCGCTGTTCTGGAAGAAATTCAACACCGCCGGTGTCATCGCCGGTATGGTGGTTGGTACGGTTGCCTCCATCGGCCTGGTGATGGTCTCCCCCAACATGACCTATCCCGACAAGGTTGCCGATGCAGCCAAGGCCGCCTACAGCAAACTTGAGAAGGATATTGCCGACGGCAAGGTCAAGCCCGAGGCCATGGAGAAGACCCTCAAGACCATCGAGGCCAAGAAGGCTGAAGAAGCCAAGAACCGTGGCGGCAAGTCCATGCTGGGCCTGTCCAAGCCGCTGTTCAACCTGAAGAACCCCGGCATCGTCTCCATCCCGCTGGGCTTCATCGCCGCCATCCTTGCAACGCTGGCCTTCCCCAGCCGGAAGTCCGAAGAGATGTGGGATGAGATCTATGTGCGCCAGAACACCGGTCTGGGCATGGCCAAGGCCATCGATCACTAAGTCGATCACCCTGAGATTGCATTGACATTGTAATCATAGCTGCTGCTGCTATACTCAAAGGGAGGCCCACAAGCCTCCCTTTTTTACCTTCTTCTCCTTTCGGGCCAGCGATGCTATTAAGGCCGTGGGGTGTTCGGCGGCATGGCTATAGTACGGTGGGCACCGGCAATGCGATCAGGAAGGTTGAGCGTGTAACTGACATTGAATCTGTGCTGCGAGGTTTGCCGTGAAACAGGAACATGCTGATGATATGAGCCGTTTGCTGGAAGAGTTGCCGCCGCTGTCATTGATCACCCGCTATTGTCTACCGGACGAGATCGCTGAGGTGTTGCAGCAGGTCGGCGCCGATCTGTCCGTTGTCCGGCGCAAATTCGAGGTGTGGGACGCCCAGGCGGCCTTGCAGCGCGGCATGATCGCAACTGCCGATGCCTCTGTCATGAAAGGTTTACATGAAGAGTTGAACCGGATTGAGCAGGAACGGTTCATGACGGCAGCCTCGGTCATGAATCTGCATGCCTCCTGTACCCACTACCGGGATATGCTGGCAGAGCGTGCCTTCCGGATAGTGTGCGATGAAATGGTTGCGGCAGGTCACGGGACGCCACCGGTTCCTTGTGCCCTCATCAGCATGGGAAGTGACGGACGAGAAGAACAGACCCTGATTACTGATCAGGATTATCTGATCGTGTATGACGATGGGGGTGGTGAGGACGCGGATACCTGGTTCGCCGAATTCGGCAACCGTTTGGTGGATTGTCTTGAAACAGCGGGTTTTAAACGCTGCTCCGGCGATATTATGACCAGCAACCCCACTTGGCGGGGGTCGTATAAACAGTGGCGCAAGCGGCTGTTTGCGATTGTGCGTTACGAGGTTGAGGATTTTGCCAAAAACATGATGGACCTGATCGTCCTGTCCGATGCCCGCTATGTCACTGGGGATCAGGCTCTGGGAGAAAAGTTGATTGAGTTGATTCGTGACATGGAAAAGGAACACTTTCAGGTCTTGTGGGGGATGGCGAGGGCGGCAACGGAAATGAAACTGGCCTTGGGATTCATGCGGCGTCTCTGGACCGAGCCCACTGGTGAGCACAAAGGAGAATTTAATATCAAGCTGCTGGCTTGGGCGCCGTTAGTGATGAATGTCCGCATACTGTCCATGAGTCAGGGGATTCCGAGCACCAACACGGTGCAGCGCATCAACCATCTTGAAAAGGAAGGGAGTTTTTCGAAGGAAATGGCGGCTGGCCTGCGTGATGCCTATGAAGTGCTGACCCGTCATCGCATCCTGCTGCAGATCAAACAGATCAAAGGTATCCAAAAAGATTCGTATTTTCTCGACCCGCTGCTGTTGGAACCGGACGAACGGGAGACGTTGCGGCAGGCGGTTATACGGGTTGAAGAGCTGCAAAAGATGATCCATACCAACTTTAATATCGTCTAAGAACTTGACAGGTGCCGGCCTGGTCGTTTATAAAACAAAACCCACGCGCGCTTAGCTCAGCGGGAGAGCACTGCCTTCACACGGCAGGGGTCACTGGTTCAATCCCAGTAGCGCGCACCATGATAAACACAGGGCCGGAACATTGTTCCGGCCCTTTTGTTTTACCCCGCAAAGATCTTCTTATTCATCGGTCTCTATCTCAACCTGTTTCAAGGTGGGGCCTTGACGCAAAACGGCCGGTATTGTTGCTGATTTTGCTGTTGTCATGATTGACATGCCTTGGAGAGCACGGTAAGCTGTCTCTATGTCCATCCCTACTACAACACCAACAGCACGGCGGCCTGCCAGCCGCAATCAGCAAGGCTTCGCCTACCTGTTCGTATTATTGGCGGTGATGCTGATCGGCATTGTACTCGGTGCGGTTGGGACCAGCTGGAAGCAGACCATGCAACGGGAACGTGAAGAAGAACTACTTTTCCGCGGGATGCAGATTCAGGATGCCATTGCGCGTTGGCATAAGCCCAAACCTGGCATACAGCAGCATGTTGCTACTCAATTGAATGACCTGAAAGATTTGTTACAAGATCCGCGCTCGCCAGAAACGGTACGATATTTGCGTAAGCTGTATCTCGATCCGATGACGAATCACGAATGGGGATTGGTTCGTGACGCTAGTCACGGCATAGTCGGGGTGGTGAGCACCAGCTCGGAAAAGGCGATTAAACAAGATAATTTTCCTGAACAAGTGAAGGATTTTGCCCGCAAGGAGCGCTATGATCAATGGCAATTTCTCTATACACAAACAACAAATGCCAATCGATTAAATCCTCAGCAGCCCCAATTGCGATAACATGCACGTGGCTTTCTCCTGAGCCCGTATGAGTGATCTATGCCCGCATTCATTTGTAAATTAGGGTCCCCAGAGGGTGACATTGTTTCGCGTGAGATAGAAGCCGCGGATGAGATCCAGCTGCGCGATAGTTTGCGGACGCAAGGCTTTCACGTTTTTTCTCTCCGGCGTAGAGGCCTGTCGCTTGCATTGCGATTTACCCCCACATTTGGCAAGCAGATAACGAACCAAGAGCTGTTAAGCCTTAATCAAGAGTTGATCGTGCTGTTGAAGGCTGGTATGCCGATTGTACCGGCATTGGATGCGATTTTAGAACACCGAAGGAAAGCAAACGACAATTTGGCGTTGACCCTTGAGCAGATCAGAGAAGATGTAAAATCTGGCACTTCTCTTTCAGCGGCCCTGGGGAAAAATGGGAAATTTTTTCCCGCGCTCTATCTTGCCTCAGTTAAGGCAGGAGAACGTACAGGAGACATACCCAATACCATCAAACGTTATAATGTTTTTTTGAAAAGCGCTGACGAGCTGCGGAAGAAAGTCATTTCATCAACATTTTATCCTGCTATTATTGTCGTTGTCGCAGTCTTACTCGTTATGTTGCTGTTGGTGTATGTTGTCCCTACCTTTAGCCAAATTTATTCAGAATCAGGTTCTCAACTTCCCCTGCTTACCCGCGCACTAATCAATGTTGCCAATTTCCTGAAATCAACGATAGTCTTTTGGCTTCCAGGTCTCATTTGCGCTTTTTTCTGTCTGAGGCTTTGGGCGAACGCCCCAAAAGGTCGTTTTTTTATCGACCATTGGAAGTTGCATCTTCCCGTGTTGGGCGATTTGTTTTTCTGGTATTCAGTCTCGGGATTTTCTCGAACCATGGCCAATTTGATGGGGAGTGGCATACCAATCGTTGAATCATTGAAAATGTCACTTGGAACGCTGAATAATAGTCAGTTAGAGAAAAAAATGAATGTTGCCATACGGCAGGTGGAGGAGGGGGGAAGACTGTCTTTTGCGCTTGAACAGCAGCAGTTGATGCCTACCTTGGCTTTAAGAATGTTGGGAATAGGTGAGTCTACCGGATCTCTGGAAGAAATGCTTGTTGAGATAGCTGAGCATCTTGAAGGGTTGATTGCTGAACGCATGCATATACTGATCACTGCTCTGGAACCTGCTGTAATGGCGATTACTGGTGTAATTATCGGTATTATAATTATTGCCATGTATTTGCCGGTATTTAAACTTGCAGGGACTGTTGGAGGGTAGTCTGAATACAAGTTTGTTAATGACTTTAACCGGAATGGACAATCATGATTACATCGCTACATAAAAGGATCAGCGCAATTCTAGCTGACTTTGAATTGCTTACTCCAGAACAAATCGAGCAGATAGTCAAACACCAAACAGACTTAGGCGGTCGATTTGGCGAGGTAGCAATAGCTCTAGGGCTTGTGGACGAAAGTATGGTTGCCAAAGCCTTGGCTGATCAGTACAAACTGCCTTTTGTGGACCTCGATAGCGCGAAGCTGGATCAAGCATTATTCGATTCTCTCCCTCCGGATATCCTTTACCGCTATAACTTTATTCCTCTTTCGTTACAGGATGGAGAGCTTCTCGTCGCAATTTCAGACCCAACCGATATTGTGTTGATGGACGAGCTGGAATTGTTGCTTGAACAGCCATTGCAATACTCGGTTGCAACGGCTTCTGCGATTACTCGCATTTTGAAAGGCGGGGATAGCACCCGGCGAGTACTACGGGATGTCTCAGAAGGGTTTTTGTTGCAGTTAGTAAAAGAAACAGACTCCGGAGAAGAGGTGTTGTCCCTTGAAGGGCTTGCAAACGACACGGTGACAAGCCCTATTGTTAAACTGATTAATACGACCTTGCTTGACGCCCTGGAAAGGCGTGCAAGCGACATTCATATTGAGACAAGCCATGATGGGGTTTCGATAAAGTATCGTATTGACGGCGTACTCTACCAGCCCACTGAACCGATCGATAAGCATTTCCAGGGGCCAATTATCTCACGCCTTAAGGTTATGAGTGAGCTTGATATATCGGAAAAACGTATTCCGCAAGACGGCCGCTTTAAGATTAAACTCGGTGACAAGTCAATTGATTTTCGTATTTCAATCATGCCGAGCGCCCATGGGGAAGATGCTGTTATCAGAATTCTTGATAAAGAAAGCATTGATGCTGAGATGCAGGGGCTTAGTTTTGAACACCTGGGCATCCATCCCCGCGAATTGGTTCGAATACGTCGCAAGATTCGTGAACCATACGGAATGGTGCTCGTGACCGGTCCCACCGGTTCAGGGAAAACGACTACCCTCTATGCCGCTCTGACAGAGATACACACCGGTCTGGAAAAGATTATCACCATTGAAGATCCGGTTGAATATCTTCTGAAAGGCGTGTTGCAGATCCCGGTCAATGAAAAAAAGGGACTCACGTTTGCGCGCGGGCTGAGGTCTATTTTGCGTCATGACCCCGACAAAATCATGGTGGGGGAAATTCGCGATTCTGAAACTGCCCAGATCGCCGTGCAGTCAGCCTTAACAGGGCATTTGGTGTTTACCACAGTACATGCAAATAACGTCCTGGATGTAATTGGACGGTTTACCCATATGGGGCTTGACCCCTATAATTTTGTTTCTTCCCTTAATTGTGTTATGGCGCAAAGATTGATGCGTAAGGTGTGCAAGTCATGTCGGCGCCCGATAGATTTGACTGAACAAAAACTGCGCGAAGCGGTCATTGCTCCTGAACATGCCAAGCATGCCACGTTCTATGAGGCGGTTGGTTGTGATGCGTGCAATGGAACCGGGTATAAGGGGCGGTCTGCCATCGTGGAATTGCTTGAAATGGACGACGAGATGCGTGACCTGATTGTTTCAAAGGCCCCGGCAACGCAGTTGAAGCAAATGGCGCGAGAGAAGGGGACGGTGTTTTTGCGCGAAGCTGCAATAGAAAAATTGTGCGCTGGTGAAACGACCCTGCAGGAAATCAATCGCGTTACCTTTGTAGAGTAGAACCGGCAGGGGGCTGCGCTTAAGGCGCTGTTATTAAAATGGTCTTGCTGGTTTCTCCGCCAAGGTTGACAGCCTGTATCCTTAAATCCTTCGGTGTTGATGAATAGGGATGGCGCTGATAAATCATTGTTGTGCAGTCAACGAAGATCAGGCGATCTCCCTGGGGACCGCCACTCGTATCAACTTTTGTTCCATCAACAAGCACTGAACTTGTTTGACTGAAATTATCTCCTTCGATGATGAGGTCATAACTGCTGACATGATCCGCTCCAACTCTGATGGAGCTTATTTCAGGAGCATTGACGATAGAAATACCAAGTGGCGTAGTGAGATTATCGCCATTTTTGACCGCCACCTGGTGAAGCCCGGCACTTGCGCTGGGGGCACTAAAGGTAATCGCGTTTGGCGGTGAGACCCGGCTGGGTATGATTGCCCCGTCAAAGAGCAGTTGCGATGTTTTAGCGAAGTTCCGGCCATGGACGGTAACTTCTCGGGCTGAACCATTGGCGCATGAGGTGATGCGGTCAGGCTCTATGCTGACGGCAACCGGTTTAAGTGGAAGAATCGTGAAGGCATACGACCGTGTGGTGCTATCAGGGGCCTTAACGGTAAGCGCATATTGTCCGGGCGGCATATGTTCAGGAATAATAAATGTCAGATGACGGCTGTCCGTTTGGCGCCAGCCGATCTCCTCGCCCCCCAGCGTAATCTTGATTTCCTCGCTGACATCGCTCAGGGCAAGACTGACTAAAGTCCCCGGCTCGGCCTGGGCAGGCACAATGCTAAAGAGCTTGAGAGGGGACGTTTGCACGCTACTTGCCGATTGAACGGCATAGGCGCGTTGAGCAAACATAATCAAAACCACCACGAATACGAGTAGCAAACATCCAAAGATGTGGGTCCGCATACGATATCCCCTGAGCATAATTACCATTCTTTATAGGGCACGCCGTTGCTGCCCACCAATTCCGAGGCGCTATGGACATCGTAGACATTCCCCTGGGGCAAAGGTGCTGTCCCTCCTGACGGCGCATTTAAGAGGGCATTTTCAGGCGGCAGTTCGGCTGGAGGCGCCACAATTATCCACGTATCATTTTTCTTCGTAAATGGATCAATGGGAATAGTGCGCAGGTAGTTCCGTGCTGCCAAGTCTGCAAGTGTATCAGGGTATTTGCCCTGATCCGCATAGTATTGATCAATCGCAGAGCGCATACCGAAGAGGTTTTCCGACAACACCGCTTCCCGGGCACGAATAAGGGCCCACTGATAGTTGGGCACTGCTATGGCTGCCAAGATGCCAATAATGGCCATGACAATCATGAGTTCAATCAGGGTAAATCCTGCCTTGTTACCAGCTCTTGTAATTGCTGCCGTCAATGGCAACTCCTTCACTGAGGGAATACACATCAAAGACGTCTTCTCCGCCCCAGTTGGTTGAATCTGGTTGGTCAGCATAGGATCGCATTCCCCAGCTTGGCGCCTCACCGGACTTGGGGGGATTCATGGGATCAATCGGAATTCTCCGCAAAAACTTACGTTTTGTGCCGTACAACCCTCCAAAGTCATCGCCATCAACAAGGAGCTGCAATGTCTTTGGATATCCTGATGCATCAACGGTAACTAAAATCTTTTTTTGCTCAACAGCTTTGTCATATGCCTTTTTATAATCATCAAGCGCCGTACGGATAATGCGAAGGTTTCTGCGCAGTTCTAATTCCTTTGTACGTTTGGCAGTCATGTGGGCAAACGGGATGACTGCTGAAGCCAGGATTGACAAAATAGCTACTGCAATAATTAACTCAAATAAAGTGACCCCTTGCTTAGCCCGTTGGGCGGTCATGGCTTTTCTCTGTCTGTCGGCGCGGATGGCCTGGGTGGGCTATCTGGTTGTTCCGGGACCGGGGGGGCATTGATTCGCGTATCCATACTGGGCACAGGTGGCGCAACGGCCGGGGGCTGTTCAGACGCTTGCGGCGCAGAGTCCGGCGGAAGAGCTGGTTGTGATGCGACAGGCTGCAACACGCCCGTCTTTTCCTGTTGGGGTATCGGCGTCGGGACCTGTGGTGGCGCAGGCACGGGCGTAGCGGTTAAAGGCAGAGCGGGCAACGCAGTATATTCAGCCTCATCTTCAAAAGCGGCATAGGGGGGGATAAGGGAGGGCGTGTCCTCTTTGCCAGAGTCAAATGAACTGATTTGGGCGGGTTGCACGGTCACGCCGCGCACGAGTCGCGGTGTAATTGCCAGAATCAGCTCGGTTTTATCATTGCTGGCCTCACTGCTGGACAGCAGCGGTCCCAACAGCGGTATGTCTCCCAGCAGAAAGACCTTTTGCTTGCTGTCGCTCTTGTTGCGTGAAATCAACCCTCCAATAACACTGGTCTCACCATCCTTGAGACTCAAGACCGTGTCCAGATTGCGGGTGCCGATGGTGACTACCGTGGTGGCGCTGTCCTTGCCCCCCACGGTCTCCCGCGAGAGGATTGAGCTGACTTCAAGACTCAGCTTGATGGAAACCTCGTTGTTTAGCTGAATGGTCGGCTCGGCATTCACCTTAACCCCCACATCAACATACTGCACGTTGACCTGAGAGGTGCTGCCGGTGGTGGCCATGGTGGTGGTGGTGATCGGCACCCTGGTACCGACATTGAACTTGGCCTTTTCCTTGTTCTTGACCCTGATCTTTGGATTTGAAAGCACCTCGCCATTGGCCAGGGTCTTGCCGAAGTTGTACTGGGCATTGGGTACGGTGACGTAACCGCCAAACCGGTTGATGGAAAAGGCCCGTACCAGATTGTCAATGGTGGCTGTTGTTGTGGTCGTCGTTGCTGAGGTCGCCGTCGTATCTCGAAGCGTTGTGGCCAACAGGTTGCCGCTGGGGGAGAATGCTCCCAACTGGACGTTGTAGTTGCTTAACAGCAGGCCGAGGCTGTGGGTATCCTTGTCGCTCAGCTCAATCACCTCGACATCCAGTACCACCTCGGCCTCGGGGATATCCTGGGCTTCAAGCATCCTGGCGATGACGTCGGTGACCTCTTTGGTGTCGCGTACCACCAGGGCGTTGGCATCCTCGTTGATATAGAGCCGCTTGACCTGCAGCATGCTCCTGACCAGATTCGCCGCCTTCTTCGCGTCAAGGTGGTTAAGATAAAACGTTCTGAGTTGCAGCTCTTGATATTGTTTTATCTTGTCGCTGCTGAGCGGATAGACGAGGACGGTATTTTCATTGAGAGGTTTATGCGCAAGCTTATGCATGCTGGCAATCAGGTCAACCGCTTGATAGAAGGTTGCTTTTTCAAGGGAAATCGTAACGTTCTGGTCCTTGATATCGTTATCAAAGACAAAATTGATTCCTGATAGTTGCGAAATTACGGCAAAGATGTCTTTAAGCTTTGCCTCCTTAAAACGCAAGGTGATGGGTTGTTTTGATTTTAGTTGCAGCTCGAAGCCTTCCAGTTTTGATTTGCGTAAGGCGGCAATACGGAGCGCTGCAGCACGGTAGTCAGGGTTGTCCGCCACAAGTTCCATGGCATGCTTGAACGCCGTGGCGGCCTCACGCAGTTTGTTGTTTCTCTCAAACTCCAGCCCTTCCTGATAGGCCGAAGCTGCCTCCATAAGCTGCTTTGACTGCTGAGCCTTTTGGAGGTAGCGCGGTTGAGAGGGGTCAAGTCCTGAAGCAAGCTGAAACTCGTGGGTGGCCTCTGCAAACCGTTTTTCTGACAACAAGCTGTCTCCGCGGACCTCCCGCGCCTTGGCCGCCGTATGGCGGGCATTCAGGAATTTCACGCGATATTCCGGCTCGCCGGGAGCCTGTTTGACAGCTTCAGCATAACGGTACATGGCCTCTTCAAAGAGACCCTTTTCTTCTGATTCCTGGCCGGAACGAAAGTTTTTGTGAGCCGCTGAACAGCCGTTTAGCGCGAGGCAAAACAAAATTACAAAAGCCAGATGAGATGTCCTGGTCATGCTGTTCTCCATAAAGCCGAAAGTTCCAGCCCTGCACATGTGCCGGTTGCGTTATCGCAACCTTAGCGTCATCGTATCGCCATCATCTGCTCGGACGGTGAGGGTGTTGTCATTGATCGCAGTTACTTTGTAGCCTTGGATGAGGCTCTCTCCCACGCGAATAAGCTTTATTTGGCCAGCCACGGAAAGAAACGCCACGACCTTTCCACCTTTTTTAAGGATACCTAACGGTTTGTATTGGCTTAACTCGTTGCGGGCCAAGTCTTGGCGTGTAGGTGGTGGTGGTGGCAGTGGTAGCGGCGGCGGTGGAGCTGCTTTTACTGTCACAGCCGTACGCGGCTCCTTTGGGGGCTCCATCCCCGGAAGCGGTTCAAAAAGGTTGCGTTTAACAGAAACGGTATTCGATTTCTCATTCGGCAGTGCAAGCGCTTGGTAGCTGGTAGGGGACACTGAGGTCCTGCTGTTTGATGACACACCTGAAGCTACCCGGGAATGCAAGACGTTTGCCGTGGTGGAAGCGGCTGTTTGCTGGCGTGGCATCCGGAACCAAGCGTACACAAGCGAAAAGCAAAAAATGACCAAGAGAATGGCAAGAATTTGTTTGTGCCGGTTCATCGTCATTTTTCTCTCAAATAGATGGTTAGTTGCAGGTTAAGGGCAACCTTGTCAGCGCGTTGCTCACTACTGCTAAATGAAATGCTGTCAAGTGTTGATAAGCCATTCAGCTGTTCAAGCCTGCCGATGAGCCGCTTGAGGTTTGGATAGGTCCCTGTCGCATTGCAGTGCATGGTATAGGCAACAATGTTTTCAAGGCTTGTTTTCTGGGTTTTGTATTCCATGGTGCCGGGAATCGTATCGTTTAATGCCATGTTGTCTAAGATCTCACTGATTATTCTTGGAAATTCGTGACGCAATGGGGTCTTGGCATACAGTTGCTGCATTTGAGCTTTGTCTGATGTATACCGTCCATCGAGTTGCGCTTCTGCTCGTGATGCCAGTTGCCGACGCTTCATGGCCCACTCTAATTGCTTTTGCTGTAAGGGGGCGTCGTCATAAATGTTATGGAACCAAATGATACCGTCAATTACCAACAGAAGTGCTGTGATGCTCACCAGTACAAGGTTGTCTCGAACTATTTGAATAAGATGTTTCTTTTTCATGCATCGATCCATACAAAGGTGAGTGCAAATCGTATGCCGATGGAATGCTGTAAAGACTCTTTTTTGCTGACATCCTCAGTCGAGAGGAGGGTCGGATTATGTATTCCTTTTGTTGCTTCAAGTCGCTCTAATAATTCGGAAAGCTTGTCGAGGCTGAGCGCTCTTCCTTCAAGTTTTACCTGTTTGCTCTTAGTCTCTGGGGTAATCAGGGTATAGGCGATCCCAGAGGGGGTTGCCAATTCAAGCGTATCCAACAAGTGCAACTGTGACACGCGGTGTTGCATGAAGATCTGGTTTAATGCTGCTACTTGAGTACAGTGGTTCGTATATTCCGCTTCGGACACACCGGCAGGGCGTGATGATAATTTTTTGTTTAAAAGCTCTATTTCCTTTTGAGCGTGCATCAGTTCGGTGTGTCCCTTTTGAAGGTGCTGCATACCTAAAATGGAGGTAAGCAGCAATAAGACACAGCCTGCGCCAAGAGTACGTTTGAATAGCGAACGGTTGTAATAGCACTGGGTGGCAAGATTGATGGTTAAATGCATCAATGGCCTCCTAACGCCGCGCCTAATGCTGCGGCACTCTGCCGAAACGGTTTGGCTGAGATGGTCAGTTCACTACCCCGCTGTACGACTGATTCAAGCTGAATAGTGCGCGGGGGGGTATCGAAACTTGCGACAAGAAAGTCCATAATTGGCAGTTCTTCATGGGGCAAGAGGTAATAGCATATTCCGATGTCTTCATTAAGCCTGAGCTTTTGAACAGCCGTGAGAGAACTGCCTAATTCTCGTTCGAGGCGTGCTGAAGCGTTATCAGATGGAATCTGTTTGGTGCGTAAGAAGAATGGCTTGCCATACCGAACGGCCAGTATGGAAAGAACGCTGTCATAGAGTAAAACGGCCAATCCGGGCTCGGTTAGAACGGTGTCAAACAGATTAAACAGATTAAGGCTGTGAAAATTGATGCGCACGGGCTGCAATCCGGCTGCTTGCGCGAGTTCTTCATACTGGGTGATCACGGATTGATGGGTCAGGGCAGCAAGCAGCAAGGTGGAACCATCGTGACGGCGTTCAATCAACTGAAAATCAAGGTGTACGGAGGCTGGGTCAATGCAAAGCTTTTTTGCGGTCTTCCATCCCAGAACCTCTACAGCCTCGTCATGTGTTTTCCATGGTTCATCTAATGAGACCAGCGATACGTAGCCGGCGCTGTCTGGCAGAGAAAGTGCGATTTGGTTTGTGTGCGGCTGCAGGGCCAGCCAGGCTTCGCGAAGGGCCTGCACAAATGCCTCGGGTTGGAGGACTTGGGGAGCTTTCATGGAGCGCTGCAGCACTCCCTGGGGTAAGGCTGCGCGACTCGCCTGAATCAACGTGGGATTACCGGTGCCACGCACTATGGTGGCGCCGGCGATACCATCATGGCTGATTTCCACACCTATGGTTTTTTTTGTGAAAAATTCCATACGACCTCAAGTGGTGCACTCAGTTTAATGTTCTGATTTTTAAAGGCTTTACCGCCAGCATTCCTCAGCTTGATCGCGATTACCCTGTGAGGAGGGAGCACGCGCCACATCTTGCGCTTTTCATTAAAGTAGCACGATTTTGTTATTCTAGAACAATTTTTTGCTTCTGCATCTTGTCAGGCACCAACTGATTTGGACTGTTGCCGGATTGTGGTGTTGCAATACTCAAATATGCCGTTCCTCTGTTTCTGGCCCTGAAGACAAGCCGAGCCAAACCGCCACTGCCGGATATCCCTGGCGTGGCGCCGTTACGTTCAATGGTGATGGAAAGTGAGCCTGTACCCGGATCATTTTCATGAGTAAAAACTGTTGGTTCGTCATCCTGAGACAATAACGCCTCGGCTGAAACAGATATAAGATGGAGTAATTCCGGGGTGTACGAGAAAGAAATGCTGCCGTGTTTCAGTTCGCTTGCAGCATCAACAGTGATCCCCACGCTAAATAGCTGACCTACTGCTACCTTCGCCGGTGCCGTTATTGAGAGTATACCCGGTGTGACAGGGGGCGTGATGAGGGTGGCTGGCCGGGTAGTTAATGCCGTTGTCGAAGAAGCAATATCACCTGTTTGTAGAACAACTGGCCGGCTCATCTTTGGAGAGATTTTCGTTTTGAGGCCGCCTAAGTGAAGAGAAGGGCTGTTTTCCCTGCCGGTTAAGACAGACGTCAGGTCCTTTGGGGGCACGGTCACGCCGCGCACGAGTCGCGGTGTAATTGCCAGAATCAGCTCGGTTTTATCATTGCTGGCCTCACTGCTGGACAGCAGCGGTCCCAACAGCGGTATGTCTCCCAGCAGAAAGACCTTTTGCTTGCTGTCGCTCTTGTTGCGTGAAATCAACCCTCCAATAACACTGGTCTCACCATCCTTGAGACTCAAGACCGTGTCCAGATTGCGGGTGCCGATGGTGACTACCGTGGTGGCGCTGTCCTTGCCCCCCACGGTCTCCCGCGAGAGGATTGAGCTGACTTCAAGACTCAGCTTGATGGAAACCTCGTTGTTTAGCTGAATGGTCGGCTCGGCATTCACCTTAACCCCCACATCAACATACTGCACGTTGACCTGAGAGGTGCTGCCGGTGGTGGCCATGGTGGTGGTGGTGATCGGCACCCTGGTACCGACATTGAACTTGGCCTTTTCCTTGTTCTTGACCCTGATCTTTGGATTTGAAAGCACCTCGCCATTGGCCAGGGTCTTGCCGAAGTTGTACTGGGCATTGGGTACGGTGACGTAACCGCCAAACCGGTTGATGGAAAAGGCCCGTACCAGATTGTCAATGGTGGCTGTTGTTGTGGTCGTCGTTGCTGAGGTCGCCGTCGTATCTCGAAGCGTTGTGGCCAACAGGTTGCCGCTGGGGGAGAATGCTCCCAACTGGACGTTGTAGTTGCTTAACAGCAGGCCGAGGCTGTGGGTATCCTTGTCGCTCAGCTCAATCACCTCGACATCCAGTACCACCTCGGCCTCGGGGATATCCTGGGCTTCAAGCATCCTGGCGATGACGTCGGTGACCTCTTTGGTGTCGCGTACCACCAGGGCGTTGGCATCCTCGTTGATATAGAGCCGCTTGACCTGCAGCATGCTCCTGACCAGGTTCGCCGCCTTCTTCGCGTCAAGGTAGGTCAGTGGATAGGTCCGCACCTGCAGATCCTGGTATTGCTTGGTCTTTTCCGGCGTTTGCGGGTAGACCAAGACGGTTGAACCGTTAATCGTGGCATAGTCAAGCTTGAACATGGACGCCAACAGGTCGAGCGTGTTGGAGAAACGCATCTTTTCGATGGGAGTGCTGATCGCTTGGTCCTTGACCCCTTCGTCAAAAATAAAATTGATGCCGGAAAGTCTACTGATTAGCTGGAACAGATCCTTTAATCGCCCCCCCCTAAAACGAAGATTGAGCGGTTGTGCAGAAGAGAGCAGGAGCTCGTGCTTGTTGAGGTGGCTATCCGGTTGCCGCGTGGTTTGTTGCAAGGCATCCTGATAGAGCGCCTCCTCCGGATGCAGTTTGACCGCCTCCTGAAACGCTTGCCGAGCTGCTACAGGTTTTGATGCCTTCAAAAGCTCAAGCCCTTCCTGATAACGCCGCTTTGCTGCAGACCAACGGGCAGTGCGCTCTGCGGCATCCTGGTAACGTTGTTGCGAGGGATCAAGGGCTGCAGCGGCCTGAAATGCCTGCAGGGCTGCGGTATACTCCGCTTTTTTCAGCAGAAGTGTGCCTGACTCGAACTGTGCACGAGCAGCCTTTTCGCGGGTTTGGAAAAATTTGAGGCGATAAAGCGGGGTGTCCGGTTTAAGCTTGAATGCCTCGGCGTAGCCGTACATGGCCGCTTCATACTGCCCAGCTTCTTCCAGCCCTTCTGCCTTGTTGAAGGAACGCTCGGCAGCGGAGCAGCCCGTTAGCAGGCTCAGCAGGAGCAGTGGATAAAGCAGCGCACGCAGCAGGGGCATATTGCTTGCTGTTGTGATGGAACGGTGAACGATAAGCATGCCGGCCATGGGGTTACCAGATCAGCCGGAAACTGGTTGTCAGTATCCGGTAACCGACAATGCCGGAGAAGGCCAGCAACAGGACGAGTGAGATCAGGGCCAGGCGGCGTTGCAGGTCCGTGAGCACAGGAGCAAGGCTGGCAATGCGGCGGGCCGGCATCAGGAAGCCGACGCTGATGCCGGTGATGCTGCTGCCGAGCAGTGCCGCGTAGAGAGGGTAGCCGATGCCATGATACTCCTTTTGCAAAATACAAAATGGACAGTGGTGCGTCGGCAATTCGTAAAAATACAGGCTGATAAAGGAGATGATTGCTGCCAGCGCCGTCACCAGAAAGATCCCGCTGGTGATGGCAACGCCGTAACCACCGCGTCCCGTCAGCACGAACAGGCAGCAGCTGCTGATGGCGGCGATCAGGCTGATTGTAAACCAGGGGACCATGATGCGGACCGGCAGGCCGGCAATCTCTCCGGTGATACCCGGATGTTCCGCGCTGAACAGGCTGCCGCAGCAGGAGGTGATCAGGTCGCCTTTTAACTGCAGAACGTAGCTGATGAGGAGACCGCTTTCAAGCAAAATGAGCAGGGTGAGCAGGCTAAGCATCAGATATTTGGGGCGAATCAAGGGGTAGTCGTAACCTTTGTTGTCGGCGTGGTTGATCAGTAACCAAATGCCGGCCAGCAGGCAGTTGAGTGTCTTCAGGACCAGGGTTGGGTAGCCGAAGCGGTTGACCTGCAGACTGCCGGCAGCGCACATGGCGCCGCTGAAAAGCGTGTGCAGGTCATCGGCGGTGTAGATGAAGAGGAACAGGGACAGGATCTGAAAAAACAGGGCGTAGCCAAGGATCGTGGTGATCAGATAGGTCCGCCGTTCCAGGGCCATCTGCAGCTCACTCCCGCTGGCAAGATCCCAGGAACGCAAGATCCGGATGCCGTGCCAGCTCGCATAGACAAGCATCAGGCTGTTCAGCAGCGCCGTGGTGAGCAGCGCCAGTATGCCGGGATGTTGTATCATGGGCTTTCGCTCTGGCCGATAACCCGGCCGTCCCGCATCTCGACCACGGTATCGATGCACGGCGCCTCAAAGACAAGCGGGTCGTGACTGGCAATCAACACGGTTTTACCCCGCTCTTTCAGATCGGCAACCCGTTCCATGAACTCCTGTGAAAGCCGGCTGTCCAAGTGGGCGGTCGGCTCGTCGGCGATGATGGCAAGCGGGTTGTTGATCAGGGCCCTGGCAATGGCGACCCGCTGCTGCTCGCCGCCGGACAGCCACTCAACCATGGCGTGGGCCTGCCGGGTCAGGTCGAACTGCTTGAGCAGTTCCTGTGCCCGCGTACGTATGATCGCCTGTGGTTCGCCGCAGGGGTAGGCGGGCAGCATGATGTTTTCCAGGGCGCTGATCCCCTTGATCAGGTGAAATTGCTGAAAGATGAAGCCAAAGGTAGTGCGGCGGATTTCGGTGGTGAAGCGTTCAGGCAGGCTGGAGACCTCAAAACCTGCTGCTGGATCGGCAAGACCGAAGAACGCGGTCGCTACCCCTTTCAGGATGATCCTGCCGCTGGTGGGGCGGCTCATGCAGCCGATCAGGGCCAGTAAGGTCGTTTTGCCCGAGCCGCTCGGGCCTTTCAATACCGTGACCCGTGCCGGCGCAATCTTCAGGCTGATCTGGTCAACGGCGGTAAACTGATTGTTTTTGCCGATATTGAAACGTTTGGTGACGTTGGTTAGTTCGATCATGATTTACGACCTCATGGCAGCATCGGGATCAACGCTGGCAGCCAGCCAGGCCGGGACGATGGTGGCGGCGGTATAGGGGAGTACGGTGAGGGTGAACAGGACCGCCAGCTGGTAGAGGTTGATGGCCGGGATGAGCCGGAACTGGGGATACAACACGGCCCACCCCTTGAGGGCGTGGGCAAACAGGGCTGCCGATGCGAAAAAGACGTGCAGGTAGGCCAGGATGACCCCGCACAGAAAGGCGCTGAGCGATATGGCGCTTCCCTCCCAGAACTTCAACAAGAGCACATCGGCCGTTTCCCAACCAATGGATTTCAGGATACCGATCTCCTTGCGTTCCTCAGCCGAGAGCCCGCTGGCCTTGTCCCAGGCAAAGATGATGAAGGCCAGCACGGCCACGGACAGCATCACGACAATCATGCCGCCGCGCCAGTCAAACAGTGAATCATAGGTGCGTAAAAGCTCGCTTTTGAGGATCGGGCGGGTGTCGGGGAATGCCGCTGCGATCTTGTTGGCAACGGTCACCAGTTCACGGGGGTTGGCAACGGAAACCGCCAGATCGGTGGCAACCCCGCGGGGGAGTTGGAACATGCTCTGGAAGTCTTCTGCCGCCATCACAACCAAGTCGGAGGAGACCAGCTCGGACTCCGGCGAGAGAATGGTCTCGACCGTCAGAAACAGCGGCACCCCCTGGTAGGAGCGCAGCGTCATCAGATCCCCCTGTTTGATCCGCTGGTTTCGTGCCACCCCGCTGCCGATTACGATGGTGCCCGGCGTCACCGGCTGATCGTCCGCCACCAGCAGGGTGTAGTTTGCCTTAAAGACCGGGTCGTAGTAGTACCCCCAGCGGCGTGGCACAACGGCGGAAACGCCGCGAATATTCCTGATCTTTTCCGCGTACTGGAGCGGTATCAGGTCATGACGGCCGGCCAGCATCCGCTGCACAACCATGTCGGGAGCCGCATCCAGCACAAGGGCCGCTTCCCGTTTGAGGGCGTGCACAAAGAAGATCAGCGAGGCAACCACGGCTATCACCAGGGTGTAGACGAGGAAAAGGGCGGCGTTTCTGGCCTTTCTCCGCAGCAGCGACGAGAGGGCAAAATCGAGAATATTGCGGTGCCGGCTAAGGATGTGGCGCATAGGTCCTCTGCAGGGTAACCGGCGGCTGTACCAGCGAGCCGGAAGGGAAGTGCTCGAAAGCGGTCGGGTGATCCTGGAAGGCCGCAAAATAATCGGCCATTGCCGGGTGGCGAGTATAGCGGGCCTCGGTAAACAGGCACAGGTCGGTCAGGCGCAGGTACCGTACCAGTCTGGTCTGTTCCTGCAGCTCCGGCAGACGGGCATGTTGGCTGGAGCGGGCGTGGAGGCCCAGCGCCAGGCAGACCAGCATGGCTCCGGCAAGAAAACTCATAAAACAGCTGGAAGGTCGTGGCCGCATCGCTTACTCCAGCGTTGTCAGGATACCCTGGTTGATCTCGTGAAAACGGATGATCCGCTTGCCGTGGTGGTCGCGCTGGAATTCCTGCGCGTCGGGCAGTTTTGCAAAGGGGATCAGTTCATGGCCCATCGGCCCGTAGACGTCGCTTCCCATGACAAAGTAGGCCTGTTTTGCATCAATCACCTGCAATGAGTAGTAGTCTTTTACCAAGGCCTGCTCAACCGGTGGGGTCGTGGGCGATGGCCGGTATTTGACGGGGGCCTGGAGGTACCGGAACAGATCCTTGGCTCCGTCAAAGTACAGATATCTGCCGTCGCGCAATCTGGCCATTGCAACCCAGCTGGGATACTTTTTGACAAACATACCGCAGACCGGGCACTTGTCGCCAGGCCCCGGCGCCGGAGGAGGAGGTGCTGCCGTTACCGTGCTGCAGCACAGCACCAGCAGCAGGCAGGCAATCAAGCGGTAGCATCGAGTTATCATATGAACGCTCCCCTTGGGGCTGCAGGCAGGTGGGGTAAAACCACCCGCCTGCAGCGCAGCCGGTCCGTGGTCAATGGTGCTCACCGTGCTTCATCTTCATCATGTTGCGCCGTTCCCGGATCATTTTGGTGTCTTTATACATATCTTCGTAGGCAGCCCTGATGGCGTCGTCAAAGGTGCCAAGCGTGCCATGGTGGGCCTTGAGGTAGGCCTCGGCATCAGCCCTGCTGCCAAAGGCCCACTTGGCCCTGGTAGACATGACCCCCATCTTGTCGCCACCGATGACCCAGTAAGCCGCTTCCGCATCGATCAGTTTCTTGGAATTATAATCGCCGACCATAATCGATTTTGGCATCTTGTCGATATTGCTTGCCAGTTCCACTGCGGCACAGTGCAGGCTGCAGGTGCCGGCCGTGCTGCCATCCTGATAGGTGATCAGCATCCGGCTGTGGGCGAATCTGGTACGGTCCATGCCGCAGTATTTGCAGCTTGACGGGGCCTCGACATTTTCCGATGCGGTTACAAAGCAGACGCTGATAATCAGCATGCAGAGCAGTATAGCGGATATGCGCAGGTTTTTCATGGTCATGCTCCTTTCTTGATGGTGTAGCGTGTAATGGCGTTGCTGTCCAGCCCGTCAGGGTCTAGAAGCGATAGGCCATGCTCAGGTAAAAGGTCCGGCCGTTTTCCGGTACCTTGTAGCCGACCCCGCTGGCAAAGGGGTCGCGCAGGTAGGCGAGGTGGCTGTAGTACATGCTGTTAAAGAGATTGTTGATGCCCGATGAGACCGAAAAACCGCCTTTGGTATAGCCGGCCTTCAGATCGGTGGTGGCCCAGCCGGCGGTGGTCTGCTCATTCAGGCCGCTGTCGATGCGATCCTGCTCACGCGTCAGGGTTTCAAGCAGCTCGGTATAGAAGCTGCCATTGTCGTAACGCAGCGACAGGGTGCCCCGCAGCGGCGGTATCTCGGCAAGCGGGCGGTTGTCGCTGATATTGCGGCCTTCTGCGTAGGACAGGGTGGCCCGCAGGAACAGGTCGGAGGGCAGGGCAACCTGACTGCCCAGTTCTGCCCCCCAGATGCTGGCATGGATGTTCTGGTAGCTCTTCAGGCTGTTTGATGCCTGGTACAGGTTGATGTAGTCCTGCAGGTCGCTGTAAAAGAGCGAGGTGGTCACGTAAAAACGGTCAGTTGCGTACTTTATCCCCAGGTCGGCCTGGTGGTTGACGGTTGCCTTGAGGCCGGGGTTGCCGCGCCAGGCCGGGCTGCCGGGCAGGTCGAGAAACAGTTCCTGTTGATCCGGGGTGCGGATGCCCCGGCCAATGCCGCTAAAGAGTGATATTTCCTTGGTGGGGGTATAGGTCAGCTGCAGGTTGGCGCTGATACCACTGAATTCCTTGCCGGTTCCGGCCGGGATGGTGGTGCTGGCCTTGCCGGTGTCAACCCAGGTCAGGTCGCCGCGCATACCGCCTTTCAGAGTCGTTTTGCCGGTTAGCGGCAGTTCGTAGGCCCCCCAGATCCCCAGGTTGTCAATAGCGACGTCGGGAATCATGGCCAGGTCACGGTAGTTAAAGTACATGGCCCGCCGGTTTACGGCATCCCAGGTGCGGTTGTAATAGTCTGCCCCGCCCGTCAGCGTGCCCGGCCCGAGTTGCAGAGCCGTCTGTATTTTTGCACCATAGACCTGGGTGCTGGCGTCGGTCTGCATTGAATACAACCGGCTGGCCGTGGCTGAGCTGATGCGGAAACGGTCGTCCATCAGGTGATTGACCTTGTCCCAATAAACCTGCAGCTTCAGATCCTGCAACAGGGATGATACCTTTTGCAGCCGGTAGGTCCAGTTCAGGCGGTGGGTCCGGTCGTAGTCGGCATCCATCTTCAGATAGGGGTACAGCACATGATCGGCATCCTGATTGGTGTAGCTGAGATCTGTCCGTGAGTTTGCAGTCGGGTTGAGGCCGAATTTGAGCCAGCCGGTATTGATCTCGTAGGCCTTTGAATTGATCGTTGCGGGCCGGTAGCGATTCGGGCTGCTGGCCGGGTAGATGTCGGTCAACAGTCGTCCGTCTCCGGCCAGCGGAATATCCGAATACTTGAAGGCGTACCCCAGCAGCAGGTCGTAGCGGTCAGTGGCCTGGCTGGCAACCAGCGAGCTGTTCAGGCTGTTGCGATCGCCGTAGGTGACACTTGCTTCGCCGTGCAACCCTTTGGCCGGCTGTCTGGTCTGGGCATTGATGGTGCCGCCCAGGCCACCCGGATTTGAGAGGTCGTAGGGGCCCTTGATAACGGTAACCTGCTCGATCTCGGCAAAATCGTAATGGAAGGCCGGCGGGTCCATCCGTGAAGGGCAGGCGCCGTGCAGGCGGACACCGTCAACCAGCACGGAAAGGTTATCTCGTTGAAACCCCCGCAGCACAAGGTCGTTGGCAATGGCGCCTTTACGGACGATGGTGATCCCCTCAACCTGCTTCAGCGCCTCTCCCACGTCCCGGGCAGGGCTCTCACGCACCTCCCGGACAGACAGGCTTTCCTGGTTCAGCGGTTCCGACTCGGCACGCACGACAATCTCATCCAACAGGACATGTTCAGCCCGGGTGTCCTGGGCCCCCAGGGCCAGCAGGACTGCCACCAGAGACGGTAACGGTAACGGTTTTCTCATGGTTCATGTTCTCCCTCGACGTTTGTGCCGAAGCGGCACCTAGCGCACAGTCCCGTGGATTTCCGGGCTGTTGCGTAACAGGGCCCATGCATGCAACGCAGGCTTGTTGCGTGACACGACAGTAAGCCATACTGCTATGCGCGTGGGATGGCATGAATTTCAGGTGGTGGAACTGCCGGGCGGACATGGCGTGAGACCGCCTGTTGGTTGGAGCTGATGAAACAACCACGTAGGAAAACAGGTTGGAGAACAGCGTGCGCGCTGCAGGGCAGGGCATCGCTCAAGTTGCTGCTGCCAGGAACCGTGGCGTCTTCCGGCGCAGAGGCGCAGCCACAGGCGGTAATCACAGTCCCATCCCGTGACGGTTGCTCAGCTGGTGAGGAGGGCGTGTCCGGCGCACTGAGGATTACTTCCATAACCTCTTGTACGATTTCCGGTTTGACCCGGGGCAGGCAACAGGTATGAACGGCGCTCTCGCCGCTCGCGCTGCAGTGCTGATGCAGAGCGCCCGTGGTGGCGGCCTCAGCAGGACGGGCTGCGGTGTTTTTCTTCCAGCAACAGCAGCTGTGTGTGAGGCGGCTGGCAAGGGAACAGCCGTCCTGTTTACACCTGCCGCTACAGCTTGCGGTTCCGGGAAACATGCGTTGTGCCCCGGATATTGCCAGGGATAGCGTGGGGCTAAGGAGCATCAGCAGATAGGCAAGCATGAGCGGTATGCTTACCCAGCGCTGTAACAAACAGGTTCTCCGGTAGGGGGGATAACGTTTCATGGTGAGGGTGAATATCAATAACCATGCCAGTTGACGTATTGGGCCTTGTTCCACTTGGCTGCGCATCTTTTGGGGCTGCCCTGATTGAGCGAATGTCTCATTATTGAGACGACGGCGTCTCAATAATGAGACGTCAAAAGTGAGTTGAAGCTAATAAAGTTGGCTATTTATGTGATTTTTTTTGTCTGGACGCCGGGAAGGCTTCATGGTAGGTTACGACGCTGATTAGGTATGCCATTGCTAGCATCTGTCGATGTGGATAGGCCTTTGCGTATGAAACCTCGGACACCTGCAATAGCCGCAGCCAGTTCCTGCCTTGTGAACCCACTGGAAAAACCTGGGGTTGTCGAACGTTTCCCCGCCCTTATCTGGCATGCCGGGACCGATGCCCGTTGTGACTATTTCAACCAGGCTTGGCTTGACTTTACCGGCAGGAGCCTGGAGGAGGAGCTTGGCGATGGCTGGACCCAGGGGGTGCACCCCGAGGATCTGCCGGGTTGCCTCACCGCATACCTGAAGGCCTTTGAGGCACGTCAGCCGTTTGTGCTGGAGTATCGTCTGCGGCGCTGCGATGGGACCTATCCCTGGGTCTCAGATCATGGTTCGCCGCTGTATACGCTGGCGGGGGAGTTTTCTGGCTACATCGGCAGTTGCTATGATATCAGCCATCAGAAAGAGGTGGAGCGTGAGCTTCGCCAGAGTCAGAACGACCTTGAGGTGGTGGTTGAGCAATGTACCACCGCCCTGAAACATAACCTTGAACTGCTCGATGAGGTTTCCCGCCAGATGCCGGGTGGCATCTACCAGTTTCAACTCTTTCCTGATGGGCGCTGCTGTATGCCGTTTGTCAGCCAGGCCATGGCCGAACGGTTTGCCATCTCCCCGGACGCCGTGCGGGATGATGCCGCTCAACTTTTCCAGCAGATTGAGCCTGAGGATGTCCCTCCGTTCATGGCGTCGCTGCATGGCTCCGCCAAGAGTCTGAAACCCTGGCACCATGAATTCAGGGCCAAGACCCCCGCGCGGGGAGTGCGCTGGTTTCAGGGGGATGCCAACCCGCAACTCCATCCTGACGGCAGCGTAATCTGGAGCGGCTATGTGACGGATATAACCGAGCACAAGCTAACTGAAACGCGTCTGGCTGAAAGCCGTTTCCTCTTGAACGAGGCGCAACGTATCGCCCGGTTGGGGAGTTGGAGCTGGGTCGTTGGGGATGACCTGGTGAGCTGGTCCGACGAACTGTACGCCATTACCGGGCGGAGCCGCCAGTCGCCGGTAATCGTCTATGCCGATCAGGAGCAGTTGTACACGCCGGACAGCTGGCAGCGACTCGATCAGGCGGTACAGCGGGCACTTAAAACCGGGGAATCCTACGAGCTGGAGCTTGAACTGGTCAGACAGGGGGGCGAACACCGGCAGGTGATTGCGCGCGGCGAGGCGGCGCGCAACGCAGAGGGGATGGTCTTCCAGCTCAAGGGCACGCTGCAGGATGTGACGGAACAGAAACGATTGCAGCAGCAGCTGATCGAACTGAAGAAGCTGGAGGCGATCGGTCAGATGGCCTCGGGCGTGGCCCATGAGGTCCGTAACCCCTTGAACGCCATTTTGACCGTCACGGAGGCGCTTTTCAGGGTGCCCGACCTGCGCAAAAAACCGGAACTGGAGCCATATATCCGGCATATCCGTACCCAGGTTGAACGTCTGGCCCTCCTGATGAATGAACTGCTTGACTTTGGGCGTCCCCTCAAGCAGGAAAACCTGCGATTGATCCAGTTGGCTCCCCTCTGCCGCGCAACCCTCGAACTGGTCAAACAGTCCCAGCCGGAGCGGGCCGGCGACCTGGTGCTGGAGGCGGCGACTGAGGTGGAGTCCATCGCTGTCCTGGCCGATCAGGACCGTTTGCAGCAGGTGCTGATCAACCTGTTGGAGAATGCCGGACAACACAGCAGTCCCGGCTCCTCCATTACCTTGCAGCTTGCCGGGCAGGTGAGTGAAAACGGTGCCTGTCAGGCATTGATAAAGGTCTCCGATCATGGCGTCGGCATCGCCCCCCACCTTGTTGAACGTGTTTTTGAGCCCTTTTACAGCACACGACGGGGCGGCGTCGGCCTTGGGCTGGCATTGGTGAAAAAATTTGTTGAACAGATTAATGGCGCCGTCTCGTTGTGCGACAATCTCTCACAGCCGGGAACTACCTTTGTTGTGTCTCTTCCTGCCCAAAAGGGATCGGAGGCTGCATGAAACCTCGTTTGTTGCTGATTGAAGACTGTGAAGCAACCCGGTTCGGCCTGACCAGTTATTTCAGTAACGAAGGTTATCTGCTCAGCGAAGCTGCCAGCCTCGGCGAGGCGACCCGGCTCATGGCTGCGCAGCAGTTCGACGCCATCATCATCGATGTGAACCTGCCGGACGGCAACGGCCTTGACTTTATCTCCTCCATTCGTGAAGAACCCAACTTTGTGCCGATCATCGTCATTACCGGCGCCCCCGACATCCCCCTGGCGGTGGAGGCCATGCAGCGGGGGGCGGACAACTTCCTGACCAAACCGGTCGACATGGCGGTGCTCGCCGTCTCCATGCGCAAGATCCTTGAGATCGGCAGCTTGAAGCGGCAATCCATTGCCCGCAAGCGCCTGGAGAAACAGCAGGGCTTTTTCTGGGGCAGCGATCCCGCCATCCTTGAGGTACAGCAGCTGGCGTTGGCCGCCACCCGCAGTGTCCACCCGGTGTTGATCACCGGTGATACCGGCACCGGTAAGGGGATGCTGGCAAAGTGGATTCATCAGCAAAGCGAGCGGGCGTCCTTTGAGTTTGTGGAGCTGAACTGCTCAAGCCTGCGCGGTGAAATGCTTGCCCGGGAACTGTTCGGGACCCAGCGCGGGGCCTATACCTCTGCGGACAAGGACCGGCAGGGGTTGCTGGATATCGCCGATCACGGCACCCTGTTTCTGGATGAAATCGGCGATATGGGGATTGATGTGCAGGCCCAGTTCCTGAAGCTGCTGGAGGATAAGAGTTATCGCCGTCTTGGCGATACCAAGTTGCGTAAGAGCGACTTCAGGCTGATCTGCGCCACCCACCGTGATCTGCATGCCTACTGCGAAAACGGCAGTTTCCGGCAAGATCTGTTTTACCGGATCAACCTGATTGAGATCCACCTGCCGGCCTTGAAGGATCGCAAGGGGGATCTGCCGGAGATCGTTTCCCACATGCTGCAGCAATTGGGGGCGGATCAGCGTGTCATGACCAACCAGGTGCTCGATACCCTGCTGTCTTACGATTGGCCGGGCAATTTTCGCGAGCTTTACAACCTGCTGGAGAGGGCCCTGCTGCTTACCCCGCCCGGCGGGGCGCTGCGGCAATCTCTTTTTTCCTGTTTGGCCACCAAACGCCCTGCCCAGCCTGCAACCTTCCCGGCAACCCCCCAGGCCCAGCCTACGGCCACCAAGACCGTGCAAGAGGTTGAAGAGGCCCATATCCTTTCGGTACTCAAGCAACATGGCGGTAATGTTGATCTTGCCGCCAAGGCGCTCAATGTCTCACGTGCTACCCTCTACCGTCGTCTGAAAACAATCAAAGAACGCAAAGCCTAAGTCTCAGGCAGGCCTGGCGTGTATCATTCTGAGACTACGCTGCGCTGCACAACCATTTGCTAGCCGGTTTTACGGCTGGGGCACTATGACGTTCATATGGCTACGGCTGCGTTTGACGGCAGCTTTGGACGATAGGCATGCTTTTTGATTGTTGTGCACAGTATGAAGACGCAAACCGAGCATACCTGTGATCAGGCAGACTGCGCAATCAGGCGACGAGTGTTGATCGTCGATGACGAGCCCGGTATCCTCTTCGCCTATCAGCGCATGCTCGAGGAGGAAGGGATTCAGGCCGACAGCTGTAACTGTTTGTGTGAGGCGCTTGAGTATCTGACAAAGCACCAGTATCTGGCGGTGGTGACGGACATTGATCTCAAAGGCAGGGAGAACGATGAGGGACTCTGTCTGCTCGGCAGGGTCAGACAATTGCAGCCGGAAACCGTTGTTATCATTGCATCAGCCACCTCCGGTGAGCAGGTGCGTGAGGCGGCAGAGAGGCTAGGGGCAAGCCATTACCTGGAGAAACCGGTCAACCCGGCGACGATCCTTGACCTTATCAAACTGCTGCTGTCCGGTAAGAACAAAGCGGGCCTGTTTATGTCGTTTGAGCCGGCACAGTAAAAACGCTACAGGTGGTGCGGTTAAACGCAGTGTCTTAAAAACGAGAAAATCTCAACCAGATCTGAGACAACTGAGAAAGGATATCTGTTATGGTGCGACTTGTACTTGTTTTGGTGATGCTTAGTTGTGCGTTGCCGGTTTTTGCCCTTACTCCCCCGCAAACCGAGAAACAGAAGACCCTCTATGCCATCGGTCAAACGGTGGCACGGCAACTGGCCGTGTTTGCGTTGAGCCCGGATGAATTCGCCTCTGTGCTGCAAGGGCTGACCGATGCCCAGGAAGGGAAACCGGCAGCTGTTGAGGTTTCAGCCTATACCGTCAAGGTACAGGAGCTGGCCCGCGAGCGTCGAAAAGCCTTGGGAGCTAAACTGGCACCACTCGGTGAAACGGCCTTGGCCAAGGCGGCCCAAGAACCCGGCGCCGTCAAAAGTCCCAGTGGAGTGGTCTATCGTTCCCTCAGGGAGGGGAGCGGCGCCCAGCCCGGCGTGAGCGATACCGTACGGGTGCACTACCGCGGCAGGCTTGCGAACGGCAGAGAGTTTGACAGTTCCTTCAAGCGTGGTAAACCATTGGACGTGAAACTGTCCGCCGTGATTCCCTGCTGGACGGAAGGGGTGCAGAAGATGAAGGTAGGTGGACAGGCCACCTTGGTGTGCCCGGCAACGCTTGCCTATGGCGAGCAAGGGGCAGGGGAACTGATTCCGCCGCAGGCCACGCTTCTGTTTGATATCGACCTGCTTGAGATCGTCAAGGACAAGAAAAACTAAGCTAAGGGGGGAATGCCTATGCCAACACTCGTACGGTGGGTCATACCGGTCCTGATTGCTGCCATCAGCTGGACAGTTCCGGTGACGGCTTCCGCCGCCGGCAAAACCTATCAGCGCACTCAGACCCAGTACAGACTGCCTGATGTGACGCTGGTGGACCAAAACGGCAAGCGTGTTCGTCTGAAGCAGATTGTCGAGGCGGACAAACCGGTCATCATCGATTTTGTCTTTGCCACCTGTACCACCATTTGTCCCGTGCTTTCGGCTGGTTATATCAATCTGCAGAATCGTCTCGGAGCAGACAGCCAGAAGGTCTCGCTGGTCTCCATTACCATTGATCCGGAGAACGACACTCCCCAGGTCGCGCGTGAGTACCTGAAACGCTACCGGGCAAGACCGGGCTGGAACTTCTATACCGGTTCGCGAAAAGATATCAATGCGGTCATGCGTGCCTTTGACGCCTACATCGACAACAAGATGTCGCATTACGCCATTACCTTCATCCATCCCCCCCGCAGTAATCAATGGATCAGGCTGTACGGCATCATGAGCACCTCGGAGTTTCTCGAGGAGGTTCGGCAGGTGGGCTTATGAGACACTTACTGCAACGCTGTGCATTCATACTTATCTGCTTGGCTGCCTGGAGCGGGATTGCCTGGGCAGCTTCAACCCCTTCAAACGTCCTGGCCGGACTTTCTGATCAGGAGATTCACCGGCTGGGCGAACGGATGTACCGTAACGGCATCCTCTCCGACGGAACCCCCCTGCGGGGCTTCATTCGCGGTGATGTTGCGGTTGACAGTACGGTCTTTTCCTGCTCCAACTGCCACACCCGTAGCGGCCTTGGCGCGATTGAGGGACAGATCGCAGCCCCTCCGGTCAATGGCTCGAACCTGTTTCAGCCGCGCTATCTGTATGCGGATTTTGTAAAAAATACCATCTCTGCCAGCCGTGGGAAGACGCGCCACGCAGTGCCTATACGGCCTGCCTATACGGATGAATCCCTGACTGCGGCCCTGCTGGCCGGGGTTGGCCCGAATGGGCGCGATTTTTCACCGGTGATGCCGCGTTATGACATGGGGGAAAAGGATCTGCAGATTATGCTGCGTTATCTGCATGGGCTTTCATCCCAGTTTTCCCCGGGGGTTACCGAGCAGGAGATGCACCTGGCAACCATTGTTACCGACGACGTCAGTGCCGCGGACCGTGAGGCCATGCTGGCGCCGCTGCGTACCTTGATAGCCATCAATGCCCAGCGCAAGACACAGCGCAAACAGCAAAAGTTCGCCAAGATGTTCCGAATGCTCGACAACGCCTATTATCGCGATCTCTCGCTGACAGTCTGGGAATTGAAAGGACCCCCCGAAACCTGGGAGGCCCAGCTTGAAACCTATTACCGTAAAGAACCGGTATTTGCGATAATTGGCGGTATATCAAACCGTTCCTGGCAGCCGATCCATGCCTTCTGCGAAAAACAGCAGATTCCAGATATCTTTCCCATCACCGACCTGCCGGTCATCAGCGGCTCTGACTGGTATACCATGTATGCTTCCAGGGGCTATTATGGCGAGGGAGAAACGACAGCACGTTTTCTTGCCGCCCAGGCCGTTTCACCACAGAAACGGCGTATCTTGCAGGTGGTGGTTGGCAGTGAACAGGGAACGGCCCTGGCCGCCGGTTTTGAAGCGGCCTGGGCGGAAGCGGGCAGCCCAGGAGCTGTCAAGACGGTACGCTGGAACCCGGCCCGATTGCCGGCTGCCCGGGAGCTCAAGAAACAACTGACTGGCTACAAGCCCACCGACCTGCTGTTGTGGGGGGGCGACCAGCTCCTGCCGTTGCTGCGTCAGATGGCCGGTATGAAACAGCTGCCGCGGCTCTACCTTTCTGGGCGTTATCTCGATAAACAGATCAGCGCACTTCCGGAGGGGCTCAAAAGCAAAACCTACCTGACCTATCCCTACCGTCTGCCGGAAAACGAGCAGGCCTATAGCGGTATGGCCGAGAGTCTCCTGACCAAACGCCAAAAAGTGAAGGACGAAAAACGAATCGGTTCCCGAACCTTTTCGGCAATCCATATCCTGTTGCTGGGCCTGAAGGAGCTGCGGCTGGATTTCTATCGTGATGCCTTGCTTGACCAGATCAGCATGCGTCCGGACCAATACCTGCCGGATTTTGAACGCTACAGCTTCGGACCGGGGCAGCGGTACGCCTCAAAAGGGTGCTATGTCGTACAGTTGGAGCCCGGCCCCCAACTGCGCCTCAAGCCGCGTAGTGAGTGGGTTGTCTTTTAGCGAGCCCGCAGCTGCCGGCCACAACTAGTTAGCAGTACAACGGCTCATTCCCGGTCAGGGGGTGGGCCGTTGTCGTTATGTCCGGCATAGTTTGTTTAGCCAGCAATAATCCTGCTCACCATATGCGATCAGAGCTTTTTGCCAGTGTGTGCTGCTCAGAAATGACCGTCTCAGTCGAAGGGTCTCACATTGAGACTGAAGTGGTCTTTATTTGAGACGTGGTAGTTGTATCTGTGTTTAAGTTTTTGAAATTACACGTATTAGTCTGTTGGCATGGATGGTGCTAAAAGTTGACCAAAACGATTTGACAGGTAGCCGACTGCCTGCAGAAAACCTGGTCAAAACCGTGATCCCGAAAAGGAGGGAACGTATATGAACTACCACAGATCTTTGCTCTTTGTGCTGCTGTTGATGGTTACCCTGGGCTTGTCCGGCGATCTCTGGGCTCAGCGTCTGGAAGGCCCGAATCCGCATAAGGTTGCGCCCAAAAAGCGGATTACCGACGATATGAGGCTTGATGCCGCAGCCGCACGCAAAGGTGTTTCGCCGGAAGCCCGCAAGGCCGCCAAGGTGCGCAAGGCCGAAAAACGAAAAAGTGGAGTTCAGCAGCAGACGCGATGATGTGCTGCCTGCTACAGATTTAGGCTACCAGCGAGGAGGTCAGGTATGAGACAGCTATACCAAAATATTGCAACACTGGTGATCATCACCCTGTTGCTGACGGTGGGAATGGTGGGCTTGGGGCACGCGACCCCGGCTTATGTTCCGCCTGGGAAAAATGCAGCCACCTACCCCGGTGCTGCAGCAACGCCGCTTTTTGACAACGGTTATCTGGTGCCGGACGTGTTTGGGAGTACGCCCAACTGGAACCTGAGCCCGTCACTGCGGAAATTCGTTAACACACTTCCGCCGTTGGGCTGTGCCACCACAAACGACCTGGGGCAATGCCTGCCCGTAGCGGTTCCGGATATCGTGACCTATCCAGGCTCAGACTACTATGAGATCGAGGTGGTTGAGTATAAGGAACAGTTGCACTCTGACCTTGGTCCCACCACACTGCGCGGCTACCATCAGACCAATAGCGGTACCAACACATCTGCCTGCACCGATCCGGCTTTGCAACAGGCAAACCCGTGTACAAACGCCGCCAACACGGTCAACCCACCCGCAAAGCCTCATTTCCTGGGGCCGATCATTGTGGCCAAAAAAGACCGGCCGGTTCGTATCAAGCTGGTCAACAATCTGCCGACAGGTGATGCGGGTAAACTGTTCCTGCCGGTTGATACAACCCTGATGAGTGCGGGACGTGGCCCCTTGAAGGCCGATGGAACGGCCTGCTCTTTTGTGGATGTTCCCGGTGCGTCAATTCCCTTTAAGGAAAATGGCCCTGATTGTGCCAGCTATCCGGAAAACAGGGCATTGATCCACTTGCATGGCGGCTTGAGTCCTTGGATCAGTGATGGTACCCCGCATCAGTGGGTTGTCCCTGCCGGGGAGGTTACGCCATACAAAAAAGGTGCAAGCACACAAAACGTGCCTGACATGCCGGACCCCGGTGATGGCGCGATTACCTATTACTACACCAACCAGCAAAGTGCCCGCTTGATGTTTTACCACGATCATGCAGTTGGGCTGACACGTCTGAATGTATATGCCGGTGAAGTTGCCGGGTATATGATCAGGGATGCCGTAGAACAGGATCTGATTGACCGCGACCTCATTCCCGGCACCAAAACCGATGGCACAATAGCCATGGGTGGTGAGATCCCGTTGATCATCATGGATAAGGGCTTTGTTAACCCCGCCACGATCGGCCAGCTTGACCCGACTTGGGCCTGGGGCACCGGTGCGGATAATGGCAACGGTACGAAAGTCCCGGTAAACGGTGATTTGTGGTGGCCCCACGTCTACATGCCGGCTGAAAACCCGGCCGATATCACCGGTGTCAACCCGATGGGGCGCTGGGTGTATGGTCTGTGGTTCTGGCCCCCCACAACCGGCATCCCCTATCAGTTAACCCCCAACCCCTATTATGATCCGGCTTGCGACATGGGCCCAACGGCACCGGGTTGTGTTACCGAGCATGCTTTTGAGCCGTCAAATATGCCCAAGACTCCCAACCCGTCCTGGGTGGCCGAAGCCTTTATGGATACGGTATTGGTCAATGGTACCGCCTACCCAAGCTTGACGGTTGATCCCAAGGCCTACCGGATCAGGATGCTGAATGGCGCCCATGACCGTTTTTTCAACCTGCAGCTCTACGAGGCCACAACAACTATCAAGAGTTGTAGCATTACCAGCGGTGGCAGCGGTTTTGCGGTTGGCGATACCTTGGCCTTGCAGGGCAATCACCTGGCCATCGACAGCACACACAAATATCCGCAAAATGCTGAAATATCAGTCACCGCTGTTGATGGTAGCGGCGCTGTTACTGGCATCAGGATCGACAATTATGGTTCCCACTATACTGCCGGACCCCTGACCTTTACTGGTCTGCTGGTCACAAGCTCGGCCGCGGGAACCGGTACGGTGGCGCTTAGTTGTGATACCCAGGCTGGTACTGAAGTTGCCATGGTGCCGGCGGTTAATTATCCTGAATATGCCGCCATCGGGAAAACCGGTGACCTGCCGGTTGACAGCCGCGAAGGCGGTGTGCCCGACCCGACCACTGCCGGTCCAAGCTGGGTTCAGATCGGCACTGAAGGCGGGTTCCTGTCAAAACCGGCCATCCTGCCGAACTTCCCTTTAACCTACGTGCTGGATCCGACCCTCTTCAACGTTGGTAACGTAATTGACGGCACCATGCGCCTTGGGCCTGCAGAACGCTTCGATGCAATCGTGGACTTCTGTAAATATGCAGGCAAGACGCTGATCATGTACAACGATGCACCGGCCGCCTATCCTGCCGCAGTGGCAAACAACGATTACTACACCGGCTCTCCCGATCTGACGGATGTGGGCGGCCATCCGGGCGTCATCCCCGGTTACAGCCCCAATACCCGTACGGTCATGCAGATCAAGGTCAACCCAGGTAGCTGTACTGAATATGCCTCGTCTGTGCTACCCAACCTGCAGAAAGAGTTTGTAAAATCGACCGCCACCGGCGGGCAGAGTGTCTTTGAAAAAGCTCAGCACCCGGTAATAGTAGGCCAAACCTATTATAACGACGCCTATGGGGTAACCTTCCCGTTTAAAGCACCCAACTGGGGTGTGTCCGAGATCGGCGATAACGTCCTGAAGTATTATGACCCCAGCACCATCGGCAGTGGTGTAGCTACGGCAACGCCGATGCAGCCCAAGGCCATTCACGATGAAATGGGGGCGGTGTATGATGACTACGGTCGTATGAGCGCAAGATTGGGGGTGGAAGTGCCTCTGACCACGAACCTGAACCAGACCTTCGTGATGCAGGGTTACATTGATCCACCTACCGAAATCGTTGATGATGGTCAGGTACAGATCTGGAAGATTACTCACAACGGTGTGGACACCCACCCGATGCACTTCCACCTCTTTGATGTCCAACTCATCAACCGGGTTGGCTGGGATGGCTTCAAGCGGATGCCGGATGACAGCGAGCGCGGCTGGAAAGAAACCCTGCGCGTCAGCCCGCTGGAAGACACCATCGTTGCCCTGCGTCCCCGCGCGCCGCAACTACCGTTCGGCCTGCCAAACAGCATACGCAAGCTGGCCCCTGGTCTGCCAGATAACACTACCCAAGGCTTCACTAACCTGCAGACCAGCGGACCCGATGCAGGTCAGGCCAAGACCATCCTGGACAACAACCAGGTCTATAACTTTGGTGATGAGTACGTCTGGCACTGCCATATCCTCTCCCACGAGGAACAGGATATGATGCGTCCGATCAGTCTTAACAGTAGCAAGATTGTACCGGATGCTCCGGGTACCCTTTCTATTACAAACAGTGCTCAGAATAACGTGACTTTGTTTTGGATAGACCCTACACCAGCAGCGTCGGCTACGACGAAGGGTAATCCCAAAAATGAAATAGGCTTTGAGATGCAGCGTTGTACCGGTACAAACTGTACTGGTTTTGCTCCGATTGGGACGGCATTGGCCAATGCAACAAGCTACACCGACACCACGGCAAATGCCGGTACAACCTATAGATATGCTGTTGTGGCTTACAATGCCGCAGGGAGTTCGCCTCAATCCAACATTGTCTCACTTACAACGGTTGAACCGCCGACTGTTTCGTTGACAAGCCCGACGAACGGAACCGTGTATGCACCCAATACGTCTGTCCCGCTAGCTGCTACCGCTACAGCTCCAAATGGTACGACGATTTCTAAGGTTGAGTTTTATGATGGCTCAATGTTGCTTAAAACAGATACGAATGCCCCCTATACTTTTAACTGGGTTGCGACAGTATCGGGTAACCATTCATTGACGGCAAAAGCCTATGCAAGCAATGGTGCTGCGGGTACGTCTGCGGCGGTGAGTGTGACGATTCTACCGGTCACTATCACCACTTCATCATTACCGAATGGTGGCGTGAATGTAGCGTATAGCCAGTCAATTGCCACTGCCGGTGGTGTAGCTCCATTTAGTTGGTCAGCTACTGGTTTACCGAGCGGTCTCACCATCAATGCGTCGACTGGTGTGATCAGCGGTACACCGGCACCGAGTGTCATACCTTCAGGAGCTGTTAAGGCAAGCTTCTCGATAGGAGTCACGGTTCAAGACAGCGCTGCAGCTACATCAACAGCTACGTTGAGTCTTGTAATTAATCAGACAGTGCCAGCTGCACCGTCTGGATTGGCGGCTACGGCAACGAGTCCTACCCAGGTGGTACTGAACTGGACAGACAATGCTAACAATGAGGCTGGTTTCCAGATTCAGCGAGCTACAGACAGTGCTTTCACGACCAATTTGACGAGTGTATATCGCTACACGGTAAATTTGACTTCTTATACAGACAGTACAGTAGCTCCTGGTACAACTTACTATTATCGAGTAAGAAGTCTTAATACGCTAGCCTATTCAGCAACTTTCAGTAATACGGCGAATGTAACGACTTCAGCACTTGGAATCACCACGACATCGTTACCTTCTGGTGGAGTGAACGTAGCGTACAGCACATCAGTAGCGATTAGCGGCGGGATGGCCCCTTATACGTGGTCAGCCACTGGATTGCCGAGCGGTCTCACCATCAATGCCTCGACTGGTGTGATCAGCGGTACGCCGGCACCGAGTGTCATACCTTCAGGAGCTGTTAAGGCAAGCTTCTCGATAGGAGTCACGGTTCAAGACAGCGCTGCAGCTACATCAACAGCTACGTTGAGTCTTGTAATTAATCAGACAGTGCCAGCTGCACCGTCTGGATTGGCGGCTACGGCAACGAGTCCTACCCAGGTGGTACTGAACTGGACAGACAATGCTAACAATGAGGCTGGTTTCCAGATTCAGCGAGCTACAGACAGTGCTTTCACGACCAATTTGACGAGTGTATATCGCTACACGGTAAATTTGACTTCTTATACAGACAGTACAGTAGCTCCTGGTACAACTTACTATTATCGGGTAAGAAGTGTTAATAGGCTAGCCTATTCAGTTGCTTACACGAATGTAGTGTCGGTGGCTACACCGTAATTTAGCTAAAAATATTTATTTAAAAAGCCCCGCCATAATTCAGGCGGGGCTTTTTAAATCAGCTTAGGCGTCGTTCTCAATCAACCATTCGCACTATGGCGACGGGTGCGATTATAGTCAATTTCAATGTACTCGAAAACAGTTTGGCGCATTTCTTCTCTGGTGGCAAATCGCTCACCATGAATGATTTCTACCTTCATCGAGTGGAAGAAGCTTTCAGCGCAGGCGTTGTCGTAACAGTTGCCTTTGGCGCTCATGCTGCAAACCAGAG